>JACPZW010000032.1 GCA_016195265.1 Acidobacteriota bacterium | reverse complement strand
CTCGATCAGGTTGCCGGTCGCTTCTGTGGTCAATCTCACACCCTGAAACATACGCCGTAACAAACGACTCGCCCATCGCACTCACCCTACGAATACGCGATTGCGATTCACGCAGCGCGTGCAACCAGGAGAGCAGAAGACGATGTCTATCATCCGCAACGACAGTCGGCAAAGCAACAGATGGCGGCAGGTTCGAGTGGGCGTGCTGGCGCTCGCGCTGGCGATCACGGCGGTCGCGGTGCCGGCGTACGCGGCCGACGGCGCCGGAACGCTCGTCACGGTGGCGTCCAGCAAGTCGTTCGAACAGGTGAGCGACGCGGTCAAGTCGCTCGTCGCGAAGAACGGCATGATGGTGATGGCCACGGTCGACCAGGGCAAGATGCTGTCGATGACGGGATTGAGCCTCAAGGCGACGGTGTTTCTGATCGGCAATCCGACGGTCGGGAAGCAGCTGTTCGAGCAGAACCACGCGGTGGGCCTCTACGTGCCGCTGCGCATCGCCGTGTACACGGACACCGACGGGAAGACCTACGTGCAGTACGACAAGCCGTCGGCGCTGCTCGAGCAGTTCAAGAACGAGAAGATCGGGATGGTCGCGCAGATGCTCGACGAGAAGATCGGCGGGCTCGCGACGATGGCGGCGCAGTAGTCCGTAGTGGGGAGCGGCGGGCGTATGTCCCGTCGCTTCTGTCGTCCTGGTCAGGAGAATGTGATGTTCATTCGTGCTTTTATCATCCTGCTGGCAGCCGTTGGACCCTTGGCCTTTCCTGTCGCGCAGCTCGGGATCGCGTCGCTTCACGATCTCGCGCTCGTCGCGCTGCTGCCGTCGATCGCCGGCCTGCTGGCGATCTGGTTCGCTGCACGACGCAGGCAACCGGATCTCGCGTGGTTGATTTCGCGCGGGGCGGCCGCGGGCGCGGTGGCCACGCTCGCGCTGGAGGCCGTTCGATACCCCGGGTTCCGGCTCGGTTTCATGCCTGGTAACCTGCCGCAGTTGATGGGTGTGCTGCTGCTCGATCGGTTTGCCCTCGGGCCGTCGACCTGGTCCGACGTCGCCGGCTTCGCCTACCATTTCTGGAACGGCGCCGCGTTCGGCATCATCTTTCTGGCGGTGACCGGCGGGCGCTCGATTGCCCTGGCGATCGCGTACGGTCTCGCCGTCGGCGTCGGCTTCCTCGGCAGCCCCGTCGTCGAATCACTGGGCGTCGGACTCTTCGGTCGTGAATTCGGATGGCACTTCGCTGCGACTGTGCTCACTGCGCACGCGGCCTACGGTGCGGTGCTTGGCGAGTTGCTCCGCCGGGGTTCGCTCCAGAAACATGCACACCTGACCACGGTGTCGACGGCCCCGGCTCAGTACACCGCGTGCAGTTATTGTCGCCATTGAGCATCTTGCGCCGGCTGCCCCGTCTCGTGCTTGAATCCCCGGGTGATGGACGATAGCCGCGTGCCTTTCGTGTCCGTGATCATTCCGGTCCTCGGCGATACGAAGTGCCTGGAGCGGGCGTTCGCATCGATCGGCCACCACGCGAGCGTGGAGATCATCGTCGTCAACGGAGGAGCGCACACACCGGCGATAGAGGAACTTCAACGTAACGCACCGTGGGTGCGTTGGATCGAATCGCCCCCAGGCCGCGGCCGTCAGATGAACGTCGGCGCATCGGGCGCGACCGGCAACTGGCTGCTGTTCCTTCACGCTGATACGCGGCTTCCCGCGGAGTGGCTGGAGGAGCTCCAGAAGATCGCGCAAGGCCCGTCGGTTGGCGGAAGTTTCAGATTCCAGCTCGACTCCGGGAGTCGTTGGGCCCGGGTGATCGAGCGAGGTGTCGCGGTTCGCGTACGCTGGTTCGGCTTGCCGTACGGCGATCAGGCGCTCTTCGCGCTGCGCGATGTGTTTGTCGCGCTCGGCGGATATCGCGAGCTCCCGGTGATGGAGGATGTCGACTTGGTGCGACGCCTGCGCCGAGCGGGTCGTTTGCACCATTCGCCGCTTTCGGCCGTGACGTCGGCGCGCCGTTGGGAGGCCGACGGATGGGTTCGTCGTAGTTCGGAGAACATGCTGCTGGTCTTTCTCTTCTTTCTCGGTGTATCTCCTGAGTGGCTGGCGCAACGCTATCGGACTTCTCCCGGTTCGACAGCCCGTGGCGGATCAGACCGGGAACCTGGGACGATTGATGAGTGATCGAGTCGCTTTGGCCGTGATGGCACGAGCGCCGTCAGACGCGCGCGGCAAGACACGATTGCTGAAGGCGTTTGGCCTCGACGACGGAACGGAGCTGCGTCGCGCCATTCTGCTTGATACGCTGGATCTCGTGCAGCAGGTGCCCGGCGCCGAGCGTGTGCTGGTCTTCACCCCCGAAACGGGGGGCGACGAGATCGCGGAGCTTGCCGGGAGCGAGTTCCGCCTGGTGGCCCAGCGTGGCGTGGACCTCGGCGAACGGCTGGAGCACGCGTTCGCCGACCTCTTCGCCTTAGGCTACTCGGCGGTGACGATCATCGGATCGGATCTACCGACGTTGCCCGTTGACTACATGAAACGCGGCATCGCTGTGCTCAGGCGGCAGGCCGATCCGCTTGCTCTCGGCCCTGCCATGGACGGTGGGTACTACCTGATTGGTCTTCGGATGAACCATCCTGAGATCTTTCATGGAATCCCGTGGAGCAGTGCCGATGTCCGGGCAGAGACCCTTTCCGCAGCGGAGGCGCACGGGCTGTCTGTCACGTTACTTCCTTCCTGGTACGACATCGACTCAGTGGATGATCTTCGGCGGGTCCTCGAACCTGCGACAGAGGGCGCGCGCAAACCGCGTCGAACCCACGCGTGGGTCACCGAGCGGTTTCGCGGCGACAACAATTGGTAGTACGTGGCCGAATCGGTATTGTGATCACCGGCCTACTGGGTCCGAGGTCGGCTGATCTTTTGGACTAACAGCCTCCGCGATGCAGATTCAGGAGTTGGCTGGGCATCAGGATCTGGCGACGACGCAGCGCTACATGCATCTCAGCTCGGTCGCCGTGGATGTTGCGATCGCGCCGCTCGACCAGCCGGCCCCCCTGTTCGCGCGTGGAGATATTGTGGAGACGGCGATCCGTCCGATCGAGAGGATGCAGGGGTAGAACAGGTTGGGTGGTGCCGGAGGAGGGAATCGAACCCTCACGGGGCGTAAACCCCACGGGATTTTGAGTCCCGCGCGTCTGCCAGTTTCACCACTCCGGCCCTGAAGCGTGGTGTAAGCATCACAGTATAGCGTCTGCTTTCGCGCGTCCCGCCTCGCGCCTGGCACGCGCACGTACGCAACCTCGGTGGTGACTTGTACTTAAGGTCGTACAGTGACGAATGGCGAAAATACGCGAAAGCCCTGATTTTTCGGCCATTTATCGTTGATCCAGGTTTAGTACTCGGCTATACTGGTAAGACTGCTAAAGCGACTTCGGCCTTCCATATAGCGCTTCCTAACAGGGGGAACCGTGACGTTTCAGGTTGGCGACAAGGTCATTTACCCGAATCATGGTCTCGGGATCGTGGAGCGGATCGAAGACAAGACAATCCTCGGTACCACCTGCGGTTTCTATCACCTCCGGATCGTCGCCAACGACACAACGGTGCTCGTGCCGCTGACCAACGTGGACGGCGTCGGGCTGCGACGCGCGATCAGCGACGAAGAGGTCGAGCGGCTGTTCAACCTGCTGGGCGACGGCAAGATCGACAACCACCAGAACTGGAAGGGCCGCTTCAAGGACAACTCAGACAAGATGCGCAGCGGCTCGATCTATGAAGTCGCCGACGTGCTCAAGAGCCTGACGTTTCTGGCGAAGTCCAAGAGCCTGTCGTTCCGCGAGAAGCGCATGCTCGATCGCGCCAAGTTCCTGATCATCTCGGAAGTGTCCGAAGTGATGCGCGAAACGGCCGCGGCGATCGAGGGCCGCGTCGACGGTGCGCTCGAGCGCTGCTTCAGCGCGAAGGCCCGGACGACGGCTCGCGCGAAGGTCGCCAAGGCGGCGCCGCGCGCCGTGGGGCCGGCGGCCGCGGCGCCGCGCCGCGCGGCCCGCGCGTCGTAGCACGCCACACCTCGCACTTCCGCACCACGCACCCGAGAACGCCCGTCGGCTCCAGCCGGCGGGCGTTTTCGTTTATCATCGCCGCGCGTGATCATCGCCGCCGCCCGGTCGCTTGCCACCTACGTCGCCGTTTCCCTCTACGTGCTGATCGTCGCGCCGCCCGGGATGCTGATCGCGGCGCTGTTCGGGGCCAAGCGCCACCTGTACGTGCTCGGCCACATTGGCGTGCGCCTGGGCCTCGTGCTGAGCGGCATTCGCTATCGCGTCGCCGGCGCCGAGCACGTCCCCAGGGATCGCGCCGCGGTGTACTGCGCCAACCATCAAAGCAACGTGGATCCGCCCGTGCTGTTCGACGCGGTGCATCCGATGATGCACATCCTCTACAAGGCCGAGATCGAACGGATCCCGGTGCTCGCGCGCGCATTCCGGTACGGCGGGTTCATTCCGGTCGATCGACGCAACAAGGAAGCTGCGATGCGGTCGATCGAAGCCGGCGCGCAGTCGATCCGCGCCGGCAACTCGTTCCTGATTTTTCCCGAGGGCACGCGCAGCCGGACCGCCGACTTACTGCCGTTCAAGAAGGGCGGCTTCATCATGGCGATCAAGGCGCAGGCGCCGATCGTGCCGGTGGCCGTCCAGGGCGGCCGCGACTCGATGCGGAAGGGCAGCTGGATCGCCAGGCCGGTGACGGTCAGCATCCGCATCGGCGATCCGATCGAAACGATCGGCGTGCGCCTCGAAGAGCGCAATGCAATCATCGAAGAGACCCGCGCCCGAATTACCGCCCTCCTGGCCGAAGGCCCGGTGGTAGACTGACCCGCCAGCGATTCACCGGGAGTTCCGCATGAAAGGGCTGAGGGCGCGGCGCGCAGGGCTCGTCGTCGCCGTGGTGCTCGGGATCGTCGCGCTCGCCCAGACGCCCGCGCAGCAGCCGACCTTCCGTACCGAAGCCAACTACGTCCGCGTCGACGCGTACCCGACGAAAGACGGCGCGCCCGTGACGGATCTCACCCAGGCCGATTTCGACGTCCTCGAAAACGGCATACCCCAGAAGATCGAGCAGTTCGAGCACGTGATGATCCGCGGCAACCTGCCGCAGGAACTGCGCCGCGAGCCGAACTCGGTGGCGCAGTCACGCGCGCAGATGACGGATCCGCGCGCGCGGGTCTTCGTGATCTTTCTGGATACCGGCCACGTGGACGTCTTCGGATCCCACAACATCCGCCAGCCGCTCATCGACACGCTGAACCGGCTCATCGGCGAGAACGACCTCGTCGGCGTGATGACGCCGGAGATGTCGGCGCTGGACGTGACGTTCGCGCGCCGCAGCACGACCATCGAAGGATTCCTGGCGCGGCACTGGACGTGGGGCGATCGGGACAAGCTCGTGCCGGAAGACCCGGTCGAGAAGGACTACCAGATCTGTTACATCCGCGAGCCGGGCATTGCCGACGAAATGATCGCGCGCCGCCGCGAAAAGCACGCGCTCGACGCGCTCGACGATCTCGTGACGTACCTGCGCGGCGCGCGCGAAGAGCGGAAGGCGATCCTGACGATCACCGAAGGCTGGCTTTTGTACCGCCCGAGCCAGCCGCTGGCCGATGCCAAGCGGTCCGCGCCGCCGTCAATCGCCATCAATCCCGCCACGGGCAAACCCGCGATTGGGGATCGGAACTTTCCCGGCGCGCCACCGGCATCCGATTGCGACCGCGACCGGCTCAACCTGGCCGCCCTCGACGATGAGCAGGATTATCGTCGCCTGCTGGACGAGGCGAACCGCGCCAATGCGTCGTTCTATCCCATCGATCCGCGCGGGCTCCCGGTGTTCGACACCCCAATCTCGGCGCCGGCGCCGCTCGCCGTTGATCTGGCCATGCTGCGTCAGCGGGAAACGTCGTTGCGTACGCTCGCCGAGAACACCGACGGCCTCGCGATGGTGAATTCCAACGACCTCGCCCGCGGCTTCAAGCGCATCGTCGACGATCTCAGCTCGTACTACTTGATGGGCTTCTACTCGAACGGCAGGCTCGACGGCAAGTTTCACGCGCTGACAGTCCGGGTCAAGCGTCCGGGAATTTCCGTGCGGGCGCGGCGCGGCTACCTGGCGGCGACGCCGGGCGCCGCGACGGCTGCCGCAGCGACGCGGGATGCTGCTACGACGCCGGCGGTGGCGAACGCCGAGACCGCCGCCGTCGGATCGGCGATCGCGCCGCTGGCCGGCTACATGCGCGACGAGCCGCTGCGCGTGCAGGTCGCGGCTGGATGGAAGACAGGCGCGACGCCCTCGGCCACGCTCTGGGTGGAAGGCGAACTTGGCGGCGACGTGGCGCTGCTTGCGAAATGGCGGGAAGGCGCGGACGCGACCGTCATGATTACGGACACGGCCGGCGCCACGCTCGCGACGGCGCGCGTCGAGATACCACGGGGCAGCCGCAGCTTCCGCGTCGCGCTGTCGCCGTCACCTGCGCTGACGAGCGGCGACTACGTCGTGCGCGCGGGCGCCCGTTCAGGCGACACGGCGACGACGGTGCCGGTGCGCGACATCCTGCGCATTCCCGCGCCGGCGGCGTCCACGTCGAGCGGCGCGATCTTCATGCGGCGGGGGCAGACGACGGGGAACAAGGACGTGCCGACGGCGGACCTGCGCTTCCGGCGCAGCGAGCGCGTGCGCGTCGAAATCCCGACGCTGTCGACGACGGCGGCGGGCGCGCGTCTGCTCGATCGGACGGGCAAACTGCTCGCCGTGCCCGTCACCGCGGCGCTGCGCGACGATACGGACGGCTCACGCTGGCGGACCGGCGAGGTTGTGCTGGCGCCGCTCGCGCCGGGCGACTACGTGATCGAATTGTCGGAAGGGAATACGCGGATGCTGTCCGCGTTTCGCGTCGTCCCGTGATCAGGTGGGTCCGAAAGGACCCGCCCTACGTACGAATAATCAGGCGGGTCCGAAAGGACCCGCCCTACGTACGAATAATCAGGCGGGTCCAAAAGGACCCGCCCCACGTACTTTTGGACCCGGCGTCGGCACGATGTGTAGGCCGGGTCCTTTTGGACCCGGCATCACGATCCGCCCAGCGCGAACGTCAGCGTCCACGGCTTCAGCGGCTGACCGTCGGTCCCCAGAATCCCCTCGACCAGATCCACCTTCAGCGTCCGGAACCGCTCGAGCGGCTTAGTAAACTTCAGCTCGATGACGCGCGTGGCCGGAACGTACTGAAACGTGAAGTCCACTGCCGGCGTGTCGGGCTCGCCGCGTTCGAGGCTCTGCGGCTGCAGGTAGTGCGGCTTGATGTGGTCCTTCAGCGTTTTTTGATCAAGGTCGCGCGAGAACTGAATCCGCACCGTCGTGTTCAGCGTGACGTCGGTTTCGTCCTCGGTCGGCGCGCTGAAGATCACCTCGGGCGGCGGGCCCGCCGGCACGCGGACCGGTTCTTCCTCCGTCGTCGTCTCGGTTGGCGGTTTCGAGAATTTCAGGCTCCCGGCATCCGCGTCCAGCCACTGGAGACCGCGCGCGCGCTGGATCGTTCCGCGCACTTCGAGCCACCGGCCGGTGTCGATGCGCGCGTCCAGTCCGAGCTCGGTGTCCTTGCCGTTCGCGTCCTTCAGCCGGGGACGCATGTTGATCACCCAGATCGCGGCGTCCGCTGACCGCAGGACGAAATCGTAGCGGCTCTTCCCCGGCGCGGCCGGCAGATCGCCGAGCAGGTTACGCCCGGAGAACTGGCCGGTGATTGTCACCTTTTGATCGATATAGCGGAACGGAAGCAGCACGATCGCGCGAATCGACGGCGCCTGCGGCAGCGTTGCGCCGGTGACCGACGTGGCGACGAAAGCCGTCACCTCGCCGGGCCGGGGCCAGGCGGCGTCAGGGTCGAGGTGAAACACGCGGCGCAGATCGTACGTGTTGAGTCGGATGTCGTCGGGCTTCATGCGGCCGAGGTCCCAGAACTCGCCGCGAATCTCGTCCAGTCCGGCCGGCGGGTTGCCCTTGAAGAGCAGGGGTATCGATTCCTCGTCGTCCGACACGCGAAACCCGCCGTTGTTTTCGGAGACCGTGCCGACGACGAGCAGCGCGCGGCCGAAGTAGAACCCGGGATAGGCGAGAATCGCGGCGAGATTCGTCGAACGCCGGCCCGCGGGCTGGGCCGACGCAGCACTGACGATGACCAGCGTGAGCAGGAAGGCGCGTCTGAACATTCCCCGGCGCTACATTACCTTCTTCTGGGCCTGCCGCGCGAGGATGCCGGCCAGCGCGAGGAAGAGCAGCGCGCTGAAGATATAGCCCGAGGTGCCGTCGTGGAGGAATGCCAGCGCGTTCCCGATGGCTTGCGGCGCCGCGATGTTGCCGGTGCCCACCAGGATCGCGTACAGGATTCCGCAGAGCGAGCCGCCCGCGATCAAGCCCGAACTGAACAGCGTGCCGGCCCCGACTTCGGATTCCTGCAGCGCTCCGGTCTTCCGTTCGACGTATGCGCGCACGAGCCCGCCCGCGAAAATCGGCGCCGTGGTTGCGATCGGCAGGTACGATCCGACGGCAAACGACAGCGACCGGATGCCGCACAGTTCGAGCGTGACCGAGATGAACACGCCGACCAGCACGAGGCCCCACGGCAGGTTCTGATTGAGCAGCCCTTTGATGATGGTCGCCATCAGCGTGGCCTGCGGCGCCGGAATCGCCGGCGTGCCGATGCCGAACACGCGATGGAGATACAGCGTCGTCATGCCGATGACGGTCGCCGACGTCACGACGCCGATGACGAGGCCGATCTGCTGGTAGTACGGCGTCGCGCCGACGAGATACCCCGTCTTCAGATCCTGCGATGTGCCGCCCGCGTTCGCCGCCGCGATGCAGACGACGGCGCCGACGCAGAGCGCGATAGGCCCGTACGCGTTCCCGGTCCAGCCGAGCGCGACGAACATCAGGCACGTCAGAATCAACGTCGCGATCGTCATGCCGGAGATCGGATTCGACGAGGTGCCGATCAGCCCGGTGATGCGGGACGAGACCGTCACGAAGAGAAAGCCGAAGATGATCACGAGGATCGCCGCCAGCCAGTTGCCTTGCATCGGCATCTTCGGCGCGACCGCGAGGAAAATCGCGAGCAGGAACGACCCGCCGAGGACGAAGATCGTCGGCAGGTCGCGCTCGGTCCGGATGGCCGTGTCCGCGCCCGCGCCCGCGCCGAATCCCTTGAGGCCTTCACGCGCGGACGCGATGATCGTCGGCAGCGTGCGGCCCAGCGTGATGAGGCCGGCGGCCAGAACCGCGCCCGCGCCGATGTAGCGGATATAGGCGCTCCACAGCTGCGGCGCGGACATCTCGGAGATCTTGAACGGCAGACCGGTCGCCGGATTGTTCGCGTAGTTGGGATGGATTGGTGGAAACGGCACGTTGATGTAGGCGCCGAGAATCGAGAGCAGCGGCAGCAGGACCAGCCACGACAGCACGCCGCCGGCGAACATCGTCCCCGCTATGCGCGGGCCGATCACGTAGCCGACGCCCATGTACTCGGGCGAGATGTCCACGTTCAGCGTGGCGTTGGGAAACTGGCTGCCGCGCGGCGTCGAGTAGTCCAGCTCCGTCAGGAACAGATTGAAGACCCACGAGAGCGACTTCCACAGCGCGCCGACGCCCAGGCCGCCGAACACCATGGTCGCCAGCTTGCCGCCGCGCTCGCCCGCGATCAGGACGTCGGCGCACGCGGCGCCTTCGGGGTACGGCAGCACGCCGTGCTCCTTGACGATGAGGGCGCGACGCAGCGGGACCATCATTAATACGCCGAGGATGCCGCCGGCGAAGGCGAGCATCGAGATCTGGTAGTAGTTGAAGTAGGCCGGGCCGTCCGGCGTCAGAAAGATCAGCGCGGGGATCGTGAACACCACGCCGCCGGCGACGGACTCGCCGGCCGATCCGATCGTCTGGACGATGTTGTTCTCGAGGATCGTCGAACCGCCGAGTTTCTTGAGGACCGAGATTGCCAGGACGGCTATCGGGATGGACGCGCTGACGGTCAGCCCGGCGCGCAGCCCGAGGTAGACGGTTGAGGCGCCGAAGAGGAGCCCGAACAGAGCGCCGATGATGATGGCCTTCAGCGTGAATTCGGCCGGTGACTGCGAGGCGGACACGTAGGGCTGGAATCCGGACGACTTCCGGTCGGTGATGGCCATGACGCGGGATATTAGCGCACTTTATTTGCTACAATCCGCTTCGGCTTGTGAAACCCTCGAACAAAGGCACTGCCCGCACACCGGGCAGCAAGCAGAGCGCGGACCAGGTTTCGGAACTCACCACCAACCGTCTGTCGCTCTACCTCCGCTGCCTCAACGTGCTCGAGAGCGCGGGCACGCGGACGATCTCGTCGCAGGCGCTCGCCGAGCAGTTCCATCTCAACGCGGCGCAGATCCGGAAGGACCTGGCGTACTTCGGCGAATTCGGGGTACGCGGCGTCGGCTACTACGTCCGCGACCTCAAGCGCCACCTGCGCCAGATTCTCGGTCTGGACAAAAAGCTGCGCGTCGCGATCATGGGCGCCGGCAACCTCGGCCTCGCGCTGGCGGACTATCCCGGCTTCCGCCAGGAGGGCTTCGAGATCTCGGCGCTCTTCGACAACCTGCGCGAGAAAGTGGGACAGGAGTCGCGCGGCGGCGTGCCCATCTACGACATCCACGATCTGCGGAAAATCTCGAAGCGCGAAGGCATTCGCATCGCCGTCATCGCCGTGCCCGCGCCGTCCGCGCAACATGTCCTCAATCTCGTGGCGGCCGCGGGCATCAAGGCCGTCCTGAACTTCTCACCCGGCACGCTCGAGGTGCCGCCCGACATGAAGCTGAAGAGCGTGGACCTCACGGTCTCGCTGGAGAGCCTGTCGTTCTTCCTGGCGCAAGGCGATGGCGAAGAGACGTAAGCGGGCGGGAGGGCCAGGAAGGGCTGGAGGGGCAGGAAGGGCAGAGCTGTCCCACGTCGATGCGCGCGGGCGCGTGAAGATGGTGGACGTCGGCGACAAGCCGGTCACCTCGCGCGAGGCCGTGGCGCGCGGGACGATCACGATGTCGCGCGAAGCGCTGGGTCTCATCCGCCGCGGCGCCATCAAGAAGGGCGACCCGCTGCAGACCGCGCGTCTGGCCGGCATCCTCGCCGCCAAGCAGACTTCGGCGCTCATCCCGCTCTGCCACCCGCTGCCGCTCTCGAGCGTCACCGTCGAGCTGACGCCCCGGCCACGCGGCTACGAGATCGAAGCCCGCGTGCGCACCACCGCGCAAACCGGCGTCGAGATGGAAGCGCTCACCGCCGTCGCGGTCGCCGCGCTGACGATCTACGACATGGTAAAGGCGGTGGACAAGGCCATGGTCATCGGCAACATCAGGCTGATGTTCAAGAGCGGCGGAAGGTCCGGGACCTATCGCCGTGAACATTCTCATTGGCGTCATTAGTCCGGCGGCGGCCTGGGTGCTGCCGCGGCACTTCGTGGACCGGCTGCGCCGCGACTTTCCTCACCACACGTTTCTCGACGCCTGGGATCGCGACGCCCTCCGCCGTCTTCTGCCGGACGCGGACGTCGCGTTCACGCCGTTCATCGACCGCGGTGTCTTCGCGGCAGCGACGCGTCTGCGCTGGGTTCAAAGCCCGGCCGTCGGCGTCGGCAGCTTGATGTTTCCCGAACTCCGCGCGAGCGCCGTCTTGATCACGAGCGCGCGCGGGATCCGGGCGCGCTCGATTGCCGAGCACGTAATCGGCGTCACCATCGCGCTCGCGCGACGCTTGCCGGTCGCCGTGCGCGCGCAGATCGCGCACCGCTGGGCGCAGGACGAGCTCGCGGGCCCCGCCTCCGGCGTCCGCGCTCTCGACGGCCTGCGGATGGGCATCGTCGGCCTCGGATCGATCGGTCTGGAGATCGTGAAGCTCGCGGCGCCTTTCGGGATTCGCGTGTCGGCGATTCGCCGCCGCGCGCAGACCTCGCCACCGGCCGGTGTCAAGGAAGCAGGGTACTGAATTGAGAATTGAGAATTAAGAATGGAAGAGAGTTTGAATTCTTGATTTCCAATTCCCAATTCCTAATTCCTAATTCCTAATTCCTAATTTGAACTCCGCGGGAGGCTCTGTGGGTAGAATCACCGCGGCCGCGTTTATCATGACGATTGGTTTTGTTCGCGCAGCGGGATTCGCGCCATGGGCGCAGTCGGCCGGCCCCACGGGCACCGTGCCGATGTACGGCTACGCGATACAGCACGTCTATCCGCACGATCCCGGCGCGTTCACGCAGGGCCTGCAGTATGTCGACGGCGTGCTGTACGAAGGCACCGGGTTGAACGGGAAGTCGACGATTCGGAAGGTCGATCTCGCGTCCGGCAAGGTGCTGCAGAAGCGCGACGTGGCGGCCGACTACTTCGGCGAGGGCATCGTCGTCTTCAAGTCCGATCTCATCGAGCTCACCTGGCGGTCGCATGTCGCGTTCGTCTACGACCGCGCGACGTTTCAGCCGAAGAAGCGCTTTTCCTATGCCGGCGAGGGCTGGGGCCTCACGCACGACGGGACAAGCGTGATCATGAGCGACGGCACCGACGAGCTGCGCGTCCTCGATCCGGTGACGTTCGCCGAGAAGCGCCGGATCAAAGTGACCGCGGCCGGCGCGCCGCTGAGGAATCTGAACGAGCTCGAGTACGTGAAGGGCGAGATTCTTGCGAACGTCTGGACCACCGACTACGTCGCGCGCATCGCCCCGGCGACGGGTCGCGTGACCGGCTACATCGATCTGCGCGGGCTGCTGACGCCCGACGAACGCGCGTCCACCGACGTGCTGAACGGCATTGCCTACGACGCTACCGGCGATCGTCTTTTCATTACCGGCAAGCTGTGGCCGAAGTTGTTTGAGATAAAGATCGTCAAGAGGTGAGAGTTCAGATTTCAGAGTTCAGAATTCAGATTGAATTCAGATTGAATTCAGAATGCAGATTGACCGATGCAATGGCTGGCGGCGTGCGATCGTTCAATCTGAAATCTGAATTCTTAAATCTGAAATCTCATAGCTTCCCCGGCGGCGGCCCTGGCTCGCCGAAGCCGGGTCCCGTTGCGCCCGGCGGAGGCGGCTCGATGTGAATGATTGCGTCCGCGATCTGCGGGTAGCGCGCCATCAACTTGTCCTTCACGACGTGCGACAGATCGTGCGCGTCGGTCAGCGGCATGGCCGCGGGCAGCCAGACGTGCAAGTCCAGGAACACGTGATCGGCCGCGCCGCGCGTGCGAATGTGGTGGCACCCGAGCACGCCCGGCACGCTCATCACGACCCGCTCGAGATCCACGTCCGAAATCACGATGCGATCGCTGAGGATGCCGGTCGTGGCGCGCGCGATCTGATAGCCCGCGTACCCGATGAAGCCCGCGACGACGAGAGCCGCGAGCGGATCGAGGATCGGCACGCCGGACCGCGCGCCGACGAGTGCGGCGATGACGGTCATCGACGACCAGACGTCGCCGCGCGTCTGCATGGCATCGGCCAGCAGCACTTCGCTGTTGAGCCGTTCGGCTTCGCGCGATTCGTAGGCGATGACGACGAGGTTCACGGCGACGGTCACGAGCATCACGGCGAAGCTCGCGAGCGAGATCTCGTGCGCTTCGGCGCGGCCCGTCAGGTGGTTGAAGGCGTTGCGGAGCACCTCGACGACGACCAGCAGCAGGAACACCGTCACCGCGGCGGCCGCGACGGTCTCGTACTTGCGGTGGCCGTACGGATGGTCCGCGTCGGGCGGCCGGTCCGCCGCGCGCACGCCGACGATTCCAACGACGTTCGAGGCCGCGTCGGTCAGTGAATGGAAGCCGTCGGACAGCACGCTGATGGCGCCGCTGGCGTAGCCGAACGCGATCTTGGCCAGCGCGACGGCGAGATTCAGCACGAGCACGCGCACCAGGACGCGCGAGACGGCAGCGTAGCGCGGCAGGGGCGGGGCGGTAGCCACGCGTGTAGCTTATCGGGTGCGGGTGCGCGTGCGGGCCGTGTGGCCGCGCGCGGCGCGGGCGCGCGCGGGTCCGCGGCGCGCCACGGGACGCCGCCGCACGTCGGACGAGGCGATCGTCGTGTCGCACGACGGGCAGAAGTACGCGATGTCGATCGGGCTGTCGCAGGCGTCGTGCACGAGGACCGACTCGCCACGGGCGTGCCGCGCGCCCCAGATCGCCAGCGCGCGCACGGTGGCCTTCAAATCCTGGCCGCGCTCGGTGAGCGCGTACTCGGCGCGCGGCGGGTGATCGGAATACCAGCCGCGGCGGACGATCCCGCGCGTTTCGAGAATCTTGAGGCGGTGGGAGAGCACGGTCGGCGCGACGCCGGTCAGCGACGCCTGCAGGTCCTGGAACTTGCGCGGGCCCGCGAGCAGGTCACGCACGATGAGGAGCGTCCAGCGCTCGCCGAGGAATTCGAGCGACCGCGCGACGGGGCAGCCCTGGCCGTACTGCTTCGGCACGCCCGCAGTATACGCCGCTTGACAGGAAAAACGCAGTGACTACTATTTTGATAGTGCTCGCCCGTCCGTCCCCGCCTCCCGCCGCCGCCATGACTAGAAGACGCGCGCGGTCGGGACTGGCCACCAGCGAAGTTGCACTTTCCCGATGATGTACTTCTTCGGCACCATGCCCCAGTGGCGGCTGTCGGAGCTGTTGTTGCGGTGGTCGCCCATCACGAAGTAGTAGCCCTCGGGAATCACCTGCGGACCCCAGTCGTCGTGGCTGCGGAACTCTGACGGGACGTAGTCGTCCTTGAGCGGGATGTCGTTCACGTACACGAGACCATCGACGATGCGGACGGTGTCGCCTTCCTCGGCGATGACGCGCTTGACGAACGACTTGTCGGGGTTGAGCGGGTAGTAGAGCATCACGATGTCGCCGCGCCGCGGCTCGCCGATGCGGTACACCAGCTTGTTGACGATGAGCCGATCCTGATCTTCGAGCGTCGGCGCCATACTCTGGCCCTCGACGCGCGCCACCTGGAAGCCGAAGGTGACGATGAGCACCGCGTACACCGCGGCGGACATCAGCGTCTTCACCCACGCGACGAACTCTTCCTTGACCTGCGCGCGCCGGAAGCCCGGGCTCGTCAGCCGCAGATCGATCGGGACGGTCTGCAGCGCCGTCATTGCTGACGGCGCCGCCGGCGCGGGCGGCTCGATGTCGAGCGTCATCTGCAGCGCAGCGTCACGTAGGGCGGGTCCTTTCGGACCCGCCGGGTCCGCCACGTCGGCGGTTACAACTTCAGGTACTCGCGGAGCCGGCGCGTCTGGGTGCGGCTCACCGGGATCTCCGTCGACTTGTCGTCCTTCATCCGGAGCAGGAAATTGCGACTGAACCAAGGGACGATCTCCTTGATCTTGTTGATGTTCACCAGGTGCGACCGGTGCACGCGCCAGAAGACGCCGGGGTCGAGCCGGTCCTGTAACTCGTCGAGCGTACGGTAGTTGGACGTGCCCCGCAACTGGCCGGTCACCACCGTAATCCCTTCGTCGGCCAGCGACGCATAAATAATCTCTTCGGCCTGGACGAGCAGGAAGCGTTCGCCAACCTTGACGGCGAGGCGCTCGCGCCGGCTTTGCCGCTGGCTGACGAGCTCGATGAGCTTCTCCAGCTCGGCTTGATTCAGCCCGGGCGCGCTGCCGGTCTGATCCGGCGCGCGATCGCTGGCGATGCGGCGCCGCGCGCGATCCACCGCCAGCCGGAGCCGCGCCGGATCGACGGGCTTCAGCAGGTAGTCCACGGCGTTGACCTCGAACGCTTCAATGGCGTGCTGGTCGTACGCCGTGACGAAGATGATGTGCGACGGGCTGCGGGTGTGCAGCATCCGGCGCGCGACTTCGAAGCCCGTCAGGCCCGGCATCTGCACATCGAGAAACACCACGTCCGGCTGCAGTTGTTCGATCGTCGCCAGCGCTTCGACGCCGTTGACGGCCTGGCCGATGACGCTCACGCCGCCGACCTGGCCCAGCAGGTAGCCGAGCTCTTCACGCGCCAGCTGCTCGTCGTCGGCAACCACCGCGCGCAGGTCCGCGCTCACGCCGTGACCCGCTCGGGCAGCGCCATCTCGGGAATCTCGATGCGCGCGCACGTGCCACGCCCCGGCACGCTCGTGAGTTTCAGGAAGAACCGCTCGCCGTAGATCGTCCGCAGCCGTTCGTTGACGTTGCTCAGGCCGATGCCGTCGCCGAGCGCTTGTTCGAGCCGCTCCTCGGTCATCCCAAGGCCGTCGTCGAGAACCTCAATCACGGCGTGGCCGTCGCTGAGCGTCGTCCTGATCGTGATGCGGCCGCCGCCGACCTTGCTTGCCAGCCCGTGCTTGATCGAGTTCTCGACGAGCGGCTGGAGCAGCATGCTCGGTACGATCACGTCGAGCGTGTCGGGGCTGATCTGCTTGTCCACGATCAGCTGCGGTCCGAACCGGACGACTTCGATGTCGAGGTACTCGTAGACCGACTCGAGCTCCTCGCGCAGCGTGACGAAATGATCCGTGCTGCGCATCAGACGCCGCAGCAGGCCAGACAGCTTCGTGATCAGCATGCGCGCGGTTTCCGGCTGCGTCCGGATGAGCGACGAAATCGACGTCAGCGTGTTGAAGAGGAAGTGGGGGCTGATCTGATTCGCCAGCGCGTCGATCTTCGCGGCGAGCAGCAGCTTCTCCTGCTCCTGCAGCCGATGCTCGATGCGTGCGTTGTTCCAGATCTTGATCGGCGTCGCGACGCACAACACGGTCGCCAGGACGAGCCACACATACATCCACGGCGACGCCGGCGGTTCGAGCAACCGGAACAGCCGGTGGTGTTCGCCCCAACGGATCCCGAGAGCTTGCCGCAGGAGTTCGAGCGCGACCGGCGCGAGGAGGAGCACGACCTGCCAGTCCACCTGCAGCGACCGGATCATCTGCCAGATCCGGCGATGCAGCGTCGTGAAGACGAACGGCGAGAAGTGCCAGATCGATTCTTTCGGGCACAGCTCGCGGAGACCGCCGCCGGCGAAGCCGCAGCCGATCGCGAACGGCAGCGCGATCCACTCGCCGCTGGCGAGCGGCGGCAGGCCGACCAGCGCGCCGACGGTCACGCCGGCGTACGGGCCGTCGATAAGCCCCGCCAGGAACGCGCCTTCGAGCGTGAGGTCGGCGGCTTTGTATCCGAGCAGCAGGCGGGCGGCGACGCCAGCCGACAGCAGCAGGCCGAGCGTGAGCGCGTACGTCACGCGTTCCGGCCAGGGGCGGTGCTCGACGATCAGGAACTGCCGGAACCGCTGAAAGCGCGCGACGATGGTCGCGGCGGCGGCCATCACGGCCAGCTTGACGAGCAGGGTCGTCAGCAGGATCTGGTTCGCGGAGAGGAACTGCGGGCCCTGCATGGATTTACATTGATCTTATCGGCCGGGTAAACTGAGAGCAATGGCTGTCATTCGACCGTTCGTCATTGGATTCGCCACAACGCTCAAGCATCTCTTCAAGAAGCCCATCACGGTCAACTATCCGGAACAGAAAGTGCCGATGTTCCCGAAGTTCCGCGGCAAACAGGTGCTGATGCGCGACGAGAACGGTCTGGAGAAATGCGTGGCCTGCGGGCTGTGCTCGGTCGCCTGTCCGGCCGACGCGATCTACCTCGAAGCCTCCGAGAACGACGGTTCGGTGCAGGCCGGCCCGCGGTACGCGTCCGTGTACCAGATTCACAAGACGCGGTGCATCTTCTGCGGCTACTGCGAGGAAGCGTGCCCGGTCGGCGCGATCTTCATGGGCAAGGACTACGAGCTCGCCGTCTACAGCAAGGACGACTTCGTGTGGGACAAGACGGATCTCCTGGTGCCCCGTGACATTGCGGAACGCGGAATGCGGAACGCGGATTGATCGGCGATTGGCGAGTTCACAGTTCACTCCGCACTCCGCAATCCCCAATCCGCAATGCAAATAGGCGCCCTCGGCGACATCCACGGCGAGTTCGCGACCGTGGATGCGATCATGCAGCGGCATCCGGACGTGCCGCTGTGGGTGCAGGTGGGCGACGTCGCCAGCAACGACGGCGATTACTTCACGCCGATCGCGCCGCTCTACTGGATCAAAGGCAACAACGAGGACTTCGACGTGATCGCGGCGGCCATCGCGGGCCGATCGCCGGCGCCGACGCTGCACTACCTGCCCAACGGCGGACCGCATCAGGTCGGACCGTGGCGCGTGGCCGCGCTCGGCGGGACCTTCGCGCCCAGCTGGTACAACTCGCCGCCGTCCTCGCTGCCGCCGTCAAAGGGCAAGAAGCTCTCGGCGGCGTCGCTCAAGCTGGGCAAGAGCCGCGACGACAAGCGCCGGCATTTCGTCCGCAACGAAGTCGTGGCGTGCAAGGCGCTGACGAGCGTGGACCTGCTGCTCACGCACGAGGCGCCGCGGCCGTTCTATCCGGCGGGCCGCCGGATCGACGCCGGCAAGACGGTGCTCAACGACGTGCTGGCCTCGATGCGTCCGCGCCTGCACCTGTTCGGCCACCATCACGAGTTCACCGATTCGATGCGGCAGAACGTCCGATCGATCGGGCTCGACGTCGTAACCAAGTCCTATTTGCTGATAGACGCGGCCACGTTCAAGACCGAGCGGCTGGACACCTGAATCTGGTAATCTGATGATTTGGTGAGTGGGTAGTTGAGTTGCCCGCTCGACTGTAGATTCTCCAATCCATTACCCAGTTACCAGACTACTCGATTACCCAATGCAATCTTTTCTTGATGCGCTCGAGGATCGCGTGCTCGTCTGCGACGGCGCGATGGGCACGATGCTGTACGCCAAGGGCGTCTTCATCAACAAGAGCTTCGACGCGCTGAACCTCGCGCAGCCGGACCTGGTGGCGGAGGTCCATCAGGAATACGTCCGCGCCGGCGCCGACATCGTCGAGACGAACACGTTCGGGGCGAACCGGATCAAGCTCGGGCAGTTCGGGCTGGCGGACCGTCTGCACGCGATCAACGAGCAGGGCGCGAAGATCGCGCGCCACGCGGCCGGCGACTGCGCCTACGTCGCCGGCGCCATCGGCCCGCTCGGCATCCGCATCGAGCCGTGGGGGAAGACCGGCGTCGACGAAGCGCGCGAGTACTTCCGCGAGCAGGCGCAGGCGCTCGCCGACGGCGGCGTCGATCTGTTCATCCTGGAAACGTTTCGCGACCAGAACGAAATCGGCGCCGCGATCGACGCGGTCCGCCTCGTGTCGAATCTGCCGATCATTGCCCAAATGACGACCGAGGAGGACGGCAACACCCTGGACGGGACGCCGCCGGAGCGTTTCGCGCCGGAGCTCGAGCGCCGCGGCGCCACCGTGATTGGCGTCAACTGCGCCGTCGGCCCCGCGCCGATGCTCGACACGATCGAGCGCATGGCGGGCGTGACCACGCGCAAGCTGTCCGCGCAGCCCAACGCCGGCAAGCCGCGCGACGTCGAGGGGCGCAACATCTATCTCTGTTCCCCCGATTACATGGCGTCTTATGCGCGGCGCTTCATCCTGCACAACGTGCGCATCGTCGGCGGCTGCTGCGGGACCACGCCCGAACACATCCGCCAGATCAAGATGGCCGTCCGCGGCGTCGCGCCAGCGACCGCTCGCCCCGCCGAAGCGCAGATCGTGTCGACCCCAGCGGCTGCGATCGGGGCAAGCCACGCGAAGGCGGGCCCCTCGGTTTCGCTCGGGGCGGGCGCGAAAGCGGGTCCGCCGGTGCTGACGCCGCCTGTCGCGCGCGAGCAGAAGTCACGGCTCGCGCAGGCGATGGCGCGCGGCGCGTTCGTCGTCGCCGTCGAGTTGCTGCCGCCGCGCGGCTTTCAGACCGATCAGGCCATCGAGCGCGCGAAGCGCCTGAAGGCGCGTGGCGTCGACGTCGTCAATATTCCGGATGGGTATCGCGCCGGCGCACGGCTCAGCGCGCTTTCGCTCGCCGTGCTCATCGAGCAGCACGCCGGAATCGAGACGCTCCTGCACTACGCCTGCCGCGACCGGAACCTGATCGGCATTCAGTCCGATCTGCTCGGCGCGCACGCGATGAGACTCAGAAACGTCCTGCTCGTGACCGTCGATCCCGGCCGCGTCGGCGATTATCCGGATGCGACCGCCGTGTTCGATGTGGACTCGATCGGCCTGACCAACGTCGTCGCGCGCCTGAATCAGGGGAGCGACATCGGCGGGCAGGCGATCGGCGCGCCTACGGCGTTCCACATCGGCGTGTCGGTCAATCCGTCCGCGGCCAACCTCGATCAGGAGCTGCGACGCTTCGAATACAAGGCGGAAGCGGGCGCCGAGTTCGTCGTGACGCGGCCGGTGTTCGATGCGGCCGCCTTCGACGCGTTCAGGAAGCGGATCGAAACGGCGAGGTTGCCGATCGTGGCGGGCGTGTTTCCGTTCGAGAGCGTCCGGAACGCCGAGTTCATGGCCAACGAGGTGCCAGGCGTACGTGTGCCGGATGCGCTGATCGACCGGATGCGCCGCGCCGACGGGGCCGAGGCGGCCGCCCGGGAGGGCATCGCCATCGCGCGCGACATCGCGGCGGCGCTGCGTGGATCCGTGCAGGGCGTGCAGATCTCCACGCCGTCGGGTGACATCGAGACGGCGCTGGCAGTCCTCGATGGACTTCGCTGACCGCGCAATGTATAGTCGCACTGCGCCTAAGAGGCACATCCTAATGGCTTTATTTGAGTCCCGCCGTCCGGCTGATAGCGAAGAGATCGTCGGCACCGATGCCGCGACACGCGCGCTGTCGGTGACCGCCGTCGAGAACGATTTCGTCGAGCGGGTGTATCAGAACATCTCGTGGTTCTACGACTTCACCTTCGGCCCCGCGCTGCATCCGGGCCGCGTGGACGCGATCGAGCGGATGGGCATCAAGCCCGGCGATCGGGTCCTCGAAGTCGGCGTCGGCACCGGTATCAACGCCGCGCTGTATCCGAGCGAGTGTTCGGTGACGGGGATCGACTTTTCGAGTCAGATGCTCGTGAAGGCGCGCCGGCGGATCGCGCGCAAGGGCGTGCGCAACGTGCGGCTGGTCGAAATGGACGCGGCGAATCTGAAGTTCGCCGACGACACGTTCGATATCGTCTACGCGCCGTACGTCATCAGCGTCGTGCCGGACCCCGTCGCGGTGACGCGCGAGATGTACCGCGTCTGCCGCCCCGGCGGCCGCATCGTCATCCTCAACCACTTCCGCAGCAAGAGCCGGCTCGGCGCATGGCTCGAGCGCATCATCGCGCCCTTCACGCTCTACCTCGGCTTCAAGTCGGACCTCGACCTGCCGGCGTTCCTGGTGCAGGCCGATCTCAAGCCGGTCTCGATCGAGAAGGTCAACGTCCCGCGCATCTGGTCGCTGGTGACCTGCGTCAAGAACTGACCCTCCGACCAACGACCAACGACTAGAACGGCTGCTCGATTGACGGGCTCTGCGGGGTGAACAACTCCGCGCCATTCGGCGTGATGTGCATGTCATCCTCGAGCCTGACGCCGAACTCTCCGCGGATGTAGATGCCGGGCTCGTCGCTGAAGACCATCCCCGCCTGCGCCTTCACTGATCTCTCCCAGCCGAACATGTTGTTCTTCACGAGGTACGGCCACTCGTGGCCGTCCATGCCCATGCCGTGTCCGAGCCGGTGCGTGAAGTACTTGAACCCCGGACCGTAGCCGGCATCGACGACGACCTTGCGGCCGGCGGCGTCGACATCCTCGAGTGTGACGCCGGGCTTGGCGGCCTTGAGCGCCGCGCTTTGGGCGCGGTGCACGATGTCGAAGACCTGTTTCATCTTGTCGGTCGCCTTGCCCAGCACGAACGTCCGGGTGATGTCCGACTGATAGCCTTCGACGGTGCACCCATCGTCGACCATGATGATCGTGCCTTCCTTAATCGTCTGCGGCGTGATCGAGCCGTGCGGCAGCGCGGTGTACTCGCCGACCTGAATGCTGGCGAAGCCGGGGAACCCGAGCCGGCCGTACGCGGCGCCGATGAGCCCGCTCACCTGGGTCTGCGTCATGCCCGGCTGGAGCGCCTTGTGCACCGCCTCGTAGCACTTCAGCGTCACCTCGCAGGCCAGACGCATCAGCGCGACTTCGTGCGCGTCCTTGATCATGCGGCAGCCGGCGGTGATCGGCGTGGCGCTCACGATCTTCAGCGCCGGCGTCGCGCCGCCCATCGTGTCGGCAAAGACGAATTTCATCGTCTCCTCGACGCCGATCCGTCCCGTCGCAATGCCGCGGTCCTTCAGGCCCTGGCCCACGAGCGCGAACGGGCTTTCGTCCTCCTGCCAGATGGCGACGTCCGTGTGCTCGACCGGGCCGCCGACCAGCTGCTCGCGCGTGCGATCTTCCTCGAACGCCGGCGTCACGATGTACGGATTGCCCACCCGAGGGATGACGACGGCGGTGAGGCGCTCGCTGTTGCCCCATCGGATGCCGGTGAAATAGTTGAGCGATGTGCCGCCGGCGAGGATGATGGCGTCCATCTTTTGCTCGGCCATCAGCCGGCGGGCGCGCTCGAGCCGTCCCTTGCGCTCGTCGGCGGTGATCGGCGTCGCGCGATCGCGCATCGACGTCAGCGCGGCGATGCTCGGTGGCAGGGGACCGCCTGAAGCCGAGCCTTCGCCGCCGGGTCCACGCTGGGCGGAGAGATGAACGACAGGGAGCCCGGCGGCGGCGCCGGCGATGGAGAGGAACGAACGGCGGGACAGCATGATGGTGACTCCTGAATCGGGTCCAGACTAATTCCGCACTCCGCATTCCGCGATCCGCAATGCCGTCTACCACCACCCGCCAGCGTCAGCAGCAGGACGGCCGTCGCAAGCGTGCGCATGCGACGGACATTTTACGTCGGCCGCCCGCTACTGCTTACGTCGGCCGCCCGCTGCTGCGCGATCGAATGCACTGGGGCCGCGTTTCCATATCCGCACGCGGGCACCGCGTCTCAATAAATGAACGGTATGATGCGCCAGCGTACTGCGCGCTGATACCGCGCGTAGTCGTCCCCGAAGCTCTGCCGCAGGGATCGCTCCTCCAGCGGAACCGCGACGCCGAGGTAAATCGACGTCAGTACCGCGAACGCGAGGCGATCGCCTGTCATGTGCGCGACGCCGAAGACCAAGAGGATCCACCCGAGGTAGAGCGGATGGCGCACCCAACGATACGGACCGTCCACTTGCAGCGCGTCCGCGTGACGCGACGGCCGTATACCGGCCAGCTCGAGCGGATCGATCCGCGCCACGGCGCTCGCGATCAACAGCACGCCGCCCAACTGCAGAATCGCCGCCGCAACCGCCGCGGCGCCGCCGGCGTCATAGGGATGACCTCCCACCGGCTGCCACAGCGCGCAGACGGCAACCAGCAGCAGGCTGGCGACCCAGACGTAGACGGAACGCAGCAACCGCTCCGGAATGATCGCGAGCCGGCGCTTGACCGCGTTTCGCGCGAACACGCTGTGGTGCAGCGCGAACACCGTGACGAGCGTGAGGTCCCACCCGATCGACGGCCACCCGGTGGCGGGCCGCGCCGCTCCGAGCGGGACGAAGTACCACCACGTGCAGCCGGCGAGCGCGGCGACAAACAGCGTGCCGCCCGTCCAGACGAAGATTCGATCGAACTTCGTCATCGAGTCATCTGGTCATCGAGTCATTAGTATAGGGTGTGGTGATGCGTCATTCTGGCGTCCCGCGCGTTGTGATTACCGGCATCGGCGCCGTCTCGCCGTTCGGTGTCGGGCGCGAACGGTTCTGGGACGCCATCAGCCGCGGCTGCAGCGGCACGCGGGCGATTACGGAATTCGACGCGTCGGGACTCAGTTGCCGCGTCGCCGCGCCGGTGGGCGCGGTGACGGTGGCCGACGTGCCGCCGATGGACGGCGACGACGAGCGTGACCCCGGCTATCGCGCGGATCCGGATCGGTACTCGCGGGCCGCGCTGATTGGCGTGATCGCGGCGCGCGAAGCGTGGCTCGACGCCGGACTGCAGATCGGCGAGCGGGAGGCCGGCGTCGTCATCGGCAGCGGCGGCGGTGGGATCGACGTCGGCGAGCGGCAGTACTACGACTTCTTCGTGGACCGCGGCAAGCGCGTCTCGCCGTACGCGATTCCGGTCTCGATCGTCGGCATGATGTCGAGCGAGATCTCCATCTCGCTGCGGTTGCACGGCATCAGCCACGTCCTCTCGTGCGGCTGCACGAGCTCGACCGACGCGATGGGATACGCCGCGGCGCTCATCCGATCGGGCGAGGCCGAGGTGCTGCTCTCGGGCGGCGCGGACGCGTGCGTGACGCAGGGGATGATGTACGGCTTCGGCCGCATGCGGGCCGTGTCCACCGCGTACAACGACCGGCCCGGGGAAGCGTCGCGGCCGTTCGACAAGGGGCGCGACGGCTTCGTCCTCGGCGAGGGCGCCTGGATGCTGGTGCTCGAGCGCGAGGATCGCGCGCGGGCGCGCGGCGCGAAGCTCTACGCGTCGATCGACGGCTACGGGTCCACGTGCGACGCGTACCATCGCGTGCAGATGGCGCCCGACGGTGACGAGATCGTGCGCGCGCTTGGGCTGGCGCTGACGCGGGCGGGGCGCAGCCCGGAAGAGATCGGCTACGTGAACTATCACGGCACGTCCACCGTCCTCAACGACACCGTCGAAGCGCGCGCCGTACGCCGCCTGTTCGGGAATCATGCCGATCGGCTGGCCGGATCGTCGGTGAAGTCGATGATCGGGCATCCCCAGGGCGCCAGCGGTGCGGCCGGTGTCATTACCGCGGCGCTCGCGCTGTCGCGCGGCTTCCTCCCGCCGACCATCAATCACCGCGATCCCGATCCGGCCTGCGATCTCGACGTCATCCCAAACCACGGACGCGCGCAGGATGTCGGCGCCGCGCTGTGCAACTGCCTTGGATTCGGATCGAAGAACAGCGCATTGGTAATCGGTCGAATTGGGTAATGGAGTAAGTGGGTAATCTGGTAATGGCATTGCTGACGTCCGTCACCCACTCAATGACCCAATCGATTACTCAATCACCAAATTACCCAGTTACCCAATTGAGCGATGTGTGACGTCCTCATCGTCGGCGCCGGACCGGCTGGCGCCGTGGCCGGCATCGTCCTCGCGCGCGCGGGCGCGCGGGTCCGCCTGATCGATCGCGCGGTGTTTCCGCGCGACAAACTCTGCGGCGACACGCTGAATCCGGGGACGCTTGCGCACCTCGCGCGCCTGGGTCTGGCCAGAGAGATCGAGCAGCGCGGCCTGCGCATCGACGGCATGTGCGTCACCGGCGAGCGAGGCGACTCGATCACCGGCCGTTATCCCGGTGGATTGACCGGACGCGCGATCGTGCGGCGCGATCTGGACGCGCTGCTGCTGCAGTACGCGGCCGCGGCCGGTTGCGAGATTGAGACCCGCTGCGTCGTGCGGCGTCCCGTCGTCGTCGAATCCGGCGGCGCGCGTCGCGTGACGGGTGTCGTCGTCGGCGGGGCCGGCGGCGAGCGCGAGATCACCGCGCCGGTCACGATCGCGGCCGACGGCCGGCGGTCCACGATCGCCTTTGCTCTGGGCCTCGCGCGGCATCCAGCGCACCCGCGTCGATGGGCCGTCGGCGCGTACTACGCAGGCTTCTTACCAAGACAGAACGCAGAGACATCTGGCGGGTCCGAAAGGACCCGCCCTACATCCGCAGATGTGTTCGGCGAGATGCACATTCGCAGTGGACGGTACATCGGCGTCGCGCCGGTGCCCGGCGGTCTCACCAACGTCTGCCTCGTGATCCCCTCCCGCGCGGGAGATGAGGTATTCGGCGACCCGGCCGCGCTGCTCGCGCGAGAACTGGCGCGCGACCCGCTGCTTCGCGACCGCAGCGCCGGCGCCCGTCTGGCGACGGCGCCCGTCGTCCTCGGACCGTTGGCGGTCGACGTCGACCCGGCCGCGATCGACGGGCTGCTGCTTGCCGGCGATGCCGCCGGATTCATCGATCCGATGACCGGCGACGGCCTGCGTTTCGCCGTGCGCGGCGGGGAACTGGCCGCGCACGCGGCGCTGGACGCGGTCGAACACGGATGGAACGGCATCGCCGAGCGCCTCGCATCGGATCGCCGGCGCGAGTTTGGCGGCAAGTGGCGCTTCAATCGCGTGCTGCGCGCCGTCGTCGCCTCGCCGCGAGCCTTGGGCGTTGTGGCGCAGGGCGCGCGCGTGGCCCCTGGCGTCCTGCGCGCGGTCATCGCACGCGCCGGCGACTGCGGCGCGGCCCTGTGAAAGTCGTGAATAGCGTCCTCCCCCTTGTCTTCATCGCGGTCTTCGGCGCCATGCTGGTCGAGGCCCGCCGCGCGTCGGTGAACGAGCGCCGCCAGCTCGCCCGCGGCGGCATTGAGCCGCCCGACGATGTGTACAAAATGATGCGGGTCGTGTATCCCGCCGTGTTCCTGGCGATGTTCGCCGAGGGGTTCTGGCGCGGATTGCCGCCCGCGTCGAACTGGTTCGCGGGCGCGGTATTCCTCGCCGCCGCCAAGGGCCTTAAGTGGTGGGCGATTGTCGCCCTCGGATCCGCCTGGACGTTCCGCGTCATCGTCGTGCCCGGGGCGCCGCTCGTGCTCGGCGGACCCTATCGGCTGATGCGGCATCCGAACTACGTCGCGGTGGTCGGCGAACTGATCGGCGTGGCGCTCGTGAACGGTGCGCGGATCGCCGGCCCGGCGGCCCTCGTGGTGTTCGGTTGGCTGCTGTGGCGCCGCGTGGCGGTCGAGAATCGGGCGCTCACGGCGGCGGCCCGATAGGCGTCCGGCGCGTCTAAATCGATACGGATTGCGACCTATAATACGGACGCGATGACTTCTTCGCACCGACGCGCCTCCATTGTGCTCCTGGCCGTCGTTTTGGCCTGTTTTGCGCTGCCGTCGGCCGGGACCGCGCAGGCGCCCCGCCGTCTGTCGCCGCCCCAGGTGGCCGCGCTGCGCGCGCTTCTCGAGGGACGTTACGACGAAGTGGACGCGATGGCGGACAAGCTGGACACGCGTGATCCGAACGTCGCCGCGATCAAGGCGCAGGCCGCGATCGCGCGCGGACGCTACGCGCCGGCCGAAGCGCTGCTTCGGCCCGTCGTTGCCCGCGCGCCGTCGAGCGAGGCCGCGCTGCAGTTCGGCTTGCTGATGAAAATGCTCGGCCGGTCGGACGCCGCCGCCATCTTGCAAAGGGTCGCGGTGCTCGCCGAGACCAGCGACAATCCGTCGGAGCTCGCGCGCGCGGCGCGCGCGCTACGCGCGCTCGACAAATTCCATGAATCCGAGGCGGCCTACCGCGATGCGGACTCCGCCGCGCCGAACGACCCGGCGATCAATACCGCCTGGGGCGAGCTGTTCCTGGAAAAGTACGCGTACGGCGACGCGCTCAAGTCCTTCCAGATCGCGCTGCAGGTGGATCCGAAATGGGCGCCCGCGCTGCTCGGGTCGGCGCAGGCGCTCGAGGACGAGAATCCGCCGCAGGCCACCGCGCTCGCGAAGCGGGCGCTCGAGATCAATCCTTCGTCGGTGGAGACGCAGATCTTCCTCGCGCAGCAGGCCGCGGACGCGGACCATCACGACGAAGCGCGCGCGGGGTTGGCGAGGGCGCTCGCTGTCAATCCTTCGAGCCTCGACGCGCACGCGCTGCTGGCCGCGCTCGCGTACGTCGAGGACAAGGCCCCGGACTTCGACGCGGAGGTCGCCAAGACGCTCGCGATCGCGCCGTCGTACGGCGAGGTCTATCGCGCGGCCGGCGAACTGGCCGCGCACAAGTACCGATTCGACGAGGCCGTCGCCCTGACGCGGCGCGCGCTGGCAATCCGCCCGAACGATTCGCGCGCGCTCGCCGATCTCGGGCTGGAGCTGTTGCGGACCGGCGACGAGGCCGGCGCCCGCGTCGCACTGGAAGCGTCGTTCAAGCTCGATCCGTTTCACAAGCCGACGCTGAACCTGCTGACGATGATGGACGGGCTCGACAAGTTCGTCACCGTGCGCGACGGCGACCTCATCGTCCGTATGCACAAGGACGAGGCGCCGGTCCTGCAGGAGTACGCCGTTCCGCTGGCGCACAAGGCGCTCTCGACCTTCGCCGCGCGGTACGAGTTCCAGCCGAAGGGGCCGATCCTCATCGAGATTTTTCCGAAGCACGACGACTTCGCGGTCCGGACGATGGGCCTGCCCGGCATGACCGGGGCGCTGGGCGTCTGCTTCGGCCGTGTCGTCACGATGGACTCGCCGAAGGCGCGGCCGCCGGGCGAATTCCAGTGGGAAGCGACGCTGTGGCACGAGCTGGCGCACGTCATCACGCTGCAGATGTCGAACCAGCGCATCCCGCGGTGGCTGACCGAGGGCATCTCCGAGTACGAAGAGAAGCGCGTGCGACCCGAGTGGGGCCGCGAGATGGACATCGCGTTCGCCGGGATGCTCAACCGCGGCGAGGCGATCAAGCTGCGCGATCTCAACGCCGCGTTCCAGAATCCGAAGCTCATCTCGATCGCGTACTTCCAGGGCTCGCTGATCGTCGAGCACATCGTCAACACGTACGGCGACGCCGCGCTGCGCAGGCTGATCCGGTCGTACGGCCAGGGGCTGGACACCGACGCGGCGCTCAAGGCGACGCTCAACACCGACTTCGCGGGCATGCAGGCCGACTTCGACAGGTTTCTCGATCGACAGTTCGGCGCGCTTCGGAAGGCCGTGACGGTGCCGGCCGGCGCCGAGCTGCCGAAGACGCCGCTGCCGGAACTGCGGATCCTCGCGGCGGCCAATCCGGGCAGTTATCCGGTCCAGGCCGTGCTCGGCCGCGCGCTGCGCAAGGCGGGACAGATCGATGAAGCGGTTCAGGCATTCGAGCGTGCGGCGAAACTCGTGCCGATCGCGACCGGCCCCGACAGTCCGCATGCGCAACTCGCTGAGATTGCGATCGAGCGCAAGGATCGGCCGCGGGCGATCGTGGAGCTGACGGCGCTCGTCGCGGCGGATTTCAACAACGTCGAGGCCGCGCGCGAACTCGCGGGGCTGCTGCGTCAGGAGAAGGTCACCGACGCGGCGCGGCTGGGTCCCGTGTATCAGCGCATCGCGGCCATCGATCCGTTCGACGCCGACGCGCACGCGACGCTGGGCCGTCTCGCCATGCAGCGCGACGATGCGGAGTCCGCCACGCGCGAATTCCGCGCGGTGGTCTCGCTGGCGCCCGTCGACCGCGCGCTGGCGCTGACCGACCTCGCCGAGAGCTATTACAAGGGCGGCCGGCGCGCGGAGGCCAAGAAACAGGTGCTCGCCGCGCTCGAAGTCGCGCCGACCTACGAGCGCGCGCAGGATCTGCTGTTGAAGATCGTCGGAGGCGACCGGTGATCGCGCTGCGTCCCGCGGCGCTGCTGCTCGCGGCCGTGACGCTCGCACCGATCCTGCAGCCGCGCGTGGCCGATGCCCAGTTACCGGCGTCGGCCGACGATCGCTATGCGGGCCTGCAGTGGCGCTTCGTCCGCATTCGCTATCACTACACGACCGAGGGCACGCGCGAGCAATACGATTTCGCGGGCGAGCCGTGGTACATCGACGCGCCGGCGGCGGAGCAGAACCTGTCCCGTCGCGTGAAGACGGCGACCGCGATTCAGGTCGAAGATCCGATCGTCATGACGCTCGACGACGCGCGGCTCTTCCAGTACCCGTGGATCTACTTCGTCGAGCCGGGCAACCTCAAGATGCACGACAGCGACGTCGCGATCCTGCGCGAGTTCCTGCTGCGCGGCGGCTTCGCCACGTTCGACGATTTTCATGGGCCGTACGAGTGGGACAATCTCGCGCGCGAGATGAAGCGCGTCTTCCCGGACCGCGAGATCGTCGAGGTGGCGAAAGATCACCCCGTCTTCAGCTGCTTCTACAAAATGGACGGCTATCCGCAGGTCGCGGGCCTCGGCTCCTTTCTGTCCGGGCGCTCGTGGGAGAAGGGCGGCGTCGTGCCGCACCTGCGCACGATTCTCGACGACCACGGGCGGCCCATGATGTTCATCAACTGGAACACGGACATGGGCGACGGGTGGGAGTGGTCCAACGCCGAGGAATACCCCGGCTACATCAAGTACACGGCGATGGCGTACCGCATGGCGATCAACGAGATCCTCTATGCGCTCACGCATTAGGAGTTCCCCTTGGACGGAATTGCACCGGCTGCCGCGGCGGTCCCTGTGGAAAATGTCGAGAGTGTGGAGCGAGTCGCCGCGGGCCGCGAACGGATTCTCGCCGAGCTGCGCAAGGTCATCGTCGGACAGGACGACGTCGTCGAGCAGGTGCTCATCGCGCTGTTCACCGGGGGCCATTGCCTGATCACCGGCGTCCCTGGCCTCGCGAAGACGCTGCTCATCAAGACGCTCGCCGACATCCTCGATCTCGACTTCAAGCGGATCCAGTTCACGCCGGATCTGATGCCGTCCGACATCACCGGCACCGAGATCCTCGACGAGGAGCACGGCACCAGGCGCCTCCGGTTCGTGAAGGGGCCGATCTTCGCGCAGATCATCCTCGCGGACGAGATCAACCGCACGCCGCCCAAGACGCAGGCCGCGCTGCTCGAGGCGATGCAGGAATTTCACGTGACGGCGGCGGGCCGGACGTATCCGCTCGAGCGGCCGTTCTTCGTGCTGGCGACGCAGAATCCGATCGAACTCGAAGGCACGTATCCGCTGCCAGAAGCGCAGCTCGATCGCTTCATGTTCAACGTCGTCATCCGGTACCTCAACGAAGACGACGAGGTCACCGTCGTCACGCAGACGACCGGCGCCGATCGCCCGGCGCCGCAGCGCGTGCTGAACGGCCCCGACATCATGCAGTTTCAGGAGCTCTCGCGGCAGGTCGTCGTCGCGGAGGAGATCGCGCGGTACACGGTCCGGCTGGTGGCCGCGTCGCGGCCGGGCCAGGAGGGCGCGCCGGAGTTCATCGACAAATGGGTGAAGTGGGGCGCCGGATTGCGCGGGTCGCAGGCGCTGGTCCGCGGCGCGAAGGCGCGCGCGCTGATGCACGGCCGCTATCACATTTCCGTCAAGGACATTCAGGCGCTCGCCAAGCCGATGCTGCGCCACCGCATCATGACGAACTTCTACGCCGAGTCGGAGCGCATCACGTCCGACACGATCATCGACCGGCTGCTCGAGACCATCCTCGTGCCCCGAAGCGGGATGTAGCCGTGCCCTGGACCGCGCACGATCGCTCGTTTCTCGATCCGGCGGTGGTGGCCCGACTCGGGACGCTCGAGCTGAAGGCGCGGACGATCGTCGAAGGGTTTCTCTCCGGCCTGCACCGCAGCCCGTTCAAGGGCTTCAGCGTCGAGTTCGCCGAGTACCGACAGTACATTCCAGGCGACGATCTCTCCACGATCGACTGGAAGGTGTACGCGCGCAGTGACCGGTACTACGTCAAGAAGTTCGAGGAGGAAACGAACCTCGACTGCCACCTGATGCTCGACGTCAGCGGCTCCATGGAGTACGGCTCGCATCACGGCATGAGCAAGTTCGAGTACGGCGCGTGCCTGGCCGCGTCGCTCGGCTACCTGATGAACCGGCAGCGCGACGCCGTCGGCCTGACCGCGTTCGACGAGAACATCGTCGCGATGCAGCCGGCCAGCTCGCGTCCGGGCAGTCTGCGCGGCCTGCTCCTGACGCTCGATCGGCTGAAGCCGGGCCGTCAGACCAACGTCTCGAAGCCGCTGCATCAGCTCGCCAACTCGTTGACCAAGCGCGGCATGGTCGTGCTGATCTCCGATCTGCTCGACGATGCCGCCGCCGTGATTCAGGGGCTCAGACACTTTCAGTTCCGCGGGACCGACGTCCTGGTCTTCCACGTGCTCGATCCCGACGAGATCGAATTCCCGTTCGACCGCGCCACGCGCTTCGAGGATCTGGAGACGAGCGAGGAGATCATGGCGGTGCCCGGCGCCGTCCGCGACCACTACATGAAAACGATCGCTGCGCTCATCGAGCGCTACCGGCGGGATCTCGGCGCAAGCGGCATCGACTATCAGTTGCTCAACACGAAGGACCCGCTCGAACTCGCATTGCTTTCGTATCTGTCGACCAGATCGAGGGTGATGTGAGGTGCGTGGTGCGTCGTGCCGTGTGCGTGGTGCCGTGCGCGGTGCGGTGTGCGGCGTGCCGCCGCGCGTGGCCACAGCGTCTGCTCTCCGCGTCCGGCGGAGTGCACCGGGCACCCGGCACCGCACGCAGCACGCGGCACGCGGCACGCGGCACCTGCTGAGCCATGCTGGCCTTTCTATCCCCGCTGTTCCTGGCCGGCGCGGCCGCCGCGGCGATCCCGCTCGTGCTGCACCTCCTGAAACGTGAGCCGGAGCCGCGCGTGCGGTTCGCCGCCGTGCGCTGGCTCAAGCAGGCGCCGGTCGAGCACACGGAGAAGCGTCACGTGCGCGAGCTGCTGCTGCTCGCGCTTCGCATCGCCGTCCTGGCGCTGCTCGCGCTGGCGTTCGCGCGGCCGTTCTTCCCGTCGGGCGCCGCCGCGGGCGCGTCCGCGGTCACGATGATCGCGATCGACACCTCGTACAGCATGTCCGCGCCCGGCCGCATCGCGCGCGCGCGGCAGCTGGCCAAGGACGCGATGGCTCGCGTGCCGAGCGGCGATCTCGTCGGCCTCGTCGCGTTTGCGGATGAGGCGGAGATCCTGATGCCGCCCGGCACCGACCGCATCCTGACGTCCGCGACGATCGATCGCGTCACGGCGGGGTTCGGCGCCACGCGGTACCGCGCGGCGCTCTCGGCCGCGTCTCAACACCTGACCGCCGGCCGCGGCACGATCGTCGTGGTCACCGACCTGCAGGAGAGCGGCTGGGACGCGGGCGACCGCGCGTCCGTACCCGAGGGCGCGAAGATCGACATCGCCGACGTCGGCGCGGCGCCGTCGAATCTCGCCGTCACGGCCGTGCGACCGATGGCCGACCGTGTGATCGCCACCATTCGCAATGCGGGCCCGCGTCCGCGCGACGCGCGCGTGCACCTGACGATCGACAACCGCGCGGCCGGCGACGCGTCGACGACGGTCGGGCCGAATCAATCGGCCGACGTGACGTTCGCCGGCGCGCCTCGCGGCGCGGCAGCCGCAGTCACCGTCGAGGATCCGGACGGGCTCGCCGCCGACAACGTCCGTTATGCCGTGCTCGGCGGGACATCGCAGCCGACGGTGCTCGTCGTCACGGGCAGCGGCGACGTCGGGCGCGAAGCGTTCTACGTCCAGCAGGCGCTGGCGGCCGGCGCGGCGCCGGGGCAGGGATATCGCGCGGCTGGCATCAGCGCGGCCCGGCTGTCGTCGTTCGCCGCGGGGGGCGCCGGGCGTCCTGGCAGTGGAGCGCGCCTCGACGAGCACGCCGCCGTGGTGTTGCTGTCGACCCGCGGGCTCGAGCGGCGCGGGCGCGAGGCGCTCGCCGCGTACACGCAGCAGGGCGGCGGTCTCTTCGTCGCGGCCGGTCCGGACGTCGACGGCGACGTCGCCGGCGACGTGATCGGCGGTGCCTCGACGCTGCGGATCGTCAGGGACGAGGGCGTGCGGCAGGCGGCGCGGACGCTGGCGCCGGCCGACGGGCGCCACCCGATCTTTCAACCGTTCGCCGGCACGGCGGCGACGCTCGGCCTCGTGACGTTCCAGAGCGCCGCGCGCATCAGCGGCGACGGCTGTCAGACGCTCGCGCGCTTCACGACGGGCGAAGCGGCGATGCTCGAGTGCCCGGCGGGCGACGGTCGCGCGCTCGTGCTGGCGTCCGATCTCGACAACCGCTGGAACGATTTTCCCCGTCGCGCGACCTTCGTGCCGTTTCTGCATGAAGTCGTCCGGTATCTCGCGAGCGCGCATCCGCGCGCGACCGAGTACCTCGTCGGCGAGGCGCCGGCCGGCGTGGCGCGCGTCCCCGGGATCGTGAGCGTCGCCGACGCGGCGAGGCCGGGCGCGTCGGCGCGGCGCGTCGCGATCAACGTCGATCCGCGCGAGGCGGACGCCGCCCGCATCACGGTCGATGAATTTGAGTCGGCGGTGACGCGGCTCAAGCCGGTGGCTGGTGCCTCCGCGCGCGTCGAAGCCCGGCAGGAGGAAGATCGCCAGCACCTGTGGCAGTACGCGCTGGCGCTGATGGTCGCGATGCTCGTGGTCGAAGGGTTCGTCGCCAGCCGAACGGCGTGAAGAAGTTAGAAGTAAGAAGGCAGAAGGCAGAAGGAGAGTTCGAAGGATAGTGATGCAGGAAAGTCTCAACGACATCCGCGGACTTCTCGATCGCGTGCGGGCGCGGTGGCGCCGGCTGCGCGTTCTGCGCGCCACGGTGCGCGCGTCGCTGGCCGTGTCCGCGGTGATCGCCGTCGCGCTCCTCGTCCTGTGGTTCACGGCCGGAGCGCCGGTCGCGTATGCAGTCATCGGCGCCGTTGCCGCGATCGCCGCCGCGGCGGGGGCGGCGTGGGGGGTGTCGCCGCTGCGCGACGTGCCGACCGACGCGCAGATCGCGCGGTTCATCGAAGAACGCGCGCCGTCACTCGACGACCGGCTCGTGAGCGCGATCGACGTGATGCGCACGCCATCGCCGGCGGCGCAGCCCGGCATGGCTGTCCCGATGCTGGCTGATGCGGCGCGCCGCGCGCGCGAGATCGATCTCGACGCGATCCTGCCGTCCGAAACGGTCCGCCGCGCGACCTTTCAGACGACGGGCGCCGGACTGGCGCTGCTCGCCGTGCTGGTGGCGGCTCGTGATCCGGCGCGTCAGGCCTTCGACGCCGCGTCGCTGTCGCTGTTTCCGGCGCGAGTGGCACTGGACGTGACGCCTGGCAACGCCCGCATCAAGGCGGGAACGGCGCTCGCGATTCAGGCGCGTCTCGTCGGCAGCCGCGCGCCGGTGATCGCGCAGGTGCAGGTCGCGATTGGCGAGGGCTGGCGCGCCACCGACATGACACCGGATCGTGCGGGCGCCTTTCACCTGACGCTCGACGCCGTCCAGGCGCCGTTCAAGTACCGCGTCGTCGCCGGGTCGATTACATCGCCCACTTACGACATCGCCGTGGCGCACCCGCCACGCGTGACGCGGATTGACGTCGACTACAGCTATCCCGCGGGATTGGGCCTCGCGCCGCGCAGTGAACGGGACAGCGGCGATATCTATGCGCCCGCCGGCACGGATGTCCGCCTGCACGTGTTCACCGATCGCGCGATCGCGAAGGGCACGATGGCGCTGGGCGACGGCACGCAGCTCGCCCTCGCGCCCGACAATGCGATGGAGTTCTCGGCGTCGCTGAAGGTCGTCGACGACAACTCGTATCGCGTCGCGCTTGCGGATCGCGACGGGTTTTCATCGTCGGGCGACACGGAGTACTTCATCCGCACGCTCGCCGATCGTCCGCCCGAGGTGCGCATTCTCAAGCCGGCCACGGACCGCAACGTCACGCGGCTCGAGGAAGTGGACGTCGAGGCGCAGGCCGAAGACGACTACGGTGTGGCGCGCCTCGAGCTCGTGTACTCGGTGCGGGGCGGCGCCGAGACGGCCGTTCCCCTGCCGATCGCGCCGCGCAGCACGATGGTGAACGGCCGCCACACGTTGTACCTCGAGGATCTCGACGTGCAGCCCGGCGACTTCATTTCGTACTACGCGCGCGCGCGCGACCTGACGCGCGGCACGCGGCCGAACGAAGCGCGCAGCGACATCTTCTTCCTGCAGGTGAAGCCCTACGAGCAGGACTTCGCGCTGGCGCAGAGCCAGGGCGGGGCCGGCGGCGGCGGGGCGCAGAACGGGATCGACGAGCTCGTCAACGCGCAGAAGGAGATCGTCGTCGCGACGTGGAAGCTGGATCGACGGGCGCAGAGCGCCGGCGGCGCGAAGTCCGAGGCCGACATCCGCGCCGTGTCGAAGGCCGAAGGCGAGCTGAAGACGCGCGTGGAGCAGACAGCCAGCAGCTTCCGCGAAGGGGCGATGCGCGATCCGAGACGAAGGACGCAGCCGCAGCGGGGCCGCGGCGGGCCGCCGCTGCCCCCGCAACCTCCACCGGCCCCGCAGCTCAAAGCGGGCGAGACGATGGTCGAGGAAGACGACATGACGGCCGCAGCGACGGCGATGGGCAGGGCCGTGACGACCCTCGACGCGTTGAAGACGAAGGACGCGATGCCGCCGGAGATGGAGGCGCTGAACCATCTGCTGAAGGCGCAGGCCGACGTCAAGAAGCACGAGGTCCAGCGTCAGCAGGCGGGCAACGGCGCCGGCAGCAATCGCAGCAACCTTGACATGTCCGCGCTCTTCGACAAGGAGCTGCGGAAGACGCAGCAGACGAACTACGAGACGAAGTCCAACGTCGAGCAGAAGGAAGACGCGACGCAGAGCGCGCTCGACAAGATCAAGGATCTCGCACGTCGTCAGGACGAGCTGCTCAGGAAGCAGCAGGAGCTCGCGCGTCAGCGCGAGCAGATGAGCGAAGAAGCGCTGAAGCGGGAACTCGAGAAGCTGACACGCGATCAGATGGAGCTGCGCCAGCGCGCGGAGGAACTCGCGCGTCAGATGGCGCAGCAGTCCAGCCAGTCCGGGCAGCGGCAGTCGCAACAGCAGAGCGCGAGCGCGCAGCAATCCGGGCAGCAGGCCCAGTCCGGTCAACAGTCACAGCAGGGCCGTGGACAGCAGGGACAGCGAGGTCAACAGGGTCAACAGGGTCAACAGGGCCAACAGGGCCAACAGGGCCAGTCGGGTCAAGGCGGCGGAGGCGGCGACGCGAGCCAGCGCCTGCGCGATGCCTCGGAGCAGATGCGGAGCGCGACCGGCGATCTGCGACGCCAGGATCCGAATCAGGCGTCCGCGAACGGCAGCCGCGCGCTCGAACAGCTGAAGGCGGTCCAGCGCCAGCTCGAGTCGGCGCGTCCCGATGAGCGGCGTCGCGCGCTCGGCGAGCTGCAGCTCGAAGCCCGTCAGCTTGCGGACGCCGAGCGTCAGATCTCGGCATCGCTATCTGGGCTGTCGAAATCCGGATCGAGCGACGCCGACAAGGACACGGCGCGGCGGCTCGCCGGCGATCAGCAGCGCCTGGCGGACCGCGTCCGATCGCTGCAGGACTCGTTGAAGCAGCAGGGTGCGCAGCAGCAGGCCGCCGCGGGCCAGGCGGCGAAGGATCTCGAAGGCCAGCGCGTCGCCGAGCGCATGCAGCAGGCCGCCGACGCGCTGCGCGCGGCGACTGCGGATCCGCGTGGCGGGCGCGGCCGCGGGTCAGACGAAGCCAGGGCGCAGGCGGCGGCCAATCAGGAGCTGGCGCGCGCGCTCGATCGCGTGGCCGACACGCTCGCGTCCGCCACCGGCGTACAGGACGATGAAACGCGCAAGCTCTCGTCGCAGCTCGCGAAGGCGCAGGAACTGCGCGACAAGCTCGACGCCGCGGGCCGTGAGATGGAACGCGCCGGCCGGCAGAACGGCCAGAACGCCGCGCAGGGACGATCGGCGCAGAAGAGCGCGGGGGAATCCGGCCGCGCGGGTGAGGGACGTCAGGGAGGCGGCGGCGGAAGCGGCACCGATCTCAATCGCCTGCGCGAGGAGTACGAGAAGCGGCTGCTGGAGACAAGAGACCTCGTCGATCAACTGCGACGCGACGATCCCACGTACGCGCGCGGCGGCGCCGGCTTCACGTTCGAAGGCCAGGGCATGACGCTGTCGGCGCCCGGCACGGAAGCGTTCAAACAGGACTTCGCGAAGTGGGAAGACTTGCGGCGGCAGGCGACGCAGGCGCTGGATCGCGCCGAGTCCACGCTGTCGAAGAAACTCCAGGCGAAGGAATCGAAGGATCGACTCGCGGCCGGCGCCGACGATGCCGCGCCGGCTGAGTACAAGAAGCAGGTTGACGATTACTTCAAAGCCATTGCGACGAAGAAGAAACAGTAACGACTATTCATGCACTTCGCCTATTCCCTGCCCTGGTGGCTGGCGATCGTTCTCGCCGCGGCCATCGGCGCGGCGGCGTATCTCGAGTACCGGCGTCCGCTCTCGCCGCTGACCCGCGCGCAGCGCGGCGTGCTGCTCGGACTGCGCGTGCTTGCGCTCACGGCGCTCGTCCTTTTCCTCTTTCGTCCAATCGTGGTCCTCCCGCCGCTGGGATCGCGTGACGCCATCGTGCCCGTGCTCGTCGACGTTTCGCGCAGCATGCGCGTGAGCGACGCGGACGGCCTGTCCCGCATCGCACGCGCGACGGCCTTGCTGCAGACCGAGGTGTTACCCGCGCTGTCGTCACACTTCACGACGGAGTTGTACGCGGTCGGCGACGGGCTGACGCCGGCGACGATCGATCACATGAACGCAGATGCGCGCCGGACGGATCTGGCCGGCGCGGTGGCCGCCGTCCGCGAGCGTTATCGCGGTCAAAGGATCGCGGGCGTCGTCGTGGTGTCGGACGGTGGAGACACGGGGGCCGGTGGGGCAAGTGGGGCAGGTGGGGCGGGTAGGGCTGGCGGAATTGTCGGGGAAGGACCGCCGGTAATGGCCATCGGCGTCGGATCGCCCGATGGTTTGCGCGATCGCGAAGTGTTGAGCGTGACCGCGGGCGACGCGCGGATCGATCAGACGTCCATCGACCTGCGTGTGTCGGCGGTCAGCACGGGCTTCGGCCGCGCGCCGTTTCAGCTGCGCGTGCGCGCAAACGGCCAGGTGATCGACACGCGGCGCCTCGTGCCCGTCGCGGACGGATCGCCGCTCGACGAGACCTTCACCGTCTCGCCCGATCCCGCCGGTCCGACGGTCTACACGGCGGAGATTGCGCCCGACGCCGCCGAGTCCGTTCCCGAGAACAACGCGCGCAGCGTGCTCGTGAGCCCGGCGGGGCGCAAGCGCCACCTGCTCGTCATTGCCGGCGCGCCGGGCTTCGAGCACGGATTCATGACGCGCGCGTGGAGCGCCGATCCCGGGCTCGACGTGGACACGGTGACGCGCAAGGGCAAGAACACCGACGGGCAGGATACGTTTCTCGTGCAGGCGGACGCCGGCCGATCGGCGGCGCTGACGAGTGGCGTGCCGTCGCGGCGCGATCAGCTCTACGTGTACGACGCGGTGATCGTGGCCAACGTCGAAGGCGATTTCTTCACGCGCGCTCAGCTGACGATGGTCGCGGATTTCGTCGCCGAGCGCGGCGGCGGGCTGCTCGTCCTCGGCGGACGCTCGTTCGCGAAGGGCGGCCTCGCCGGGACGCCGCTCGAGGACGTGCTGCCGGTCGAGTTGACCGACCGCCGCGACGGATTGATGCGCGCGTCCCTGGGCGCCGGCGATCTGACGGCCCATAACCGGCTAACGATGACGCCGGAAGGCAAGACGCATCCGATCATGCGGGTCGCCGCGTCCGTCGAGGAGGCGCGCAAGCGCTGGGCGGCGCTGCCGCCGCTCGCGTCGAGCGCGGCTCTCGGCGCGCCGAGACCGGGCGCAACGGTGCTGGCGTTGACCGCCGCGCCCGGCGGCGGGTGGTTTCCGCTCGTCGCGGTCCAGCGCTACGGCCAAGGCCGGTCGATGGTGTTTGCGGGCGAGGCGTCCTGGCGGTGGAAGATGATGGTGGCGTCTTCCGATCGCACGTACGAGTTCTTCTGGCGGCAAGCCGCGCGCTGGCTCGCGTCCACCGCACCCGATCCCGTTTCCATCGTCGTGCCCGCCGCGCCGGAACCTGGCGAGGCCCTTGCGGTCGACGTCGACGCCCGCGACGGGACGTTCACGGCGGTGCCGGACGCGGAGATCGACGCGACGCTGACTGGCCCCGGAGGGGAGACGCAGGCGCTGACGTTCCGCCACACCGGCGCGGCCGGCGGCCGGTACACGGCGGCGCTGAGGGCGGAGCAACCGGGGTTGTATCGCGTGCACGCCGAGGCCCGCCGCAACCGCGTGTCGCTCGGCACGGCCGATCGCTGGATGTACGTGGGCGGCACCGATCGTGAGTTCGCCGACCCGCGGCTGAACGAGGGATTTCTCCGCCGTCTCGCGCGTGATTCGGGCGGGCGCTACGCGCGCGCGGGCGAGGCCTCGCGCGTGGCGTCGTGGCTGCAGGCCGCGACGCCGCAGAACGCCGCGCCGGAGCGGCGCGATCTCTGGCACGCCCCTTGGGCGTTCGCGCTGATCGTCGTATTGTTGTCGGCCGAATGGATTCTTCGCCGCCGGTGGGGGCTGCGGTGAACGCGGAGCCCAATGCAAGAATGCAGAAATGCACGAATGCAGGGCTCTTCTGCATTCTTGCATTCCTGCATTTCTGCATTCTCTCCGCGACTCCGGTCTTCGCGGGCGAGCGCTACGCGCTCGTCATCACGGGCGCGTCGGGCGGCGACGTCTACGCGCAGAAGTATCAGAAATGGCGCGCGGCGTTCACGGCGACGCTAGGCGAGAAGTTCGGCTACGCGGGCGATCGGTTGCTGGTGCTGGCGGAGACCGAGAGCCAGGGCGTGCGGAAGTCGACGCGCGAAAACGTGCGGCGCGCGCTCGGCGACTTCCGTCAACGCATGACGAAGGACGATCAGTTGCTCGTGCTGCTCATCGGCCACGGGACGTCGATGGACGGCGACGAAGCGAAGTTCAATCTCGTCGGACCGGACCTCAGCGCCGCCGACTGGGCGGATCTGCTACGGCCGATCCCGGGTCGCCTGGTCTTCATCAACTCGACCGGCGCGAGTTTTCCGTTCCTGCGGACGCTCGCCGGGCGCGGCCGTATCGTGCTGACGGCGACCGACAATGCCGCGCAGCAGTACGAGACCGTCTTTCCTGAGTACTTCGTGAAGGCCTTCGACGATCCGGCCGCGGATCTCGACAAGAACGGCCGCGTCTCGATCTGGGAGGCGTTCACCTACGCGAGCGCCGGCGTGCAGCAGTGGTTCGAGCAGAAAGGGCAGTTGCCGACCGAGCGGCCGCTGCTCGACGACACCGGCGCGGGCGTCGGGCGGGAAGCGCTGAATCCGGGCGTCGACGGCGCCGTGGCGCGCGTCACCTACCTGGCGCCGGATGCACCCATCGCGATGCCGACCGACAGCGCACTGGCCGGCCTCATGCGGCGCCGCGCGGATCTCGAGCAGCAGCTCGAGGAATTGAAGGCCCGGAAGGAATCGATGCCGCCGGATCAGTACGCCACAGAGCTCGAGAAGCTGCTGATCGAAATCTCGCGCGTGTCCGCCCAAATCCGTTCGAAGTCGTAGCCAGGCCGCGCTCGGCGCCATTGGCCGCCTTGACCAGACACCGGCCGTGGTGCGAGTATTACCAGTAGGAGTATTACCATGCGGATTACCACCAAGGGGCAAGTGACCATCCCGCTCGACATCCGCCACCAACTTGGCCTGCTGCCGCACAGCGAAGTCGTGTTCGACGTCGTCGGCGACAGCGTCCGGATTCGGAAGAAGAAGGGGAGCAAGAGCCGAGGCGAGCGGCTGCTGGAGATCATGCGCCGGGGTCCGAAACCGATGCCTGGTATGACGACGGACGAACTGATGGCGATGACGCGCGGCGAGGATTAGGTGGCAACGACGCTCGTCGACAGCAACGTGCTGTTCGACTTCCTGACCGAAGACGACGAGTGGTTCGACTGGTCGTCCTCGATGATTAAACAAGCGGCGGACGGCGGGACCCTCGTGATCAATCCGGTGATCTACGCGGAGGTTTCAGTACGCTACGAGCGAATGGAAGACCTCGATGAAGTACTCCCGGCTGGGTTTTTCCTTCGCGTGCTCCTGCCCTGGGAAGCGGCGTTTCTTGCGGGCAAATGCTTCACCGCGTACAGGCGCCGCGGTGGCACGAAACGCTCGTCGCTGCCGGACTTCTTCATCGGCGCGCACGCGGCGGTCGCCGGCATGACGTTGCTCACGCGCGACCCGCGGCGCTACCGGACGTATTTTCCAAAGTTGAAGATCGTCAGCCCATAGGCGACGTCGTCCTCAGCCGGCCTGCCGGGTCTCTCGCAGTAGTTCTTCTAACATCGCCTGACAAATGCGCCCCGGTGCGTCATACTGCGCGCCGTGAGCCTGTCAACGGAGGTGAGCCGGTGAAAAGAGGACTGACGGTTATCGCGTCAATGATCTGCGCCATCTCAAGTCTGTCGTCTGCCCAACAGCCCAGCCCTGCGCCAGCGAAGATTGCCGTCCTGATCGTGACCGGCCAGAACGGGCACAACTGGCGCGGCACGACGCCCCTGCTGCGCGGGATTCTGGAAGACACACAAAAATTCGAGGTTCGCGTCACGGAAGAATTCCGGGGAGCTGGCCCGGAGGCCCTGGCGCCGTACGACCTGGTGGTGTTGAATTATTTCGAACGCGGCAGACCCGAACTGCGGTGGGGAGAACGCACCGACACCGCGTTGCTCGATTTCGTGCGCTCCGGCAAGGGCCTGGTGGTCTACCACTTCTCGATGGCGGCGTTCGATGGCTGGACGGAGTACGAGAAGCTGTCGGCGGGCAACTGGAGGCCGAACAACGGCCATCATTCGGCTCCACACGACTTCGTCGTGGACATCAAGGATCAGGAGCATCCGATCACGAAAGGGCTGAAGCTCTCGTTCCCTCAGCCGCATGATGAGCTCTACGCCAACCTGCGCTGGCAGCCGGCCAACTCCTACCATGTGCTGGCCACGGCCTATGACGATCACGCGCTCTATCAGGCCAGTCGCACCGATTCGCGGGCGCCGCAGCCCCTGGTCGGCACCGGCGCGAACGAGCCGATGCTGTGGACGGTCGACTACGGCAAGGGCCGCGTCTTCATTACGGCACTGGGGCACGACGTCGAGCAAGTGCAGACGCCGGCGTTCACGACGACCTTTGCCCGTGGAGCGGAGTGGGCCGCCACGGGAAAGGTCACGTTGCCGATTCCAGCCGCGATGGCCAGGTAAACGCCAGGTGCGAGTGAGGTGTGCGATGACCCGTATTGCGAACGTCGCCCGCGTGCTTTCCCTGCTGATGATCGGCGGACTCACAGTGACCGCCGAACGCGGTGTAAACGCCCAACAGGCGACGCCACAAGCGACTCCCCAGCAAGCGACACCCGAGGGATACGTCCCGAGAGGCACTCGTCCCGGGAAGGGGCTGGCTCCCGGAATGAAGGTGACCGATCTCGGCAAAGGGGCCAGGACGTACCGAGTCAACATGACCAAGGGCGACGAGATCATGTCCGGTCTGACTGACTTTGCCGAGAAGTACCACATCAAGAACGGCCATTTCACTGCGGTCGGTGCTATCAACAAAGGCCTCTTCGGCTGGTCCGACGTGGAACGAGGACTGGGCCAGAAGAAGATCGAACTCACTCAGGAAGCGGAAATCGTTTCGCTGATAGGCAGCATCTCCGTGGACAGTCAGGGACGGCCGAACGTCCATGGCCACGGCACCGTGGCGCTGTCGGATGGCTCCGTCAGGGGGGGCCATTGGTTTGAGGCGCACGTGAGCATCATCGCCGAGGTGTTTGTCACGGAGGAGGAAGGCGCGCCCGAGTCACCCAAGTAAGCCCGCGCCCGCCCGGATCTTCGGCCCTCCGACGGGCTGCGGCGGCGCGTGCCGCTCGGCAAAATGACATGGGGCTGACGGTGTCGGACGCGCAAGGACAATCATGAAGCACAGGTTTCTGCTGGCCTTGTTACTCGGTGTCTGGCCCGTGCCGGGATCGGCCCAAACGACGGACGATCTCGTCAACGACGGCAAGAAGACGGAGAACGTGACCACGCAGAGCATGGGCTACGACCGGAAAAACTACAGCCCGCTCGCACAAATCAATCGGTCGAACGTGAAGCGCCTCGTGCCGATCTGGAGCACGAGCCTGATGAATGACGCCGGCGAGCTGGCGGCGCCGACTATCTACAACGGCGTCATGTACGTCATCAATGGCAAGTGGACCTTCGCCATTGACGTGGAGACGGGCCGGCAGATCTGGCGCACGGCGGTGAACACCGACCCCGCGGCGTCGCGCGTTGCGCTCTTTGGCGCGATCAACAGAGGCGCCGCCACGATCTACAACGGCAGACTGTTTCGCATCACGATCGACAACCATCTGCTCGCCCTCGACATGAAGAGCGGCACGGTGCTGTGGGACCAGAAATTTGCCGACTGGAACGAGGGCTACACCGCCACCGGCGCACCGATCGTGGCCGATGGCGTCGTGATTTCCGGGATGGCCGGTGGCGAGTTCACCACCCGTGGTTTTCTCGATGGCTGGGATCCTGAGACCGGGAAGAAACTGTGGCGTCGCTACACCATCCCGGCGCCAGGCGAGCCGGGATACGAGACCTGGCCGCGAGACAGCGACGCCTGGAAGCAGGGCGGCGGCACGACCTGGCGCTCGGGTTCGTATGACCCGCAACTCGACTTGGTCTACTGGGGCACGGGCAATGCGGAGCCCTACGATCCGCGACCTCGCGGAGCCCTGGATAGCTTGTACACGTCGAGCGTGATCGCGATCCGGCCGAAGACGGGCGAGCTCGTCTGTCATTTTCAATACACGCCCAATGACGTGTACGACGTGGACGGCACTGACGAGCACGTCCTCGCCGACATATCTATCGGCGGCCGGATGCGGAAGGTCATGATCCAGGCGAACAAGAACGGGTTCCTCTACGTGCTGGATCGCACCAATTGCACGCTGATTGCGGCGAACCCATTCACCAAGGTGACCTGGGCGACGCACGTGGATCGTGCGACGGGACGCCCGGTGCTGACCGACCTGTACAAGCGCTTTCTCGCTGGCGAAGAGATCGAGATCTGGCCGCAGCGCGGCACCAATGCCGTGCCTATTGCGTTTAATCCGAACACCGGACTGGTCTACGCCAGTTCCTGGTACATGCCGCGAATCCAGAAGCTCGGACCACCGAAGCCACAAGTGCTCGGCACGAACTCCACCGGTGTCCTTGGCAGGGTTCCGGTGTTCAAGCCAGGCGATGTCGTCGGCCACTTCTTGGCGATCGATCCGCTGACCGGAGAGAAGAAGTGGGAGGTCCCGCTGGCCGACATGCCCAGTTCCGCAGGGATGCTGGTGACCGGCGGCGGCCTGGTGTTCACGGGCAAGCTGACCGGCGAGGTCATCGCCCTCGACGAGGAGACCGGCCAGACGCTGTGGCAATTCAAGACCGGATCGAGCGTCAACGCGACGGCCATCACCTACACCAACAACGGCAGGCAGTACGTGACCATTGCGTCGGGACTTGGCGGCCTCGCCCGGCGCTTTGCGGGGAGCACAGTGCCGACGGGCGGCTCGGTGTGGACGTTTGCCCTGATGCCCGACTGACAGAGTGCCCGCCGCGCCCTGGTCGGCCGGAACGTTCCACTGTCACGATCTCGACGCGCGTCAGTGAACGATCGGTTCGTCGTGTGTCTCTTGGACGGGTTCCAGGTGAGGAATCTCCAGCGCGCGCACGGTCTCGATCGCCACACGCAGCGCTTCATCGGCGCGACTGTGCTTTCGAACGGTCCTTCGCGTGGCGCGCAGGACCCGAAGCACCTGCGCCCGATCGAATCGCTGCCCCTCACAATGCTCGCAGAAGCCCATATCGCCTCAGCCCTCAGCCCTCAGCCCTCTGCCCTCAGCCCTCAGCCCTTCCTCACGTCCACCACTGCTGGACCGGCTCGCGTTTGCGGAACAGGAACACGCCGCCCACTCCGACGATGAACCCCGCGACGTGGGCGGCGAAGGCGACACCGCCGCTGCCGTGTGTGCCCGCCGTCGCCGCGATCTCGCCGGCGCTCACGAGCTGCATCAGGAACCAGAAGCCGAGCAGCACGATCGCGGGAATCTCGACGACCTGAATGAAGATCCAGATGACGAGCGTCAGCACGCGCGACTGCGGGTAGAGGACGAAGTAGGCGCCCATGACGCCCGCGATCGCGCCGCTGGCGCCGATCGTCGGGAGCGTGGACTGCGGATCCACGATCACCTGGCCGAGCGCGGCCGCGATGCCGCACAGCAGATAGAAAACGATGAAGCGCCCGTGCCCGACGCGGTCTTCGACGTTGTCGCCGAAGATCCACAGGTACCACATGTTGCCGATGACGTGCGACCAGCTGCCGTGCAGGAACATCGACGTCACGAGCGTCGAGGCATGGAAGTTCGCCGGCACCATGCCGTACACCTGCAGGAATTCAGGAAGCGCTTCGCGCGGCAGGGCGACTTCGAAGAACCACGCCAGCGCGTTGATCGCGATGATCGTGATCGTGATGTAAGGCGTGGTCCGGGACGGGATGACGTCCCGAAGGGGGATCATGAGGGAATTCTATGAGAGTTCAGATTTCAGATTTCAGAATTCAGATTGATTGAGTGATTTGGAGAGTTGAAGGAGCGGTCTCCCAATCTGAAATCTGACCTCTGAAATCTGAACTCTCACGCGGCGCAGCCGCTAGACCCCGTGGCCGTAGCCGACGGCCTCCGGCGACGGCGCCGTCGTGCCGCCGTTGGCCGCCGCGGGTGTGCGCACGCGCTCGACGATGCGGCGCAGGTCGTTGTCGGCGATCGCCTTGCGGTGCTCGCCGAGCGAGATGACCGCGTGGTACACCTGACCGACTTCGTCGGGCGAGAGCGTGAAGCCGAGGGCTTCGCACCGCGACTGGACCGCGTGACGGCCCGAGTGGCGGCCGAGGACCAGCCGCGACGAGACGGACTGTCCGACGCTTTCCGGCCGCATGATCTCGTAGGTGCGGACGTCCTTGAGCATGCCGTCCTGGTGGATGCCGGCTTCGTGCGCGAACGCGTTGCGGCCGACGATCGCCTTGTTGGCCTGCACCGGCTCGCTGGTCACTTCCGCCAGCAGCTGGCTCGCGGCGAACAGCGCGGGCGAGTTGATGCCCGTGTCGTAGGGCAGGCGGTCCGGCCGCACGCGGAGCGCCATGACCAATTCTTCGAGCGACGCGTTGCCCGCGCGCTCGCCGATGCCGTTGATCGAGCACTCGACCTGCCGAACGCCGCCTTGAATGGCCGCCAGGCTGTTGGCCACGGCGAGCCCGAGGTCGTTGTGGCAGTGCGCGCTGAAGACGGCTCTGTCCGCGTTCGGCACGCGCGCGATGGTCTCGACGAAGAACTCGCGATGCTCGTCCGGCGTGGCGTACCCGACCGTGTCGGGCAGGTTCACCGTCGTGCACCCGGCGCGAATGACGGCTTCGATCACGCGGCACAAGAAGTCGCGATCGCTGCGCGTCGCGTCCTCCGCCGAAAACTCCACGTCGTCTGTGAACTGGCGCGCGAGCGTCACGGCATCCACGGCCGAGGCGAGGCACTCGTCGCGCGTGATCCGCAGCTTCGCCTGCAGATGGAGATCGGAGGTCGCCAGGAACGTGTGAATCCGCGACCGGGCGGCGGGCTCGAGCGACCGCGCGGCCTCTTCGATGTCCTGCCGCCGCGTCCGGGCCAGCGCCGCGATCACCGGCCGTCTGATCTCGGCCGCGACCTGCCGCACCGCTTCCGCGTCGGCGGGCGACGCAATCGGAAATCCCGCTTCGAGAATGTCCACGCCCAGCGCATCCAGCGCCCGGGCCACGGCCAGCTTGGTCGGCACGTCCATCGAGAAGCCGGGCGCCTGCTCGCCGTCCCGCAGCGTGGTGTCGAAGACGACGATGCGCGCAGGAGTACTCATGGGGGTGTTGTAACCGGTGGCGCGGGTAGAAGTCAAAGTGATAATTATTAACGAAGAATAATCGCCTGTTATACACTCCGTGGCGTGCGCAGCCGCACCCGATTATGGATTTGAGCGCGCTGAAGATCTTCCTGGCCGTCGCGCACGAGCGCAGCTTTTCGCGCGCCGCGGCCAAAGTCCATCGCACGCAGCCCGCCGTCAGCCAGGCGGTACGCCGGCTGGAAGTGGAACTGGGCGAACAGCTGTTCGATCGGTCCTCCAAGAGCGGCACGCTGACCGAGGCGGGCCGCATGCTGCACAACTACGGGCAGCGGCTGGTGCGGCTGGCGGAGGAGACCGAGTCGGCCGTCCGCGACCTGCGGGATCTGCGCCGCGGCCGCGTGCTGATCGGCGCCAACGAGGCGGCCGTGCACACGCTGCTGCCGGTGCTCGTGCGGTTCCGCCAGCGATATCCCGACATTTCGATCGACGTGCGTCGCGTGCCCGCGCGGCAGATCGCCGTCGAGGTCCAGCAGGGCAGCCTCGACTTCGGCGCGCTCACGTTTCATCCGGCGGAAGAGGGTCTGCTCGAAGTGCCGGTCGGCAGCGACGAGCTCGTCCTGCTCGTGCCGCCGTCGCACCCGCTGGCGAAGCGGCGGCAGGTCGCGATGCAGGACATCGCGCACGAGGCCGTCGTGGCGCATAACGATCCGTCGCCCGCGCGGGAACGGGTGCTGCGCCTGTTCGAGGAGTACCACATCCCGCTCAACATGGTGATCTCGCTGCCGAGTCTGGACGGGATCAAGCGCGCGGTCGAATTGAAGCTCGGCGTCGCGCTGTTGCCGCGGCGCTGCGCGATCACCGAGATCGCGAGCGGCCGGCTGGTGGCGGTGCCGGTGGCGGTCCTGTCGCGGAAACGTCAGGTGACGCTGGTGTGCCGGAAGGCACACCGCTCGCACGCGGCCGACGCCTTCCTGTCAATCGCGCAGGAGAAGATTCAGAAGCCCTTGACGTAGGGGAGCCGGGCCGCGACGGCGCGGACCTGATCGAACTGATCCAGCAGCATGACGGTCGGATTCCACTGGCCCGAGAGGAACGCGTCGCGCGAGGCCGGCGGGAGGGCGCCGGCGATCCGCAGGGCACCCGCCGCGATCGCGCCCGACGCCACGTCGGCCGTGATCGTCAGGCCCGAATCGGATTCGATCGCGGCCTGCAGCCGCGCGATCGAGGCCGGATCGGCCGTGAAGCACGGCAGGCCCATCATCGTCGCGTTGCCCTGAAAGATCTCCGAGTACGACTCGCCGACGATGGCGCGAATCCCGAAGCGGGCCAGCCCCTGCGGCGCGTGCTCGCGCGAGGACCCGCATCCGAAGTTGGCGTTGACGACGAGGATGGACGCGCCCGCGTACCTGGCGTTGTTGAACGGGTGCGCGGGATCGGCGGCGCGGTCGTCTTCGAAGACGTGCCGCTCGAGCCCCTCGAAGGAAACGGCTTTCAGGAAGCGCGCCGGCATGATGCGGTCGGTGTCGATGTCGTGGCCGCGAAGAGGGAGTCCACGACCCTCCAGATGGCTGATGGCTGATGGCTGATGGCTGGTCATGCGGGCACCGTCTCGATCATCGTGCGGACGTCGACGACTTCGCCGGCGATCGCGGCCGCGGCGACCATCGCCGGACTCATGAGCAGCGTGCGTCCCGTCGGGCTGCCTTGCCGGCCCTTGAAGTTCCGGTTTGAGGAGGACGCGCACATCTGACGGCCTTCGAGCTTGTCGGGATTCATCGCAAGACACATCGAGCAGCCCGCGCCGCGCCATTCGAATCCGGCCTGCGTGAAGATCTCGTGCAGGCCTCGCGCTTCGGCGGCCTTCCGTACGGCCTGCGATCCAGGCACGACGAGCGCCTTCACGTGCGGCGCCACGCGATGCCCGCGCACGAGCCTCGCCGCTTCTTCGAGGTCCGACAGCCGGCCGTTGGTGCACGATCCGATGAAGGCGACGTCGATCTTCGTGCCAGCCACGCGTGCGCCGGGCGTGAAGCCCATGAACGCGAACGCCTCGTCTTTCGGATCGCCGGCGATGCGCTCGCTCACGCTGACCGACTGGCCGGGGTTGATGCCCCACGTCACCGTCGGCTCGATCGATCCGGCGTCGAGCGTCACGCGATCGTCGTAGACGGCGTTGCGGTCGGACGCAAGCTGCCGCCACCACGCCGCCGCGCGATCGAACGCGTCGCCCTGTGGGGCGAACGGACGACCGCGCAGGAAATCGATCGTCGTCTCGTCCGGGTTGACGTAGCCGATCCGCGCGCCGCCTTCGATCGACATGTTGCAGACCGTCATCCGCTCGTCAACCGTCATCCGGTCGATCGTGCTGCCGCCGTACTCGTACGCGTAGCCGACGCCGCCCTGGACGCCGAGCTTGCGAATGATGGTCAGGATGACGTCCTTGGCGTAGACGCCGGGATTGAGCATCCCGTTGACGTCGATGCGCCGCACCTTCAGCGGATCGAGCGCGAGGCATTGCGACGCGAGCACGTCGCGCACCTGCGAGGTGCCGATGCCGAACGCGAGCGCGCCGAGCGCGCCGTGCGTGGACGTGTGGCTGTCGCCGCACGCGATCGTCATGCCCGGCTGCGTGAGTCCCAGTTCCGGCGCGATGACGTGGACGATGCCCTGGCGGCTGTCGTCGGGCGTCCACAACTGGATGCCGAACTCCCGGCAGCCGCGCTCCAGCACGATCGTCATCTCTTCGGCCATCACGTCGAGGAAGGGCCGCTTCTGCGAGCTCGTCGGCACGATGTGATCGACGGTCGCGAACGTCCGCTCGGGGAACGGCACGCCCCAGCCGTGCTGCCGCAGCATGTCGAACGCCTGCGGGCTCGTCACTTCGTGGACCAGGTGCAGGCCGACGAACAGCTGCGTCTGGCCGCTCGGCAGCGTGCGTACCGTGTGCGCGTTCCAGACTTTGTGAAAAAGTGTCTCGGGCATAAACCTTCCGCTAGGATACACAAAGTTGTTCAATTCAGCGCCGAGGGCATATCATCATTAGCGGAATGCGCAGCCGCCTCCACGATCGGCGTCCCGGAGCGTTCGCCTACATCGGCGTGGCGTTGTACGCCTTCTTCCTCATTACGGCGCCCTTCGAGCACCACGATCTGCTGTGCGAGCTCAAGACGCCGCGGCACTGTACGTCCTGCACGTCGAGCGTGGTCGGCGCCGATCCCCACACCACGGCCGTCGTCGGGGCCTGGCACCTCGCCGACGCCGGACAAATTGTCGGCACCGCGTTCCTCCCCAAGACGCTGCTTCTCGCCGTCCGCTCGACCGGTCGCTCGCCGCCTTCCGTCGCGTAACCATACTCTTTCGACTGCAGTACGAAGAGCGCGCATCCAGCCGGGTGCGCCAGTGGTGACGGAGGAGAACCATGCGACCTATGCGACTTGTGTGCGCATCGATCATGGCGGCGGCGCTTGCGATCCCATCGACCGCATCTGCGCAGGATGCCGCGCAGACGCTGCGCCAGGAGATCGATCAGCTGCGACACGATTTTGACGCGCTGAAGCAGCAGTACGGCGAACGGCTCACGGTGCTTGAAACGAAGCTGGCGGCGGCGGAAGGTACGCTTGCACCGCCGCCGGCTCGGGCGCCGGCGGCTCCCGCCACGGCGGCGGTGCCTGAAGGCGCTGCGGGCGCCGGCGGTCCCGCCGGCGCGCTGCCCGTCTACGGCTCGGCCGTGTCTGGAGCGAAAGTGTTCAACCCGGACATGGCGGTCATCGGCGATTTCCTCGGCGCCGCTGGGCGCAACACGGTTGCCGGAACTCCGGCGCTCGAGATGCACGAATCGGAAGCCTCATTTCAGGCCGTTGTCGATCCCTACGCGCGCGCGGACTTCTTCATCTCGTTCGGCGAACAGGGCGTCAATCTGGAAGAGGGGTTCCTGACGCTGACGGAGTTGCCGGGCGGCCTGCTCACCAAGGTCGGCAAGATGCGCGCGGCGTTCGGGAAGGTCAACACGCTACACAACCACGTCCTGCCGTGGACCGATCGCCCGTTGGTCATCCAGAACCTGGTGGGCGGGGAAGACGGCATCGACGATGCAGGGATCTCGGTCGCTCGGCTGATCCCGAATCCCTGGCTGTTCCTCGAGGCGACGGGCCAGGTGTTCCGCGGCGATTCTGGCGAGAGCTTGTTCACGTCGAGCGAACGCGGCGATCTCAGCTACGTCGGTCACCTTCGCGGCTATCAGGATCTCTCGGAGTCGACCAATCTTGATCTCGGGCTGTCGTACTCGCGCGGGCACAATCCGTCCGGGATCGTGGACGGCACCGACGTCGGGCGATTCACGACGCAGCTCTACGGCCTTGACGCGACGCTGCGTTGGCGGCCGCTGCAGCGATCGATCTATCACTCGTTCGTCGGCCGCTCGGAATGGATGTGGAGCCGCCGGGAACAATTCAACGGCCTCCAGAGCGGGACGGGCGGCTACCTGTCTGGTGACTATCAGTTCGCCCGGCGCTGGTTCGCCGGCGTCCGCTACGACCGGTCGAACCACGCCGACGATGCGTCGCTCATGGATACGGGCGGGTCGGTCGTGCTGACCTACTGGCCCAGCGAGTTCAGCCAGGTGCGCGGCCAGTACCGCCGGACGAGCTACGCGACCGGTGCGACCGCGAACGAGCTGCTGTTTCAATTCCAGTTCGCCATCGGCGCGCACGGGGCGCATCCGTTTTGATGACCAGTCACCAGTCACCAGTCACCAGAGAGCCGCAAGTCTGAGGTAGTCATGAACAAGAAGACATTCATCGCGGCCGCTGCGGTCGTGTTCTCGGCGGCGTCCGTGTTCGCGCAGGGCAAGTTGAACGTCATGACGACGACCGAGGATCTCGCCTCGATCGCTCGCGAGGTGGGCGGCGATCGGGTCGCGGTCGAAGCGATGGCCCGGGGTTATCAGGATCCGCACTTCGTCGAAGCCAAGCCCAGCTTCATCCTGAAGTTGCAGAGAGCCGATCTGCTGGTCGCCGTCGGGCGCGAGCTGGAGATCGGATGGCTGCCGCCGCTGATTCAGCAGAGCCGCAACGGCAAGATCCAGCCCGGCGCGGCCGGCTACCTCGACGCGTCGCTCGGCGCGACGATCCTCGAAATCCCGACGGGCAACATCACGCGCGCGATGGGCGACGTGCACCCGCTCGGCAACCCGCACTACTGGATGGATCCGGAAAACGGCAAGCGGATTGGCAAGGAGCTCGCCGACAAGTTCTTGGAGCTGCGCCCCGGCGACCGCGCCGTCTTCGAGAAACAGCTCGCGAGTTTCACGAGCCGGCTGGACGAAGCGGAGAAGCGGTGGCTGGCGATGATGGCGCCGTACAAGGGCACGAAGATGATCACGTACCATCGCTCGTTCCCGAATTTCGCCGAGCGCTTCGGCCTCGACATCATCGGCTACGTCGAGCCGCGCCCGGGAATCCCGCCAACGCCGCAGCACACGCTGGATCTGATCAACGAGATGAAGCGCCAGAACATCAAGCTCGTACTGGTCGAGCCGTACTTCGATCTGAAGACGCCACAGGCCATCGGACGAGACACCGGCGCGCAGGTGCTCGTGATGCCGCCGTCGGTCGGCGGCCTGAAGGATGTGCCGGATTACTTCAAGCTGTTCGACTACGACATCGCGCTGCTGATCGACGCCATCAAGAAGAGCGGCGCGAAATAGCGGCTGAGTGCGAATCACCCTTATGGATACTTCTATGCTCTCATTCCTGGCGGCGCCGTTCGCCGCCAGCCTGATCCTCACCGGCATTCACGCGTATCTCGGCGTGCACGTCGTCGAGCGCGGCGTGATCTTCGTCGACCTGTCGCTGGCGCAGATCGCGGCGCTGGGGGCGACCATCGCGCTGTTTCTGCCGTGGTCGAACGGCGATCCGCACGCCCCGATGGTGTACTGGGTGAGCCTCGCGTTCACGTTCATCGGCGCGGCCGTGTTCTCGATGATTCGCGTCAAGCGCGCGCGGATCCCGCAGGAAGCGATCATCGGCATCTGCTACGCCGTGGCGTCGGCCGCCGCGATTCTGGCGATGAGCAAGGCGACGTCCGAGAGCGAGCACCTGAAGGACATGCTGGTCGGGAACATTCTCGCCGTCTCCTGGCCGGAGGTCGGCAGGACCGCGCTGCTCTACGGCGCGATCGGCGCCTTTCACTTCCTCTTCCGGAAGAAGTTCCTCGCGATCTCGATGGATCACGCGCGGGCGGAGGCGCAGGGCATTTCGGTGAAGTTCTGGGATTTTCTGTTCTACGCGTCGTTCGGCTTCGTGGTCACGTCGTCGGTCTCCATCGCGGGCGTGCTGCTCGTCTTCTGTTACCTCATCGTCCCGTCGGTCGCGGCCATGTTGTATGCGGACAAGGTGGGCACGCGGCTGGCGATCGGGTGGTCCATGGGCACCATTGTTTCGGCGCTCGGCGTGTACTTATCCCTGCAGCTCGATCTGCCGACGGGCGCGACGATCGTCTGCACGTTCGGTCTCGTGCTGATTCTCATGGCGTCCGTGCGTCCGCTCTTCCATCGCACCACATGACGTGCCGTCAGTGCGGGACAGAGATCGCCGAGAAGGCGCTCATCTGCTTCAAGTGCGGCGCCGCCACAACCGAGGCCAGGTATCAGCCGGCCGCGACGTCACGCCGGGGGCTGCCGGTCAGCGCGGTCGTATCGATCCTCGCCGTGGCGCTCCTCGCGGCGGCCGCCACCTACGTCGGTCGCACGCCCGGTGGCGAGACGCCCCGTCTCTTCACGTGGATCGTCGTGGCGATCGCCGTCGTGATCGTCGGCCTGCGCGCGTACGCGCGCCGGCGCTAGGGCGGCGCGCGCCCGGGACCGTGCGATAATCGATCGCATGTGGACCGATGCGGGGCGGCGCCGAGTCGCGGCGCTTCGCCAGCCGGCCCGTGCCGCGCGAATCGCCCGCGGTCTCTGGATCGCCTGGGCGCTCGTGGTCTGGAACCTCGTTTTTGATCACAGCATCATCACGGCCGGGCGCGCTTACGTCGGCGCCGCAGTGCACGCCGCCGCGAGCGGCGATTCGGCTGTGCCGGCTCCGCGCATGGACGACTGGATGCGTCCAGCGGTGACACGCGGTCTCTGGACGGCCACGGCCGCCGGCGGCGCCGTGCTTGCCACGGGCCTGTGGTCGGTGCGGCGGGCCGCGCGCGCCGCGTCGTCGGGCCTTTCTCCTGCTTCTTCACGACAGGACCGGTAATCGCGTGCGTCTCGCGCCGCATCCGCTCATCTACGACTGGAACCACGACGCGGCCGGACCGCGACCCGTGGCGATGCTCGACGATGAAACGTTGAGGGATGGACTGCAGTCGCCGTCGGTGCGGACGCCCACGATCGACGAGCGTATCGGCATCCTGCATCGCATGGACGCGCTTGGCATCGATACCGCCGACATCGGATTGCCTGGCGCCGGCCCCCAGGTCGCACGCGACGTCGAGCGGCTCGCGCGCGCGATCGCCCAAGACAAGCTGAAGATCCGCGCCAACTGCGCGGCCCGCACGATGGTCGCCGACATCAAGCCGATCGCCGAGATTCAGCAACGCACCGGCGTGCCGATCGAGTGCGGCGCCTTCATCGGGTCGAGCCCGGTCCGGCAATACGCGGAAGGCTGGACGCTCGAGTTCCTCAAGAAGACGACGGAAGATGCGCTGGCCTTCGCGGCTCGAGAGGGCGTCGCCGTCATGTACGTCACCGAGGACACGACGCGCGCCGATCCCGAGTCGCTGCGCGTGCTGTTCACGACCGCCGTCCGCGCGGGCGCGAAGCGGTTGTGCGTCGCCGATACAGTCGGCCACGCGACGCCCGGCGGCGCGCGCGCGGTTGTGAAGTTCGTGCGGTCGGTGATCGACGAGCTCGGCGTCGAGATCGGCATCGACTGGCACGGGCACCGCGATCGCGGGTTCGGCGTCGCGTCGAGCATCGCGGCGCTCGAAGCGGGCGCGACGCGCCTGCACGGCGCGGCGCTCGGCATCGGCGAGCGGTGCGGCAATACGCCCATCGATCTGCTGCTCGTCAATCTCGTGATGATGGGCTACATCGAGCGCGATCTGACATCGCTGCCCGCGTACTGTCAGGCGGTGGCGTCGGCGTGCGACGTGCGCATCGCGCCGAACTATCCCGTGATCGGCAGCGACGCGTTCCGGACGGCGACCGGCGTGCACGCGGCAGCCGTGGTCAAGGCGTTCCGCAAAGGCGATCGCGCGCTGATGGATGCCGTGTATGCCGCCGTGCCCGCAAGTCTTGTCGGCCGCGAGCAGGAAATCGAAGTCGGCCCGATGTCGGGCCGATCGAACGTGATCTTCTGGCTGGAGAGCCGAGGCCTGCCGGCGACGGACGAGATTGTCGACCGGATTTTCGCGGCGGCCAAGGCATCCAACCGCACGCTCACGCACGATCAGATTCAGAACATCGTGGGCGGCGACGTGAAGATCGTGCGGAAGGGCCACCCGCGCGAACCTCGCCGGCGGCGCGGGTTCTAGAGAGATGTAGGCCGGGTCCTTTTGGACCCGGCGTCGTGGCGGGTCCGAAAGGACCCGCCCTACTGCTTCAGCAGGATGTCCTCGAAGAACTTGACGGCGCGCGGATCCTTCGACTCGCCGAGCCAGAACATCGCCTGCCTGCGGACCTCCGCGTTGCGATTCGTCCGCGCGACCTCCATCAGCTTCGGCACGCCCTCGTCTTTCGGCAGCTGACTCAGCGCGAAGACCGCCCGCCTCTTCACCTCCGTTTCAGGGTCGTTGTCGATGGCGTTCGTAATCGCGGCCATCGCCTGCTGGCCGGCCTTGTGCGCCAGCCAGAAGAGCGCCTGGCCGCGCAGGCGCGTGACCGGGCTGGCGCGCGCGAATTCAATGAGGGCCTCAATCGCCGGCTGTCCGCTCTGAAAGGCGAGCGCCGACAGCGCCGGATTTGCGACGCGATTAACGCGTTCGCTGTCCGATCCCGCGCCGCTGACGAGCGACGACAGCCAGGCGACACTGTCGTCGGGCTTCACGTCGGTCAGCCAGACGAGCGGCATCCCCGATGCATCGATGTCGCAGTCCGGCGTGAACGTGCGCACGCGCACGACCGCGCCGCCTTCGGCGCGCGCGAGGACGAGGAACTCGGTCGGCGGTTCGAGCGTGATCCGCGATCCGCGCGCGTCGCCTGTGGTCATCGTCACGACGCTGCCGCCTTCCAGGCGACACGTGCCGCAGCACGCGCCGCTGCCCGAGATCGTGTCGTAGCAGCACATCTGCCGCGGGCCGGCGATCATCGGGACCGTGTAGCCGATCCACGCGGTCGCGTTGCGCGTAACGATGGCGCGCACTTCGCCCGCGAGGCCCAGCGCGGCGGACCGTGTTTCGGTCCGCGCGTTGGTGATGCGACCCTGGGCCGCGCTCAGCGCGGCGGCACCAAGCACAGCACCAAGCACCGCGGCACCCCGCACCAGCCTTCGCGGGCTGCGCCCGCTTCGGCTGGGCAAGCCGCCGCGAAGGCTGCCACGCCGAAGCTCGGCGTCGGTGTGAACGAGCGAAGGCGGGCCGCCCCTCATTTCAGCAACTCCATCAGGTAATCCGTGGCTTCCTTCGACTTCATGACGGACAGCTTGGACACGATCTCCTTCTTCATCTCCGGACTCTTCTCGGCGCGCGCGAGCGTCACGAGCGCGGTCGCATTGTTCTGGATGAAGAGCGCGTTCAGGACGGCCTTGCGCACGTCGGGCGTCGCATCCGCGCCGTAGATGGCGACCAGCGCGTCGGTCGTGCCCGGCTTCTTCATCATGCCGAGGTTGCGAATCGCGGTCTTGCGCAGCTCGGAGTCCTTTTCGGCCTTCGCCAGCTCGATCATCTTGTCCGTGTCGCCGCTCATGAACATCGCCGACAGGATCTGCTTACGGACCTCGACCGACGAGTCGCCCTGATAGAGCTGAGACAGTTCCGCGGTGGCGCGCATCATGCCGAGCTGCCGCACGGCTTCGGACCGCAGCGACGCGTCGGTCTCACTCTTGGCCAGCGCGAACAGGCGATCGCGATCGCCGGCCTGCATGTAGCTGCGGAGGATCGCCTTCTTCACCGCTGAGTCGTTCGCGCCTCGATAGACGTCGGCGAGCAGCTGCTTGTTGTCGCTGCCGCCCATCATCCCGATGTAGCGGATGGCTTTCAGCTGCAGGTCCGGGTTCGCGTTGCCTTTCGCGACGCCCGAGATGATGTCGCGAGCCCGCGCCGACTTGCTCTGGCTGAGCACGAACAGCGCGCGGTCCTTCACTTTCGGCGAGGTCGGGCCCGCCAGCATCTTCTCGATGACCGGCAACGCCTGCTCCGGATCGCTGTTCATGATCCCGCGGAGCGCCAGCAGCTTCAGCTCCTCGTCGTTCTGTGAGTCGGGCGACACGGTCTGGCCGGACGCCTGCCGCACTTCGACCTCGAGCGCCTTGGCGTCCTTGAGCCAGCGGCTGTTGGTGAACGTCTTGTACAGCTCGTTCACCGTCGTCACCGCTTCCTCGCGCTGCCCGAGCTTCGAGAGGCTGTACGCCTTCCAGTAGAGCGCGGCGTCGGTCCGCGCCGTCTTGAGCGCGATGACCCGGTCGAGGTCGGCCAGCGCGCGGTCGTAGCGCGTGTTCTCGATCGCGTCGCGCGCCCGATCGTAGAGGTCGTCGGCCTGCTGCGCGGCGTCCGCCGGCAGTGTCTCGACTTTCCACGGATCCGCGCCCGCCGATGCCGCCGCAGCGGTGATGAGCGAGCAGAGGAGCGTGGCATTCAACAGCGCCGGTCGCCGCATGCGTGTCCTGGTCATGGTTCAGCTCGTTTTCTGCGTGGTTGCGCGCGGGGCCGGCGCGCTGTCGCGCTGCCGGAGCTCGTCGCTCATCACCCGCACCTTGAAGAGAAGCGCCGCCGCGTCGATGCGCCGGCGGATTTGCTCGAGGTCCGCCGCCGCGATCGGCGATGGACTGTGGACGATTTCCAGGAGGCTGCGCTCGAGCTCGTCGAGCACGGCGGCGATGGCGGACTCGCCGGCTTCGACCGCATCCTGGCGATACAGCCGGCTGGTGGTCAGCAGGTCGTCCGCCCAGCCTTGCTCGGTGGAGATGTCGCCGCGCGAGGGCGCGTTCATGATGTCGGTGAGCACCCGCTCGGAGCGATCGAGATGGTCGGCGACGGAGGTGAGCAGAATGCGATGGCGCACGTCGTTGCCTGCCGCCGCGGCGCTGCCGGCATCGGCGGCGACCGTCGTCGCGGACGTTGTCGACGTTGTCCCCGGGGGCGCGACCGGCGTGGCCCGCGGCCACATCCGTCCGGCGACGAACGCGACGAGAATGAGCGCGGCGGCCGCGCCGGCGAGCACGAGCCGGTCCGCCCGCAACGTGACCAATGTCATCCAGCCTGGGGTGTCCCGCTCGGGCAGCTGATGCCGGATGCGCTGCCAGACCTCGAGGCCGTACTGATCGTCGCGCTCGGGCGTTTCCGGCGCCGTCACCAGCGCGAGCGTGCGCGTAATCTCGCGATAAAGCGCGGCGCACGGCGCGCACGCGTCCAGGTGCCGGACAACTTCACTCCGGGGGCCCTTATCCCCCGGACGATTGGTCTGGTATCGTCCTTCGCCGTAGTAGTAGAGCGTCAGTTCGTCTTCCGTGAAATGTGTGCTCACGATTCCTGACTCCGCAGCGGCGCCAGCGCCGCACGCAGTTTCTTCACCGCCCGGAACACGCTGTGCTTGGCCGCGCTCGTGCCCAGCCCCAGGGTCGCGCCGATTTCGTCGATCGATCGTCCTTCGTAGTGCCGCAGCGTGAAGGCCGCGCGCTCGAGTGCGCTGAGGCCGTCGAGCGCGGATTGCACGCGCGCCTCGATCTCGGCGCTTTGCGCGAGCCGCTCCGGGCCGGGCCGGTCTGCTGCGGGCAACTCCACCTCTTCATCCAGGCTGTCGCCGCGCGACTGATCGTGACGGGCCTGCTTCGCGCGCATCAGATCCACCGAGCAGTTGGCCACGATCCGGTACAGCCACGTGCCGAAGTTCGCACGGGATTCGAAGCGGCCGAGTTGCCGATACGCCTTGAGAAAACTCTCCTGCACCACATCTTCGGCATCCTGTTCGTTGCCTGTCATCCGGAACGCCAGCCGGAACGCACCGCGGCTGTGCCGCTCAACGAGCGCGCGAAACGCGTCACCGTCGCCCTGGCGGGCCCGATCCAGGACGGCTGCTGCCCCCGCGTCCATCTGAATATCCACTTAGACGGAGTGTAACGTGCGTGGTTAGTGGAGTTAGGCCCCGACAGTTCCTGGTCGTCTCACCGTACAAAAATTGTTCTTTGACGTCACATATCAGCACGCGTGACGACCGGCATCGTGGGGCGCAGGGCGAATCCGCCTGATTACCACAATGTTTCTGCATTCCGCCGCGCTGGCGCGGCCCTTGCTCTACTGAGGCAGGCGCCCGCCGCAACCCGATCAGGCCTGGGTTGCGCGTGTCGCGGGTGGCGTCAGGAGGCTGCGTGTTCTGGTGGTTCGAGCGGGCGGGTCGATTCGTACGGTGCGCCGCTCAAGCTGTGGCGGGCGACGGCTACGAGTTGCGGATTTCGAGGCCGGACGGCAGCGAGCAGGTCGAGCGCTTTACGGCGTCATCCGAGCTGGCCAAGCGCCAGTCGTCGCTCGAAGAAGAGTTCCTTGCCGACGGGTGGACGGGTCCGCACGGCTGGAACATCTGACGCCGGACGCCACGCTCAGTGCGCGGTGTGGTTGACGGCGCTGGAGTGCGCGAGACGGCGCTTGGCCTTCAGTCGCGCCTTGGTCACAACGTACGGATGCGGACTGCGAAGCCGCCGGCCGGTCAGGACGACCCCCTTGGTGAGGTGCGCTTCGATCTGCGGCAGGGCCGCGAGGACGACGTCGCCCACCACCTGCAGGCTGCGCGCGCTGACGGCGTCGAGCGTGTCCTTGGCCGTGTGCCACTGCTCGTAGTCGAGATCGATGATGTCGACCGACGGCACGCCGGCCGCGAGAAACGGCAGGTGGTCGTCTTCGACGCGCGTCGTGTCGGCCAGGAAATAGCCGTCGAGCTCCTTCTGCTTCGCCGCGTCCCAGATGAGGTTCGTCAGCCACGGCGTGGAGTTGGCGTCGCGGCGGATGTCGAGATCGCGGTCGCCGATCATATCCACCAGGATCAGCGCCTTCAGCGACGCGAGTGAGCCGTCGTGCCGCGCGACCTCCACGTAGTGGCGGCTGCCGTACGTGTTGTCGGTGCCGTGCCAGTCGGGCATGCGGGCTTCCTCGCCGTCGAGGAAGAGCAGCTCGATCGTCATCGGGTTGCGCCGGCCCTTGAGCGCGTGCGCGATCTCGAGGAGGAACGCGGCGCTCGACGCGCCGTCGCTGGCGCCCACGAACCGGAACTCGCGGTACAACTTCGTGTCGTAGTGGCCGGCGATCACGATGCGATCTTTGCGGGCGCCCGGGATCGTGGCGACGAGGTTCACCAGGTGGACCTTGTCGATGGGTGTTTGATCGTCCCAGGCCTGCTCGGTCGCCGTCAGGCCGGCGGCCGCGAGCTGATCCTTTATGTACTTGCGGGTTTGTTCGATGGCGGGCGAGCCGGACGGCCGGGGACCAATGGCCACGAGCTGGCGCAGGTGCTCCCAGGCCCTGCCGGAATCAAACCGCGGGGGCGGGGCGACGGCTTGGAGCGCAAGAGCCGCGAGGAACAGCGCTTTTCCCATCACTCGCTCACCCTCCCTCCGTCAGTGACGCGCGCGGACGACCGATTCTACGCCCGTTTGTCCCGGGGCACGTAGTCCCGTTGCGCGGCGCCCGTATAAATCTGCCGTGGCCGGGCGATTTTCTGTTCCGGGTCGAGGAGCATCTCCTCCCACTGCGCGATCCACCCGGCGGTGCGCGGAATGGCGAAGAGGACCGGGAACATCTCGACTGGGAAACCCATCGCCTGATAGATCAGGCCTGAGTAGAAGTCGACGTTGGGGTACAGCTTTCGCGTGACGAAGTACTCGTCCTGCAGCGCGATGCGCTCCAGTTCGAGCGCGATGTCGAGCAGCGGGTTCTTGCCGGTGACGGCGAACACCAGGTCGGCGATGCGCTTGATGACCTTCGCGCGCGGGTCGTACGACTTGTACACACGGTGTCCGAATCCCATGAGGCGGTTGCTGCCTTCACCGCTCTTCACTTTCTTGATGAACTCCGGCACCTTCGACACCGAGCCGATTTCGTTCAGCATCCGCAGGACGGCTTCGTTCGCGCCGCCGTGCAGCGGGCCGTAGAGCGCGGCGGCCGCGCCGGCGAGCGCCGAGTACGGATCCACGTGGGAGCTGCCGATGGTGCGCATGGTCGTCGTGCTGCAGTTCTGCTCGTGGTCGGCGTGCAGGATGAACAGCACGTCGAGCGCGCGCGCGAGGACCGGATTCGGCTGGTACTTCAGCTCGGTCATCTTGAACAGCATGTTCAGGAAGTTGCCCGTGAAGCTCAAGTCGTTGTCCGGGGAGTTGTACGGCCGTCCGATGCTGTGGCGATACGCGTACGCCGCGATGCTCGGCACTTTCGCGATCAGCCGCTGCGTCTGCCGCAGGCGCGAGGCCTTGTCGAAGATCGCCTTCGCGTCCGGATTCAGCGTCGAGAGGGCGCCCACCGTGCTGAGAAAGATCCCCATCGGGTGCGCGTCGTACCGGAACCCTTCCATGAATTTCTTGATGTTCTCGTGGAGCATCGTGTGGTACGTGATGTCCCGCACCCAGTTCTGCTGCTGAGAGGCCGTCGGCAGTTCCCCGAACAGAATCAGATAGGCCGTTTCGAGGTAATCGCTCTCTTCGGCCAGCTGCTCGATGGGATAGCCGCGGTAGAGCAGGATGCCCTTGTCGCCGTCGATGTACGTGATGCTGCTGCGACAGTTCGCCGTGTTCATGAACGCCGGGTCGTACGTCATCAACCCGAAGTCGTCTGCGCCGGTCTTGATCTGCCGCAGGTCCATCGCGCGGATCGTACCGTTTTGAATCGGCAGCTCGTACTTCTTCCCAGTGCGGTTGTCGACAATCGTGAGTGTGTCAGCCATGGCCAAGAAAGTGAAAAGTGAAAAGGGAGAACGGAAAAGTTAAGAGTCTTCCCGTGCGTCGGTTCGCAGTTCCGATTGCTCAAGCTCTTCCTGTTGCGTGATCGCGTCGCTTGCGACGCTGTAGCCGCCCGCCGCCCAGCGCGCCAGGTCCTGCAGCCGGCATCGTTCGCTGCAAAAGGGGCGGTGTTTCTGCTGCATCGGATGGCGACGGCAGAACACGCAGACGGGTGTGTCGACGGTCGGCACGCCACATTATGGCATCCGTGCGTCGACTAATTCCGTCAACCATGTGCTCCTGAGTTACAGATTCGTCATTGAGTACAAATACTTGTCTGTCACACAAAGTACGGCATAATCCTCATCCGCGCTGAGTAATTCTTCTGACAGTTCCGTCTAATCCCGGCAGAGCCGGCACGGTTTGGCCCTTCCGGAGGGTTGGGACATGACAAAGGCAAGGCTCATCTCGTTGGTTTCCGGCGCCTTCCTCAACGCGACCCACATCTCTACAGCGTTGCGATTGCGAACCAAGGCTGCTCTTCTGGCTCTGGGGCTCGCGGTGCTGTTCGCACAGAGTGGAGGGCAGGCGCAAACCCAACCGCCCGACGCGCTGACATATCGCGGTGGCTATCTGCTCACCGGCGATTACCTCGTGAGCGATCTGACCAACCTGTCGACGTCGGGCCGTTTCCTGACCGGCACGATTTCAGTCGCCGGCGTTCCGGCGAACGCCGACATCGAAGCGGCGTTTCTCTACTGGGAGACGATTTCGCCGAACAACGGCCCGCACAAGCAAACGAGCGGTCAGTGGCACGATCCCGATATCAATCCATCGGCGGACTGCACGAAGGTGGCGCCAGGTACGCCGTGCGGCGCGCAGTTCCGAGGACAACGGCTTTCCGTCGGCACAGCGATGTCGCAAGCGCTGCCCAGCGCGAATGGTAATGCGGCCTGCTGGCCTGGGTCCCCGAACACGGCGCTGAAGCTGACGATGTTCCGCGCCGACGTGCTGCGGCTGCTGCCGCTTCAACTCGATCCGTCGGCCAATCCAACCGGAAAGTACCTGGCCAACAGCACCGATTTGCAAGCCGCAGGTTTCCCGCAACACACCGTCCGGCTGCCCGGTCCCACGTTCTCTGGCGCGAGTCCGCAGAGCCCCGGCGCGAGCCTCGTCCTCATCTATCGAGATCCGACGCAGCCGCTGCGCAAGATCGTCGTGTACGACGGTGTGTACGTCGAGCCGCAGGCGACGAAGGCGAATCCCAATCCGACGATGACGCAGACGCTGCAGGGCTTCTATCAGTCGGCAAACGGCTCGGCGAAGATCACCCACATTCTCGGCAACAAACCGAGCAATGCGGGGAACAACTTCTTCCAGCTCTTCTTCAACGACACGCTGCTGTCGGCCGCCGCTCCAAGCGGGCCGTGGGGTTCGATCACGGCCAACGTCGGCACGCTGATGTCAGGGGATACGTACGTCGCGCCCTTCGGTGAAAGGGCGACGACCGCGTCGAACCATAGCCACTCGGCGGCGTACGACTGCGACGCGTGGGCGGCAGTCATCTTCCGGACCGACGTCAAGGACGTCGACAACGACGGGCTTCCGGACGGCGTGGAGGACGCTGCCACGCCGCTTCACGATCCGCCGACGCCGCAATTTCCAGGCGGTCAGCCGCTGCCGAATCTCAACGCGATGGGCGCGAGCTCGCAGCACAAGGACCTCTTTGTCGAGATTCAAGCGCAGCGAACGATCGTCAATCCGAACGATTCCAGCACATGGGTGACGTACGGGTCGCCGGATGCGCCGTTCAGCAGCGTGCAGCACATCACGTCGGTGGTCGATCAGGTGGGACACAACCACATGCCGACGCCGGACGTGCTGCAGATGGTGGGAGACGCCTACCGGAACGCGCCGGTGCCGAACCCCGACGGCTACCAGGGCATCAACGTCCACTTCGACGTCGGCGACCCGAGCCGGTACCACCACGCCCTGGGTGCCGCGTATCAGCCCTCGGCCGCAGATCCGTATCTCGTGCAGTTGCCGCATGCGCGCGGCGGCGAGAATCCGGTCGAGAAAGCCTGCGTTCCCGATACGCACAATCCGCCCCGCTGGGAATGCCAGTTTCCGGCGTTTCCCGGGACTGTCAATTGGAAGGCAGGATTCCAGGCGATTCGCGACGGCCTCGTCGCAGCCAACGGCAGCGAACTGAGTATGACGCCGCCGGACGCGCAGCAGTTCTGTGCGGCCAATCCTGGCGCGTGCCGACGGCGGTTCGATCGCGAGCGCACCGAGTTTTTCCACGACGTGCTCTTCGCGCACGCCACGGGACTCGCCAAGTCACCGTTCCCCTGTCTCGACGGCCACAACAATGCGACGGCCGTGGATCCACACACGGGCCAGTGTACCGTCGCGCCGAATCCCGATTTCCACGTGCCGGCGAGCGTGTCAGGTAAAGGGGATCTTCCCGGCGCGGACTCGATGGTCACGCTCGGGTTGTGGGACAAGACGGCCTTCGTCGGCAGCGACTTCTTCCAGGCCTCGACGCTGATGCACGAGCTCGGGCACACCTTCGAGCTCTATCACGGCGGGTTCACGCCGACATACACACCGGTCCAGGTCCCCGATCCGAAGACCGGCAAGCCCGTGACACGCACGATGGTGTATGAGGAGCCGAACTGCAAACCGAATTACCTGAGCGTCATGAGCTACCTGTTCCAGCTGCAGGGGCTCCGCAGCGCGGACATCTTCGCCCCGGGCGCGCAGCCGCATCTCGGCTACTCGAATCAGGTACTGGGCAACTTCACGGAATCGTCGCTATCGGACGGCACGCTGGCGCCGTCGCCGAATTTCCTGTCCGCCTGGTTCCTGCCGGTCAACAGCACGCTCGGAACGCTGTACGGCGTGCAGCCGGCGAAGAAACACTGCGACGGCTCGCCGTTGTCGGGTGCCGAACAGATTGCGTTGAATGCCGTTCCCAGCCACGGCATGGGACGGATCGATTTCGATCCCGCGACGATGAACGTGATCGATTGGAACGGCGACGGATCGAAGGACGCCGGCGCATACGACGTCAACTTCGACGGCACGGTCGAGGGCGTGGGCATGCAGCTGCGCGGCTTCGACGACTGGAACAACGTCCGCCTCAACCAACTCGGCGCGCGCCGCACACCGCTGGCATTTTCGTCCGGCCTGTTCGGCGATGGCAGCCTGTTTGGCGACGGCGGATTGTTTGGCGACGGCGGGTTGTTTGCCGACGGCGGGCTGTTTGCCGATGGCGGGCTGTTCGCCGACGGTGGGTTGTTCGGCGACGGTGGCCTCTTCGCCGATGGCGGCATCTTCGGCGACGGCGGGTTGTTTGGCGACGGCGGGTTGTTTGCGGACGGTGGCTTGTTCGGCAATGGCGGGTTGTTCGGCGCCGGCGGCGTGTTCGACGCCAGCGCTGGGATCTTCGCGGACGGCGGCTTGTTCGGTGACGGGGGCCTGTTCGGCGACGGGGGCCTGTTCGGCGACGGTGGCTTGTTTGGTGATGGGGGCTTGTTCGGGGACGGTGGCTTGTTCGGTGACGGAGGCCTGTTCGGCGACGGCGGCCTCGAGGCGGAGCTGACGACAAACATTGCGGCCGACGCGCTCGGCTACGCGCGGCCGAACAATTTCAGCGCGTGCATCCTCGGCGCCGGCTGCGTCGGCTCGTGGGTCGACAACAGCGGAGTCGTCCACAATTCACAGCCGCTCCCAGGCGATCCGATGTTCCACCGGGTCTACACGACCTGGACGAAGCCGAATGGCGGCACCGTCGTCAGCTATTTCGTGACCCGCATCACGAGCGGCACAACGGTCAAGACGACGGTCGGAACGACCGCCGCGCTCAACCTAGTGGACACGACCGAACTGCCGAACAACGTCTCGTTCGAGTACTACGCGCAGGCGAATTTCGATGACGGCGCGACGAGTCCGAAATCCAACTCGAGCTTCATCACGCCGGCCGTGAACGATGCGCCGGTCGCGAACGCCGACGGAATCGCCGACAGCTACACGTCGACTGAAGATTTCCCCGTTCTCGATATCAGTGCCGCCCTCGGCGTGCTTCACAACGACACCGACGACGACAGCGCGCACGCCGGACTGGTTGCCGTCCTCGATACGCCGCCGTCGCACGGGACGCTGGCGCTGAAGGCGGATGGCGGATTTACGTACACGCCTGGCGACGACTTCGAAGGGACCGACAGCTTCAGCTACCACGCGAACGACGGCAGCTGGGAAAGCGATCCAACCGTTGCGATGAGCGGCGACTCGGGTTCGGTGAAGGTCACGCTCACCGTCATCTCGCGGCACACGACGACGACAGTCTCTTCGTCGCCGAATCCATCGATCTACGGCGGCGACGTGACGTTTACAGCGACGGTTGGCCATTCGCCGGAACTGGGCACGCCCACCGGCGCGGTGACGTTCTTCGACGGCGGAACGATGCTCGGGACTGAGCCGCAGACGCTTGTGGGCGGGCAAGCAACCTTCACGACGTCGTTGCTGGCGGCCGGCCCCCATTCCATAACCGCAATGTACGGCAACGGCGACCAGCACACTCTCGTCGGACCTGACAAAGTCTTCTTCGGAAGCACGTCAGTGGTCGCACTCGCTCAGACCGTCAACCCGGCGCCGCTGGATCTGACGGCAAACAACGACAGCAAGACGTACGGGCAGACGAAGACGTATGGGGCGGGGTCGCTGGCGTTCACGACGGGCGTGGGCCAGCTGAAGAACGGCGACACGATTGCCAGCGTGACGCTGGCCAGCGTGGGCGCGGCGGCAACGGCGGGAGTGGCGACCTACGACATCGTGCCGAGCGCGCCAGTGTTCGGCGTGGGGACGGCGAGCAACTACAGCATCACGCCGCACAACGGGGCGCTGACGGTGAATCCGGCGCCGCTGACCATCACGGCCAAGAGCCTGACCAAGACGTACGGGCAGACGGTCACGTTCGCGGGGACGGAGTTCACGACGAGCGGCCTGGTGAACAGCGACACGGTCACGAGCGTGACGCTGACGAGCGCAGGCGCGGCGGCGACGGCAGGAGTGGCGGATTCGCCCTATTCAATCGAGCCGAGCGCGGCGGTGGGCAGCGGGTTAAGCAACTACACGATCACGTACGTGAAGGGAACGCTGACGGTTGACAAGGCGGACGCCCACATTACGGTAACGCCATACAACGTGACCTACGACGGCAACGCGCACACCGCGGCCGGGTCGGCAAGCGGTGTCGAGAGCCCGACGCCAGTGGATCTGACCAGCCTGTTGCACCTGGGCGGGACGACGCACACCGACGCAAGCGACTACCCGGCCGACGCGTGGACGTTTGACGGGAGCACCAACTACAACGCGACGGCTGGGACCGTCCACGACACGATCGCCAAGGCGGCGGTCACTGCGACGGCGGGCAGCGGGTCGGCGACGTTTGACGGCGCGATGAAATCGCCGTCAACGTGCGTGGTCAGCGGCGCTTACAAAGGCGGTCTGATTTGCATCAACAATCCGGCGTTGGTGGGACCAGGCGCGGGCACGACGATCATCATACCGGCAGTGACTGGCGCAGGAATCGGCAACTTCGACGTCACGGTGTTCGACGGGTCCTTTACGATCAGCCCGGCACCCCAAACGATCTCGTTTGGGGAACTCGCGAAGATGACGTTCGGCGATCCGGACTTCTCGGTGAGCGCAACGGCCAGTTCCGGGCTGCCGGTGAGCTTCACTGCGTCCGGCAACTGCACGGTTACATTGGACGGCACCGTAGTACATCTCACGAGTGCGGGAAGCTGCACCATTACGGCGCAGCAAGCGGGTGGTGGCAATTTCTTCGCGGCGCCGGATGTTTTGCGGACGTTCACGATCGCCGCTCCGACGCTCAACGTGCTTTGGTACACGGGAGGTGTGGGTACCTTCTCAGGGGTGACCGACTACCAAACGAAGGTTAACGCCCTCGCGGCATCAGCGTCGACAACGTTTCCGAACAGACCCTGGAGCGTGACGTTCTGGAGTAGTGACGCAATACCTTCGGCCCCGGCTGGCGGTTGGAACGTGTTGGTAGTCGCGTCGCCGATAGGGGGCTGGAGTCCCTACCCCAACTATTCGGCTCTGAACACCGCAATCGGCAACGGCAGTGTGAACATCGATCCCGCTGTGAACCGCGTTCTGCTGAGCGGTCAAGACGCCGACTGGCACTACATCAATGGTCCGGGAGCAATACTGAATGGGCCTGAGGGCTTCTTGCTGAACAGCGTCAATTGGGCTGGAAGTGGTTCCGGCATGGGCCTGGTCTTGATGGGTTCAACACCAGACTTTGGTTTCTCGGGCTTTACATTCAGTTTTGTCGGGACAAACGATGTTGTTATACCCGCGGCCGAGAGTGGGTTGCCGATCAATACGGGCCTTACTTCCGCCGGCCTGAGCAATTGGTTCACATCGGCTCACGACGAATTCCAATTCAGTAGCATCGATACCTCGAAGTGGCACGGGATCAGTACGGACGGCGGTAGCGCAGGTGCCAATTTCGTCACAATCGTGAACGCCCCCTTCGCGAACGGCGGTCTCAAACCGTGATTCGGTTTAGTGCCCACGTGCCAGGTTTAATCCCACCGCCTTTCAGGCGGTAAGCTTCAGCCTCCGACTCGGGTTGAGAGGGGGCTGTCGTGAGTGAGTACCACCATAGCGCGCACGCGGTGTGGGACATCAAGTATCACCTG
>JACPZW010000028.1 GCA_016195265.1 Acidobacteriota bacterium | reverse complement strand
GCCTACGTACTCCTGGGCGAAGCAAGCTCCGGGGCGAAGCAAGCTCCGCCCCTACGAATTGCGCGCGGCAGCGAGAACGATCACGAGCGGTGCGACGACAATGCACACGCCGAGGCCGAGGGCGAGCATCACGAGCGGGTCGGGCTGCGCGAACGACGGCAACAAACGCCACGCGGCGCCGGCGAACGCCGCGGCGACGCCGGCGATGCACGCCGCGGCCACGCCTTGCGCGACGGTGATCGGCCGCGAGGCCTTCTCGGCGGCCTCGGCGCGCGCGCGGATCGTTGCGCGCCACCACACGGTCCCGGCCGCGGGCACATCCGCCGCCCGGCACACGGCCGCGTGATCCTCGCGCAAGGCCTGCATCAGCGTCACGAGCTCGCCGCACGCCGCGCACGACGCCGCGTGCGTGCGCAAGGCCTCGTCGGCCTGTATCCAGTCGCCGCGCGTGATCGCGTCGACCACTTCCGGTTCACGGGGACAGGCGTTCATCGCGCGCTCTCCTGCAGCAGCGCCGACAGCCGGCGCCGCGCCCGGAACAGCAGCGGCTTGATGCTGCCCGTCTTCAGACCGAGCGCCTGCGCGATTTCCACGTGCGACGATCCCTGCGCGTAGGCAAGCCACAGCAGGCTGCGCTCGCGCGGCTTCAACTGCCGCATCGCGCGCCGGAGATCCAGGCGCTGAACAGCGCGGCCGGTCGCGTCGCCCTCCGACTGCGGGTCGGCATGGTCGTGCTCGATCCCGTCGTCCAGCGTCGCGGTCTCCATCGGCGCCCGGCGCCGCACGTCATGCGCCAGATTCGTGGCGATGCGGAAGAGGTAGTTGCGGCGGTGCGCCTCGTCGTCCAGCACCGCGCGCGACCGCAGGAATCGGAAGTAGCTCTCCTGCATCAAGTCGTCGGCGAGCTGGCGGTCGCCGGTGATGCGCGCCAGGTACGCCCAGACCGGGCGCGCCGTGCGGTCGTAGAAGAGCCGGAAGGCGTCTTCGTCCATGCAGAACGTCAGCGTGTCATCGTCCAGGCGGGCGCCGGCGGTCGCAAGGGCCAGCCCTTCAAGCGAGGAAAGCGTCGCGTCACGCATGGGGTGAAGACGATTGTAGCAGGCCGAGCTGTCGCGAGAGCGCGTACGACACCAGCGAGGACAGCACGAAGCCCAGGCCCACGGCCATGCTCAGAATCCCGAACACGATCAGGGGCTGCGCGACTTCAGAGACCACGTTGCTCTTGGCGATCCAGAGGCCGACGCCGGCGAGTCCCACGACGATGCCGGTCTGCATCGACCAGAGAATGCGGCCGATGGGCGCGCCCATCGATCGCGTCGACGTGTCGATCGTCGGGAGCATCGGCGCGGCCGTCAGGAAGCGTTGTCCCGGGCCCGACTGGATGTAAGCGAGAAGATCCTCGTTGCTCGTCAGCCGATCGAACAGCTTCACGTGCGCGTCGGTCTGCGTCTTCATCGCCTGCTGCCAGCGCTTGTGCTCGAGCACCGATCGCGCGATCCACCCGATGACGATGATCGCCGTGATGAAGAACGACGTGACGGACAGGTCGGTCATGATGTCCACCACGGCCCGCGACGTGGACGGGCCGTCGTTGATGAATTGCGGCCCGCCGATGAAGTAGGTCGGGTTGTGCGCGACTTCCGGGTGCTGCGCGAGAAACGTGGCGAGCGCGGGGTACATCCCGAGGTAATCCGATTTGGTCAGCAGCGACGGGTCCAGCCGCAGCACCTGTCTCAGCGTCGGCGGGTAATGATCCAGCGTCTCGCGCAACTGCTCGCGCGTCCGCTCGGCGTTCTGATCGGACACAATCTGCAGCGGCGCCTGCGCGTCATTGATCCCAGGGGGCGCAGGCCGCTCGGGGCGCGCCGGCGCGGCCGGGCGCTCGGGCGCCTGAGGGCGCGCTTGGGCGTGAAGACGTGACGGCGAAACGCCGCTCAGGGCGGCGGTCATGAACAGGGTGGTGGCGAGAGTGCGGAACAGTTTTGTCTTGGTGGTCATCACCCATCTATTACTGTCTGGACGCCCGGGGGTTAACAGGAAGAGAAGTGAGAACTTGGAAGGAAAAAGTGAAAAGCGCGGATTCTCCTCGAGTCCGGTGGAGTAGTATCGCCGCTATGTCGAGACGATTTCTGCCTTCTGCCATCGCCCTCGTGTCCCTGCTGGCGCCGCTGGCGGCCCAGGAACGGATCAATACGGATATCAACGCGAAGATCCATCAGGAGGAGAACAGCCACTCGCAGATCATGCGGACGCTGCACGTCCTGACCGACGTCTACGGCCCGCGCGTCACGGGCTCGCCGAGCCTCAAGGCGGCGGGCGAGTGGGCGATCAACAACGCCGGGCTCGCGAGCATCGGCTTCTCGCAGGATCCCATCGAATACAACAGCCACACGCACCACACGAACCTCGATCACTACGAGCGCATCATTGAAAGCGACGTGAAGGCCTCGGCGATCGCGATCGCGGCGACGCTCTATCAGCTCGCGATGAGAGATCAGATGGTACCAAGATTCGGCGCATCCGAGATGCCAGCGCCGGTCAAGTAGTGGCTGGTGGCTGGTGGCTAGTGGCTGGTGACTGAGTTCAAGCGCGAACTCGGTCTCCTCGATTCTGTCGTTGTCGTCGCCGGCGGCATCGTCGGCGTCGGCATCTTCGCCAATCCGTCCAACGTCGCCCGGGTCGTCAGCGACCCGCTGCTCATACTTTTGGTTTGGAGCCTCGGCGGCGTGGTCGCGCTCATCGGCGCGTTCGTCTGGGCGGAGCTCGCGTCGCGCTTTCCGCACGTCGGCGGCCAGTACGTCTACCTCGAGCGGGCGTATCCGCCGGTCGTCGGGTTTCTCTACGGCGTGGCGCTGCTGTTCATCATCAACGGCGGATCGCTGGCAGCCGTGTCGATTCTGTTCGCGAGCTACGTCGATCGATCGTTTGTCGCGCTCGGTCCGATCGGGATCCGCGTGGCCGCGGCGGCCGCGCTGCTGACGCTGACGGCGGTCAACGCGATCGGCGTGCGGGCCGGCGCGCGGACCAACAACCTGCTGATGGGCGCGAAGGTGCTCGGCATGCTCGCGCTGCTCGCGCTCGCGTTCGGGCGCGGCGCGCCCCCGGCGAGCCATTTCGATCCCGCGCCCGCGGTCGTCTTCGGCCGCGCGTCCATCAGCGCGATCCTGACGGCGCTCGTGCCGATTCTGTTCGCCTACGGCGGATGGCAGAGCTGCGCGAACATCGCGGCTGAGATCAAGGATCCCGTTCGCAACCTCGCGCGCGCGACCGTGCTCGGCGTGATTCTCGTCGTCACCCTCTATCTCTCGCTGAACCTGGCGTACTTGTGGGTGCTGACACCGTCACAGATCGCGGCGTCGCCGGCGCTGGCGGCGGACATGGCGCGCGCAGTGGCGGGCGAGGCCGGCGCGCGATTCGTCGCCGCGCTCATTGTCGTTTCGAGTCTCGGGTTCCTCTCGGTCGTGATTCTGACCGGCGCGCGGCTGTACTACGCGATGGCCGCCGACGGCTTGCTGTTCGCGCGCGTGGCGCGTCTCCATCCGCGCTTCCACACGCCGGTGGTCGCGCTGTGGTTTCAGGCGGCAGTGTTGATCGTGCTCCTGACGACGAACACGTACGATCAGTTGTTGTCGTACGTCGTGTTCGCGGACTGGCTGTTCTTCGGGCTGACGGCCGGCGCGCTCGTCATCGTCCGGCGCCGGGAGCGGCGCTTTCCCCGCCAAAGCTCGACCGAAGGGCGAGCGCCGGCGGGGGTTCCGGGGCATCCGTATACGACATCGATCTTCATCGCGGTCGCCGCGGGCGTCGTCGCGAACAGTTTCGTCGCGAATCCGATACAGTCGCTGATTGGGTCGGCGATTCTCGTCACGGCAGCTGTCTGGTTTTTTGTGATACGTAGGGCGGTACGGAGTACGTAGGGCGGGTCCTTTCGGACCCGCCTGATCGATCGAGCCGGGTCCAAAAGGACCCGGCCTACACCTGAAAAAGGACCCGGGCTGCAACGGAAATGAAGTTCCCCGATCTCGTATACATCACGTGGGCGAAGGCGCTGCCGCACGCGAGGATCAACCTGGCGCGCAGCGGGATCGATCGCTGTCCTGCGTCGTTGCTCCGACTCGAGGCTTCGGATCTCGTCGCGACATTGCCCGTCACGTACGGCTATCCGCCTTTGCGCGACGCGATCGCCGGGCGCTACGGCGTCACGTCCGCGAACGTCTTCGAGCTGTCGGGCGGGACGAGCTACGCGAACTGGATCGCGTGCGTCGCGGCGCTCGACGGATGCGGGCGCGGCGCCGAGGTGATCGTGGAGCGGCCGACGTACGAGCCGCTACTGCGCATCCCGCAGGCGCTCGGGCATCGCGTGCGGCGGCTCGATCGCCGGTTCGAAGACGGATACGCCATCGATCTCGATCGGTTCGCGTCGCTGGTCACCACGCGCACGAAGCTCGCGATCGTCACCAACCTGCACAATCCGTCCGGCGCCAGGATCGGGATGCCCGTCGTGCAGCAAATGGCGTCGCGGCTCGCGCGGGTCGGCGCGTACTTGCTCGTGGACGAGGTGTATCTGGAGTGCGTGTTCGGCCGCCGGCCCGAATCGTGCGTCCACGCCGGACCGAATGTGATCACGACGAACAGCCTGACCAAGGCCTACGGCCTCGATGGCCTGCGCGCCGGCTGGATCCTCGGTCCGGAACCGCTTATCGCCCGCGCGGGCCGCATCAACGACCTGATGACCAACAACAGCGTCGCGCCGGGCGAGCAGATGGCGTTGGCCGCGTTCACGCGACTGCGCGATCTCGATCGACGCGCGCACGCGCTACTCGATCCCAACCTCGCGCGCCTGCGCGCCTTCTTCGCGCGCGAGCCGCGCCTGGCGGCCTTCGTCCCCGACGGCGGCAACGTCGTCTTTCCGCGACTGCCACGCGGAATCGACAGCGATCGGCTGGCCGGGCATCTGCTGCAGCGCTACTCGACGCTCGTCGTTCCCGGACGCTTCTTCGAGTCGCCGCGGCACGTGCGACTGAGCTTCGGATGCGAGGCGAGGAGGCTGGCGCGCGGACTGAAGAACATCACACGCGCACTTGACGAGATCTGAGGATGTGAGGATCTGAGGATGTGAGGATCTGAGGATGTGAGGATCTGAGGATCTGAGGATCTGAGGATCTGAAGATTTGCAGAGTCGGTGGATTCTTCCCCTCTTCAAATCCTCACATTCTCACATCCTCATATCCTAAAATCGGCCCCATGTGCGACCTTCACGCCCACGACCATCAGCACTTCGGGTTTCTCGTCGACACGCCTGAGATTCGCGCGCTCATCGCCGAAACGCAGCGGCTGAACGCCGAGATGGCCGATCCGGCCGCGCGCGTCGAGGCGCTGCGTCCGGCGTTCGGGCGGCTGCTGGCGGCCGAGGGCTGGCTGCCCGAGACGTGCGCCAAGCCGGACGAGACGAGCAAGATGGGCGGCGGCATCGGCCAGTACGCCCTCTATCGCGCGGAAGACGGATCGCTGTGCCTGTTCTCGCTCGTCGTGCCGCCCGGCGCGTCGACGCCCGTCCACGATCACCTCGCGTGGGGTCTCGTCGGCATCTACCGAGGCCGCCAGGACGAAACGGTGTATCGCCGCCTCGACGATGGCCGGGACGCGTCGAAAGCGACGCTGGAAATCGCCAAGCGGCAGCAGCTCGGGCGCGGTGAGTTTTATCCGCTGCTGCCCCCGGCCGACGACATCCATTACGTCAGCACGATTTCCGAACACGCGTCGATCTCGATTCACCTGCTCGCCAACGACACGGCCTGCGTGTGGCGCCACAAGTTCGATCCGGCGAGCGGCGTGGTCATGCCTTTCCGCTCAGGCTACGCAAACGCGCCCTGTCCGCCGGAAGCGGAAAGGCGATGAGATTTGAGGATCTGAGGATATGAGAATTTGAGGAAGTGAGGATTTGAGGATCTGAGGATTTGGAGAATTGCAGAGTCGCGCGACTCTTCCCCTCTTCAAATCCTCACATCCATAGATCCTCAGATCCTCACTTCCTCAGATCCTCAGATCCTCACATCCTCAGATAGAATTCGCGTCATGCGCATCACCGCCCCCGGCGTCGCTCTTCAGGACGCGAATCTCTTCCGTCAAGCCTGCTACCTCGACGGCGCGTGGATCGACGCGCGCGACGTGATCGCGGTTGACAATCCCGCGACTGGTGAAACCGTCGGCACGGTGCCGCGTCTGGGCCGCGCTGAAACACGACAGGCGATCGAAGCAGCGGCTCGCGCGTTTCCGGCGTGGCGGAAGAAACCGGCGAAGGAGCGCGCGGCCGTCCTGCGCCGCTGGTTCGAGCTGATGCTGGCCAACCAGGAGGATCTCGCGCGGCTGATGACGACCGAGCAGGGCAAGCCGCTCACCGAGTCGCGCGGGGAAGTCGCGTACGCCGCGTCGTTCCTCGAATGGTTCGGCGAGGAAGCCAAGCGCATCTACGGGGACACGATCCCCGCGCCGCAGGCCGACAAGCGCATCCTCGTCACGAAGGAACCGATCGGCGTCGTCGCGTGCATCACGCCGTGGAATTTCCCGCTCGCGATGATCACGCGCAAGGCCGGGCCTGCGATCGCCGCCGGCTGCACGGTCGTGCTGAAGCCCGCGTCGCAGACGCCGTTCTCGGCGCTCGCGCTCGCCGAGCTCGCCGAGCGGGCCGGCCTGCCGAAGGGCGTGCTCAACGTGATCACCGGATCGGCGACCGAGATCGGCGCCGAGCTGACGAGCCATCCCACCGTCCGCAAGCTGTCGTTCACGGGCTCGACCGAGATCGGCAAGGTTCTGATGGCGCAGTGCGCCGGGACCGTGAAGAAGCTGTCCCTCGAGCTCGGCGGCAACGCGCCGTTCATCGTCTTCGACGATGCCGATCTCGATGCGGCGGTGGAGGGCGCGATCGCGTCGAAATACCGCAACACGGGGCAGACCTGCGTGTGCGCGAACCGGCTGCTCGTGCAGGAGTCGGTGTACGACGCGTTCGCGGCGAAACTCGTGGCGGCGGTCGCGATGCTGACGCCGGCGCCCGGTCTCGAGCCCGGCGCGACGCAGGGCCCCCTCATCGACGATCGCGCCGTCGAGAAGGTCGAGAGCCACATCGCGGACGCGCTCGCGAAAGGCGCGTCGGTGGCGCTCGGCGGCAAGCGCCACGCGCGCGGCGGCCGATTCTTCGAGCCGACGATCCTGACGAACGTCACGCCCTCGATGGCGATCGCGCGCGAAGAGACGTTCGGTCCCGTCGCGCCGCTGTTCCGCTTCTCGACCGAGGCCGACGCGATCGCGCTCGCCAACGACACGGAGTTCGGCCTCGCGGCCTACTTCTTCGGCCGCGACGTCGGGCGGATCTTCCGCGTCGCCGAAGCGCTCGAGTACGGCATCGTCGGCGTCAACACGGGATTGATTTCGACCGAGGTCGCGCCGTTCGGCGGCGTGAAGGAATCGGGGCTCGGACGCGAGGGTTCGAAGTACGGGATCGAGGAATTTTGCGAAATCAAATACATGTGTCTCGGTGGAATCTGAGAACCTGAGGATGTGAGAATCTGGGGATGTGACGACATGGTCGCGCGCCTGTTGCTTCTGGCTCTGCTCGTTCTTGGATTTCAATCACCGACTGCTCCCCGCAAAGGCGGGAATCCCGAAGCGGCCAAGATTAGAAACCCGATCGCGGTGACGCCCGAATCGTTGGCGGCGGGCAAGCGCTTCTATCAGCGCCTCTGCATCCGATGCCACGGTCCGAGCGGCAAAGGCGACGGCGAGGCCGCGGTCGGCGCCGAGCCGGCGGACCTGGTGTCAGGGAAATGGACCTTCGGGTCGACCGACGGCGAGATCTACGCGTCGATTCGCGAGGGCACGTCGAAGGATATGGAAGGCTACGCCGCGCGCATCAGCGAGATTGATACCTGGAATGTCGTCAACTACGTCCGGTCTCTCGCGCCGAAGCGCTAGCTGGAGCGCGGGATTACGCAGCACACTGCAGACTTACGGTCTCAAAATTCGCAATACGGAAAATTGGAACCACCCGCACGCGAGCCGAAAGATTAGAGACAAATCCAGACAAAAAGGCTGTAGATTGTCCGCACAGTCGATCTGGGACTCGTTTGAGGGGGGAGGCTGCATGCATACGTTTGCACGACTGATTCTCGGAGCGGCGTGCCTCGCGCTTTGGCCGGCCATCGCGTCGGCTCAAACCAGCAGCATCGCAGGCACGGTGAAAGACGCGTCGGGCGCGGTGCTCCCTGGGGTTACGGTGGAAGCCTCGAGCCCCGCGCTGATCGAGAAGGTCCGGTCGGTGATCACTGACGGCGCCGGACAGTACAAGATCATCACGCTGCGGCCGGGCACCTACACCGTCACCTTCACGCTGCCCGGCTTCACGGTCGTGAAACGCGCGAACGTCGAGCTGACGTCGGATTTCACGGCCACGATTAACGCCGACCTGAGAGTTGGCGCGGTCGAAGAGACGATCACCGTCTCGGCCGAATCGCCGGTGGTCGACACGCAAAGCATCACGACCCGCACGGTCATGACGCGCGACGTGATGGACACGATCCCGACGGGCCGCAACATCCAGGCGATCGGCATCATGATACCGGGCACCTCCATCGCCGTCGGCGGCGGCGGCACAATATCGCGTGACGTCGGCGGCTCGGGCCAGTTGCAGCAGTCACCGCTCATCTACAAGGGCTCCGGCGACTCCGTCCAGACGATTGAAGGGATGCGACTGAACAACCTCGAGGGCTCCGGGCAGTACAGCGGCGTCTACTGGAACGAGGCGAGCTTCGAGGAATTCAGCTACGTCACGGGCGCCGACTCCGCTGAAATGGGCCAGGGCGGTATCCGCATCAACATGATCCCGAAGGACGGCGGCAACACGTTCCGGGGCTCGTCGTACGGCAACTTCACGAAAAACGCCTGGCAGTCGAACAACCTCCGGAGCAATCTGGCCGGCGACCTGCAGTACAACCCGGGGAACTCCCTCACGAACGTCGGTACGGTCGACAAAATCTGGGACTTCAGCACGTCGGTCGGCGGCCCGATCGCCAGGGACAAGGCGTGGTTCACGTTCACGTACCGCAACTTTGGCAGCAACCAGACCGTGGCCGACGCCTATGTCAACGCGAACCCGCCGTCGGTGCCGGGCGTCTTTGCCAAATACGTTCCGGATAAAACCCAACCCGGCGTCAACGACGGCTACATCTGGAGCTTGGCGCCGCGCGTCACGTGGCAGGCGACCGCGAAAGACAAGTTCTCGACCTATCTCGACGCCGACAAGAAATACCGCCCCCACTGGGGCCTCAGTGGCACCCAGCCCGATCCGGAGGCCTCGGGGTACGAGGTCACGCTCGACAGCTTCGTGTCCGTCACGAAGTGGACGCGCACGCAGAGCAACAGACTGCTGTACGATGCGGGCCTGGCGGTGTACAACCAGGAGTACACGGAGATCTATCAGCCGTCGGTGACCGGGAGCGACGTCTTCGAATGGAATCCGGAGCTGATCCGGAAGTCGAAGGTCTACACATTCGTCGATTCAGCAACCGGCTTGACCACGAACGCGTGGAGCAGCCCGGCCGACCACTTCTCGAAGCTGTTCACCGAGTCGGCGTCGGTCTCGTACGTGACGGGCTCGCACTCGATGAAATTCGGCGCCGCGGTCACCCAGGGCCGGCGCCGGACACTGGCGCAGTGGACGGGCGACATCTCGGCACTGACCTTCAACGGCGGCGTTTCCACCTCGGTCACGGAACGCATTGCATCGGAGGCGCGGGAAAGCATCAAAGCCGATACCGGCATCTTCGGCCAGGACCGGTGGACCATCAAGCGGGCCACGATTAACGCCGGTGTGCGCCTTGACTGGTACATCGGCGAGACGGGCGAGGGAGACCTGCTGGCGGGCCGGTTTTACGCGGGCAAGCACTTCGGAGTGTGCGCGGACGGCGTGAACAATCCGGCGGACGGATGCGTGGGACGCGTGCAGAGCTGGAAGGATATCAGCCCGCGGCTGGGCATCTCGTACGACGTGTTCGGCAACGGCAAGACGGCCGTGAAGACGTCGATTGCCCGCTACGTGAACGGCGACGTGAACACCACGACCGGTCAGAACAATCCGGTGGGCACGGTGCCCACCCAGAGCACCTACAACTGGAACGATCTCGACCGGAACAATTCGATCTTCAACGCCGACGGCTCGGTGCAGTCCAACGAGCTGACGGCGGGAGCGGCGACGAATGCCAACTTCGGCAAGGGCGTGGTCACCACCGTGCAAGATCCGGCCACGCTCGTCGGCTGGGCCGTGCGCCCCAACAACTGGGAGTACGCCGCGAGCCTGCAACACGAGCTCATGCCGCGCGTCTCGGTGAACGGCGGCTACTATCGCCGGTGGTACGGCAACCAGACCACGCTCCAGAACCGGGCGCTCAGTGTCGACGGTTCGAGCTTCGATGGCCCGTTCTGCATCAACACACCGAGCGACGCACGTGTGCCTGGCAGCGGGACACAACTGTGCGGATTGTACGACCTCAAGGCAGCCTTCGTCGGCAGAGTGGACAACTTCCGTACCTTCGCGGACAACTTTGGTAGTGGGATCTCGACCGTCATCCAGGGCTTCGACATCTCGACGGTTGCGCGGTTCAGCCGGGGCACGTACTTTCAGGCCGGCATCAACGCCCAGAAGATCGACACCGACTCCTGCAGCGCCCCGGCCGTCGGTACGCTCCTCGTCGTCGGAGGAGGAGCAGTCAGTCAAGTGGGCAATCCCGAAAAGATCTTCTGCAAACAGACCTTCCCGTACCGGCCGGACGTGAAGCTCGTTGGTTACACCACGATTCCGTACGACGTGCAGATCAGCGGCACGTATCAGTTGACCCAGGGGCCGAACCTGCTCGCGCAGTGGACCGCGACCCGCGACCAGCTCACGGCGGCGGGCTCGACCCTCGGGCGCGCCCTGGTTTCAACGAGCAAGCCGATCAACATCATCGAGCCGGGGTCGATTTACGGCGACTACCTCAACCAGCTCGACCTGCGTGCGTCCAGGCGGTTCAAGATGAACCGGGGGACGTTCAGGGTGGACGCCGACCTGTACAACGTGTTTAACAGCAACTGGGTGTTCAGGGTGAACAACGCGTTCTCTCAAGCGGCGACGAGCCAGTGGCTGCGTCCGACCGACGTGCTGCAGGGCAGGTTCTTCAAGATCGGCGGGCAGTTCACCTTCTAATCGGTTGTTTCCCGTGCGGGGCTGGGCGTCGACGGTCGGGTTCGTCCCGGCCCTCGCACACTCCGGCTCCGCACAGACACTGTTGACGGTGTCGTGAGGCGAAGCAGCTAGTACCTGCTGATCATGGTTCGATCTGGCTCGTCCGGTGCGACGACACAGAGTCTTCACGCTTCCTCTCGGTGGATTCTCACCCCCTGGCAGGATCTGGTTCTGTTTGTCGGGACGCCCCTGTTGATCATCCCGGCCTTTCTCGCCGCGCGGGCGCGTTGGAGGGTCGAAGACCTGTCGCTGTGTGTCGCCTCCTTTGGCGCCATCGGACATCATCTGCCCGGAATGCTGCGCGCGTACGGCGATCGCGCGCTGTTCCAGCGTTTTCGATGGCGATTCTCCGTCGCGCCGGCGTTCCTCGCGGCGACGTGTCTGGTATTTGCCCTGCGCGATCTGAACGGCATCGTCCTGATCGTGTACTTGTGGGGCGTGTGGCACGGTCTGATGCAGACCTACGGATTCCTTCGCATCTACGACGCCAAGGCGGGGCCATCGTCTCCGTGGACCGCGCGTCTGGACCATGCGATGTGTGTGACGTGGTTCGCGACCGCGGTCCTTGTGTCGCCGAGCCGCATGACGAACATCTTGAGCGTCTTTTACACGTCCGGCGGCCCGCTGATCGAGGCGTCGGCCATCGAGGCGCTCCGGACGACCTCCATCGCTCTGACCGGCGGGGTGACGGTCGCGTTTTTGTGCCACACCGCATGGATGTGGCATCGTGGGCGCCCCCTCAGCCCGGTCAAGCTGCTGCTGATGGCCACCAGCTTCGGCTTCTTCTGGTACACGAACGTGTTGGTCAGCAACATGCTGGCCGGCATCGCCCTGTTCGAGGTGTTCCACGACGTGCAGTACCTGTCGATCGTCTGGATTTTCAACCTGAATCGCGTGCAGAAGGACCCCGGCGTTGGCGGGTTCACGCGGTTCCTGTTCCGGCGCAGCGGCGCCCTCGTCGGCGTGTATGTGGGGCTCGTTGTCGCGTACGGATCGCTCAATCTGGTCTCAGCGGCCATGTCGGCCGGGCTGCTCAGGCGGACGTTGACGGGGCTGCTTGCGGCGTCCGCGCTGCTGCACTTTTATTACGATGGGTTCATCTGGAAAGTGCGCGAGCGCACGACACGGCAGTCCCTCGGCCTCAGCGGCGGCACGCCGGAGCAGGCAGCCGTCCGACCGGCGTGGGTGATCCACGGGGCGAAATGGGGCTTGTTCGTGTTGCCGGTCCTGACGCTGGGCCTGGCGGAGGTGCAAGGGCGCGCACCGGAACTGGACCGGGCTCGCGCGATCGCGCAGGCCGCGCCGGACAGCGCGGCGGCGCAAGAACATTTCGGCACGCTGTTGGCCGGCGCCGGCAGGGTTGACGAGGCCGTGGCCCGGCTGCGCGAAGCCGTGCGCCTCGATCCGGACAATGCGGAGGCGCAGGCGAACCTGGGAGGCGTGCTCGGACGGGCAGGTCAGCTCGCCGAGGCAGTCGTGCATTATCGGAAGGCGATCCAGATCGAGCCCGGTGATGCCCTGACGCGGACCAATCTTGGCAACACGCTCTCCAGGCTGGGTGAATTCCCGGAGGCCATCCGGCATTTCGAAGAGGCGCTGCGCATCAGCCCCAACCGCATCGACGCGCACATCGACTGGGGGGCCGCGCTCCTCAGACAGGGCGCGCTCGACGAGGCCATCGATCACTTCCGCGAGGCGCTGCGCATCAGCCCCAACCAGCCGCAGGCGCTCGCCAATCTGGCGCTCGCGCGTGAGTTGCGGGACCGGCGTCGCGCGACCTCTGTCGATCAGGCCCAGGGGGGTCCATCCACTTCCCGATCGCCCGAGAAGCCGGGCGGGCGCTCGAACGGCAGGTGACCGACTACACTGTGAGCGTTGTGCCTCTCGTGTTGGCGCTCGCGGCGGTGCTCGCGTTCCCGCAGGACGCTCATCAACGCGATGCGCCGCAAGCCGCCTCGTCGATCCTCGAGATCGCAAAGCGATCCGTGCCGCTGCGCACGGGCATCGGCGCCGCCCACCACGGCGTGAGCACGACAGTGAGGCAGGCGCAGGCGTTTTACGATCAGGGCCTCGCGTACATCCATTCTTATGTCTGGCTTGAAGCGGCTCGATCGTTCAATCAAGCGCTGACGCTCGATCCGAATCTCGCCGTCGCGCACGCGCAACTGAGCCTCGCGTACACCGAACTGAACGCACCGGCGGCCGCCAAGGCCGCGCTCGAGCGCGCGAACGCGCTCGCCGCGCGCGCTGCTGGCGCGAATGACCACGATCGGCGTCACATCGCGCTGCGCGAGAAACAGATGGCGGCCGAGGCCGCGCCCGCAGACCCGGCGAAGCTCGCCGCGTACCGCCAGGCGCTCGACGCAGCGCTCAAGGCTTTTCCGAAAGACGACGAGCTCTGGCTGCTCCGCGGGATGGCGGAATCGCCGGACCCCGCCGAGCGCGGGCAGGGCAGCGTCGCCGCGTCGATTCCGTTCTACGACAAGGCGCTCTCGCTGGCGCCGGACGGCTTCGCGGCCCACCACTATCTGTCGCACGCCTACGAGAACATCGGGCGCCTCGAAGCCGCGATCGCGCAGGGCGCGGCGTACGCCGCGCTGGCGCCGACGATTCCCCACGCCCGCCACATGCGCGGCCACGATCTGATGCGGAGCGGCCGGATGCCGGACGCGATCGCCGAGTTCCAGGCAGCCGACGCGCTCGAGTCGGCGTACTTGGCGGCGGAGAAGATTCCTGCCGAGTTGGACTGGCACTACCAGCACAACCTGGACCTGCTGGGACAGGCGTATCAGTACGCCGGCCAGATGGCGAACGCCGAGACCGTGTTCAAGCGGTCGTTCACGATGACCTCCTCGCTCGTCGTGCAGGAGTTCAACAAGCGCGAGTGGGTCGTGTTCCTGCTCGCGCGCGGCCGTGCGGCCGAGGCGCTCGAGGCCGCGAACGTCATGGCGGGCCACCGGTCGCCGCTCGTGAGCGCCGCCGGCCACGTGCAGGCTGGACACGTGCAGCTCGCACTCGGTCAGTACAAGGCCGCCGCCGACGAAGGGAACGCGGCGCTTCGATTGATCCAGGGCGTCGAAGGAGGCGGGCTCATCGCCGTGCCCGTCCAGACATTTCAGGCGGAGTTCTTCCTCCGCACGAAGCAGGGCGAGAAGACGCGGCCGGCGCTCGAGGAGGCCGCGCGGAAGGCCCGCCTGCAATCCGGGCCGGACAACTTCATGCAGGTGCTCTTCACGCTCGAAGCGATGGCGCGCGCCGCTCGGGACGTGGGCGACTGGGATCTCGCGGCGTGGGCCGCGCGGCAGATGCTGGAGCACGATCCGAACTACGCCGGCTCGCACTACGCGCTGGCGCTGGCGGCGCAGCACGCGGGCGACGCGCGCACGGCGGCCGCCGAGTTCGCGCTGGCCGGAAAATACTGGAGCGCGGCGGACGCGGATCTGGCCGAGCTGAAGACGATCCGGCAGGGACGTTGATAGACTAAAGAACTGAGAACTGAGAACTTGGAACTTAGAACTGAAAACCTTGGAGAGGAGTCCTCGATGAGAACAATGTATGCGCGTGCAGCGGCGGCGGCCGCCGTAGTGGCGATGCTCGGCGTGACCGTGGCCTTTGCTGGTCAGGCCGCGAAGGTGGACGTGACGGGCAAGTGGGCCTTCACTGTGGAGACGGCGGCGGGATCGGGCAACCCGACGCTCACCATGAAGCAGGACGGCGAGAAGCTCACCGGACACTACTCGGGTCAGCTCGGCGAGTCGGATTTCACGGGCACGGTCAAGGGCAACAAGATCGACATCAAGTTCACGATCGACGTGCAGGGCAACAATCTCGAGTACGTCTACGACGGCACGGTCGACGGCAAGGACACGATGAAGGGCAAGGTATCCATCGTCGGTCTCGGCGACGGCACGTTCACGGCGAAGAAACAGTAACGGCGGAGAGACACGGAAGGGCTCGGAATGCGATCGACGCTGCCGTTTCTCCTGGCGGGCGCGGCCCTGACTGCGGCGTGCGGAGGGCCGCCGCCGCCGCCGTTCAAGGTCTAGCCTGAAGGTGCTGAATATGGATAGAGTTCGAGTTGCGGTCTCGATCATCGGGATCTTGCTAATGGCTTCTGTGGCATCGACCCAAACCTCATCGGTGAGCGGCCGTGTGACGACTCAACAGGGTGGCGCAATTGCGGATGCAGAAGTCTCCCTGGTCCCGCCTCCAGGACCGGCGATGCCGGGCATGCCCGCTATGCGAGCGGGCGCATCGCCCGACCGCTCTGTACGTTCGAGGGCCGACGGTACGTTCATGTTCGACCAGGTGCCGGCCGGCCGCTACGTCCTGCAGGTGGATGCACCAGGACTCGCGCGTTCCTCGCAGGAGATCACCGTGCCGAGCGCCCGGGCGCTGGCCGTCTCGCTCGAGGCGCTCGACATTCGAGGTGGTGAACCGGAGCCTGCGGCGGCGATCGCGGGAGGATTTGCCGACACGCAAGCGCTCCTCGATCGCATCAAGAAGCTCGAGCAGCGCCTGAGCGACCTCGAATCCGGCACGGTCCTGTCGGAACCCGAAACGCGAGTCAAGCGGATTGAGGTCTACGTCGACAAGAACGGCAACGAACACGACGCGCCCGTCGAAGGGGCGAAGAAGACCGTGACTTACCAGAGGGAGCGCGTGTACCGGCGGCAGTGGCTCAGCGAGAAACTCGAACAGGCGTTCGCCGATCAGGACGCCAGGAAGATCACGGTCGGCATGAGCGCCGCGAGCGTGACGCAGTTTGCGAGACAGACCAGTGGCCCGACGAATGAGACCAACGGGCACGCCTATCAACTCGCCTCGGCCGATCTGTTGTTCTCGGCCGGCCTGGCCCAATACACGAGCTTCTTTGCAGACATCGTCGGTTTGAGTGGAGCGCCACCGGACGCGGAGCGTCACGGCCTCACCCTGCTCAACAGTTACTCGTCTCGACTCGTTCGGAACAACGAAGTGAATGTGCGGGAGGCGTGGGTTAAGACCGAGCTCTTCTCCCAGAAGCTGGCACTCGTCGCGGGACGAGTCGACATGACCAACTATTTCGACCGGAACGCCGTCGCCAACGACGAAACGTCAGAGTTCGTCAGCGACGCGTTGGTGAACAACCCGGTATTGGTACTACCGACGAATGGTTCGGGTGTCATCGGCCTGTTCGACGCCAAAAACGGCCTGAGCTTCAGAGCGGGTTTCCAGCAAACGAACAGCGACGCAACCAATCTGACGGAATCCATCTACACGTTGTCGGAGGTCGGCTACGTCGCGCGCCCCCCCGGTCTGTCCGAGGGGAACTATCGAGTGTGGTACCGCAGCGATAACAGTACAGGCAGTCGCAGAGGGGCGGTTGGGTTGAGTGCGGATCAAAAGCTCACGCCCATCTTTACGCTGTTTGGCCGTTACGGATCCGGAGAGGTGGATGCGCCCACCAGCGGAGCCGCTACCCTGTTTTCGACCGGGGGCCGCTTCTACAGCGCTGGCTTTCAGTTGCAGAACGGCTTCGTCTTCAATCCTCTGGATAGATGGGGCGTCGGTTACGCGCAAACGGTTATTCCGTCGGGGCCCAGCGAAAAACTGCTGGAGGGCTATTACAACTTGAGGATTTCGGAGAAACTGCGACTCTCATTCAGCCTCCAGCATCTCCTTGAATCACCGGTTGGGGAGGAGTCGCACGCGTTTCTGTTTCCAGGCGTGCGCCTGCAGGCGAGCTTCTAGCCGAGCGTTGTGCTCAATTGGCATGTTCAGGAGAGAACCCATGGCTACCGTAAAACGTTTCGGCGTTGCCGGCGCGGTCATCGTCGGCGTGTGTGGAGCTGCGGCCAGCGGCGCGTTGCGCGCGGCGGACGTGAAGCTCGCTGATCCGACGTCGGTGGTCATGATTGTCAATCGGGACTCGAATGAGATCGCGTTCATGGACATCAAGACCCACAAGATGGTGGGAAAGACCTTTCTGGGCAACAACGTCAACCCCCACATGGTGATGATGTCCCCGGACGGCCGCTATGTCGTCACGGGCGGCACGCGCGCGAACAAGGCGTACATCATCGATGCGCGAACGCTGCAATTGGTGAAGGTTATTCCGGTCGATATTGCCCCAGAGCATCTGGCATTCTCACCAGATGGTCGTTGGTACTACCAGGGCAATCCCCAAGGCGACTCCATCTCGGTGATTGACATGGTCTCGCTCACGAAAATCAAGACCATTCCCGGTTTTGTGGAACCCCTCAACACCGTGTTCTTGCCAGACGGCTCGAAAGCGTATGTGGGCAACTACGGTGCGCATTGGGTGGGCGTCATCGATGTGAGGCGCCATGAGCTGCTGAAAAAGGTCCAGATTGCCGAAGTGCCCGGCGTCGCGAAGCTGGACCCTGCGAAATACCTGGGGGATATCAAGGGCATCAACATCCCGCAGATCACAAACGACGGTCGGTATCTCTATGCTGCCGATACCGACTTAGGAGTCGTCGGCGTGATCGACCCGCGTGAGGACAAGGTGGTGAAGGTCATCAGGGTGGGGAAGGCTCCCTGGCGCATTTACATGAGTCACGACGGCAAGTACGCGATCACGCCGAATAACGGCGACCAGACCATCTCCATTATCGATCTCCAGACCAACAAGGTGGCGGCGACGCTGGAAGCCGGAGAGAACATGACCGGCGTGAACTTCGCAGCCGGTAAGGCGTTTGTCATCAGTTCGACCACGGGGTTCGTGTACGTTTACGATATGAAAACGTTGAGGCCGGGCGGACGATTGAAGATCGGCACGAACATTCAGCTCGAGACCGCGACGACGGACACCGCCGACCAGAAGCTGTATCTCGCAGACTCAACTGAGAATGCAGTCGTGATCATCGATGCCAGGACGGAGGCAGTCGAAAAGGTCTTCAACGTCGGTCTGTTTCCATGGGGCACGCACATCATGGACAGCAAGGACAACTACTGCCACTAGGAGCGTGTCCGAGAAGTGTGAAGACGCTCCTAGTAGGCGATGATCCTGAAGCTTCCCTCCCTCCTGTTGATGGCCTTCCTCGTCGCCGGACCGGCCGGTGCCCAGGACGTTCGTCAGCACACCCGTCTTGCCGGCGGGAAAGGCACCACGATCACCGAATCGCAGGCGGCTGCCCTCACGTTGACGTTGAGCGCGGCGTCGCTCCGTCCCATCCAGACGTGGGTCCGCACGGCGGGCACGATAGACAAGACTGGGAAAATACTCGGCACGTCCCTATCCGGATCCGAAGCGACGCTGGTGAAGGTCGGACAGCGCGTGCGCGCCTTCCCGCCCAGCTCGAGATCATCGATGTACCAGGCCTACATCACGCGGGTCGTGCCGCGTGCCGGCGGCGTCGCGGTTGAGGCATCACTGACCGCTTCAGGGCGCCAGAACACCACGCACTACGTCATGGAGATCGTCGTCGAACGGGGACCCTTCCTGTCTGTCCCGAACGAGGCCATCATCGAGGAGGGCGACAAGCACATCGTGTACGTGCAACAGCAACCCGGACAGTACGTCCCGGCGGAGATTCGCACAGGTATTCAGGGCGAACTGTACACACAGGTCCTCGACGGCATCAAGGAAGAGGCACAGGTTGTCACGTTCGGGAGTTTCTTCATCGACGCTGAGCACAAGTTGAAAGGGACGGAACAAAGTCCGCCGGGGACAATGCCTGATGATCGCCAGCGTCATTAGGGCCGTCATCCGCTGGAAATCTGTCGCCTGGCTCCTCGTGGCCGCGGGCGTGCTGTTCAGCGCCTATTCGATCCGCACTGCCTCGCTTGACGCCATACCCGACATTTCGGATCCGCAGATTGTCGTCTACGTGAAGTGGCCCCGAAGCCCGCAGTTGCTGGAGAGGGAGGTCACCGAACCCCTGATCAGTGCGCTCGTGGGGTCCCCCGATATTCAGGCGTTACGCGGGTCGTCGCACATGGGGTACTCGTTTATCTACGTGATCTTGAGCAACACCGCCCGCCGGGCCGCCGTGCGGCAGTTGGTGCTCGACCGGATCAACGGCATCCGGCCGCAACTGCCGCCCGACGCCAGCGTCACGCTCGGGCCCAATGCCAGCAGCATCGGCTGGATTTTCCAGTACGCGCTCGTCGATCGGCAGGGCTTGCATGATCTGCGCGACCTGCGCCTGGTGAACGAACGCCAGATCAAACCCGCGCTGCAGACCGTTCCAGGCATCGCGGAAGTCGCGTCGGTCGGCGGGCTGGAGAAGCAGTACCAGATCAAGATCTTTCCCCCGCTGCTGGCGCGGGCGGGGATTCCGCTCAGACAGGTGATCGCGGCTGTCCAAGGCGTCTTTCAAGAGGCCGGCGGTCGCATGATCGAGGTCACGAACCGCGACTATCAACTGCGCGGCGTCGTGAACACGGAGGATATCGACAAGCTGGATCTCCTGGTTGTCGGCCGCCATCCAGATGGAACGCCCATCTCCCTGCAGGATATCGGCTACCTTGAGGTCGGGTACGACCAGCGACGGAGTATCGTCGACCTGGATGGAACCGGAGAAGTCGTCGGCGGCATCGCTATCATGGAGCAGGACCAAAACGTTCTGGCGATCACGCGGTCGCTCGACCAGAAGCTCCAGCAGCTCCGGCCGCTTCTCCCGCAGGGCGTTGAGGTCGTCACGGCCTACGATCGTTCGGCGTGGATTTGGGCGACGCTCAGGCAGTTCTTCGAAACGCTGGGGATCGAACTCGTCGTCCTCATCCTCGTGATGCTGTTGTTTCTCAGAAACATCCGCACCGCGGTGGGGCCGATTGCCATACTTCTGCTCAGCACGGTGTTTACGGCCATCCCGCTCGTCGGCTTCAAGCAGACGATCAACCTGTTCTCGCTGGCGGGCCTGGCGATCGCCATTGGCGAGATCGCCGATGCGACGATCGTGATCGTGGAGAATTGCACGGCGGAATTGTCGATGCGCGGCTCCGTCAGCGGACCGGAGAAGCAGGAAATCCTCATCCGCTCGATTGCCTCCGTCGCAAAGCCGCTGCTGTTCTCGCTGTTGATCATTCTCGCGTCGTTCCTGCCTGTGTTCTTCCTGGAAGAGCGCGAAGCTCGCTTGTTCGATCCGCTGGCCTACAGCAAGACGTTCGCGATGGCGTTCTCGACCTTGCTCACGATGCTTCTCCTGCCCTTGATAGTCCTGTGGATTTTCAAGCGCGACACCGTCGCCCGCACGGACTTCCGGGAAAGCGTCGCCATCAGAGCCTACCGGTCCGCGCTGCGAGGAGTGATTCGTTACCGCTATGCGTTCACCGCAGCCGGCATGCTCGTACTGCTCCCCGCCGCCTTCCTGCTGATGCGGTTTCCGAAGGACTTCCTTCCGGACATCGATGAGGGCGCCATCCTCTACATGCCGACGACCCTTCCGGGACTGCCGAACCGGGAGGCGGGCTGGATCGTTCAGCAGATGGACAAGAAGCTGAAGGCGTTCCCGGAGGTCGAACGGGTATTTGGAAAAATCGGACGGGCGGATACATCGACCGATCCGGCGCCGCTCACGATGATCGAAACGACGGTGCTCCTTCAGCCGAAGTCCCAGTGGCGAAAAGGCATGACGAAGGAGAGGCTCGTCGCGGAAATGGACAAGGCCGCGGAGACGATCGGGTACGTGAACGCCTGGGTTCAGCCCATCCGCGCGCGCGTCATGATGCAGAGCACGGGCATCCAGACGCCGGTCGGACTCAAAGTCAAGGGATCCGAGGTCGCCGTCATCGAGAACATCTCGCAACAGATCGAGGCTCTGCTCCGAGGACTGCCCGGTACCAAGTCCGTCATCGCCGAGCGCATTTCTGAAGGCTATTACGTCGACGTGCGGAACGATCTCGCGCGCATGGCCGAGCGCGGCGTGACCGTTGACGAGACCATCTCGACGGTGCGCTACGCCATCGGGGGCGACAACATCGTCGGCGTCAGGGCAGCCAACGACACCCTCATTCCTCTGGGCGTGCAGTACTCGCCCGAGTACATCGACACCCTCGACAAGATCAAGAACACTCCGGTGGTGACCGGCGACGGACGCTCGGTTCCGTTGGGCGACATCGCGGATGTGTCGGTTCGGAAGATGCCGGAGATGATCCGGAACGACAACGGCGCCCTGGCGGGATACATTTACGTCGACCTGCAGAACGTGACGGGCCTGGACTACGTGGACAGCGCTCGGACACTGCTGACGAAGAACCTGTCACTGCCCGCTGGCTACGCCATTGAGTGGACCGGGCTCTATCAGTACGCCACCGCCGCGCGAGCGCGAATGCGTCTGATCGTGCCGCTGACGCTCATCATCATTTTCGGGCTGTTGATCGTCGCGTTCAGATCCGTCGCGGAAAGCGTCCTCATCCTGCTGTCCGTGCCGTTTGCAATGGTCGGCGGTGTGTTTCTCCAATGGATGCTGGGGTACGCGATGACCACGGCGGTGATCGTCGGGTACATTTCGCTGTTCGCCGTCGCCGTCCAAACCGGCATCATCATGGTGATTTTCATTCGCGGCGCGCTCGATCGTCGCCCGGACGGTCAGTCGTATGTCGAGGCCGTGATCGACGGCTCGGCGACGCGCTTGCGTCCGAAGTTGATGACCGTCGCCGCGATCGTTCTGTCGTTGCTGCCGGTGCTGTTTGCGACTGGCGCCGGCATGGAAATCATGAAGCCGATCGCCGCGCCCAGCGTCGGGGGGATGGTCACGTCAAGCCTGCACGTGTTGTTCATGACGCCGTGTCTGTTCGTGGTCGGCGAGGACATTCGGCGCTGGTGGGCCGCCGCCGAGACGAAATGACTCGACAATCCGGCAACGCGTGGCGTGGGTGGCTTCTCATCTTAGTCGCCGCAGCGGTTGGATGCGGTCGGGCAACCGGCACCGCAAACATGACTGAGCTGCAGCGAGTCAAATCTGGAACGCTCGACGTCGTTCTACTTTCGCCGCACGACGCACTCCGCCATGGGAAGGACGCATTCGCCATCGAATTCAAATCTACGTCGAGGGGGAACCTCGTTGATGTCGGGAATGTCCGGGCGACGGCGAACATGCCGATGCCTGGGATGGCGATGTTCGGAAACATTGATGTTCAGCGAAGCGATGTCCCCGGCCGTTACGTGGCGAACGGCCAGTTCGACATGGCGGGAACGTGGCGCATGACGATCGAGTGGGATGGACCCGGCGGAAAGGGATCGGTGGCCTTTTCGGGAACCGTGCATTAATCGGGAATTACAATCCGCCGCGGCCGCGTCCGTAATTCGGACGGTAGTGCTGGTGGCACGTGACGCACGACGCGTAGAGCTGATCGTTGAGCGCGCTCAGCGCCTCGACGTCCTTCCGCTTGGCCGCCTTGAACGCCGCGATACCCGCGTCGAGCAGCAGCTTTGAATCCTGCATCCACCGATCCTGATCGCGCGCGCGGCCCGGCAGCATCATCAGGTTGGCGGACTCCGCGAGCATCATCGTCTTGCCCTGCAGCTCGTTCCATTCCTCGTCGGTCTTCGGCGTCCGCGTGGTGATGTAGAAGACGGCGTCCGACGTGGGGTAGAGGACCTTGATCATCAGCTCGCTCATCGTCCCCGCGGCTTGATACGCGGGGCCGGTCTTCGCCGGCTCGGGCGACGGGGCCTGCGGAATCAGAGTGGAAGCGGCGAGAAGGAGCCAGGCCAGATTTCGCATGTGCGTATAATACGCGGACGCGTATGTCTCTTCTTCCCTTTTGCAAATGGCTCGCGGACACGCCGGGCAGCATCGCCCTCCACGAGTCGCTTTTCATGTACCCGCTCGTCGAGTCGATCCACGTCCTGACGCTCTGCCTGTTCGTTGGGATGTCGATCATGCTGGACCTGCGGCTGCTGAGCCTGGCGCTAAAGCGCGTGAAGGTCTCCGAAGTCGCGGGGCGCCTGGTCCCGTGGATGACGGCCGGCTTCGTCGTGATGGTGATCAGCGGTGTGGCGCTCTTCTACGCGATCCCCGTGCGCTCCTATCAGAGCGTCTGGTTCCGCGGCAAGTGCATCATGCTGATCCTGGCGGGCCTGAACGCCTGGACGTTTCATTCCGGCATCTACAAGAGGGTCGCTGAGTGGGATCTCGCCGCGGTCGCGCCGCGCGCCGCGCGCCGCGCTGGGATCGCGTCCCTCATCCTCTGGGCCGGCATCGTCGTCTTCGGCCGCATGATTGCCTACAACTGGTTCGACTGTGACAAGCCGCAGTCTGCGGTCGTCATGTTTCTCGCCGGCTGCACGGGTCATGATTCCCACTAGCCCCGCGATCGAGGTCCGTTGATGTCGTCCTTGCCGTTCTTGCTGCCGTTCTTTCAATGGGCCGAGAAGTCCGCGTTCGGGCAGGCCATGCAGCAGTCGGCGTGGGCGTTCGCGACGATCGAGTCGATTCACCTGCTCGCGCTCGCGGCCATCGGCGGCGCGGTGCTGATCGTCGATCTGCGATTGCTGGGGTTCGGCCTGACGCGTCAGCCGGTCCGCGAACTGGCGCAGGAGGCACAGCCGTGGCTTGTCACGAGCCTGATCGTGCTGCTCGTGACGGGGATCGCGCTGTTCTTCTCGGAATCGATCAAGTGCTACTACAGCACGCCGTTCGCCGTGAAAATGGTCTCGCTGGCGCTGGCGATGCTCTACACGTTCACGGTGCGCCGGAAGGTGCTGAGGATGGACGAAACGCGAGTGCGACCGCTGTATTTCAAGCTGATCGCACTCGTGTCCCTGGCGCTGTGGTTCGGTGTCGGCGCCGGCGGCAGGTGGATAGGATTCTCGGGTTGATTGCGGATCTCGGAATGCGGACTGCGGATTTCAATCCGCACTAACTCCGCATTCCGAAATCCTCACTCCGCAATTACAGCCCGCCTCGGCCTCTTCCCTTCGCCGCTTCCGTCGGATCCGCGCCGTCGGTCGGCGCGCCCGTGCCCGACGATCCCAGGAACAGCTTCTTGCCGTCCGGGTACGTGATGTTGCGGCCGTTGGCGCGCTTCAGCGAGTGATCGCGCGTCTGGTAGCCGTCGACGACGATCGCCGTGCCGAAGGCGAGCGAGTCCTTCGTGATGCCGCGGCGGATCAGCGTGTTCGGCGTCCCGCCCTCGACCATCCACTCTTCCTTCGTGCCGTCCGGGTTGGTGACTTCGAGATGGATCCACGCGTGGGGATTCACCCACTCCACCTTCGTCACCGTGCCCTTGAGCAGCACCGGCTTGTTCGGATCGAACTCGCCGCCGAACGCATGGTGCGCGCCGAGCGGCACGACCGCCGCCAGCATCAGCCCGACTCCGGCCGCCGTCATCAGCATTCTCGTTCGCATCGCGTTCCTCTCTGAAATCAGACTGCCGGGATCCACTCGCGACAGCCAACGTTGATTCTACCGCCGAACGCCGTCCTTCTTCATTCTTCATTCTGAATTCTGAATTCTTAATTCTTACTTGTCTTCTTCGCTTCGGCTTCCCGGGCGCCGCGCAGGATGTTGCCCAGCGCGTAATTGCCCTCGTGGCAGGCGTATTCGTACATGTGCTCGTTGGTCGCCGGCCAGGAGTATTCGCCCGTCCAGGGCTTTTCCCACGTCGCCGGATCCTCGATCGTGAACCGGTAGAGGAGCGTGTTCCCGTCCTTGCGCGTGAACCGCTCGACGACGTGCAGGTTCTCCGTGGATCCTCGGAACCGCGTCTTGTCGGTGAAGTTCGTCGTGTCCACGACGAGCGTGTCGCCTTCCCAGCGGCCGACTGAGTCGCCCATCCACTTGCGGATGGTCTTCGGCAGGTGCTCGGCGTTCATCCGGACGATGCGCGCGTCGTGATCCATTTCGTTCAGGATCGTCACGTAGTCCGGCGTCTGCACGATCTGGTGCAGGTTGTTGTACAGCACCGGCAGCGCGGGCGGACCGGACGTCGAGCCGAATCCCAGCAGGCATCGCTCCCCGAGCGGGCGCCGTTCCGGGTCGTCGTAGGCGCCCGGCGCCTGCTCGAGCCCCGGATCGTCTTCGCGCGAGGACTCGTCCGACGTCGATCGGACCACGCGCGCCGCCGCGCGCCGCCGCGCTTCCTGCGTCAGCTGCGGGACGCGGCCGTCCGGCGGATCGATCACGATCGACGACCGCTTCTGCCCGTCGATCAGGTTGTACTGCGTGCCCGAATCGATCCAGAAGTTGTTGTAGCCGCCGACGTTGCCTGCCGCGCCGACCGATCCGTCGCCGCCGACGGGCGGCGCGTCCCGGTCACCCTTGCTCGGCAGGGACGCGCGCTCGATGCGGTCGAGCACCCCCTTCTCGAGCTTGGCCGCCTGTTCGTCGGTCATCACCAGCGGGACACCGGCGGGGCGCTCGATCGTCGTCAGCGTCGCCAGGTCGTACACTCCCTCCAGATCCGGATGGCCGTCGGGCATGCGCGCGATGGGCGCCGCGCCCGTCGCCATGGCTTTCTCGGTCCTCGGCGTCACCCGGCTCTGGCCGGCGAGCGGTTGCGCGAGCGCGGCCGTCACGGCCGCAGCGGCGAGTCCAGCGGTCAATAGTCGATGGTTCATGGGCGTGCTCCGTCTTTCGTCGCTGATCTCGCTCACACACGCCTACTTGGGGAGCGGCTTCTTGCGGTACTGGCCGTACAACAGTTCCTCGACGAATTCGACGCACTTGAACTCGTCGATCCGCGCGTTCTTCTCGACGTGGCGGTACAGCGGGAAGCTCATCTTCCACGGCCGCGTGAAGACCTTCGGGTCTTCGATCGTCGCCTCATACAGCATGACGTCCGGGCTCGTCTTCCGCCAGCGCTCGACGACGTGGAGCGCGTCGCTGTGGAAGTTGCCCGCGCGATCGAACCACGAGTCCTCGTTGAAGCCTTTCACGTCGATGACGAGCGTGTCGCCTTCCCAATGGCCCACGGACTGGCCCATCCACGAATCGGTGGGCGCGGGGCCCGGGTCTTTCAGATAGATGTTGCGGACGGCGCCCGCGTACTCGTACGCGAAGAAGATCGCCTTGTCGCTCTGAAAGATCTGAAACGGATACGGCATGTAATTCGCGCGCGGGACGCCCGGCAGGTAGCACTTGATCTCGGGATCCAGTGTCAGCCAGTTCTCCAGGTTCTGCTTCTTCTTGGCGAGCGCTTCTGGCTTGTACGGAATCTCGTTGCCCTCGACCACGCCCGGTCCGCCCGGCACCGAGCCGACGGCGCCGAGCGCGAGGACCGCCGCCGCGGGGACGGGACCGTACGGTCCGGGCCGCAGTGCCATCGCCGGCCGCGCCATGTGCTCCTGAATGTCGTAGTTGGCGGTGTTCATGGCCTGCCAGATGCCGTTCAGATCCGGGTGCGCACCAGCCGCCGGACGCGGGGCCGCCGTGCCTCGGCCCGCCGGCGCCTGCGCGCCTCGACCGGCGGGCGCCTGGCCTGCCAGCGTCATCATTCCCACCGTCACTACGGTGGCCGCAGCCGCCACTATCAACAGGCCTCTCAACGCATTTCGCATCGTCGATCCACTCCTCAAGGAATGCAGCGATAGATACACCCGATCTCCACGAAGGTCAAGGCAGTTCAACGATTTGAAGTGTCGTGCGCGCACGGCCCCGCGCGCAGGGAAAAGCTGTTGACACTACGCGCCTCCGCCCTGACTATCACGCCGTTACACCCCCGACAAGTCTTCGGAGAGGGAGGACTTCAATGCGTCGAGTCGCGATGAGGTTGGCGGTGGCGTACGCGGCGGCGGCGCTCCTGATGCCCGCGGTGGTCCGCGCGCAGGAACGGGGAAGCATCGTTGGTCTCGTGCAGGACCCGAGCGGCGCGATTCTGCCGGGCGTGACGGTTGAAGCGTCCAGTCCCGTGCTCATCGAGCAGATGCGCTCCACGATCACCGACAACGCGGGACGCTATGCCGTGGTCGATCTGCGGCCGGGCACCTACACCGTCACGTTCACGCTGCCGGGGTTCAAGTCGTTCAAGCGTGAAGGCATCGTCATCGAAGGCGCGTTCTCGGCGACGGTGAACGCGTCGCTCGCCGTCGGCGCCGTGGAAGAGACCGTCATCGTCACCGGCGCGTCGCCGGTCGTCGATCTCCAGAGCACGCAGAACCAGACCGTCATCAACCGTGAAGCGCTCGACGTCCTTCCCGCGGCGCGGACGATGCAGGGCGGGGCGAGCCTCGTGCCCGGCGTGGCGTTCTACAGCCAGGGCTTCACCAGCAACATGTCGATTCACGGATCCCTGCGCGAGGATCAGCACATCTACTTCGACGGGATGAACATCGGGCAGAACCTGACGCAGAACGGCCAGCAGGGCAACGGCGTCGGCGTGAACGAGCTCGCGCAGCAGGAGCTGATCTACGATGCGGGATCGCAGTCGGCCGAGGTCGCGGTCGGCGGCGTGCGCATGGACTCGATCCCCAAAGAAGGCGGCAACACGTTCGCGGGCATCTTCCGCGTGTTCGGCGGCACGGGCTCGCTGCAGAACGACAACATCACCAGCGAGCTGAAGCCGTTCATCACGGCCGGCAACTCGCTCGATTACACCTATGACGTCAACACGGTGTTCGGCGGCCCGATCCGCCGCAACAAGCTGTGGTTCCTGCTCGCGCTGCGCGTCTCGCAGACCAACAATCTGATTCCGCTGCCGACGCAGTACTTCCCGCAGGGCGGCACGTCGGAGTCCGGCGGACAGGTCGCGCCGCATTCGACGGTGCGCCTGACGTGGCAGGCGACCGATCGCAACAAGATCGTGTGGGCGTTCTACAAGTCGCAGGGCGGCACGCATCGCTTCGACGTCGGCTGCACGGCGACCAGCTTCAACTCGGTCGCGTGCATTTCGCCCGAAGCCGCCTACTGGCTGCCGACGCCGCTGCAGTACGGATCCCAGCTCAAGTGGACGACGCCGATCAACAGCCGCCTGCTGCTCGAAGTCGGGCAGTCGCTTGCCGTGCCGACGTACAAGTTCAAGTACCAGCCCGAGAACGGCCCGCTCGACATCCAGCACATCAACTCGTCCACCAGCGTGCGCACGGTCGCCTCGTCAACGGCGCCGCAGGATTACTTCAACCAGATCTGGAACACGGTCGTGAACCTGTCGTACGTCACGGGATCCCACAACATCAAGACCGGGCTGAACCAGCAGTGGGGCTACCAGCGGACGAAGGTGGAGCGCAACGGCGATACGGCCGCGCTCACCTACGTCAACGTCAACGGCGTCCCCACGCCGAGCACGGTGACAGTCACGAATTCGCCGTTCAACAAGTTCGAGAATCTGAACGCGAATCTCGGCCTCTACGCGCAGGACAAGTGGACGCTGCCGCGCCTGACGGTCACCTACGGCGCGCGCTTCGACTACTTCAATGCGTCGACGCCGGACGAATCCGCCGAGAAGGGCCTCTTCATCTCGGCGGCGGCGAGGGCGGCGCGCGCGAACATTCCCGCCGTCTCGTGTTTGCCGTGCTGGAAGGACTGGTCGGTGCGTCTCGGCGCGTCGTACGATGTCTTCGGCAACGGGCGGACGGCGCTCAAGGTGTCGGTCGGCAAGTTCCTCGCGCAGCAGGCGCTGGGCCTCGCGTCGTCGACCAATCCGCTGGCGAGCCAGACGGATTCTCGCGCCTGGACCGATCTCGACAAGAACGGGACGATCTTCGACGCGAACGGCAACGTCCAGTCCGCCGAGATCGGCGTCACGCGCAACAACAACTTCGGTCTGCCCGCGGGCGGCACGCAGTTCGATCCGAATCTGCCGCGGCCGACCAACTGGGAATCGACGATCTCGGTGCAGCACGAAGTGATCAGGAACGTCTCGATCACGGCCGGCTACTACCATCGGTCGTTCCAGCACCTGCAGTACACGACGAATACGCTCATCAATCCCGACACGGACTACACGCCGTTCACGATCAAGATGCCAGCGACCCCGGGCCTGCCCGACGGCGGCGGCCAGGTGATCACGATGTACAACCTGAACGCGAACAAGCTGGGCATCGTCAACAGCCTGTCGACGTGGTCGGACAAGAATTCGCGCGTCTACAACGGCTTCGAGGTCAGCGCGAACGCACGGCTCGGCGGACGCGGGTTCGTCTTCGGCGGCGTGACGACGGAGCGGACGGCGACCGACAACTGCACGGACCTGGCGAATTCGAACCCGAACAACCGCCGCTTCTGCGCGCAGACGCCGCCGTTCCAGGCGCTGTACAAGGCGTCGGCCGGCTACCGCTTCCCCTACGAGCTCAGCACCAGCCTGACGTTCCAGGCGCGGCCCGGCATCGGCGTCGGGTCGTTCTATACGTTCAACAGCGCGATCGCCGGCGTCGCCTTGACCGGCGGCGGCAACCTGACGGTGACGGTCGTCGATCCGACGACGCAGTACTACGATTACGTCAAGACGCTGGACACGCGCATCGCCCGGACGTTCAAGACCGGGAAGACGCGCATCGAGCCGTTCGTCGAGATCTTCAACCTCGCGAATTTCTCGACGATCCTCACGGTCAACGAAACGGTCGGCCCGAGTTACTACACGCCCGGAATCATCGTCCAGGGACGGCGTACGCAGTTGGGCGCCCGAGTGGACTGGTAATTGGTGGGGTTTACGGCAGGCCTGAAGGCCTGCGCTACGTGAGGTCGTGGCGCAGTCCTTTAGGGCTGACCTGAGCCCGGTTCGCGTGCATAATTCCTCGGACAGGGGAGGGCCTGCATATGCGGTTGGCTCGTTCGATCAGCCTCGCTGGGGTCGTCGCGTTCGGCGTCGTGGGCGCTCTGCTGTGGTCGCCGGTGACGCGGGCCGCGGGCGCGCCGACGCCGACCTTCACAAAGGACGTCGCGCCCATCCTCTATAAGAACTGCGTCGAGTGCCACCGCCCGACGGCGATGGCGCCGATGCCCTTGTTGTCGTATGACGAGGTCCGGCCGTGGGCGCGCGCCGTCAAGCAGAAGGTCGTCGCGCGGCAGATGCCGCCGTGGGGCGCGGACCCGGCCGTTGCCAAGTATTCGAACGATGTCAGCCTGAAGCAGGCCGACATCGACACCATCGTCGCGTGGGTCGACGGCGGCGCGCCGCAGGGCAACGCCGCCGATCTGCCGAAAGCGCCCGAGTTCGCCGACGGCTGGTCGATCGGCAAGCCGGACGTCGTCCTCAGGATGCAGCAGCCCTTCGCGGTGCCCGCCGATGGCACCGTGCCGTACACCTACGTCACGATTCCCACGAACTTCGCAACAGATGTGTGGATTCGCGGCGTCGAGCTCAAGCCGACCGACCGTCGCGTCGTCCACCACATCATCAGCTACGTCGTCGAAGGCAACGGCCAACCCGCGGATCCGAAGCCGAGCCTGACGAGAGATCTCACGCGCAAGGAGCTCGCGGGCGGACTCGGCGGGCTCGTGCCCGGCCGGCTCTACGGGCTCTACGAGGACGGCGTCGCGCGGAAGATCCCGGCCGGCGCGGACATCATCCTGCAGATGCACTACACGACCGTCGGCCAGCCGGTGGTCGATCAAACCGAGATCGGCCTCGTGCTCTCGAAGGAACCGCCGTCGAAGATCCGTCAGGAAGCAGGCGGCGCGATTCCCAACACGACGTTCGCGATCCCGCCGGGCGATCCGAACTACGCCGTGACGGGACAGCAGAAGCTCGATCGCGACACCTATCTCAGCTCGCTCTATCCGCACATGCACGTCCGCGGGAAGGATGCGACCTACACGATCGTCTATCCCGACGGCCGCGAGGAAGTCGTCCTGCGCGTGCCGAAGTACGACTTCAACTGGCAGTTGAACTACAAGCTGGCCGAGCCGAAGTTCATGCCCAAGGGGTCGATCCTGAAGGTCGTCATGCACTACGACAACTCGACGGGCAACCGGTTCAATCCGGATCCCACCGCGACGGTGCGCTGGGGCGATCAGACCTGGGAAGAGATGATGCTCGGCTACTACGGCACGATTGAGTTGCCAGGCTCGACCGCGACCAGAACGCGGCCCAGTGGCGCCAAGCGATAGACACGTAGGCCGGGTCCTTTGGACCCGGCATCGATCCGGCGGGTCCGAAAGGACCCGCCCTACGTCTCCTTTCAGGAATCCTCCCATGCGACAACATCTATTAATGATGGCGGCGGTGGCCGTCGCACTGGCCGTGCCTCGTGCCGGGTTCACCGGACAATTGCCGCCCGCGGCCGGCGCCGCGCCTCGCGCCGCCGTAGCCGCGCCCCAGGCCATCGGCGGAGGCGCGTTGTTTCAAAACACCTGCGCCACGTGCCACGCGGGCACCGATCCGCGCATCCCGTCGATGGCCGCGCTCCGCCAGCGAACGCCCGAACAAATCATCGACGCGCTGACGACCGGGCCGATGCGCGAACAGGGCGTGGACCTGAGCGACGCGCAGCGCCGCGCCATCGCCGAGTACCTTTCGGGCGGCATGCTCGCCACGAAAGCGTCAGCGCCGTCCGTCGGCAAATGCACCACGCCACCGGCGCTCGATCTTGCGAACGGTCCGCAGTGGAACGGCTGGAGTCCGGATGTGAGCAACACGCGCTTCCAGTCCGCCGCGCAGGCCGGCCTCACCGCCGAGCAGACGCCGAAGCTGACGCTCAAGTGGGCGTTCGGCTTCCCGAACGCGACATCGGCGCGCGCTGCCGACCGTCGCCGGCGGACGGCTGTTCGTCGGCAGCAACAGCGGCGACGTCTACTCGCTCGACGCGAAGACCGGCTGCACGATTTGGATGTATCGCGCGAAGAGCGCGGTGCGCACGGCGATCGTCATCGGCCCGCGCACAACGGGGGAAAGGGGCCCCCGGAGTGATCAAGCCGGCACGGGGATCACCGCGTATTTCGGCGATGGCCGCGCGAACGTCTACGCCCTGGACGCGGCGTCCGGCGACCTCCTCTGGTCGCGCAACGTCGACGAGCATCCGTCCGCGCACGTCACGGGCACGCCCACGCTCTACAACAACCGGCTCTTCGTGCCCGTCGCGTCGGGCGAGGAAGGGCAGGGCGGCAATCCCAGGTACGAGTGCTGCACGTTCCGCGGCAGCCTCGTGGCGCTGGACACGACGACCGGAACTCTCGCGTGGAAGAGCTACACGATCTCCGCCGACGCGAAGCCGATCGGCAAGAACGCCAGCGGCACGACGCGCTGGGGACCGTCGGGCGCGGGCATCTGGTCCTCGCCGACCGTCGACGTCAAGCGCCGCGTCGTGTACGCCGCGACCGGCAACATGTACACGGAGCCGCAGCAGGGCACGAGCGACGCGATCGTCGCGTTCGATCTCGAGACCGGCGCCACGCGCTGGGTTCAGCAGGTCACGCCGAAGGACGTGTTCGTCGTCGGCTGCAACAATCCGAACGGCGCGAACTGCCCGTCAGCCTCGGAAGTCGGTCTCGGACCGGACTTCGATTTCGGCAGCGCGCCGATTCTGACGACGCTCCCGAACGGCAAGGACGTGATCGTCGATGGGCAGAAGTCCGGCGTCGGGTGGGCGTTCGATCCGGACAACCGCGGCGCCGTGTTGTGGCAGTACAAGGCGGGGAAGGGCAGCGCGCTGGGCGGACTCGAGTTTGGATCGGCCGTCGATGCCGATCAGGCGTTCTTCGCCGTCTCCGATACGATCGGTCCGCCGACGATGCAGTTTGACCCGACCCTTCAGGCCGGCGGCCTGCACGCCGTGAGGCTCGCCACGGGCGAGCGCGCGTGGTTCGCGCCGCCGCCGCCGCCCAAGTGCGGCGCGGTGGGCCGCGGCTGCAACGCCGCGATCCTCGCCGCGATCACCGTGATCCCGGGCGTCGTGTTCACAGGATCGAACGACGGCGGTGTTCGCGGATATTCGACGAAGGACGGCACGCTGCTCTGGGAGTTCGATACCAATCGCGAGTTCGAGACCGTGAACGGCGCGCCCGCGAAGGGCGCGTCGATCAGCGGCCCCGGACCGATCGTCGCCGGCGGGATGGTCTACATCAACTCGGGCTACGGCGCGCTCGGCGGACGGCCGGGCAACGTGCTCCTCGCCTTCGGAGTCGACAGGTAGCGCAGCCCTTCAGGGCTGCCTCTATGGTGCGATCTCTTTTCGTCCTCCTCGCTGCCGCCATCGCGACAGCCATCGTGCCGATCTCTGCACAGAAGCCGGCGCCGCCGGACCTCGAAGGCATCTGGAGTTTCTCCACGCTGACGCCCGTCGAGCGGCCGGCCGATGTCGCGGGTCGGCCGTTCTTCACCGACGAAGAAGCGGTGGCGTTCGAGACGCGGATGCTCGGTGGCGGCGATCGCGACCGGCGTGACGGCGGCGCGGAGGTCGACGCGGCGCGCGGCGTCAACGATTACTGGTTCGAGCGCGGGACGCGCGTGTCCACGGTCAACGGGCGCAAGCCTTCCTCGATGGTGATCGATCCGCCGGACGGCCGCATTCCGCCGCAGACGCCTGACGCGCGCGCGAAGGCGGTGGCGCGCGCGGCGGAGAGCCGCGCGCATCCTGCCGACGGTCCCGAGAACCGGTCGCTCCAGGAGCGCTGCCTCAGCTTCAACGCTGGGCCGCCGATCCTGCCCGGGCCGTACAACAACTACGTCCAGTTGCTGCAGTTTCCCGGCTACGTGATCGTGTTCACGGAAATGATCCACGACGCCCGCATCGTGCCGCTCGACGGCCGGCCGCACCGCTCTTCGTCTATCCGGCAGTGGCTCGGCGATTCCGTCGGCCGCTTTGAGGGCGACACGCTCGTGATCGACACGACCAACTTCACCCGCAAGACCGGAGTCCGCGGGACGGGCGAGGGCCTGCATCTGATCGAACGCTTCACGCGCGCGGGCGCGGACACGCTGCTCTACAAGTTCACGGTCGACGATCCGGCGACGTTCACGCAGCCGTGGACGGCGGTGTTGCCGATGACGAAGACCGGCGATCGGATCTTCGAGTACGCGTGCCACGAGGGCAATCACGCGCTGGTGGACATCCTGCGGGGCGCGCGCTATCAGGAAAAGAGCGGCACGCCGGATCCGCGCGAACCCCGTGAACCCCGTGAACCCCGTGAACCCCGTGATCAATGACGCGTGACAGCCGGAGGGCCGCGCTCTTGGCGCACCTCGCGCCTTTAGTACTTGTCGCGGTCATGCTCGTCACCGTCGGCATCGCCACCCATGGCGGCGCCCCAGCCCTCGATCAGACCTACCTCACCAGTTACCCGAGCGATTCGGACATCTACCTCTCGATGGTGTCGCACCATCGCATGTACACGCGGCCGCCGCTGCCCGACGATTCACCGTGGTCGATGTCGTGGGTCCGTCTGCCGTTCCGCTACCGCGTCCTCACGCCGTGGCTGGCGCGCCTGCTGCCGTTCGGTCCGGTCTTTTCGCTGGCGCTCGTCAACTGGCTGTCGCTGGCCGGCGCGTACGTCTTCGTCCTGCTGACGTGCCGCCGCCTGGGCCTCGGCCCCGCCGCGGCCTCGGGAGGACTCGCGGTCGCGTTCACGTTCGTCTCGCATCTGCCGATCTATTTCGCGCCGTGGCTGACCGACGGATTGATCCTCTTCATTCTGTCCGGCATGACGTACGCGTTCGTCGCTGAAAACTTCCGGCTGTTCGCGACGTTAGGAGTCGTCGGCCTGCTCGCGCGCGAAGTTCCCGTTGTGCTCCTGCCTGTCTGGTGCGTGCGCGATTGGAAACGCGGCGCCGGCGTGACGGCAATCGCCCTCGCGGGCGTGGTGCTCGAGCGCGCGATCCTCGGCGACGCTGAGGGATCAGGGCTGATGGCGATGCTCGTGCATCCGGCCGCCTGGCCCACGGTCATCGTCGAGCTCTGGCGAAACGGACCGCCGGGCGCGTCGTTCTGGCCCGGCGTCCATTGGCCGCCGAATCACCTGCCCAGCCTGCTCGTGGACATCGAAGCGTCGTGGGGCTGGGGATTCGCGCTCGTCGCGATGGGCGCGTGGCTGCTGCCGCGCGAGGCGCTGAAGCGCGTGGGACCCTTGATGGCGATGCTCACAGTGGCCGCGGCCGGGATGTCGCTCATCGCGACCGACGTCTCGCGTGAGTTCATGATCCTGCTGCCGGTCGTCGTCGTGCCGATCGCGGCCGTGATTAGCGCGCTCGCCGCGCAGCGGCGTTTCATGTGGCTGTGGTTACTGGCCGGGCTCGCCGCCGCGCAGTTCTGCCTCAGCGAGCCGAATGTTGTCTTGCGCCAGGAGGCGTGGGCGCTGTGGTCGGCGCGCGTGCCGATGATCAAAATTGGCATCGTCTGGGCGGCCGGTGCGGCGTTTCTGCTCCGCGCCGACTTCGCGCGCCGCGTTACATCTCCAGGTTATACGCTTCCTCACCGTGTTCGGTGAGGTCGAGGCCTTCGATTTCCTGATCCTCGCTCGCGCATTACTTGCACATGAAATCGAGTTCTCACTTACGGATTGAGGCCCCTTCGTTATCATGGGGACGCGATGGACCTGCAATTCCTCCTCGACCGCTACAGGTGGGAGCTCGACCGCCGGGAGAAGATTTCGGCGGCCGTGAACTTCCCGGCGGACGAGGACTTCTTCGCGCACGAGTTCCGCGGGCATATCATCGATGCGCGGATCGGAATACCGCGTCGAACGACCGGCGCCAGGCGTTTCTCGAACGAGGCAACATCGCGCTCGTCTGGATGTTCGTCGCGACGGCCTTGTGCGCCGCGGGCGCGTATCTGTCGGTGATCTTCAAAGGCTGAAAAGGAAAACTCCTATGCCGACCGAGACAAAATCGGCAAAACACGTCGAGAAGACGACCGGCCCAAAGCCCGGGTTCCCTGAGAACCGCGTCCTGAAACAGGGCGAGATCCCGGCCAAGAAGCAGTAACACCTTCCAGAATCGTTCGATGACACGAGCACTGCACGCAGACGTGCGCCAGCTTACATCTCCAGGTTATACGCTTCCTCGCCGTGCTCGGTGAGGTCGAGGCCTTCGATCTCCTGCTCTTCGCTCGCACGCACGCCGACGACGAGGTCGGTGATCTTCAGCAGGACGATCGTCCCGACGAGCGCGAACGCCCAGGCCATCCCGATGCCGACGATCTGATAGCCGATCTGCCCGATGTTGCCGTCGATCCATCCCACGGGAAGCGCGCGGCCCTGCGCATCGTGGAAGACAGCCTGCACCGATCGCGTCGCGAACACGCCCGTCAGCAGCGCGCCCATCGTGCCGCCCGCGCCGTGCACGCCGAACGCGTCAAGCGCATCGTCGTACCCGAACAGGCTCTTCACCCACGTGACCATCAGAAAGCAGCCGACGCCGGCCACGAGTCCGATGACGAGCGCCGGCATCGGCGTCACGAAGCCTGATGCGGGCGTGATCGCGACGAGGCCGGCGACGGCACCGGAGATCGCGCCGAGCGCGCTCGGCCGGCCGCGCGTCGTCCATTCGGCGACGAGCCAGCCGATCGTCGCGGCCGCCGCGGCGAAATGCGTCGCGACGAACGCGCTCGTGGCGAGGCCGTTCGACGCCAAGGCGCTCCCCGCGTTGAAGCCGAACCAGCCGACCCAGAGCATGCACGCACCCATGAAGCTCAGCACGAGGCTGTGCGGCGGCATCGGTTCTTTCGGATAGCCCTGGCGCTTGCCGAGGTAGAGCGCGCACACCAGCGCCGACACGCCGGAGGTGATGTGCACAACCGTCCCGCCGGCGAAATCCAGCGTGGGGAACGTGCCGCCGAGCGTCGCGTTCAGCAGCCCGCCCTTGCCCCAGACCATGTGCGCGAGCGGCGCGTACACGAAGAGGAACCACAGCGACATGAACATCACGGTGCCGCTGAATTTCATCCGCTCCGCCGTGGCGCCGGTGATGAGCGCCGGCGTGATGATGGCGAACATCAACTGGTACACCATGAACGTCAACTGCGGGATCGTGCCTCCGTAGTCCGCGTTCGGATCGACGCCGACGCCGCGCAGCAGGACGTGGCTGAACCCGCCGATGATCGGCGTGCCCTCGCCGAAGCAGAGGCTGTAGCCGACGAGCGCCCACAAGATCGTGATGAGCGCCATCAGCGCGAAGCTCTGCATCATGATCGCAAGCGTGTTTTTCTGGCGGACGAGGCCGCCGTAGAAGAGCGCGAGCCCGGGGCCGGTCATCATCAGCACGAGCGCGGCGCTGACGAGCATCCACGCGTTGTCGGCTGACGACTGCGCGGCCGTGACGCGCTGATCCAGCTTCGCAAGATCGGACTGGGACGCTTGCGACGCAGAAGGACTGAGGGCTGAGGGCTGAGGGCTCGCGGCCTGAGCGCTCAAGGGCTGAGGGATCGAGGGCTGAGGGCTGGACTGCGCCCGCAGCACACTCACCGGAAACAGGAGGCAGAGGAGCGCGGCGGCAGCGAAGGTTTTCACAGCTCGCTCCGTTCGCCCGTGCGGATGCGATAGCTCTGCTCGACGGGAATGACGAACACGCGGCCGTCGCCGATTTCACCCGTGCGCGCGGCCTGAATGATCGCCGCGACGGCGTCGTCCACCATGTTGTCGGCGACCACGACTTCGATTTCCATCTTCGGCAGCAGGCTGACGTCGTACTCCTTGCCGCGATAGATCGCCGTGTGGCCCTTCTGTTTGCCGTGGCCGCGCACTTCGGTCACGGTCATCCCCGACAGGCTCACGCGCCCGAGGGCCTCCTTCACGTCGTCGACCTTGTTCGGCCGCACGATCGCCTTGATCAATTTCATCTCACGCCTCCAGCATGCGGTGGAAATCTGCGCTCAGCTCGGCGATCGCCGAGTCCGTCAGTTTGGCGCCGGCCTTCGTAATATGGAACACGTCGATCGCTTTCTGGCCTTCGGTCGAAATCAGCACGAGGTCCACGTCGCACCCGTGGCGCGAGATGACGCGGCTCACGCGGTGCAGCAGTCCCAGCGCGTTACCGGCGACGATGTCGAGGATCGTGTAGCGCCGCGACGACTGGTTGTCGGCGTGGATGACCGGCGGCACGGCGGTCACGCCGCTGCGCCGGCGATAGAGGATGCTCTGCTCGCGCGCGCGCAGCCGCTCTGTCACGTCCGTCTTTCCGGAGAGGACATCGCCGAGCACGCTGAGGAACTTGTCCTTGCCGCTCGCGTTGAGCTCGAGGTAGCGCTCCTGATCAGTGAACTGAAAGATGTCGAGCACGAGGCCGTTCGGATTCGTCATCGCGTGGCCGCGCGCGATGTCCATGCCGAACGACGACAGCGCGCCGCAGATGTTCGAGAACACGAACGGCTTGTCCAGCGTGACGACCGTCAGCTCCCACAACGAATCCTTGCGCTCGAGGTCCGCGTGCACGTCGTCCGGCTTGATGTCGCGCGACAGCCGCACGTGGCGGTAGATCGCGTCGTGCGGGAAGAGCCGCAGGTACCGGCGCGGCAGGCCTTCGACGAACCGCGTGATCTCGGCCTCGGCCACGTCGGACGGCCGGCCCGCGATCAGCGCGCGCAGGCCCGACTCCTGATGCTCGATCACCTCGTCGCCGTACACGAGCGTCAGGCGGTTGTAGGTGTCCACGTAGAGGCGCCACAGCAGTTCCTCGCGCCACGGCGTCAGCGTTTCCGGGTTGACGGCCTCGACGTCGACGAGCGTCAGGAGGCACAGCATCTTCAGCCGCTCTTCGATGCCGACCAGATCGGCGAACTGCCGCACGATTTCGGGATCGTCGGTGTCGCGGCGGAACGCGACGAGCGACATGCGCACGTGATGACGGATGAGAAACTCGACGAGCGCGACCGCGTCGGCCGGCAGCTGCAGGCGCTGCATCATCTGCATCGCCATCCGCACGCTCTCCTCGGCGTGGTCGTCGTCTCGCCACTTGCCGACGTCGTGGAAGAGCAGCGCCAGAACGAGCAGTTCTGGATGCGCGAGGTCGTCCAGCATCGCGCCGAAGCGCTCGCGGCCCTTCACCGCGCGCGTCGCGAGCCGCTCGAGATTCCGGATCGTCAGCAGCGTGTGCTCGTCCACCGTGTACTTGTGATAGAAGTCGCGTACGACGCGGCAGAAGATCGCCTGGAATTCCGGGAACATCCGTCCCAGCAGGCCGCAGTCGTGCATCTCAGACAGCCGCGCGTACAGTCCGGCCCTCGGCTTCAGGAACGCGAGGAGCGCCGCGCGATCCGCCGCCGACGGGAAGAACTCTTCGGGTGCGTACCGCTCGACGCGCTGCCGAATCCACGTGAGCGTGTCATCGCTCACAGGGGCGACGTCCGTGCCCGCGTCGAGCGCGGCCTGAAACAGCGCGAGCCACGTTTCCGGATGCGCGTCGGCGTGATCCGCGTCGACGAATCGAATGCCGTCGCGCGACTGCACGAGATTGTCCGCGAGGGGAACCGGCGCCGCCTGACGCACCCAGTCGAGCGTTCGGCTGATCGCGCGCGCGTGCCGGAAGTAATCGCCCATCAGGCGCTCGACCTGCTGGCCCGGCTGCCCGCCCGTGTAGCCCATGCGCTGCGCCGCCCGCTCCTGCATCTCGTGGCTCAGCACGTTCTTGTTGCGCTTGTGCTCGACGTGGAGGAACGAGCGGAGCCGCAGCAGGAATTCCTCCGCCTCGTCGAGACGCGCGCGATCCGTGTGGCCGCGATCGAGGAGCGCGGGATCGGTCAGCGCCGCGATCGTCCGGACGGCCATGAGATCGCGCAGCGCGCCCGGCGCGTCCTTGGTGTCCGGCTCGAGCTGATAGAACGTGTCGTTGAATCCGGCGTGGCGTTCGTCGATGAGACGCTCGAGCGCGTCGAGAATGCGCGCGTGCGCCGCCGGCGTGCGGACGCGCGCCTTGACGCGGTCGAGCAGCGCGGCGTCGCCGGCGACCGCCCGCGCGTCGAGCAGCGCGAGGAGGAACTCCGGGTTGTCGATTTCGAGCTGCGCGAAGTCCTCGACCTGCCTGATCTGCTGGCCGACGGTGAAATGCAGATCCCACAACGGATGGAGGATGGATCGCACGCGCGCCTCGTCGATAGGGCCGTCGAAGAGGATCAGCACGTCCACGTCGGAGTGCAGGCAGAGCTGACGCCGCCCGTAGCCGCCGAGCGCGACGATCGCGCTGGCGCAGCGCGCCGCCGGCGCCTCGGCGAACAGGTGCCGGAGCAACTCGTCGACCCGGTCGGAGAAGCGTTGAAGCGCGGCACGTCCGCCTTCGCCGCGCGCAGCTTCGGCGCACAGTTCCTCGCGCGCCGTTTCCACGCCCGTGAGCGACGTCGCCATCAATTACGCCACAGGAGCGGGCAATGACGGCAATGCCGAGCTGCCCATCAAGTACGTGTCCACGCCGCGCGCGCAACTCCGGCCGTCGGCGATGGCCCAGACGATCAGCGACTGGCCGCGCTGCATGTCGCCGGTCGCGAACACGCCGTCCACCGTCGTCATCCAGTTGGCGTCGCGCGCGACGGTGCCGCGCGCGGTCAGGCCGACGCCCAGGCCGTCAATGACGCCGTTGCGCTCGGGGCCGGTGAATCCCATCGCGAGCAGCACGAGATCGGCGTCGAAGTCGATCGGCGTCTTCGTGTTCACGTCGATCGCGTGCAGTCGCGCGACCCGGCCATCATCGGTGCCGGAGAATCGCTCGGTCGCGACCGCGTAGTGACGCTCGCCGCCTTCCTCGTGCGCCGTCGACACGCGGAAGATGTTGGGCCACGTCGGCCACGGATTCTGCGGCGCGCGCGTGTCGGGCGGACGCTGGAGCAGCTCGAGCTGGCGCACGCTGCGCGCGCCCTGGCGGTGCGCGGTGCCCAGACAGTCGGCGCCGGTGTCACCGCCGCCGATGATGATGACGTGCTTGTCCCGCGCGCTGATCACGTCGACATTGTCGCCTTCGCACGCGCGATTTTGGAGCGACAAATATGTCATCGCAAAATGAATGCCTTCGAGCTCCCGCCCGGGGACATTCCGGAGATCGCGCGGCACCGTCGAGCCTCCCGCCAGCACGATGGCGTCGAACTCGCGCTTCAGCTGCGTGGGGTCGACGTCGACGCCGATGTGGCAGCCGGTCTTGAACGTGACGCCTTCGTCACACATCAGCGCCAGCCGTCGTTCGAGCCAGCGCTTCTCAAGTTTGAATTCAGGGATGCCGTAGCGCAGCAGGCCGCCGATGCGATCGGCGCGCTCGAAGACCGTCACCAGATGACCCGCGCGGTTCAGCTGATCGGCCGTCGCGAGCCCCGCCGGGCCCGACCCGACGACGGCGACGCGCTTACCGGTGCGGGTCGAAGGCGGCTGCGCAACGATCCAGCCCTCGCCGAACGCGCGCTCGATGATCGCGGCTTCGGCCGACTTGATCGTCACCGCCGCGCCGTTGATGCCGAGAACGCACGAGCCCTCGCACGGCGCCGGGCACAAGCGCCCCGTGAACTCGGGAAAATTGTTCGTCGCGTGCAGCCGGTCGATCGCGGCGCGCCAGCGATCGCGGTACACGAGATCGTTCCAGTCCGGGATCAGATTGCCGAGCGGGCAGCCCTGGTGGCAGAACGGGATGCCGCAGTCCATGCAGCGCGCGGTCTGATCCTTCAGCGCGGTCTGTTCATACGGAAGATAGACCTCCCGCCAGTCGTGCACGCGCACGTCGATCGGACGCGTCGGCTGCTTCTGCCGCTGGATTTCGAGAAAACCCGTCGGGTTACCCATGGGCGAGCCGCCGATCGGGCGGGGCGAGCTCCGCGACGACGTTCGATCTGGGCGGAGCAAGCTCCGCCCCTACGTAGGGGCCGACCTTGGTCGGCCCCTGACCCTGGCCGGCCCACACCGTGGCGAGCGCGCGCTTGTAGTCACGCGGCATCACCTTGATGAACTGCAGCGACATCGCGTCCCACTCGCGCAGCAGCCGCGCGCCCAGTTCGCTGTTCGTCAACGCGACGTGGCGCGCGATGAGGCTCCGCACGAGCTCGAGGTCCGTCAGGTCGAGCGGCTCGAGGTCGACCATCGCTGGATTGCAGTTCCGTTCGAACGTGCGGTGCTCGTCCCGCACGTAGGCGATGCCGCCCGACATCCCCGCGGCGAAGTTCCGTCCCGTCCGCCCGAGCACGACGACCCGCCCGCCCGTCATGTACTCGCAGCCGTGATCGCCGATGCCCTCGACGACCGCCGTCGCGCCGGAATTGCGCACCGCAAAGCGCTCGCCGGCGACGCCCCGAATGAACGCCTCGCCGCTCGTCGCGCCGTAGAGCGCGACGTTGCCGGCGATCACGTTGTCCTCCGCGGGGAACGTGGCGCGCTCCGGCGGGAAGACAATGATGCGGCCGCCCGAAAGACCCTTGCCGATGTAGTCGTTCGCGTCGCCTTCGAGCGACAGCGTGATGCCGCTCGGCACGAACGCGCCGAAGCTCTGGCCCGCGGAGCCGGCAAACCGGATGCGAATCGTGTCGCCGGGCAGGCCGGGTCCGCCCCAGCGCCGCGTGACCTCGTAGCCGAGCATCGTGCCGACGGCGCGGTGCACGTTGCTGATCCGCCGCGCGATCGACACGGGCTGTCGGTGCTCCAGCGCCGCCGCGCTCGCCGCAATCAGTTCGTGGTCGAGCGCGCGATCGATCCCGTGATCCTGCGCGCGCGTGTGCCGCCTGGCCGTTCCGGACGCGGCCGCCGGCGCCTGAAGAATCGCCGCGTAGTCGAGGCCCTTCGCCTTCCAGTGGTCGATGGCATGGCGGACCGTCAACCGATCCACGCGTCCGATCATCTCGTCCATCGTCCGGAACCCGAGCTGCGCCATGTACTCGCGCACTTCCTCGGCGATGAAGCGGAAGAAGTTGATCACGAATTCAGGCTTGCAGGAAAACTGCGCGCGCAGCGCGGGATCCTGCGTCGCGATGCCGACCGGGCACGTATTCAGATGGCAGACGCGCATCATCACGCAGCCCGAAACGACGAGCGGCGCGGTCGCAAAGCCGAATTCCTCCGCGCCCATCAGTGCGGCGACGACGACGTCGCGGCCGGTTTTGATCTGGCCGTCCACCTGCACGATGACGCGGTCGCGCAGCTTGTTCATCAGCAGGACCTGCTGCGTCTCGGCGAGGCCGAGCTCCCACGGCACGCCGCCGTGCTTGATGCTCGTCAGCGGGGACGCGCCGGTGCCGCCGTCGTGGCCGGAGATGAGGATGACGTCCGCGTGGGCCTTCGCCACGCCCGCGGCGATCGTGCCGACGCCGGACACGGCCACGAGCTTCACCGAGATCCGCGCCCTGGGATTCGCGTTCTTCAGGTCGTAGATCAGCTGGGCGAGATCTTCGATGGAGTAGATGTCGTGGTGCGGCGGCGGCGAGATCAGGCCGACGCCGGGCGTCGCGTACCGCACTTTCGCGATCCAGGGATAGACCTTGTGGCCCGGGAGCTGGCCGCCTTCGCCCGGTTTGGCGCCCTGCGCCATTTTAATCTGCAGATCCTCGGCGTTGACGAGGTACTCGCTCGTGACGCCGAAGCGCGCCGACGCGACCTGCTTGATCGCGCTCCGGCGGGAATCGCCGTTCGCGTCGGGCGTGTAGCGCGCCGGATCCTCGCCGCCCTCGCCGGTATTCGACTTGCCGCCGATGCGGTTCATCGCGATCGCGAGCGTCTCGTGCGCTTCCTGGCTGATCGATCCGTAGGACATCGCGCCGGTCGCGAAGCGCTTGACAATGTTTTCAATAGGTTCGACTTCGTCGATCGGAATCGGCTTGAAGCCGGGCACGAACTCGAGCAGACCGCGCAGCGTCGCGTGCCGCGTGTTCTGGTCGTCGACGAGCCGCGTGTACTCCTTGAAGACGTCGTACTGGCCGCTGCGGGTGGCATGCTGCAGCTTGAAGACGGTGTCCGGATTGAAGAGGTGATACTCGCCGTCGCGGCGCCACTGATACTCGCCACCGTTCTCGAGATCCGGCGACCCGCCGCCGCGCGACGGGAACGCGTGCGCGTGCCGGCGCCGCACTTCATCCGCCACGACGTCGACGCCCACGCCGCCGATACGGGACGCGGTCCACGTGAAGTACCGATCGACGAACGCCTTGTCCAGCCCGACGGCTTCGAAGATCTGCGCGCCGCAGTAGCCCTGCAGCGTCGAGATGCCCATCTTGGACATCACCTTGAGGATGCCCTTGTTCAGCGCCTTGATGTAGTGCGCGACGGCGTCCTCGTGCGTCACGTCCACGAGCTGCCGCTGGCGGATCATGTCGTCGAGGGTCTCGAACGCGAGGTACGGATTGACGACGCCGGCGCCGAAGCCGAGCAGCAGCGCACAGTGGTGCACTTCACGCGCGTCGCCGGACTCGACGACGAGCCCGCACTGCGTGCGCGTGCCCTGCAGGACGAGATGATGGTGCACGCCGGCGGTCGCCAGCAGGCTCGGGATCGGCGCTTGATCGCGGTCGGCGCCGCGGTCCGACAGGATGATGATCGTGTAACCGGCGGCCACCGCGTCGCTCGCGCGCTTCTTCAGTTGTTCCATCGCGGCGGCCAGACCGCGCCCGCCGCGGCTCGCGTCGAACAGCATCGGCAGCGTGATCGACTTGAACGCCGGCTCGTAGACGTAGCGCAGCTTCGCGAGCTGCTCGTTGTCGATGATCGGGTACTTGATCCTGATCTGCCGGCACGACTCCGGCCGCGGCTCGAGGAGATTGCCCTCCGGACCGACCGTCGACCCCATCGTCGTCACCAGCTCCTCGCGAATCGCGTCGAGCGGCGGGTTGGTGACTTGCGCGAACAGCTGCTTGAAGTAGTCGTACAGCAGCCGCGGTCGATCCGAGAGGACCGCGAGGGAGGTGTCGGTGCCCATCGATCCGACGGGCTCTTCGCCCTTGCTCGCCATCGGTCCGAGGAGGATCGCGAGATCTTCCTGCGTGTAGCCGAAGAGCTGCTGCCGCTGGACGATGCGCTCGTGGCTGAGCGGCGGCAGATGCGGCGCCGCCGGCAAATCCTCGATGTCCACCAGATGCTCGTCGAGCCAGCGTCCGTACGGGTGCGCGCCCGCGAGCTCGCGCTTGATCTCGTCGTCCGAGACGATACGGCCCTGCGCCGTGTCCACGAGGAACATGCGGCCGGGATGCAGCCGTTCCTTGAGCACGATGTCCTGCGGCGGGATGTCCAGCACGCCGACTTCGGACGCCATGACGACCAGGCCGTCCGTCGTCACGCAGTAGCGCGAGGGACGCAAGCCGTTGCGGTCGAGCACGGCGCCGACGACGGTGCCGTCGGTGAAGGTGATGGACGCCGGCCCGTCCCACGGCTCCATCAGCGCCGAATGGAATTCGTAGAACGCCTTGAGCTCCGGCGACATCGCGTCGACGATGCCAGGCGCCGACCACGGCTCGGGGATCATCATCAGAATCGCGTGCGGCAACGTCCGGCCGGACATGACGAGCAGCTCGAGCACGTTGTCGAAGATCGCCGTGTCGCTGCCGCCTTCGCGAATGACCGGCAGGATCTTCTTGAGGTCGTCGCCGAAGAGCGGCGAGCGCATCAGGCCTTCGCGCGCGCGCATCCAGTTGATGTTGCCGCGCAAGGTGTTGATCTCGCCGTTGTGCGCGACGTAGCGGTACGGGTGCGCGAGCGGCCACGACGGGAACGTGTTGGTGCTGAAGCGCTGGTGGACGAGCGCGAGCGCCGACTCCATGTCGGGGTCGAGCAGGTCCGGGAAGACCGGCGCGATCTGATCGGCCGTCAGCATGCCCTTGTAGATGAGCGTGGCCGCCGAGAGGCTGACGAGGTAGAAGGCGTGACGCTCGCTCAGCCCCAGGCGGTCGGCCGCGTGCTCGACCTGTTTGCGGATGATGTAGAGCGCGCGCTCGAACCGCATGCGGTCGGCCGTGCCCGCGCGGTCGGTCCGGTCCGCCCGGTCCGCGATGAACACCTGCTCGATGACCGGCTTGCTCGCGCGCGCCGACGCGCCGAGGCTCGAGTCGTCGCCGGGCACGGGGCGCCAGCCGAGCACGGCGTGACCCTCGCTCCGCGCCGTCTGTTCGACGAGCTCGCGGCACTGTTCCCGCTCGCCGCGGTTTCTGGGCAGAAACACCAGGCCCGCGCCGTACCGGCCGGCGGGCGGCAGCGCGATCCCCAGGTCCGCCGTGACCTTGCGCAGGAACCGGTCCGGCATCTGGATGAGGATCCCCGCGCCGTCGCCGGTGTTCGCTTCACAGCCGCACGCCCCGCGGTGGAGCAGGTTGAGGAGGATGCGCAGGCCCTTCTCGATGACGCCGTGCGAGCGGCGGCCCTTGATGTCCACGACGAAGCCGACGCCGCACGCGTCGTGCTCGTGGCGCGGATCGTAGAGACCGGTGGCGTTCGGCGGACGGGCGATCATGGAATGCCTGTTATGCCAAGCCATGAGGCAGAAGTAAAATACAATGATCCGATTGGATCCATACGCCGTACGGATGGATTGTTGAGGCGTAGGGCGGGTCCTTTGGGACCCGCCAGATCAGCCGGGTCCGAAAGGACCCGGCCTACTGTTTCTTGGTGAACGTCGCGCTGCCGAGGCGCCGGAAGGGCCCGCCGTCGGGGGAGAATTCCTCGGTCACCTCGAAGGCGGAAGGCGACGTGACATGGAGGAACCGCCGCAGCTGATACAACTTCCCGCCGGCGGACACCGGCGACGTGACGAAGCTGATCCCGATCGGGCTGCGCCAGTTGCCGACGCTGACGAGCTCGGTGCCGTCGGCGTGACGCTCCTGAAACACGATCATGTTCGTCTCAGGATCGAGGCCGATCGACATGGTCTCTGAATACGCCTTGCCCGCGACCTCGCCGTCCAAGTTGCCATTGACGAAGGTCGTCGCGCCCACTTTCGTAAAGGTCACCGCGCCCGTCCGGCTGCCCGCGCTGAGCGGCGGATACTCCGCGCCGAGATAGTCGAACGTCCAGCGGCCGGTGAAATAGTCGATCTTCTGCTCGACCTGCGGCTGAATGACCTCGGCGCGCGGCCGGCGCTGCAGCGCGAACGTGATGTCGAAGTGCTGGCCGCCGACGGTCAGCGTCCCCGAGCCCGTCATTGTTGCCGGTGCCGCGCCTTCGGTCGTGAGATCGCCGGTCAGCGTGACGTCGCCGAGCCGTGATTCCGACGCGGCCTCGATCGTAATGTGCGTGCCGCTGACCGTGAGTTTCTTCAGCGGGATTTCCGCGGTCGCCGTCAGGCCGCTCGTCGATCCGGAATACGTGTCGCCGCGCTTCGCGATCGTGATGATGATCGGGCTCGTCACGCCCGGCGCCGACGTCAGCGTGCCGCGCCAGTTGCCGGCGACCGGATCAGCCGGCTGGGCAGGACGGGCGGGAGAGGCGGGAGAGGTTGCTGGCACAGTCTGCTGCGCCGCGCCGCCGTACAGCGCGACAAGCAGGCCCGCTACGATGAACGCGCGCAAGAGCATCGCCACCTCGCTCAGGCGGGTCCCAAAGGACCCGCCCTACTGATCCGCGGACGTAGGCCGGATCCTTTCGGACCCGGCTCAATCACTGTTGCTGCGACGTGACCGCATGGTCTTGCGGTGCGCGTCGAAGAACTCGACGACGGCCGCCAGGTTCGGCGCGACGACGTCGCTGTGCAGGCCGCCGGGCACTTCGATGTACGTGTTCTTGCGCGTGACGTAGCCCACGCGGACCGACGCGAGGCTCGTGAGCGCCTGGGGAAACGCGGTCGCTGGGAGAATCGCGCACAGGCCGGTCAGACGAGCGTGCGGAATTTCATGGAAGCTCCTTGAAGGCGTAATGCTACATGAAAAGATGGTGGCTGGTGGCTGGTGGCTGGTGGCTGGGGAACGAAGGGCTGAGGGCTGAGGGGCTTCAGCCGGACCTTGGCCGCCGACACGGCCGCTGACGTCACGCGGCGGCTGATCGGCAACTGGAAGCTCGTCAAGTACGAGACGTTCGATCAGAACGGCGCGGTGCGGCCCGGCCGGTACATCGGGTACTTCGGTCCGTTCACCGTCGACGCGCAGAAGCGTACCGTCACGCATCACGTGATCGGCTCGTCGTATCCGCACTGGCTCGGCACCGAGCAAGTCCGCTATTACGGATTCTCTGACGATGGGAATCAGCTGACGCTGTCGGTGAAGGCGGGCGAGCGAGTGACGGCGACGCTGACGTGGGTCCGCGTGAAGTAGGACGTCAGAAAACAGAGCGAAGCGCTCGGATTGCGGCGGTCCGGCATCGGAACGTACGATGCGTAGAGATGAAACCCGTACTTTCGCTCACGTTGATCGGGTGTCTCGCGGCGTCCGCACTTCCGGTCGTCGCTCAGCCGCTTCAGTCCTTCAAGGACCTCGCGCTTCGAGTCAACCTCGACGATCGGCTTCGGGTCGAGGATCAGTCGGGCGTCAAGACCACCGGTCGGCTCACGCGCCTCACGCGCGATGACATCACGATCCAGACCGATGCCGGTGAGAAGCATTCCACGAGCGAACAGGTCCGCAACGTCGCCTTGCGCGCCCATTCGCTCGGCAAGAGCGCGCTCATTGGGGCCGGTGTGTTTGCGGTTCTTGGCGAGGTGGCGGTCGCCAGGAACGGAAACGCCGGGGCGGCACCGGTCGGCGCCGCAGTGCTCGGCGCGGGCGCCGGGCTGGCCATCGGGGCGCTCATCCCTCACATGAAGACCATCTATCGCGCGGCAGAGCACGGCGCTTCCGTTCCCCTGTCCCGCGACCCCATCGGTGCGCGTACCAGCCTGCTCGAGGACCTTGCCCTTCGCGTCAACCTCGACGACCAGCTTCGGGTCGAGGACCAGTCGGGGGGAAGGACCACAGGTCGCCTGACGGGCCTTACGGCCGATGAGATCATGGTCCAGACCGCTGCGGGCGAGACGCATTTCACGCGGGAGACCATTCGTCAGGTGGCTGTGCGGCGCCAGCCGATCCGGGCAGCTGTGCTCATCGGGGCCGGCGCGGGCGCGGCCCTTGGCGCGGCGATCGCCTGCACGGGTGCGGAACGCGAAGAATGCGTCGACGGGCCGATCATGGTCGGCGCGCTTGGCGCTGGCCTTGGACTTGCGGTGGGGGCGCTCATCCACCGGACGACGATCGTCTACCCCGAGCCGGAGAAGCGAACAGTTGTTTCACCGGCGATCTCGCGCAATGCCGTCGGCGTCCGGATCAGCCGACGCTGGTGACGATTCATTTCTTCTGCGCGACGAACTTGATCTCTTTCAGGACTTCCACCTGCGTCGGCAGTTCCGCCGCGCCGGCGGGGAAGCCCGCCTTGAAGAGCATGAACGCGAGGACGTCCGCGTTGTCCTGGCGGCTCAGGCTGCCGGGCGTGTCGGCCGGCATGCCGATGCGGATCCGCTCGAACAGATCGCCAAGAGAAAGATCGTTCCAGTTGGCAGAGAAGTCAGCGCCCGTCAGCGCCGGCGCGACGTCGGCGCCTGTCAAATCCGGCGCGTGGCACTTCCCGCAATATTGCGCGTAGAGCGCATCGCCGCGCTTCGCCTGCGCGTCGGTGAAGACTGCATCCCACGTCGTCGACGCCGTCCTAGGGGCGTCCTGGCTCGCGCGCACTGATGCGTAGGCCGTCGCACTGTACAGCGCGATGCCCGCCATCAGCCATGCCGTCGTGCTCGTGCTGAGGCGCTCCATCTCAACTCCACACCGTCGCATCTGAACCGGATGAATCGGAGAAGTGTACGCGGCGTTGAAACCGCGCGGCAACTTGTGGCAGCGTGAGCAGGTGACGTCATGAAGCCGCTGTTGTTCTGGTTGCCCCGGGTCCTCGGCGTCCTGCTCGCCGCGTTCATCACGATCTTCGCGGCCGACGCCTTCGAAGGGAACTTCACGATCTCTCAAAAGCTCGTCGCGTTCGTCGTGCACCTGATCCCGACCGCGGTCGTGTTGCTCGCCGTCGCAGTCGCGTGGCGCTGGGAAGTCCCCGGCGGACTGCTGTTCGTCCTCGCCGGCGCGTTTCATACGTCGTGGGCACTCGGCCGCGGATTGCCGTCCGTGGACATTCTGCTGATCAGCGGCCCGGCCTACCTCGTGGGCGCGCTGTTCGTCGTCGACTGGTTTTATCGCCGTCGAACCCTGAACCCTGAACCCTGAACCCGAGTCGTCACGCCTTCGTGAGGATGCCCGCCGCGGTCCGCGCAAGAAATTCCACCCGCGCGTCGAACGTCGCGAACCGCGCATCCGTCGTCTGGCCCTGCGTGTAGCGGTAATAGATCTGCTGGATGACGACGGCGATCTTGAACAGCGCGAAGATCTCGTAGAAGCGGATGCCCGAGAGATCGCGCCCGGACCGCGCGGCGTAGCGGCCGATGATTTCGTCGCGTGTGAAGTAGCCGGGCCGATGCGTGACGGTCGTCAGCGCGTCGCGCATCGACGCCGGCGCCGTCGGCGCCCAGTACGCGAGCACGATCCCGAGATCGACGAGCGGGTCTCCCAGCGCACTCATCTCCCAGTCGAACACGGCGACGATGCGGCCGACGTCGCTCGGGTCCAGCATCACGTTGTCCAGCTTGAAGTCGCCGTGAACGACCGACGGCCTGGGCGGATCGCCCGGCAGGTGCGCGATCAGCCAGGCCGACAGCGCGTCCATCTCCGCGCGCGGCGTCGTCTGCGATCGCGTCCAGCGGTCCGACCAGCCGCGCACCTGGCGCTCAACGAATCCCGCCGGCTTGCCCAGACCGCTCAATCCGCCTTCGACGACGTCGATGGCGTGGAGATCAGCGAGCGTGTCGATCATCGACGCGCTCAGGCGCCGGCGCGCCGCGGGATTGTCCGCAAGCACCGGCGGCTCTTCCGCGCGCACGACGAGCCCGCGCCGCCGCTCCATGGCGTAGAACACGGATCCGATCACGCTCGTGTCGTCGCAGAGGAGGTACGGCCGGGGCGCGAGCGGGAAGACGCGGTGCATCGCCGACAGCCAGCGGAACTCGCGCGCCATGTCGTGCGCCGTCGGCGGCACCGGTCCGAACGGCGGCCGGCGGACGACGACGTCCACCTCGCCGAAGCGGACGAGATAGGTGAGGTTCGAGTGCCCGCCAGGAAACTGCGCGAGCTCGGGCGCAGCCGACGTGTCCAGGCCCGGGATGCCGCAGAGCGGCAAACGCTCGCGCAGCCACCGGACGAGCCGGTCCCAGTCGAGCTGTTCGCCCGCGCGAACCGCGCGCGCGTCCTCTTCCATGCCGGAAAAGGCTATCATGCGCGCCATGCGCTTCGAACATTCCGAGAAAGTCATCGACCTGCAGCGGCGTCTCGTCGAATTCATGAACCAGCACATCTACCCGAACGAGGCGACGTTCCGCCGTCAGATCGCGGAAGGCGACCGCTGGCAGCCCACGACGATTGTCGAGGAGCTGAAGCCGAAGGCGAAGGCCGCCGGCCTCTGGAATCTGTTCCTGCCCGAGAGCGAGTACGGCGCCGGGCTCACCAACGTGGAGTACGCGCTCCTGTGCGAGGTGATGGGCCGCTCGCCGGTGTTCGCGCCGGAGGTCTTCAACTGCTCGGCGCCGGACACGGGCAACATGGAAGTGCTCGTGCGGTACGGCAGCGCGCCGCAGCGCCAGCAGTGGCTCGATCCGCTGCTCGCGGGCAAGATCCGATCGTGCTTCGCGATGACCGAGCCCGCCGTCGCATCGTCCGACGCGACCAACATCCAGTCGCGGATCGAGCGGCACGGGGATGATTACGTCATCAACGGGCACAAGTGGTGGATTTCCGGCGCCGGCGATCCGCGCTGCCGCATCGCGATCTTCATGGGCCGGTCGAATCCCGAGGCCGAGAAGCACAGGCAGCAGTCCATGATCCTCGTGCCCATGGACACGCCGGGCGTAACCATCCGCCGCATGCTGCCCGTCTTCGGCTACGACGATGCCCCGCACGGGCATGCGGAGATCACGTTCGAGAACGTGCGCGTGCCGGCGTCGAACATGCTGCTCGGCGAGGGCCGCGGATTTGAGATCGCGCAGGGCCGTCTCGGTCCAGGCCGCATTCACCATTGCATGCGCATGATCGGCGTCGCCGAGCGCGCGCTCGAGGCGATGTGCCGGCGCGTGAAGTCGCGCGTCGCGTTCGGGAAGGCGCTCGCGGATCAGGGAACGATTCGCGCCGACATCGCGGAATCACGCATGGAGATCGAACAGGCGCGTTTGCTGACCATGAAGGCGGCGTACCTGATGGATCGCGTGGGCAACAAGGGCGCGCGCGGCGAGCTGGCGATGGTGAAGGTCGTCGTGCCGCGGATGACGCTGCGCGTGCTGGACCGCGCGATCCAGGCGCACGGCGCCGCTGGCGTGTGCGACGATTTCCCGCTGGCCAGCGCGTGGTCCCACGCGCGGACGATTCGCCTCGCGGACGGCCCGGACGAAGTGCACCGCGAGGCGATCGCGAAGCTCGAACTGAGAAAGTAGGCTCTACGGCTTGCGATACCGCGCGGCGGCAAACAGCCCGACGGCCGCCGCGGCCGCGAAGACTGCGCCAGCCAGGAACGTCGACGCCGCGCCGAACGCGCTCCAGAGAGAGCCGGCGATGACGCTCGCGAGCAGCAGCGCGACGCCACTCACGAGATTGAAGATCCCGAAACCCGTGCCGAGCAGTTCTGCGGGAGCGATATCCGCCACAAGTTTCGACAGCAGGCCTTGCGTGAATGCCATATGCAGCCCCCACATCGCAGCCCCGGCGAACACGATCGGCGGCGATGTCGCAAAGGCAAGCGCTACATCCGCGGCCATGAGCAGAACCAGTCCGAGGAACAACAGCGTGCGGGGACTGACGCGGTCCGCGGCGGCCCCGGCGGGATAGGCGGCCCCGGCGTACAGGAGGTTCATCACGATCATCACGAGCGGAATGTAGCTGAGGGCGAGCCCGACGTTCTGGGCGCGCAATACGAGAAACGCCTCGCTGAAGCGCGCCAGCGTGAGCACGCCTCCCAGCAGCACGACGAGCCAATAGCGCAGCGGAAGGCGTCTGGCATCGGCGATCGTGAGCAGCGTCGTGGCAGCGCCGTCCGCATTCGCGCGCTCCGGCTCGCGGACATAGACCAGCAGCAACGCCACCGCGATGAACGCCGGCGCCACCGCGATCCACATGACCGTTCTGATGTCGTTGGCGAACCAGATCATGAGCCCCACGGCGAGCAGCGGACCAGTCAGGGCGCCCGCCGAATCGAGCGCCTGGCGGAGTCCGTAGGCCGCGCCTCGCACTTGCGGCGGCGTGAAATCGGCCACCAGCGCGTCGCGCGGCGCGCCGCGGATGCCTTTGCCGATGCGATCGACAAAACGCGCCACGAATACCCAGCCGACCGAACGAGCCAGCGGGAAGATCGGTTTGGTGAACGCGGCGAGCGCGTAACCGAGCACCATCACATGCTTGCGCTTGCCCAGGTGATCGCTGAGCGCGCCCGAGAAGACCTTCATGATGGCGGCCGTGGCTTCCGCCGCGCCCTCGATCATGCCGACGGTGACCATCGACGCGCCGAGGGTCGTGACCATGAAGACCGGCAGCAGGCTGTGGATCAGCTCCGACGAGACGTCCATGAACAACGAGCCGAATCCCAATACCCAGATGCCCGCGGGCAACGCCCGCCATGCCGCGGGCGCGGCACCCGGAGAGCGGGGACTATCCGCAGGTAACGAGTCCATGAGCGCCAGACGCGTTACAGCACACGCGCCTGACGCATAACGGCTTCCGCCTTCTGGCGGATTTCTTTCGCGAGCTCGAACGGATCCGCCTGCTGGAACTTGGCGGCGAACAGTTCGACCGAGAGCGGACCCGCATAGCCCTTCTCCGCGAGCCTGCGTAGGATCTTCGTCAGCGGCGTCACGCCGTCGCCCGGAATCACGCGCGTGGCGTTGTCCAGCAGCTCCCGCGGCATGTCGGGCACATCCTGAAAGTGCACGTGCGCGATCTCTCCGGGCCGGAGCAGGTCGAGATCCTCGAGCTTGTTGTTGCCGGACCAGAAGTGATAGCAATCGAGCATCGGATGCATGTTCGGGTGCGCGGCCTCGCGCGTCATCTGCAGCAGCGTCGGCAACGTCGAGATGAACGTCGACGTGCGCACGAATTCCGCCATGACGATCATGCTGAACTGCTTCGCAGTGTCTCCTGCTTCCCGCATGTTCGCGACGCCGGTTTTGTAATCGTCGGCCGTGAATTTCTGCGTCGTCGTGGTCGTGGCGTACGTGCGGGGGATGCCGAGGGCCGACAGCATCTCGCACCGCCTCTTCATATTCTCGAGCGCCGTCGCGCGATTGGGATTCGGATCCCAAATCCCCGCGCCGCACGTGCAGCACACAGGCGTCAGCCCGAGATCGGTCAGCACGCGCCGCGCCGCGGCCAGCGAGTCGGCCTTTAGAAACTCGTCCAGCGCGCCCGGTGTGAGCTCGACGTACTTGATGCCGGCGCGAGCCCAGCCTTCGAGCGACGCGCGATAGCCTGCCCGGGCGGAGGTGTTCTGGTGGATGGCGAGCGTCATCTTGCCCGGCGCCGCGGAAGCGGCGCGAGCGCCAATCAACGCCAGGGGAGTCGCGAGCATCGCTCTTCTCGAAAGCATGGGACCTGCTCCTCTGATGGACCTCGGCGAACGCCTCGCCCGAGAACGTTTCGTGGCACGATCACGCCGGTGGCGGGGCGGGTGTCAGACCGTGCCCCCGCATCACGGCTTCAGATACGTGACCTCCCACTGTCCGATCCGAATGACGTCGCGTGGATTCATAATCTGTCTCCCTCGCCGGCGCTCGGCTGAAGCCTCATGCTACAACCTACCCGCCACCCGCTCTTAGGGTATCGATGAAGAATTCCATCATCCGATCCTGATTCACGCCGCTATGGCCCCGGTCGGGGCCGACCTGGACGTCGAAGCTCTTGCCGGCCTCCTGCAGCGCCTTGATCAGCTGCAGCGAGTTCGACGGGTGGACGTTGTTGTCCGCCGTTCCGTAGTAGAGCAGCAGCCGGCCCCTGAGGTTCTTCGCGTACGTCATCGCCGCGCCGGCGTTGTAGCCGTCCGCGTTCTCCTGCGGGATCCACATGTAGCGCTCGCTGTAGATGGTGTCGTAGTTGCGCCAGTCGGTCGGCGGCGACGAGGACGCGGCGGCCGCAAAAACGTCGGGGTGACGCAGGATCGCCATCACCGCCGAGTAGCCGCCGTACGACGTGCCGAAAATGCCCACGCGCGCCTTGTCGAAGTACGGCCGGCTCCACAGCGCTTTCACGGCCTCGGCCATGTCATCCACGTCCGCCACGCCCAGCTTCAGGTAGAGCGAGTCGAGCACGCGCTTGCCGAGGCCGGGAACCCCGCGCGAGTCGAGATTCAGGACGAGAAAGCCGTACTCGGTCAGCGGGCTCGGCGTGACGAACGTTTCGCGCGCGGTGAGCTGCGCGAACTCGGGTCCGCCGTACACGCTCACGAGCGCGGGATACGTCTTCGTGGGATCGAAGCCCGACGGAAACTGAATCAGCCCGCGCAGCCTCGTCTGGCCGTCGGCCGCCGTGTACGTGAACATCTCCGCCTTCTTCAGGCCGAGCTCGGCGAACTTCGACGCGTCGCTCTTCGCGAGCTCGTCGATCGTCCGGCCGGTCGTCGCGTCAACCAGCCGCGTGGCCGGCGGCGTGTCGTGCGTCTGATAGACGTCGATGAAGTACCGGCTGTCCGGGGAGATGCCGCACGGCGCCGGCGCGTTTGGCTGCTCGGGCCGCGACCCGAGTCCCCGAATGCAGCCGCCGATTGTGTGCGTGAACAGCGGATCCGTCAGCAGCCGATCGCCTGTGCCGTCGAGGCCCACGCGATGGAGCTGCAGCTTCAGCGGATTGTCGCCGTCGCGCGCCGTGTAGAACAGCACTCGCGCGGTCTCGTCGATCTTGACGAGCGACGTCGCCTCGAACGTCGCCGACGTGGTCAGCGGCGCGATCAGCGCGCCGGACAGGTCGTACAGGTAGTAGTTGTCCCACCCGTTCCGTTGCGATTCCCAGATGAAGCGCTTCCCGTCCGAGAGAAACACCATCCGCGGCTCGGAGTTCAGCCATCCTGTCGGCCACGCCTCGCGCAGGACGACGCGGCACGCGCCGGTCGCGGGATTCGCCGCGACGACTTCCATGATGTTCTGACGGCGATTCGTGCGGAAGAAGAGCAGCTCGCGTCCGTCTCGCGACCACTCGACGTGATACACGTAGTGGCCGACGACGTTGTTGTCGAATGGCTTGCCGTCGCGGACGTCCATGCGGGTGGACTGCTTCGTCGCGACGTCGTACACGAACAGATCGACGACGGGATTCGGTACGCCTGCCTTCGGATACGCCTCGGTGTCGAGCGCGTCTTGCGTCCGCGTCTGATCGAGCGCGAGATAGAAATCCGGAATCTTCGATTCGTCGAAGCCGTAGTACGCGAGCTGTGTGCCGTCTGGCGACCACCACATCGCCGTCCGCTGGCTCAACTCCTCGCCGTACACCCAGCTGGCCGTCGCGTACTTCACGCGGCTCGCCGCGCTGCCGTCGGCCGTGATCGCGATCGCGTTACTGCCGTCCAGCGCGCTCAGCCACAGATTGCGATCCCTGTAGGACGCCTTCAGCGCGCCGTCGGGCGACGTGGCGGACTCGAACTGCCGGCCGCGCTCTGGCGCCGTGTCGCCGGGCGATTGTCCCGCCTGCCCCGAGCCTGCCGAGGGGCGTCCCCCCCTTTCTGCCGCGACGGTCGGTACGCCGCCGACCTCCGTCGTGTGCCGCGTCGCGATGTCGTAGCGGTACTGCCTGCCGAGCCGCGCGTACTCGAACGCCGCGCCATCGTCCACCCACGTGACCGCGAGCGCGCCGCCGCGCACCGCCGTCTGGCTCTCGCGCGTCATCTGCTGCGCGCGGTCATAGCCAGGCATGGACCTCAGCCGGTCCTGCGCGATGAGTGTGATGCTGACGAACGCCAGCGCGACCGGCAGCACGCTCAGCTTTCTCATGACGGCATTTAATCTGAAACCTGAACTCTGAACTGTAAAGTCTAGAACGACGCGGTGGCGCCCACGTGGACCCGTGTCGTGGCCCCCACGCCGTGCGCGACCGCGACGTTGAGCCGGAGGAAGGCCGCCGCGAACCACACGCTGCCGCCGTAGCCGTCTTTCAGCGTCTGGTCGGCGAACCGCTCGCCCTTGGTGTACACGGTGCCACGGTCGACGAACGCGCTGACGCCGATCTTGCCGACGCTGAGCGGCGAGGTCAGCGGCACGATCAGTTCGGCCGACATCGCGACGAGCGTGTCTCCCGCCGCGCTGCCGGCGTGAAACCCGCGCAGGCTGTCCATTCCGCCGAGCAGCGGTTTGAGGTACGGCGGCAGCGGCACATCCGAGTCCTGGCGCTGCACGCGGACGGCGAGGATGTTCTGCCTGAACACGCCGAGATAACCGCGCGCATCCAGCTCGGTGCGATTCGCTGAGAGGACACCCGTCGAGAGCGCCGGATCGGCGAAGTGCAGATGCGTCCAGGCGCCGCGCACGTAGACGGCGTTGCGCGCCAGCACCGGATCCACGCGCGTGTCGAGGATGACGTCGCCCCCGGCGTCGGTCACCTGGTCGTACTGATTCATGAAGGTGATGTGCTGCCAGCCGGCCGTCGCGCCGGCGCGCAGGCCGTGGACGATCTCCCGCTCGGCCCGCACCCACGTGCGGACGCGGTCGTCGTCTTGATCGAAGAACGGATTCGTGCGGCGGGACACGGCTGCGCCGGCGAGCACGCGGTCAATTGGAATGTTCGGGGAGTTCTCGATCTGCTTGTCGAATTCGAGGGCGGCGCGTTTCTCGCCGCCCCACGTCAGCGGAAACGCGACGCGGCTGTGCGCGCCGGCCGGATTGGATGTCGCGAATCGCACGCCGTACGTCAGGCCGTAGCCGTCCTCGGCGTTGAGCACCGGGAGAAACAACAGCTTCGGCCACCGGTTGCGGACCACGCGCGCGGGTTCGTCCGGATCGCCGGTCATCTTGATGTGCACCGGGCCGTCGTCCACGATGATCACGAGCATGATCTGCGACGGATCCGTGAGCGACGCGAAGCGCTTCAGGACTTCGACTTGCTCGAAGCGCTTGCTGGCGCGCAAACGCGCGATGACCTCGTCGACCGTGGTCGCGGAAACGGCCGCGCCAATCGCCACGCCGGAGAGGCTGCGAATCTCCTCGTCGGTTGAAATCGTGTTGCCGTGGACCTGAATCGCGACGATGGTTTCGGCCGCCGGCCGCGGGGGCGGAGCGTGCTCCGCCTGTGACGGCCGACCAAGGTCGGCCCCGACGTCCGACGATCGGAGGGGCGGAGCGTGCTCCGTCCCGAAACAGCACATCGTGACGACCAGCGCCGTCAGCACGTCAGCGGTCTTCGCGGATGCGGATCTTGGTGGACACGTCCGGCTGGCGGTAGTCGTGGTAATCCAGCGTGTAATGCAGTGTGAACGGCCCGATCGCGAGCGTCATCGCGAGATTCGCTTCGAGCGCGTTCGGCAGCCAGACGTCGGGAAACGGCTGCGCCATCGTCATCGACGCCTTGACCTCGTCCACCTGCATCAGCCATGAGACGGGCAGGAAGTCGTACGCGACGTTGTCGAAGGTGTACTTCACGATCTGGTGCGCGTTCGGCTCGACCCAGAGCGTGATCAGCGCGACCTTGTTCATCAGGCGCCGGAACTCGACGTCGCGCGCCTTGTCGGCGTCGGTCTGACCGCGCCCCGTCCGGCGGCGGTCCGAGCCGGTGAACAGCTGTGCCGGGTAGTACTCGACGCGCAGCAGGTCGCGGCCGTCGACCGTCTCGTGGCCGACGAGCGCGTATTTGCCTTCTTCAAACTTGAAGCGCAGGAAGTAGGCCGACGAGATGAACTGCGGCTCGCGCGTCTGTTTGATCAGGCCGTCGAGATTCGCCGGCGCGTCGGGATCGCGCTGCACGGCCGGCGCCGCCTCATTGGTTCCAGGGTCGATCGCCTGCGCGCGGCCGCGCCGCTTCTCGCGGTTCTGCTCGCGCTTGAGGTAGTCCGCCTCGAACTTGCGCCGCTCCGGTTCGGCGATCGTGACGCCGTTGAACTTCAGCGGGCTGCGGACGAAGAACCCGTCACGGATGTACCACGTGTACTCGCGATGCTCGCCCCACATCGGCGTGCGGTCGGGCCCGCGCAGCTCCATCGCCTCGCGTTCGTCGAGGATGTACTGCTGCAGCTTTTTCCAGTTGTCGTCGCGCTTGAGCAGGACCTGCTTCATGAACGCGTCGAGATCGGTCTGCGTGGATACACGCGCGGGCGCGCCCAGCGCCAGGCCCAGCGACAGGGCGAGAGCGAGCGCGTGCCACGGCGAGGGCGGGCGTCGAGTCACGACACCAACTCTACCAGACGGCCTCAGTGCGCGGTCGGCCGGTCGAACACGAACGCCTCGAGCATGTCGGCCCGCGCCTTTTCATCCGACGCAACCACGGTGAGGAGGTCGGTGACCGACAGCATCCCGCGATACGCGCCGCCCGCGTCGACGACGAGCAGGTGGTAGATGCCGTGCTGTTCCATGAGATGCAGGCAATCGGTCAGCGAGCGGTTGGGCGTGACCGTGACGAGCCCGGTGCTCATGATCTCGCTGACGCGCATCCAGGCTGGGCACTTGTTCTCGGCGGCCACCTTGTCCGAGATGTCGCTCTGGGAGACGACGCCGACCAGACGGCCGGCCGCGTCCAGGACGCCCACCGACCGCACATGCCGGTCGCGCAGGTACTGCGCCGCGTCGTGGACGGTCGTTTCGTCGCGGACCGAGAACACGTCCGAGCGCGAGCCGATGAGATCGAGCACAGTCATGACGCCCCTCCTTCAGCCCTAAGCCCTCTTCTTACCACCCAACGGGTTTTCCAGCCAACTGTTCATCCAGCCATTTAGAGAGCGGCGCGAAGTAGTCGAGGATAGCGGTCGCGTCCATCTGCTTCGATCCGGTCAGCGCCTCGAGCGCGTCGGGCCACGGCTTCGACTGTCCCATCGCGAGCATCGCGTTCAGGCGATCGCCGGCGGCTGTGTTTTGGTAGATGGAGCAGCGGTGGAGCGGCAGCGTGCAGCCCGCGGTCTTCGAGAGCGCGCGATGGAACTGGAACTGCAGGATGTCGGCGAGAAAGTACCGCGTGTACGGCGTGTTATCCGGCACGTGGTACTTCGCGCCCGGATCGAAGAACTCCTCGCCGCGCCCTGTAGGAGACGTCGGCGGCGCGATCCCTTGGTAGTTCAACCGCAGATCCCACCAGGCTTTGTTGTACGCGGTCGCGGGCACGGCGCCCGAGAACACCTGCCAGCGCCACTGATCGATGAGCAAGCCGAAGGGCAGGAAGCTGATCTTCTCGAGCGCCTTGTTCAACAGCAGGCCGATGTCGCGCGAGGCGTCCGGGGCCCCGTCAACATTATTGAGCAGGCCGATCTTCACGAGGTACTCGGGCGTCACCGAGAGCGCGATGGTGTCGCCGATCGCTTCGTGGAAGCCGTCGTTGGCGCTGTCGCGGAAGAGGAACGGCTGACTCTTGTAGGCGCGCTGGTAGAAGTTGTGCCCCATCTCGTGATGGATCGTCGTGAAGTCCTCGGCCGTCGGCTCGATGCACATCTTGATGCGGATGTCTTCCGACTGATCGATGTCCCACGCGCTCGCGTGGCAGACAACGTCGCGATCCTTCGGGCGGACGAGGAGCGAGCGCTCCCAGAACGTCTTCGGCAGCGGCGCGAAGCCCAGCGATGTGTAGAAGCGCTCGCCCGTGCGCGCCATGTCGAGATACGACAGCTTCCTGTTCTTGAGGATGTCGGTCAGCGAGAAGCCGGGATCGGCGCCTTTCGGCGCCGCGAGCGGATAGATGTTCGTCCAGTCCTGCGCCCAGATGTTGCCGAGCAGGTGCGCCGGAATCGGGCCGTTCGCCGGCACGACGTCGCCGTACTTCTCGCGCAGCTTCATGCGCGTGTAGGCGTGCAGCTTGAGGTAGAGCGGCCGCACCTGATCCCACAGGCGATCGAGCTCTTTCGTGAACGCGTCGGGCGGCATGTCGTATTTCGCGCGCCACATCGCGCCGGTGTCGGCGAAGCCGAGCTCCTTCGCGCCCTTGTTCGACAGCTCGACGAAGCGCGCGTAGTCCTTGCGCATGGGCGGCGCGATCGTGTGCCAGCCCTCCCATGCGGCGCGCTGCTGCTTCTCGTCGCGCGACGTCGCGAGCGTGCGCGTGATGTCGTCGATGTTCTGGCACGCGTCCGGCTTCGTTGTCCCCGGGGCGTCGGGGCACCACTTGCCCTTGCCGTACGTGGATTCGAGCCGCGCGGCGATCTTCGTCAGCTCGTCGGATTCCTTCGCGTCGGCCGGCGTCGCCATGACGAGCGAGAGCTTCAGCAGATTCAACTGGCGCCGCTGGTCCGCGGGCACGTCGACCTTGTCGAACTTTGTCGCCTCTTTCGCGAACTTCGCCGTGGCGTCGATTGCTTCCTGATTGGCGCGGGCGGCCAGTGCCTCGGTGTCGTCGGTGATGAAGTTCTGCTGCACCCAGCCGGCCTGGCCCGCGGCGATGTTGAGCTTCAGCATCGTCGCGTTGACGTTGTCGAGAAACGCTTTCGCGTCGGCGGCCGTCGGCGCCGGCGCCGCCGCGGGCGCGCAGGCGGTCGCGAACGCTGCAGTGATGACCGCAAGGACGGCGACGCGCGCCCACTTGAAAGACATTACGGAATGATTTCTCGGTGTTAGGCCCTGGGTCTTCAGCGAGCCACTGTCGCGTCCGCCGGGTGGAGGCTGAGGTACTCGCGAACCTCAAGCTGCATCCGATCGATTTCAGCCAAGAACCCCGAAACCGACAAGCGAAAGTTGATGGGATTTGCCTCGGCAACTCGTAGATACGCGACCTGCTCCTGGAAGTTGCGGATTCGCTCAAGCATGGCGTGTAGCTCCTGGTCGTTTGCGATCATGACGCCTCCATGTCGATCTCGACGATGCCCCGGCGTTGTCCGCCCCGCTTGACCTGCCAGTATTCTACCGCCGCCTGTTCACCGTCCAACGCAGCCAGCCGCCGGAGCCAGAAGACGCTGGCTCCGAAGTGCGCCTCGGCGGCAAGGTGATCGAACAGCAGACGCGTTTCGCCAGTCGCCATCGACACATCAAAACTGTCAGCCATGAGGAGGACGCTTCGGTGTCGGGCCGAATCCTAGCACGCGCTTAGTGGCGAACCTGAACCAAGAACCCTGAACCAAGAACTCGGAACCCTGAACCCGACCGGTTACCATCCCTCATGCGCATCGGCATCGACCTCGGCGGATCGAAGATCGAAGGCATCGCCATCGACGATGGCGGGTATGAAGTGGCGCGGAAACGAATACCGGCGCCGCGAGGCGACTACAGTCGAACGCTCGACGCCATCGTGCAGCTCGTGACCGAAATCGAGCGCGTGATCGGGACGAAGGGGAGCGTCGGCGTCGGCATCCCCGGCACGATTTCGCCGGCGACCGGTCTGGTGAAGAATTCGAACTCCACGTGGTTGATTGGACAGCCGCTCGCCGCCGATCTGCCCCGGCGGATCGAGCGGCCCGTGCGCTTCGCGAACGACGCCAACTGCTTCGCGCTCTCGGAAGCGACGGACGGCGCGGCGGCGGGCGCCTCGGTCGTCTTCGGCGTGATCGTCGGCACGGGCACGGGCGGCGGCGTGGTGATCGACGGTCGCGTGGTGACCGGCGCGAACGCGATCGCCGGTGAGTGGGGGCACAATCCGCTGCCCGCGCCACGCGACGACGAGCGGCCAGGCCCGGCGTGCTATTGCGGCCGCAGCGGCTGCATCGAGACGTTTCTCTCAGGCCCGGGGATGGCGCGTGACTACGCCGAACACGCGGGCCTGCCGCCTTCGCGCCTCCGGCGCTCCGGCGAGCCTCGCCGTAGCGTTAGCGGAGGCGGGAAAGGCCCGCGCTACGAGGCCGACGACATCGCCGATCGCGCGAAACGCGGGGAGCCGCTCGCCGTCGCGTGTCTCGCGCGATACGAGGATCGGATGGCGCGGGCGCTGGGGTCGATCATCAACGTGCTCGATCCCGCCGTCATCGTCCTGGGCGGCGGGCTGTCCAACATCGATCGGCTGTACGAGAACGTCCCGAAGCGTTGGCCGCCATACGTGTTTTCGGATCGCGTGGTCACGAGGCTCGTGCGCGCGAAACACGGCGACGCGAGCGGCGTCAGAGGAGCGGCGTGGTTGTGGGAAGAGGAAACTTAAAAGTGAAAAGAGAAAACTTAAAAGGATCTAACGGGTAAGGGTCCACACAAGCGCGAGCGCGATGCTGGCGCCGACGGCCTGCAGCCAGAGTTCGACGCGCTCCTGCAGGAAGAGCAGGCCGACGCCGACGAGCACGACCGCCAGCGCGAGGAACCGCCAGTAGAGCTCCTCGCTCGCGACTTCGAGCCCGCGCGATCCGGCGCGCTTGCGCGCCGCGTCGATGATGCGGTTCGCAATCTCGCGGTCGCCTTCGCGATCCAGCTCCATATACTCGCCGCCGCCCGCGTCGGAGATCATCGTGAGCGACGGACGGTCCAGCTGCGAGCGGATCGGCGGGTTCTGCGGCGCCGTGCTGCCGCGCGCCGGCGGCGGCTCGGGAATCAGCCCGCCGACGGTCGTCCCGACGCCGACGACGAACACCGGCAGGTTGCGCTCGCGCGCGGTCTTGAGCGCACGCGCGACTTCACCGCTCCACGACTGGCCGTCGGAAATCAGCACGAACGCCTTCGCGTTCGGCGATTTGCCGTAGACCTCTTGATCGCGCTCGATGAGCCGCATGCCCCACGCGAGACCGAGCTCGATGTTGGTGTCCCACGTCGTGTCGTCCTCGAGCCGGAACGGCGACTCGTTGTTCAGGTGATCGAGGAAGAAGAAGAAGGTGTTCGGATCCTTGGTCAGCCGGATCTGCGGCGCGGCGATGTGCGCGAAGAGCGCCATCGCCATCCGGTCGTCCTTCCACGCGAGCGATTCGCCGAGGACGCGCAGGAAGCGCATCGAGCGCTGCCAGCGGTTGCCCGTGACGTCCGGCGTCCGCATCGACGCTGATCCGTCCTGCAGCACGATCAGGTCCACGCCGGCGGTCCGCACGAGCGCCACGGCCGCGGTCGGCCGCGAGAGCGCGATGATCGTGGACGCACTCGCGAGCAGCAGGCAGAACCAGAACGCGAGGCCGCCGAAGATCGGGAAACGCTCGCGCACGGGCAGGCGGCGGTGCTGCCGGAACTGCCGCGCGTCGCGCCGCCGCCGCGCGAGCTGCCAGCCCCACGCGCCGAGCAGCACCGCCGGCGCGATGAGCAGCCAGAGGTACTCGGGCGAGGCGAAGCGGAGGGAGTGAAGATCGATCCCTTTGAGCATGACTAAGTCTGCAATTAGGAATCAAGAATTAGGAATTAAGAATGTGAGGCGTTGCAGTCTTCTTCTTTCATTCTTCATTCTGAATTCGTAATTCTTAATTTCATCCTTTGCGGATCTTTGCTCCACCTTTACCGGCATCCGGCGCGTCCTTGCGTTCCTCGCCGCGCTTCGGGATCACGATCTTGAACTGATTCATGTTCGCCGCGGGCGGCGGCCCGCCGGGGCGGCCGTGCAGCGTCGGCCCGGCCGGCAGATCCGCGCCCGATTCATCGACGGCGGCCGGTTTCGGCGCCACCGCCGCCATCTTCGCCCCAGGCTTCGGATGCGCCAGCGTCTCGCGCAGGCGGACGGCGTACTCGAAGTTGTAGGCCGCATCGAGATGGCCCGGACTGCCTTTCAAAACGTCGGCGTAGTTCTTCACCGCGGTGTCCAGCTTGCGCAGCGAATCGAGCCGATCGCTCGACTGGCTCGCGCGGAACGCCGCGTTGGCCGCGAGGAACACGACGGTCGGGTTCGTGTCCGTCACGCCGCCGCCGGCGTCCTTCTGCGGGGCGATCGACGGGTAGTCCGATCGCCAGTACGCGGATGTCGCGCGCACGTCGCGCACGTCGCTCGACGCCTCCTGGCCGATGACCGGCAGCCGCTGTTCGAAGCCGAGCGCCTGCTCGACCTCGGTGCTTCCAGCGCCGGCCGCGACGAACTGCAGCGTCGCGAGCTGCCTGTGCACGTCGGCCAGCCGCTGTTCGGTCTGTCCCAGCGTCCAGGACGCCGCGCCCGCGAGCGCGAGCACGACGGCGATGACCAGTGGACCTGCGATGGATTTCATAAGAGCGCTCCCAAAAAGTTAAAACTGAAAACAGAAAAGTTGAAACTTGAACTACGGAAACTTGCGAAAGTACGGCACGGTCAACTGCAAGAACAATCCAACGGTCCAGAAGCTCGCGGCGATCAAGGCGTAGCCCATGAACTTCGGCTGTTGGCTGCTGTAGCGCTTCAACTCCACGCGGCCCGTCGTCCGCGAGTCGATGTCCTTGATCGCGGCGAGAATCGTCGCCTCGTCGCTTGCCGGATAGAATTTGCCGCCCGTCGCTTCGATCGCGGGCTTCCAGATGTCGTCGGGCAGCACGGCGCCGAGCGCCTTGTTGTAGCTCATACGGACGAAGTAGACGGGAATCTTCGTCGCGACCGCGCCCGCGAGAATCTCCGACACGTGCTTGCCGTGGATCGTCACCTGCGTGTCCTGGCCGTCGCTGAAGATCAGCATCAGGTTGCCGGACGCGTCGAGGAAGTCGAACGCCTTGAAGAGATCGACGCTCTGCTCGATCGCGAGCCCGATCGTCGTGCCCTGATCGGGGAACTTCATGAACTCGGTCCAGTCACCGACGAGCGAGAGGCTGAGCAGGATGTTGTCGTAGTCGGTCGTGAACGGCGTGACGACGTAGGCTTCGTCGCCGAATTCGACGAGCCCGATCAGGTCGTGGTATCTGCCGCTGATGCGCTGGCGGATGAACGTCTCCGCCGCGGCCACGGTCGTGAAGAACGTCGCCTCGTTCGGCGCCTTGGCGTTCAGGTGCGCGGCGGGGAAGCGCGCCATCATGCTCGACGAGGCGTCGATCATCAGCGCGATGCGGCGGCCTGGAAACGCGACGTCCTCGCGCGTGAGCGACGAGTACGGATCCGCGAGCGCCATCACGAAGAACGGCAGCCCGGCGATGAAGAGGAGCAGCGCGCCGTGGCGGACGAGGCCAATCCACGACCGCCCGCTCGACTTCAGCACGGCCGGCAGGGCGACCTGCGTCCGTCCGGCCTTGCGCCGCGCGAGCGCGCGCGCGAGCACGATCGTGATCGACAGGCCGATCAGGACGACGGCCGCGAGGATCGCAAAGTCGCGGTGCGTGAACAGCAGATCCGCGGCGCGGAGGTTCCGCCAGTCGGCGAACGCGTCGCGGAGGAGCGCCGGAACGCGGGTTAGCGGGACCACGCGCGGGTGTCACCCTGGCTCGCCAGCCGCCGCGCCGCGAGCCGCTTCATGATCCACGTCTGTTCGAACTTGAGCCGCCCGAGGACGGCCTGGCCGCTCGACAGCGCCGCGTCGAGCGCGGAGTCGTCGAGCCTGGCGTCGCGCCCGTACTGCACGCCCGTCATGGTCGTCAGCGCGTCGCCGAGGGCCTCGAGACGCTGCGCGCGCACGCCGCCGTTGCCGCCGTTGCCGGCCGCGCGCGCGAGGGCGCGCGTGATCGTGCCCTGCGTCATCGCGCCCGACACGGCGATGCGCTTACCGCCCACCCATCCGGTCTTCAGGATCAGCCGGCCGTCCTCGGCGATGCCTTCGGCGCCCGCGGGCATGTGGCCGACGTGGCCGCCGCCGGCGTAGGTTGCCGCCACGCGCAGCGCCGCCAGCGCCCGCGTAACAAGCTCGGGCGTCCACCCGCCGCCCTCGCGCTCGCGGCGGACGGCGGCGAACTCGCGGCCGACGCCGCGCAGGATCGTCGCGTCGCCGATCAATTGATCCTGGACTTCGACCGGCCTGCGGAACTTCGAGGCGACGCGCACGAGCGCGAGGAGCGCGAGGAGCCCGGCGAGCGCGAAGAGCACGCCCCCGACAACCAAGAACAGGTTCGACCGGAACGCGCGCTGATCGATGTCGGCGAAGGTTTCCGCCGAGGCGTCGCGGATGTCGGTGGCGTCGGCGGGCACGAGCGACTGGACGCGGACCGATTGCGCCGGCATGATGTACGACTGATCGCGGCCCTCGATCGACGTCTTGTCGCCGACGTGGCTCTGGACACGGTAGCTGATCTTCGTCTCCGGCAGCGCGACGTCCTTGCCGAACTGGTTCTCGGCGATGAGCCGCATCCGGTACTGGTACTGGAAGAAGCGGCGCGCGCCGGTGCGGAGATCGGCGCCGTACGTGCCGCCCAGCACTTCGAACGGCGCGAACTGCATGACCGACGGCTCGAGCTTCGACTGATCCACGACGACCGTCGCCGCGTCGGTCTCGAGGACCGCACACGTGAGAACGGTCGTGAAGATTTCGCCGACGCGGATGGCGCCGGTGCTCGTGCGCCACCAGCACTGGAGCGGGTCGGTTTGTGCCGTCTGCGCCGCGGCGGGCGACACACAGGCCGCGAGAAGCGCGAGCGTGATGATGAGTCTCTTCGTCTGCATTGGTTCCTCGTAAGGGGCCGACCGTGATCGGCCCCGCGGGCGGGCGGAGCAGGCTCCGCTCCCACGTCGGTCGCGTCAGGCGGCCTTTCTCAGTCTCCGCTCGGCGATGAACTCGCTGAGCGCGATCGCGGTCTGCTGTTCGTCCACGCCGATGCGGAGGACGTCCATGCCGTGGTGCTTGGCCATCAGGGCCACTTCGTCCTGCCAGCTGCGCGTCCGCGCCGAGAGCTGGCGCAGCGCCTGGCGCGACATCACGCGCGACTTGCCGGTTTCGACGTCGAAGCCCTCGATCCATCCCGCGGAGATCGGCGGCAGATCGAACGCGAACGCGGCGTCGATCAGGACGATGAAGACGTCGTGCGACGTGTTGACGTGGCCGAGCTCCTTCATCACCGTCGCGGCTTCGTCGAACAGGAAGTCGGAAATCACCGGGACCATCGTCGTCTTCCGCATGAAGCCGGCGAGCGTCATGCTCAGCGTGTCGGCGTGTTTGAGCGGCTGCATCCCCGTGTGGAACTGGTACGCGTCCAAACAGTGGATGACCTGGTTCTTGCCGATGCGCGGCCGCACGGCGGACAGCTCGTCGAAGCGCGACTCGAACGTGATCAGGCCGAACATGTCCTGGAAGAACACCGCGGACATGCCAATGGTCCCGATGGCGCGCGCAATCGCCGCGGCGATCGGGATGCCGTCGATCCCGCACCGGGTGGACAGCGACGCGTCGGCGACCGCGACGACCGTCGCCGTGCTGCGCTGCTCGAAATCGCGGACGATCATCGGGCTGAAGTTCGTCAGCGTGGACTGCGGCCAGTCGATCTGGGACGTGCGATCGCCCGGCTGCCAGTCCCGCAGGCCGACGTAGTCGAAGCCCGTGCCGTGGAAGAGACTGCGGTGCTCGCCGATCGTGAACTCGCGCATCCGCCGCAGGATCAGCAGCTCGATCTCGGTCAGCTCCGAGAGGTTGACGAACGGCTCGACGTCGGTTTCACGAGTGCGCATGTGAATTCAGATTTCAGAATTCAGATTTCAGATTCTGGTTAATTCTGGTTTTCAGTTTTCTGTTTTCAGTTTCAAGTTTATGGAATCGCCACGCGTTCGATCACGTCGGCGATCACTTTGTCGGTGGTCAGCCCATGGCTCGCCGCGTGCGGACCGAGCCAGATGCGATGGCCGAGGATGTAGGGCGCCAGATCCTGGATGTCCTCCGGATACACCTCGGTGCGCCGGCGCACGAGCAGCGCCCACACTTTCGCCAGGCGGCCCCAGCAGATGATCGCGCGCGGCGAAGCGCCGAGATCGACGCCGTGCTCGACGAGGTCCGACGGCGAGCGGACGTTCCAGTCGGTTTCCGGATTGAAGGGCCGCGTCGCCGCGACCAGCCGCTGGATGTACATCCCGAGCCGCGCGTGCAGAAAGACTTCCTGCGTGATGGCCCCGCGCAGCTGGATGATTCGCTCTTTCGTCATCAGCGCGTCGAGCCGCACGCGCTTGAAGTCGAAGTGCACGAGTTTGGCTTCCTCCGCCGGCGGCAGGTAGCCGATGTTCACCATGATCGCGAAGCGGTCGGTCGCGGCCTCAGAAAGGGGAAACGTCCCCTGGCCGAGCTCGACCGGATTCATGGTCGCGATCGCGAAGCTGAACGACGGCAGCTCGTAGGTCTTCTTGCCGACGGTCACCGTGCGGTCCTGCAGGCCTTCGAGGAACGCGCTCTGCGATTTGAGCGGAATGCGGTTGATCTCGTCCAGGAGGATGACTTCAGCTTCGACCATCGGGCCGAATTCCGTCATCATCTCGCCGGTCGCGGGGTTGATCATCTGGAAGCCGACGACTTCGGTCGGCTGCAGGTCCGCGCGGCCCTGGATCCGCGCGAACTTCGCGTTGCTGATCGCGGCCAGGATGACGCCGAAGAACGTCTTGCCGACGCCCGGGACGCCGCGGAGCAGGAGGTTGCCGGCGTTGACCTGCCGATTCTCCTTCTTGTCGTACGACGTCGGGATCTCCGACATCAGGACGACGTTGGCGAGGGCCTTGGCAGTGTCGTACCCGACGAGAGCTTTGCCGCCCTCAGCGACGATCGCGTCGTGGAAGGCGATGGCGTGTTCGAGGTCTGGATGCAATGGGCCTCACATCTTACTTGATAGAATACCGGCCGTGAACAAAGTGCTGGCGCACGCGGAGGCGGCGGTGGCGCGGATTCCAGACGGCGCCACCATCATGATGGGCGGCTTCGGCCTGTGCGGGATCCCGGAACGCCTCATTGCCGCGCTCCATGCGCGCGGCACCAAAGGCCTGACGGTCATCAGCAACAACGCTGGCGTCGACGACTTCGGTATCGGGATTCTGCTCAAAGCGCGGCAGGTGCGCAAGATGATCTCGACCTACGTGGGGGAGAACAAGGAATTCGAGCGACAATTTCTTACAAAAGAGTTGGATGTCGAGCTCGTGCCCCAGGGGACGTTCGCCGAGCGGATCCGGGCCGCCGGCGCGGGAATCGGCGGCTTTTTCACGCCCACCGGCTACGGCACGCTCGTCGCCGAAGGCAAGGAAACGCGGACGATCGACGGCAAGGCCTACGTGCTCGAAGCGCCGCTTCGCGCCGATTTCGCGTTCGTGAAGGCGTGGAAGGGCGATCGCGACGGCAATCTGGTCTACCGGCGCACGGCGCGCAATTTCAATCCGGTCATGGCGACCGCCGCCGACGTCACGATCGCCGAAGTCGAGCACCTGGTCGCGCCCGGCGAGATCGATCCGGACCTCGTCCACACGCCGGGAATCTTTGTCCGGTACATATTTCAGGGTGAGAAGTACGAAAAGCGCATCGAGAAACGGACCACGAGGAAGTAAATGCAGAAATGCAGAAATGCAGAAATGCAGGAATGCGGAATGCGGAGTGCGGAGTGCGGAGTGCGGAATGCAAGCGGCGCCGTCCTGCATTCTTGCATTTCCGCATTCTTGCATTACGGAGCGCAGCCCATCGTGTCTGACCTGCGCGATCGCATCGTCACCCGCGTCGCCCGCGAGCTGAAGGACGGCGACTACGTGAACCTCGGCATCGGCATGCCGACGCTGGTGGCGAACCACATTCCGCCGGGCGTGCACATCACGCTCCACTCGGAAAACGGACTGCTCGGCATCGGGCCGTATCCGACCGAGGCCGAGGTCGACCCGGACCTTATCAATGCCGGCAAAGAGACGGTGACCGAGACGCCGGGCTGCTCGTACTTCAGCAGCGCCGATTCGTTCGCGATGGTGCGCGGCGGCCACATTGATCTCACGGTTCTCGGCGCGCTGCAGGTGGACCGCGCGGGCAATCTCGCCAACTGGATGATCCCCGGCAAGATGGTGAAGGGGATGGGCGGCGCGATGGATCTCGTCGCCGGCGCGAAGAAAGTCATCGTCGCGATGGAGCACACGACGAAGGATGGCGGACACAAGATTCTGGAGAAGTGCACGCTGCCGCTGACGGGCGTGAGCGTCGTGCACGTGATCGTGACGGAGCTCGCCGTGATCGAGGTCACGCCGCGCGGCTTGCTGCTCAAGGAGATCGCGTCGGATACAATCGTCGACGCCGTCCGCCGCGCGACGGGCGCCGAACTCATCGTCGACAGCACGCCCGTTGTTTTCTGATGCCGGGTCGAAAGGACCCGGCCTACAGATGGTGTTGTAGGGCGGGTCCTTTTGGACCCGCCTGACGTGGATCTGCATGCGCCTTGCTGAAAAAGTTGCGCTGGTGACAGGCGGCGGGTCGGGCTTTGGCGCCGCCATCTGCCGCCGCTTCGCCGACGAAGGCGCGATGGTCGTCGTCGTCGATCGCGATGCGGTGGCCGGCGAGCGGGCTGCGCGCGAGATCGGCGCGGGCGCCGCGTCGCCGGTGTTCATGGCCGCGGACGTCGCGCTCGCGGCCGACGCGCGACGCATGATTCAGATGGCCGTCGATCGATTCGGCCGTCTCGACATCCTGGTCAACAATGCCGGCCGCGCGCAGACGCCGCTGCCCTTCACGTCGACGAGCGAGGACGAATTCGATCGCCTGTTCGCCGTGAACGCGAAGGCGATCTTCCTGGCGGCGCAGCACGCCGTGCCCGTCATGCGGCGGCAGGGGGGTGGCGTGATTCTCAACACCGTGTCCGTCGCGGCGATTCGCCCACGTCCGAATCTCACGGCCTACAACAGCAGCAAGGGCGCGGCGCTGCTGATGAGCAAGTCGCTCGCGATCGAGCTCGCACCGGACAATATCCGTGTCAACGCGATCTGTCCGGGGCCGGGCGACACGCCGATGCTCGCGACGTTCGTCGGCGGCGATTCCGCGGCGCACCGCGCGCCGTTTCTGTCGTCGATCCCGCTCGGCCGTCTGACCGCGCCGATCGACATCGCCAACGCGATGGTGTTTCTGGCGTCGGATGAAGCGAATTTCATTACGGGCGCTGTGCTTGAGGTCGACGGCGGGCGGTGTATATAAAGTTAAAAGAGAAAAGTGAAAACTGAAAAGTTACGAGTGAAAAGGGAAGCCGGAAAGCTCAGACTTCAGCCTTTAGACTTCAGACCTGTCGATAAGTGGAGAGCTCTGTGCATCAGTATCTGAACTACATCGCCGGTCGCGACGTCGCGGCGGCCGACGGTCGCACGTTCACGGCGTTCAATCCAACAACAGGCGGACCGTGGGGCACGTTCGCGCTTGCGGGGGCGGACGAGGTCGATCGCGCGGTCAAGGCGGCGTCAACGGCCTTTCGCTCGGGGCCGTGGAGCGCGCTGACGCCGACGCGGCGCGGACGCCTGCTGATGAAGTGGGGCGAGCGCATCGCGGCCAACGCGGACCGCATCGCGACGATCGAGACCGAGCAGAACGGCAAGCTCTACGCCGAGATGCGCGCGCAGGCGCGGATCGCCGAGGACTGGCTCTATTACTTCGGCGGGCTCGCCGACAAGATCGAAGGCACGGTCATCCCGATCGAGCGGCGCAGCATCCTGAATTACACGCTGCGCGAGCCGCTCGGGGTCGTCGGCGTCATCACGCCGTGGAATTCGCCGACCTTCATCGCGATCATGTCGCTGGCGCCGGCGCTTGCCGCCGGCAACACGATCGTCCTCAAGCCGTCAGAGATCACATCGGGGTCCGCGATCGAGCTCGCGCGGCTGGCGGCGGAGTCCGGCATCCCGCCCGGCGTGATCAACGTCGTCACCGGATTCCGCGAGACCGGCGAGGCGCTCGTCGATCATCCGCGGGTCACGAAGGTGTCGTTCACGGGCAGCGTCATGGCCGGCCGCGCGATCGCGGCGCGCGCGGGGCAGCGGCTCGTCAGCTGCATGCTCGAGCTCGGCGGCAAGAGCCCGAACATCGTCTTCGGCGACGCGAATCTCGATCAGGCCGAAGCGGGCGTCTTCGCGGGCATCTTCGCGGCCGCGGGGCAGACGTGCGTCGCGGGATCGCGCGTCTACATCGAGCAGCCGATCTACGACCAGTTCGTCGAGCGGATCGTGAAGCGCGCGAAGAAGATCGTCGTCGGCGATCCGCTGAAGGCCGAGACGCACATGGGACCTGTTGCGACGAAGGCACAACTTGAGAAGGATGATTCGATGGTGAAGCGCGCGGTCGCCGAGGGCGCGGCGCTCCTGTGCGGCGGCGGCCGGCCGTCGGTCGACGGATTCCCCGACGGATATTTCTTCGAGCCGACGATCGTCCATCAGGCGGGGAAGGACAACTTCCTGATGCGCAACGAAGTCTTCGGTCCCGTGCTCGCCGTCACGCCGTTCAAGGACGAAGCCGAGGTCCTCGCGCTCGCCAACGACACCGAGTTCGGCCTCGCCGCCGGCGTCTGGACGCGCGACGTCCGCCGCGCGCACACGATGGCGCGCGCGCTCGAAGCCGGGACGGTGTGGGTGAACACGTACCGCGCGCTGACATTCAACTCGCCGTTCGGCGGCTACAAGGCCAGCGGCATCGGGCGGCAGAACGGCATCGAGGCCGTCTATCAGTACCTACAGACGAAGAGCGTGTGGTGCGAGCTCGGCGATGAGATACAGGATCCGTTCGTCATGAAAGTCTGAAGGTGGAAGGTGGAAGGTGGAAGACCCTGAAACGAAAGCATGAGGGATCTGCTTGAACGCGTGACGGAGTCGTGGCGCGCCGCGGCGGTCACCGTCGCGCTCGTTCCGCTGCTTCCGCACCTGCCCCTGCTGCTCGGCCGCGTGTCTCCGGTCTGGGACGCACTCAATGGCTTCGGCCCGTATTTCATGCTTATCGGCGACTACGCGCGCCACGGGGAATTCCTGCTGTGGAATCCCTTCATCAACGGCGGCTCTCCCGATTACATCGAGCCGCAGCTCGGCGTGTTCTCGCCGCTCGTGATGCTGTTCGCGTTCGTGTTCGGCGGCGCCCGTCTCGGGTTCGATCTGTACTGGCTGGCCGTGTGGGTGCTCGGCCCGCTGGGCGTGCTCGCCCTCGCCCGCCATCTCGGTGCGCCAAGTTGGGGAGGCGTCGTCGCCGCGCTCGGGCTCGCGTTCTCCGGTTTCTACACCGGCAGCGCGGAGAATCAGCCGTTGCTCGCGACGCTGTCGTTCCTGCCGTGGATGCTGTGGCGTCTCGATGTCGCGCTGCGCGCGCCGAGTCATGCGGCCGCGGCCGAAGCCGGTGCGCTGTTCGGATTGTCGGCGATGGGCGGCTATCCGGGTCTGGTCTTCCTCAATCTGAGCTTTGCCGGGTTGTGGGCGCTCGGCCGCGTGGTCTGGAGCGAGACGATGTCCATTGGGCCCCGCGTGTCGTGGTCCGCGTCGCTTCAGCGCCTCGTAGCCATGCACGCCGTCATGCTCCTCGTCGGGATCGTGGTCCTGTCGCCGACCTACGTGCCGTTCTTCATCGAGGGTCAGGGGTATTCGCATCGGACGGGAGCGCTTCCACGCGAGATCGCCGTCACTCAAAACCCGCAGCATCCGGCCACCGTCGTCACGCTCACGAGCCCGGCGTTCGGCCGCGTCGACATGTTCGGCAACACCGACATCTCGATGCGCAGCATTTACGTCGGTACGCTGGTGCCATTGCTCGCCGTCTTTGCACTGGCGTATCGCCGCCGCGCGTTTCGATGGTGGCTGCTAGCCGTGTCGGTGGGATTTCTGTTGACCGCGATGTCCTCGGTGCTGCCGCTCCGCGCCTGGGTGTACGACTGGGTGCCGCCGACGCGCTATTTCAGACACGCGACGCTGTTCCGCCTCTACTTCATCTTTGGTGTGACTCTCTTGAGCGTGTTCGGCGCCCGGGATCTCGGCGAAGTCATGCAGACCGAGTCAGCGCGGGAATGGCGTCGGTTCGTGATGATCACGGGGAGCATTGTTGCAGTGGCGCTCGCCGTGTACGTGGCGACGCTGATCCTTCTTCATGGCCGCGCGGCCGCCGTGTTCGGCATCACGGCTCGCGCGGAGACGTGGGCGACGTGGCTCGTTCCGGCCGTCCTCGTCGCCGTTGCCAGCGCGCTGACGTGGCAGCGTCGAGTCGTCGTGCTCCCGATCGTGATGATCGCGGTGGCGATCGTCGAAGCACTGGGAACGGCGGTCATCGTCCGGCCTCTGATGTACGGCCAGGCCGCGGCCTGGCAGTCGGTGCCGCGTGAACATCGGACCGCGCTCATGTCGAGCGGTGGATTGATGCGCGTGCCGGACCACGGGGGCAACTTCACGTTTGTGCCCAAGACACTGGCCATGAAGGGATACAACCCGCTGGCGGGTCCGCAGTTCGACGCGTACTCGGCCGATCCCGTGCTGGTGGCGTCTGCGACGGGAGAGAACCGACTGTGGTTCTCGACGTCGGTCACGCGCATGGATCGCTCGAATGAATGCTTCGAGGCCTTCCGCGCCAGGGCGGCGCAGCTGGGCGCTCCGCCGTTCGTGCTGCACTCGCCAGACGTCATGGAACATCCGACGGCGTTTCGCGCCGGCGCGAGCGCGGCCAGTCCGTGTGCCGTGCCGCTCGATGCCGCGCCTGCCGCTGAACGGCTCGACGCGAAATCGGTACGCGTGGTGACGTACGAGCCGCTGCGAATGACGCTGCAGGTCGATATCCCGAGCTCAGGCTGGCTGCTCGTCAGCGACAGCTGGTCTCACGGATGGAGCGCCGCCGTGAACGGCCGCGCGACGCTTCCGTCGGGAGGGAACTTCATTTTTCGCGCTGTGCCCGTCGACGCCGGCACGAACACCGTCGACTTTCAGTTCAACGCGTTTGGCTTTCCGTGGCTGGTCGGCCTGAGTTGGCTCACGCTGGCAGTGGTAGGTACAGCGGCGATCATTCGCTCAGGAGAATGACCGGTCTGGCCTTGGTCCGCATCGCGCGGTCGAATGTCACGAGCGTCAGATGTGCGGTGCCGGCGAATGCGGCAAGGTAGGCATCCGCCCAGTTTTTCGTCGCCGGCTGTCGCGATCTGGTTGCCGCGCGAAAACGGCCATCGAGCGCGTCAGGTTCATCAAGGAAGTCCACGCGCTCGTGCTGCGCCCAGGCATCGTACGCGTCCCAGGCTTGTATTTGATTCATGACGTCCTCGCGCATCACGGCTTCCGACGTCAGCAATCTAAGCAAGCCCAGTTGGGTGAAGCGGCAGAAGAAGAAACGTGAATCCCCCGGGACGCCGGCGAGCCAATCGCGCGCGACAACGTGATGCACGTGCTGCGCGGAGGTGAGGGCCAGCCAGACGTTGACGTCAGGGAAAACCAATGATGTCGTAGATTCCGGCATTGTCGATGCGCAGCGAGCCCGGACGCTTGGACGGCACGGCTGGGGGAAAAACACGTCGCGCCGCCGGCGGGGCCTTTCCTTGGACGATTTGTTCAACGCCGCGGAGGATGAGGGCCCGCACGGAACTGCCCTCGCTGGCCGCGCGGGTCTTCAGGCGGCGATAGACGGGATTGGGAATGTCGACCGTAGTCCGCATGGATTCAGTATGCCATATTTATGGCACGAACGGATCTCGGGCGAGTCGCGGCCCTGAAAAAGGGCCGCGCTACAACTCCGCGCGCATTGCGTCTGCGGGTCCTGCGAATTCTGCGTAGTCCGTCGTCTGTCTACGGCGCAACGGCTTTGGCGCCGGCGGGGATCACGTTGAGCGCGAGGCGCAGCGTGGACGGTCCGGTCGCCTTCGGCGCGGCCGGTGAACCGAACGCAGTGGACATCAGATCCGGATCGACGAGGTTCGCGGTGACTTCAATCTTGGATCCTCGCGGCAGCGCGAGCGGCCGCTCGAACCAGTAGCGCCGCGCCCAGTCGGCGCGCGTGTTCAGACGAATCATCGGCGCGCGCGTCCCGTTCGGCAGCACGGCCTGCACCTGCAGCGTGATATTGGCCGGCACCTGCTCGGGACTGAGCGCGAGGATCTGCAGATCGCTGTCGATCGTCTGGCTGAACGTCATCGATTTGTTCAGCGCATCCGGTGTCGGCAGCGCCGGCGACGTCAGCGGCAGCGCGAGGATTTCCTGCGCCGTGCCCGCCTGCGCGAAGTACACGCCGACCGTGCTGCGATCCGTCATCGCCTTGCTCTCGTACGACCACGTCTTCTTGTAGTGGATGCGGACGCCGAGCTCGGCGCCGGCCGGCAGACGATACGCCGCGCCACCGTCGAGCGGTTCGGCATCGAGCCCCGGCACCCAGCGCGCGAGCACCTGTTCCGGCGCCGGCCCGCCGGCGGGAGCGGCGGTGGTCTTCACGTAGATGACCGCGCTGCGGACGATCGCGGGCGTGCCCGGCAGCAGATCGACGGCGCGCACCCAGCGCGCTTCCGTCGTGCCGGTCGCGATCGTGAATTCCTTCGTCTCTTCCATCGCGTCGGCCGGCATCGCGTACTCCGACGGCAGCGGCAGCGCGAGATCCGGCTTGCCCATCGTCCAGTCGTTCACGAGCGTGACGGCCGGCAGCTTTTGATCGAGTGACCCGCGCGGATTCCCGCCCGTCGCCCACGTCAGGATGATGTCCAGCTCGTTCGGCGACAGCGCGTGCGCGTGCTTCAGCTCGCCGAATCCGCCGTCGGCGTTCCACGGCGGCATGTGCGCGGCGATCAGCTCGGCGCGAATCGACTCGCCCCACGGGAACGCCTCGTCGTAGGTCATCAGCGACATCGGCGCGACGCCGCCGGGCACGTGGCAGCGTGAACACCGATCGCGAAGAATCGGAAACACATCGTCGTTGTACGTGTACTTCGACGTGACGGCCTTGTGCGCCTCGCCGTGCTGCGTGGCCAGCAGCGCGCCGATAATGACGAGCGCGGCGACCGCAAGAAAGGCGCCACCACGGAAGTCACGGTGTTGAGCGGAGGTCACGGATTGTCGAGTGTTGACCGTGCACTCGGTTCGTCTCCGTGTCCTCCGTGGTAAAGCCGTCAGTCGCGGTTTCATGGCTTCTCCGGGAACGCGGACTGAATGTCCTTCACGGCCGCGGTGAAGATCGCGTACGCCTCGAGAATCTGCTGCTTGTTGCCGAGATCACCGAAGGCGTCGAGCATGTACGCGCTGCGGACGACTTTCTGCACCGCCGGCTCGACGACCTTCTGCTTGTCAGCCGTCAGCTCGCGCCGATGTTCGTCGAGCGCCAGCGCGAGATCCTTAGCCTGAAACGCCGGCACGTAGACGGCCGCGAACTCGCCCCTGTCGATGAACTGGCGGATCTGATCCGTCCGCGTGCGCAGCTGTGACAGCATTTCGGGCACGGTCTCGGGAATCGGGACGGTGAGGAGCGCCGGGTTGACGCCCAGCTCGACCAGACTCGGGTTTGGCGTGGCCGCCGGCGGCGCAGGCGCCGCGGCCGTCGGCGCAGGCGATTTCTTTGCGCCCGGTTTGACGGGCGGCGCGGCCGCGGTCTTTACGGGCGCGGTCGTCGTCTGCAGGGGCGCCGCGGGATCCTTCGAGAATGTGTCGAACGTGAAGTCGAACAGGTTCTCTTTGTCGCCGGCCTTGAACGTCACCTTCGCACTCATGCGCGCCGGCAGCGACCGCTGGCCGATCGACGCCTCGAGGTAGCTGCCTTTTCGGACGAGCGCGAACTTCTCGATCTCGTTCTCTTTCCCCGTCGACGGATCGTAGACCTGCTTCGTCACGAGCCGCGCCGTGATCGGCCGCGCTTCGGCGAGCTTCAGCGGTTTCGTGAAGTCGTCGTACAGGTACATCCGGAACGCGCCCGACGGCAGGTACACGCCCTCGATGTGATGCCAGCTGTCGGGCGCCATGAAGAACTGTCCGCCGTGCTGTGGATTGTGATTGCCGTGCGCGCGCGGCGCGTACTTGGGCTGCTTCGGCGTGCCGTCGGGGCACTTACCGCGATTGTCGGAATCGAGATCCGGGCGACCGGGGCAGCCGAACGTCATGGCGACCGTGACCCGCACGAGATCAGTGCCGTCGGTCGGACATTTACCCGGCGCATCCTTGATGAAGGCCGTGTTGGTCGCACAGCTCCAGCGCGACACGAGCCGCACGGGCTCGAGCGTCATCCCGCACTTGTGACACGTGCCCGGCTTGTCTTCGAGAACGTCCTCGTCGCCGGGCATGGGGCAGACGTACGACAGCGGCTCGAGCGGCGGCGAGGCCGGCTTTTTCGGCGCGGACGTTGCCTTAGGCGGCGCGGGCTTCGTCGCGGCCGGCCCCGTTGGCGATGTCGCGCGCTGCGCCGCAACACAGGTTCCCAGCGCGACCACCATCATCAGAACGGCCGGTTTCATCACGGTAATTATGTTATACCTGCGCGCTATGAAACGACGGTCATTCCTCGTCTCCGCCGCCGTTGCGGGTGTGCTGGCGGTCGCGGTCGCGGCCGCGCGTCCGGCGGCGCAGGCGCCGAAGGGCAATGCGACGGGCGGGTCTCGCGCGCCTGGTACGCCTGGCACGCCTGGCACGCCTGGCACGCCTGGCACGCCT
>JACPZW010000030.1 GCA_016195265.1 Acidobacteriota bacterium | reverse complement strand
GCCGCTAGGGCGACAGATTTACAGTCTGCTGCGTTTGACCGCTTCGCTACCTCGCCAGCTGTCTGTGTGATTGGAATGCGTGCGCTGTTTTCGGTCTAACCCCGCGGACCGGACACAAACTTTGATCGATGGAGCTGGCGAAGGGACTTGAACCCCCGACCTGCTGATTACAAATCAGCTGCTCTACCGACTGAGCTACGCCAGCCTGAACAAAACACTAACTTTAGCACGTCCTATGCCAGTCGCGCAACCCATTGGCCGTACTGACGATGGGCCCCGACGCTGTCCCCAGTGGCCCCCGGCAGGACGCTGGCAACCTTCTATTGTACTCAACGGCTCCGCCGCTGCCTAACGGCTTCGAACAAGACAATTCCCGTTGCCACCGATACGTTCAAACTTTGAACATGTCCGGCCATCGGGATTGACGCCACCCAGTCGCAACGCTCCCGGACCAGCCGGCGCAGCCCCGTCCCCTCCGCCCCGACGACGATCGCCGTCGGCAATGTCAGGTCAATCTCGTCGTACTGTTTGGGCGCATAGCCGGCCAGCCCGACCGTCCAGACGCCCGCCTCCTTGAGATCCTCGAGCGCGCGCGCGATGTTGACGACCTCCGCCACCTTCACGTGCGCGACCGCGCCCGCCGACGCCTTCGCCGCCGCCCCGTCGAGCGCCGCCGCGTGCCGTGACTGCCTCACCACCCCGTCGGCGCCGGCCGCATCCACCGACCGCAGAATCGCGCCCACGTTGTGCGGATCCTCGATGCTGTCCAGCACGACGATGAGCGGCGTGCCCGCCGCCCCGCGCACGAGGTCCTCGACGTTCAGTGGCTGCGGCTCCCGCGTCTCGGCGACGACGCCCTGGTGCACGGCGCCACGGGTCAGCCGATCCAAGTCGGCCGCCGGGACGCGCTGCACCTCGACGCCCTGCGCCTCGGCGAGCCTGACGACCTCGGCGACGCGCTGATCGGCGCGGGACGACACGCGTACCGACGTCGCACGCTTCGCGCGCAACGCTTCAAGAACGGGATTGATGCCGTAAATGCGCACTGAATCACCGGGTGCTGGGTGCTGAGTGCTGGGTGTTGAGTGCCGTGCCGGGTGCGGGGTGCTGCGTGCTGCGTGCACCTGCGGCGTGCGTTCGCACCTGGCACCCGGCACCACGCACGGCACCCAGCACCTCCGCACGCGGCACCAAGCACCCGATCATTATCATTGTTTCAACGCCTCCGCGAACGCTTGCGCGCGCTCGCGGCAGCCGAGGATCGGCGGAATCCCCGCCGACGCCGGCAAGTCCGCTCCGCGATCGATCGCCGGCACGGCCAGGTCCAGCTCCGGCCCTTCGGCGCGGCCCGTCAGCACGAGCCGGATCGGATGAAACAGCGCCTTTGCCTTCTGGCCCGTCCGCGCCTTTACCTGATTCGCGACCGCGCGGAACCGCTCCCGATCCAGCCGCGGCGCCGACGCGAGTTCCTCCGCAAGCGCCGTCACGACGGCGCGCGCGCCGTCGCCGCGCATTTCCTCGCGCACGGCGGGATCACGCAGCGTCGCCTCGGCGCTGTAATCGAAGAGCAGCGCAAGACGCGCCGGCACCTGATTCAACCGATCGACCGACGCGCGCGCCATCGACATCGCGAACGCCAGAAACGCGATCCCGTCCTCGTCCGGCGTCATGCGGACGCCGGCGACGTTGAAGTACGGCAGCGCCAACTCGGCCAGCCGCGCGGAATCCGCGATCTTGAGGTAATGCCGGTTCGCCCAGGCGAGCTTCTCCTCGTCGAAGACGCCGGCGCTGTGGCCGACGCGGTCGAGTGAAAAGCGTCGCGCGAGCTCGTCTACCGGCATCAGCTCGTCGTCGTCGCCCCCGGCCCGGCCGCCGCCCGCATCGCGCGGCGACCAGCCGATGAGCGCGAGGTAGTTCACGAGCGCCTCGGGCAGATAGCCCTTCGATCGGAACTCGGCGACCGACGTCGCGCCGTGGCGTTTCGACAGCGGACTGTGATCGGGGCCCATCACGAGCGAGAGATGCGCGAACGTCGGCGGCGTGAACCCGAGCGCCTCGTACAGCAGGATCTGCCGCGGGGTGTTCGAAATGTGATCCTCGCCGCGAATGACGTGCGTGATTTCCATCAGCGCATCGTCCACGACGACGGCGAAGTTGTACGCGGGCGCGCCGTCGGCGCGGACGATGATCGGATCGCCGATCACGTCGGCCTGGAAGCGCACGTCACCGCGGACGGCGTCGGCGAACACGACGTCGTGCTCCTGCGGCACGCGGAAGCGAATCGCCGGGCGCTCGCCGGCGATGATTCGCGCGGCCGCCTGATCGCGCGACAGGCGGCGGCAGGTGCCGGCGTAACGCGCCGGACGGCCCGACGCGACGGCGTCCTGACGCTCGGCGTCGAGCTGCGCCGTCGTGCAGAAGCAATAGTACGCGTGCTCGGCGCCGAGCAGTTCCTTGGCGTACGACTGATAGAGGTGCAGCCGCTCGGACTGCCGGTAGGGTCCGTGCGCGCCGCTGGCGTCGGGGCCCTCGTCCCAGTCGAGGCCGAGCCAGCGCAGGTCGCGGATGATCGCCGCCTCCGATTCGCGCGACGAGCGCTCGACGTCGGTGTCCTCGATGCGGAGGATGAACGTCCCCCCGGATCCGCGCGCGAGCAGCCAGTTGAACAGCGCGGTGCGCGCGTTGCCGACGTGCAGCTGACCGGTGGGGCTGGGAGCGAAACGGAGGCGCATGAGAATTAGGAATTAGGAATTGAGAATTGAGAATTAGAGTCTGCGGAACTGAGTTTCATTCTGAATTCTTAATTCTTAATTCTTAATTCTGATGAGTGCCACCGCGTGCGCGGCAATCGCCTCGCCGCGGCCGACGGCGTCGACGCCCTCGTTGGTCTTGCCCTTGATGCTGACGCGCGACGCGTCGATGCCGATGGCGCGCGCGACGGCGGCGCGCATCGCGTCGACGTGATGCGTGATCTTCGGGGCCTCCAGAATCACGGTGACGTCGACGTTGCCGACCTCGAGCCCCTCCGCCGCGACGAGCGCGGACGCGCGCGACAGCAGATCGAGGCTCGACGCGCCTTTCCACCGTGGATCCGAATCCGGAAAGTGCCGCCCGATGTCGCCGAGGCACGCTGCGCCGAGGATCGCGTCCGTCACGGCATGGCACACGACGTCGGCGTCGGAGTGGCCGAGCGCGCCGCGCAGCGACGGAATCGTGATGCCGCCCAGAATCAGCGGCCGCCCCTCGACGAGCCGGTGCAGGTCGTAGCCGGTGCCGGCGCGGCCCGTACGCAGTGCGGATTGCGGATTGCGGACTGCGGATTGACTGTCGACTGGCGATTCGCTGCTCCGCACTTCGCGATCCTCAATACGCAATTGCGCCGCAATCGCCTCGGCGATTGCGAGATCCTCCGGTGTCGTGATCTTGATGTTCGTCGCCTCGCCGTCGACGAGCCGGACGGGATGCCCCGCGCGCTCCGCCAGCGCGGCCTCGTCAGTCGCGTCGAGTCCCTCGCGCTCGCCGAGCGCGAGCGCCGCCTGCAGGACGTCGCGGCGGAACGCCTGCGGCGTCTGCGCCAGAAAAATCGTTTCGCGCGGAAGCGTCTCGATCACGGTCCTGTGGCGTCCGGCTTCAGCCGGACTCGCGTCTGCGGCAGGACTCGAGGCGCGCTTGACCGTGTCGCGTGACGCGACGGCCGCCAGCGCGGCGCCGGACTCGGCCGCCGCGGCAATCGTCCGCGCGATCAGGTCCGCGCTCGCGAACGGCCGCGCGGCGTCGTGAATGACGATCACGTCGCTGGAGGCGGCCGCCGCGCGAAACGCGTTCGCGATCGAATCCTGGCGTCGCGCGCCGCCGCCGACCAGATGCATGGGCTTCACCGTCTGCCGCAGATAGTCCGGCGGATGCTCGACGAGCGACGCCGGCAGCGCGACGACGATTTCGCTGACCGCGGGATGCGCGAGAAACGCGGCGACGCTGCGCTCGAGGATCGGGCGGCCGCCGACTGAGAGCAGCTGCTTGGGCTGCCCGCCGCCGAACCGCTGTCCTCGTCCGCCCGCCGCGATGATCGCTGTGACCTGCATGGGTGAAGACAAACTGTGATTATATGGCGCGGACCCGCACGTCGCACGCGACGCCGAGAAACGCGGCGAGCGCAGCAGCCTCGCGCTCGATGCCGGCGCGCGTCGCGCGGCCGGGCGATGCAAACATCTGCACGCGGGCGGCCGCGGCCTTTCCGCGCGGCTCGAGCGACCAGATGCCGGCCACGCGGCCATCGATCAGCACCACCGGCGTGATCCATCCTGCGTTGCGGTAGACGCGCTTGTAGTGCCGCACGTCGATCAAGTGATCCTTGGTCGCATGGGCCAGTAGGAACGGATCGAAGGACGGCAGCAGCCGGAGCGATCCGTCCGGCGCGTGATTGACCAGCGCGGGCAAGTCGCGCCGCAGCACCGACTGGGAGACGCCGTCGACCGAGACTGCCGCGAGTTCATCCTCGAGCGACGTCCACACGCGCCGCGCCTCGGCCGCTTTGATACCCGACCACTTCATGAAATCGCGCACGGTCGCCGGACCGTACGCGGCGAGAAACCGGCGCACCAGTTCGCGACGCGCGTTGTCCTCGGCGATCGGGCGAGCGCGCGGCAGCCACGCGTCCACGCGCACGAACGTGACCTCGTTGCCGCGCGGCGGGCCGTAGCAGATCAGCCCTTCGATGATCGCCGGGCGGAGCGCGGTCCAGGAGTACTGCAGCCACTTGCGCATGGCTGGATCCGCAGCGCTCTTCGCGCACGCGATCAGCTCCTGCTGGGTCTTCGGTCCGTCGGCGAGCGCGTCCATGACCGCCGCAATCATGGTCGCGGCATGTTTCGTTCCGCCGCCCACGCGCGCGAGGTGCCCGTACATCGCCGCCAGGGCGCTCGACTTCAGCGCGGCCATGTAGAGGTGATAGTCCGCCGCCGGCAGGAGATGCAGCGTCAGGCGCATACACGTCGTCTTGACGAGCGCGCGCTGCTCCCAGAGCGCCTTTTGGATTTCGGCGCGGGTCGAGCGCTGACGACGCGTCCAGAGCTGTTGCTCGGCCGCCGACATCAGCTGCGCCTGGACGCCGCCGATGTCGCGGCACACCTCGGCCAGCGAAGGATTTGTAGGGCGGGTCCTTTTGGACCCGCCTGAATCTGTAGGCCGGGTCCTTTCGGACCCGGCTGAATCTGTAGGCCGGGTCCTTTCGGACCCGGCTGAGCACAAGTGATGCCGCGCGACGCGAAACGCGGCGACCTGATCGCCACGAATCGCGCGTGGGGTCTGCTTCTCCGTCACGCGATCCTCACAGGCTCAGAGGCCGTCCGGCTGCCGCGCGTGCACCGCGGCGGCGACAACGTCGTGCACCCGGTCGGCGAGCGCCTTGGCGTCACGCGGCGTGGGCGCGTCGATTGCCGGCGGCTGAATCGGATCGTGGATGATCAGCTCCACGTCGGCCGGCTCGGTGCGCAGCCGGCTCTTCGGCATGACGCGGCGGCTGTGGATCACCGCCACCGGCACAATCGGCAGGCCGGCCTGAATCGCCAGCAGAAAGCTCCCGCCTTTGAATCGCGCGACGCGGCCGTCCGCGCTCCGCGTGCCCTCGGCGTAAATGATCAGCGAGAGCCCCTCCGAGACGAGCGCGCGCCAGCGCTTGAGGATGCCGGCGGGATCGGGATGACGGCGATCGACGAACAGGTGGCCGCCGCGGCGCAAATGCCACCCGAGCACTGGAAACCGCGCGAGCGATTCCTTCGCGATGATGCGCAGCTGATACGGCAGCGACGCGAAGACGATCGGCGTGTCGTAAATGGACTGGTGATTCGAGACGAAGACGTACGTCGTGCCGGGCGTGATCCGCTCGAGACCCTCAACGCGGACGCGGACGCCGGTCGTCTTGAGGATCAGCCACGACCACGCGCGCGCGCAGCCGTGCGCGAAGTAGCCGCGCCGATCGAAAAGGCTCGAGACGATGGACGCCGCGCCGAGCACGACCGTGTAGACCGTGATCGCGGGAATGAGATAGAAAACCGTCCGCCACCAGTGGAAGGGAGGAATGCGCAAGTTACGGCGAACAATTTACCACTTCTCCCGCGACGAGCCGACGCGCGCACAGGTTTCTCGCAACCGCTGTCGTGAACCGCTTGGTGATGCCCTCGAGGACCGCGCGGCTCCGTTCGGGCCGCAGATCGATCGCGGCGGTCGCGCTGGAGGCCTCGTTGCGCACGGCGCGCCGCACGTAGTGCGCGTCGTTCCCGATGGCGCGCGGTCGCCGCGCCAACGCGCAAACACCTGCTGCACGGCATCGGCCGCGCCCTCCGAGTCGGCCAGCCGCATGAGCGCGTATCGGTACAGGCCGGCCGCATGCCGGCCGTACAGCCGGCCAATCCCATCGGCCGGGGCGTCCCCGTCCGCGTCGTCCCGGCGCGTCGACCGGTCATCTTGTAGACGCACGCCGTCCCGGTTTTTGTGTAGGATCCTCCGTCACGGGAGGGACCGTCATGGAACTGGAACGAAAGAAGGCGTCCGACTACCCACAGGAACTGCTGGATTTGTTTCACGAGTACCAGCACGGCGACATCACGCGCCGCGATTTCCTCGACCGCGCGAAGAAGTTCGCCGTCGGCGGCGTCACCGCGATGGCGCTCTTCGAGAGCCTGAAGCCCAATTACGCGTGGGCGCAGCAGGTGAAGAAAGACGACGCGCGGATCAAGACCAGCTCCGAGACCGTGCAATCGCCGCAGGGCAACGGCACCATCAAGGGGTACTTCGCCAGGCCGGCGAACGCGTCGGGCAAGCTGCCGGGCGTGCTGGTCATCCACGAAAACCGTGGCCTCAATCCGTACGTTGAAGATGTCGCGCGGCGGTTCGCCGTCGCGAACTTCATCGCCTATGCGCCCGACGGCCTGACGTCGGTCGGCGGCTTCCCGGGCAACGACGAGGAAGGCGCGGTGAAGTTCCGGCAGGTCAACGGTCCAAAGATGTTCGAGGACTTCGTCGCGTCAGCGACGTGGTTGAAAGGCCGATCGGATTGCACCGGCAAGCTCGGCGCGATCGGTTTCTGCTTCGGCGGCGGCATCGTCAACAACCTGGCGGTGCGGCTGGGGAGCGATCTCGCCGCGGGCGCGCCGTTCTACGGCGCGCAGCCGAACGCCGAGGACACGGCGAAGATCAAGGCGCCGCTGATGCTTCACTACGCCGACCCAACGTTGGACACGGGCATCGGCGGGCGCATCCCCGCCTTCGAGGCGGCGCTCAAGGCGAACAACAAGCCGTATCAGCTGTTCATCTACGAAAAGGCGCAGCACGGCTTCCACAATGACACGACGCCGCGCTACGACGAAGCCGCGGCCAAGCTCGCGTGGCAGCGGTCGCTGGAGTTCTTCAATAAGAATCTTCGGTGACTGGTGGCTGGTGGCTGGTGACTAGCCGGCGCGCCGGGGGGCGGAGCGAGCTCCGCCCCTACGTCTGCTGTGTCTGAGCCGGCGCGGCCGGCGCCGCTGACCGGGGGCGCTCGACGGCCGCCGGCGCGACTCCCGACTGCATGCCGGCTTCGATGTAGCGCCCGAAGATCATCTTCCCCGCCGTCGTCTGCAGAACGCTCGTCACGACGATGTCGATCGTCTTGCTGATCATCTTGCGCGCGTTGTCGACGACGACCATCGTGCCATCGTCGAGATACGCCACGCCCTGGTTGTATTCCTTGCCTTCCTTCAGGATGAAGACCTTCATGATCTCACCGGGCAGCACGACCGGCTTGAGCGAATTCGCCAGCTCGTTGACGTTCAGCACGTCGACGCCGCGCAGCTGCGCGACTTTATTGAGATTGAAATCGTTGGTGACGATCTTTCCCTGCAGCGTCCGCGCGAGCTCGATCAGTTTCAGATCGACTTCCTTCACTTCCGGGAAGTCGACGTCCGAGATCATCACGTCGATGCCGGCCATCTTCTGAATCTTCTGCAGGATGTCGAGGCCGCGGCGGCCGCGATTGCGCTTGAGGCCGTCGGCCGAGTCGGCGACGAGCTGCAGCTCCTTCAGCACGAACTGCGGGATGACGAGCGTGCCGTCGATGAATCCGGTCTCGCAGACGTCCGCGATGCGGCCGTCGATGATCACGCTCGTGTCGAGAATCTTGTAGCGGCGCTGCGGGCCCGTCGCTCGGAACAGGCTCACCAGCCGCGCCGGCTCGAGCCACTCGCCGTGCTTTCCGCCGAGAACCAGGCCGAGGTACGGCAGGACGATCAGGATGAAGCTGTGGAGGAACTCGACACGGCGGTCGCCGTTGTTCGCCCAGAACAGACCAGACCCGATGGCGCGCGCGATGAAGAGGCCGATGGTGCAGCCCATCAGCGCGCCGAGCACGCGGGTGACCGCCGTCTCGCGCAATCGGCTCTCGAAGAGCACGACGAGCGCGGCCAGCGTGAGGGCAAAGGCGATGTTGGCGGGTAGGCCGACGGGAAGCGGCTGCAGGATCGCCCCGGCGTACGCGACGGCGGCCACGAACAGTACACGCGCGAGCGCAAACCAGGCCATGGGTCCCCCGCTATAAGTGACCGCCGGTTATGAATGTAAATGAACGTAACGGTGGCTGGGGGAACGATAACACGAAAGGGTTGAGGGCTAAGGGCTGAGGGCTGCGTCCAAGGCTTCGCCAATCGTCCGGACGCCCAGGAGCTCGCACTCGCCGGCCACGCCGCGGTCCGCGGGGTCGATGTTGGCCCCGGGCATGATGCAGCGGCGGAATCCCATCTGCGCGGCCTCGCGCACGCGCAGGTTCGCCTGCGTGATCCCGCGCACTTCGCCGGCGAGGCCGACCTCGCCGAACATCGCGGTCGTCTGCGGGATGACGCGATTGCGGACGCTCGACGCGATCGCCGCGAGAACCCCCAAGTCCGACGCCGGCTCGTCCACGGTCATCCCGCCCGCGATGTTCACGAACACATCGTCGCCGATCAGGTTGAGGCCCGCGCGCTTTTCGAGCACGGCCAGCAGCAACGAAAGGCGCTGCTGATCGATGCCGTTGGCCGTGCGGCGGGCGGTGCCGTACGTGCTCGAGCTGACGAGCGCCTGCACCTCGACGAGAATCGGCCGCGAGCCCTCGACCGAGCACAGCACGGCGGAGCCAGGCGCGTTCGACGGCCGCTCGGCGAGAAACATCTTCGACGGATTCGGGACCGGACGAAGACCCGTCGACGTCATCTCGAAGACGCCGAGCTCGCTCACGGCGCCGAAGCGGTTCTTCACGGCGCGGACGACGCGGTGCGAGTGATGGCGCTCGCCTTCAAAGTACAGAACCGTATCGACGACGTGCTCGAGCGCTTTCGGGCCGGCGAGGCTGCCGTCCTTTGTCACGTGGCCGACGAGAAACGTCGGGATGTTCTGCCCCTTCGCCGTGAACAGCAGCTGGGTCGCGGCTTCCCGCACCTGACCGATGCTGCCGGGCGCGGACTGGAACTTCAGCGAGAAAACCGTCTGCACCGAATCGACGATGACGAGCGCGGGCTTGACGCGCGCGATTTCTTCGAGGATGCGCTCGAGGCACGTCTCGGCGAGCAGATACAAGGGCGCCTTGCCGACTGCGAGCCGTTCGCCGCGCGATTTGATCTGATGCTCCGATTCTTCGCCGGAGCTGTAGAGCACGGGACCGATCGTCCGCGCCATGTTCGCGGCCGCCTGCAGGAGGAGCGTCGACTTGCCGATGCCGGGCTCGCCGCCGAGCAGGACGAGCGATCCCGGCACGACGCCGCCGCCGAGCACGCGATCGAATTCGTCGATGCCCGTCGAAAGGCGCGGGTGCTGCTCGAGCTCGATGTCCGCGTACAGCCGCGCGCCGGCCGCGCCGGCGAGCGCGTAGCGATGCGGTCCCGCAGCGGCGCCGGGCGTGGTTTCCGGCTGCGCGCGCTCCTCGACGAACGAGTTCCACGCGCCGCAGTCGCCGCAGCGCCCGAGCCACTTCGGCGATTGCGATCCGCATTCCTGGCAGACGAAAACGGTTGTGGGACGCTTCGGCATAGGAGTCGGTGAATTGAGTAGTTGAGTAATTGGGTAACCGAGTAATTGGGTACGCGAGCGATTACGCAACTACCAGATTACCCTATTACCCTATTACCCCAATTGACTTAGTCATAGACTCTCTCGATCCGTGAGCCGATCCTGCAGAGGACTTCGTAGGGAATCGTTCCAATCGTCGCCGCCATCTCGCGCGCATCGATGCGCTCCTGCCCTTGCGATCCGATGATGACCACTTCGTCGCCGGGCGACACGTCGAGGCCGGTGACGTCGGCGGTCAGCATGTCCATCGAGACCGCGCCGACGATCGGCACGCGGCGCCCGCGGATCAGCACGACGCCGCGTCCGCCGAGCCGCAGGTCAAGGCCATCGGCGTACCCGGCGGGGATAATCGCGATCGTCGTCGGCTGCTCGGTGTTGAACTTCAGTCCGTAGCCTACGCCTTCGCCGGCGCGCACGCCCTTCACCGCAACGACGCGGCTGTGCAGCGTCATCACGGGCGTCAGCGGAATCGTCGAGGCGAGCGGTGGCGGGACGAGCCCGTACAGCAGCAGGCCTGGCCGCACGCAGTCGTACCAGACGCGCGAGTCGCGCAGCAGCGCCGCGCTGTTCGCCGCGTGGACGTACGGGGAAGCAACCGCAGAGATCGCCGAGCTCGCGGAACCCGTACCTGAATTCTCTCTGCGGTCTCCGCGCACTCTGCGGTTGCTTTCTCTGACTTCTTCGAGTGCGCGCTCGAAGCGGAGGCGTTGTTCGTTGAAATGCGGCGACTCGGGATTGTCGGCAGTCGCGAAGTGCGTGTAGACGGCGTCGAGATCCAGATTCGGGCTCGCGAGCAGTTCCGGAAGTGTACGCCGCAGGTTGTCGAACCGGAAGCCGAGCCGGTTCATGCCCGTGTCGATCTTCAGGTGATACCGCAGCTGCTGGCGGTATTTCGCCGCCGCCACCTGGACCGCGCGCGCCGCGCCGGGCGTCGAGATCGTCGGCGTCAGACGCGCGTCGAACAGGCCGTCGAGATCGCTGACGCTGAGCGCGCCGAACACGAGAATCTCCGCGCGGACGCCCGCCGACCGCAAGGCGGCGCCCTCTTCGATGTCGGCGCACGCGAGCGTCGTCGCCCCGGCATCCTCCAGCGCGCGCGCGACCTGCGCCGCGCCGTGTCCGTACGCGTTCGCCTTGACGACGGCGATGATCGTCGTCGGACGCGACTCTTCAACCGCGACGTGCGCCGAGAGGTGACGGTAGTTCGTCTTGAGCGCGTTGAGATCGACGCGGGCAACAGTCGGCCGAATCATGCAATGGGAGATCATACCGTCGTCGCGACCGGTTGTAGCGCGAGGCTTCAGCCGAGCGATCCGTGGTGTCCGGCTTCAGCCGGACCATCGTCTCGTAGCGCGAAGCCTTCAGCTGAGCGACATCGGCGTCGGCGGAGTCGCGTCCGGCATCCGGGCGACGGCTCGCGTGGGAAACCCGTCCTCCAGCGATTTCCAGAAACACGAGCCCGTCACTTGGGGTTGGCGCGACATTCAGTCTGCGGTCGCTGAGCGCGCCGACGGGAACCGTTGCCGGAAGTCGGGCGGTAAGCTCCAACTTAGCCGTTGCCGACGGCGAGATTTTCGAAGCGGGTGAACTCGCGGATGAACGCGAGCCTGACGACGCCGGTGGGGCCGTTGCGCTGCTTGCCGATGATGAGCTCGGCCACGCCCTGGGCGTCGGTGGGCGGCTGCGACTTGTCCGCGTACAGATCCTCGCGGTAGATGAACACGACGACGTCCGCGTCCTGCTCGAGGGCGCCGGATTCACGCAGGTCCGAGAGCTGCGGGCGATGGTCGGACCGCGACTCGGGCGCGCGGCTCAGCTGAGACAGTACGACGATCGGAACGTTCAGCTCCTTGGCAAGTCCCTTCAGCGACCGTGAGATCGACGCGAGTTCGAGCGTGCGGTTCTCGAACCGGCCGCGGCCCTGCATCAGCTGGATGTAATCGACCACGACCAGGTGCAGGCCGTGCTCGGATGCCAGCCGCCGGCACTTCGCGCGCATCTCGAGCACGCCGACCGACGGCGAGTCGTCGATGAAGATTTTGCTCTCGCTCAGCGTGCCGATCGCCTGCGACAGCCGGCCCCAGTCGCGCTCGCCGAGGAATCCGCCGCGCAACCGGTGCGCGTCGATGCGCGCCTCGGCCGTCAGCATGCGGAGGAACAGCTGCTCCTTCGACATTTCGAGGCTGAACACGCCGACGGTCATGTCCGTCTTCGTGCCGACGTGCTGCGCGATGTTCAGCACGAGGCTGGTCTTCCCCATCGACGGCCGCGCCGCGATGATGATCAGGTCCGACGGCTGCAGGCCCGACGTCATCTCGTCGAGATCGGTGAAGCCCGTCGGCACGCCGGTGATCAGCTCCTTGCGCGCGTGCAGCTTCTCGATCGTGTCGAGACTCGCGTGGGCCAGGTCGCGCAGCGAGACGAAGCCATCCCGCACCTTGTCGTCGGCGATCGCGAAGATCGCGTGCTCGGCCTGGTCGAGGATGACGTCGGCCTCCTCCTCGCCGTCGTACGCATTGGCGAGGATCTTGTTCGCCGAGAAGATCAGATTCCGGAGCGTCGCCTTCTCTTTGATGATCCGGGCGTAGTGCTCGACGTTGGTGGAGCGCGGCACGCCGTCCACGAGCGCCGCGATGTACGCCGGGCCGCCCACCTCGTCCAGTTCGCCCGACCGGCCCAGTTCCTCCTTCAGCGTCACGAGATCGATCGCGTCTCCGCGCTCGACCAGTTTCACCATCTTGTCGAAGATGCGGCGGTGCGCGTCGCGGAAGAAGTCCGCCGAGTCGATGACCTCGGCCGCGAGGTTGAAGGCGTCGTTGTGGAGAAGAATCGCGCCGAGGACGGAGCGTTCGGCTTCGAGATTGTGCGGAAGGGTGCGCTCAGCGACGGCGGCGTCGGGCATGGGAAACTGAAAACTTAAAACTTAAAAGAGAAAACTGCAATCGCAAAAGAAAGACTCGGAGCCGGGCGTTCGCCCCAACCCCGAGTCGTCGGTCACAACTTTTCAGTTTTCTCTTTTAACTTTTCACTTTCTCGGCCGTTCCCTCAGCGACAACCTTCACCTTCACCTGCGTGATCACTTCACGGTGGAGCTTCAGCGGCACGTCGAACGACCCCAGCTTCTTGATCGGTTCCGGCAGCTGCAGCTTCCGGCGGTCGATGTCGAAGCCCTTCTTCGCGAGCGCCTCGGCGATGTCGCCGCTCGTCACCGAGCCGTAGAGCGCCTCGGTCTCGCCGACCCGGCGCGCGATCTCGATTTCGAGGTTGGCCATCCGCTCGACGAGCGCTTCGGCGATCTTCTTCTCCTCGAGCTCCTTCGCCTCGAACTTGCCCTTCTCGCGCTCGATCTGCTTGCGGTTGCCTTCCGTCACGATGAGCGCCAGCTTGCGCGGCAGCAGGTAGTTGCGTGCGTAGCCGTCGGCGACTTTCACCACCTCGCCGCGGTTGCCGAGATTGTCGACGTGCTCTCTGAGAATGACTTCCATAACGCCTCTTGATGAGATTTCAGATTTATGAATTCAGATTTCAGATTGGAAGCAAGTCGCCAAGTCTGAATCTGCAATCAATCTGAACTCTGAACTCTGAACTCTGAAATTACACTCAGTCGGTCACGTAAGGGATCAAGGCTATCTGTCTCGCGCGTTTGATCGCCGTCTGCAGCTTGCGCTGGTGCTTCGCGCACGTGCCCGAGATGCGCCGCGGCAGGATCTTCCCCCGCTCGGGCACGAACGGCCCGATCAGCTTGACGTCCTTGTAGTTGATGTCGTCGATCTTGTCCGCGCAGAACTTGCAGACCTTGCGCCGGCGGAACAGCGTGCGGCGCTGCCCCTTTTCCTTGTCGCCGGCCTTCTTGTCTTTATCGCGGCCGCGCCCGCCGCCGCCCGATCGTCCTTGTCCGAAAGCCATGGCTAAACCTCCACCCCGTCAAAGCGATCGTCGTCGGCGTCCTCGGTCTCCATCGACCGTCCTTCGCCGGGCTGGCGCGTCGGCGGCAACCCGCGCTTGACGCGGCGCCGCTCCGATTCGGACTGGCGCTTGGTGCGCGTCCGCTCGACGACTTTCTTTTCCTCGTCCACGCGGACGATCATGTGCCGGATCACCATGTCCATCACGCGCAACCGGCGATCCAGCTCCTTCATCAGATCGCCCGTGCCGTTGATCACGTCGAGGACGTACACGCCCTCTTTGTGGTGGCCGATCTCGTAGGCGAGACGCTTGCGGCCCCAGTTCTCGGTCTTCGCGATGTGCCCGTGCAGCCTCGAGACGACGCCCTCGATCTGCTCGTGCAGCTCGGCGACCTGCTGTTCGGTGGTGTCGGGGGGAAGGATGTAGACGAGCTCGTACTGACGATCTGACATGTGACTGCTCCTCCTGGACCCTGGCATTGCGGATCGAGGATTGCGGAATGCGGATTGAGGTTCCAATCCGCACTCCGCGTTCCGCGATTCCAAGGGCCGCTCTTCGGCGGCAAGGATGATTCGCCCCTCGACTTCGCTCGGGGCTATTCGGTTGTTGCCGGATCGCCGCCGTTGTACGCGTTCATCACCGCGGCGATCCCGGAGGTGATGAACATGACCATTTCAGATTTCAAATTTCAGATTGCAGATTGTCGCTCACCGCGTTGAACTTGTTCATCGCAGCGAAAATCCCGTCAAGCAAGAACGTCTCGACCGCGTCCGCCGCACGAACAATGGCTCGGCTCACAATGTCCCGCTCGACAGGTGGAAATCTCGACAACACTCGATCGCGGAGGTCCCAATCCAGATCTCCTCGATCAATTCCGATTCGCAACCGCGGGAAATCCTGACCCACGTGTTCGATCACCGACTTCAGACCATTGTGCCCGCCGGCTGACCCTGACGGCCTCAACCGCAGCTTCCCCAATGGCAACTGCACCTCATCGACGACCACCAGGACGTCTGACGGCTGAATCTTGTAGAACGTCATCACGGCGCTAACTGCGCGACCGCTGTCGTTCATATACGTTCTCGGCTCGACAAGAACAACGTTCCGGTCCTTTACCACCGAGAGATCAGCGACCGTTCTCCACTTCTTCAGCTTCGTCTTCCATCGCCGCGTCAACTCATCGACGACGTCGAAGCCAACGTTATGCCGCGTGCCCTTGTACTCGTCTCCGGGATTCCCAAGTCCAACAATGGCTTTCATCGAATCCCGAAATCCAACAGTCAATCTGAAATCTGAATTCTGAATTCTGAAATCTGCAATCTGCAATCTGCAATCTCAGATCGCGGCTACTTCTTCTTCTCGTCCTTCTTCTCTTCCTTCTTTTCGCCTTCGGCCTCTTCCTTCTTGCCCTTCTTGATGACCTCGGGCTCGGCCGGCGTCGTGGCCGTGGCCGCGGCGGCGACGGCGCCCTCCGCCGCAGGCGCCGCGACTTCCTCGGCCTTCGGCATGATCACGTGGACGATCATCATGTCGGGATCGCTGACGGCCTTCCACTTGGCGCCCGTCGGAATCTCGCGGACGCGGATGCCCTGGTGCAGCATCAGGTTGCTGACGTCCACTTCGACGTGTTCTGGGATGTCGGCCGGCAGGCACTCGACGACGATCTCGCGGCGGATGAACTCGAGCACGCCGGCCTGCTGCTTGACGCCCGGCGCCTCACCCTTGACGACGACCGGAATCGTGACCTGCAGCACCTTGTCCATCGCCACGCGGTAGAAGTCCGCGTGCAGAACCTGATGCGTAATCGGATCGATCTGGAAATCCTTGATGAGCACGCGCGTGTCGCCCGCGCCGGCGAGCTTCAGCGCGATGAGCGTGTTCTGTCCGGCCTCGGAGTGCAGGATCTTGAGCAGCGGCCGCGGCTCGACCGAGATCGGCGTGCCGCCGGTCTTGTCGCCGCCGTAGAGAACGCCCGGGACCCTGCCGTCGCGGCGCGTGCGCCGCGCTTCGTTCTTACCGAGCGTATCTCGTGTCGTCGCTTCGAGTATGGCTTCCATGTTTCCTCTGACGTTCTCGTGGCTGGTGGCTGGTGCCTGGTGACTGGGTTCTCCCAGCCACTAGCCACCAGTCACTAGCCACCTAAACAAACAAACTAGAGACCGACGTCTCTTCGTGAATCGACTTAATCGCCTGCCCCAGCAAGCGCGCCACCGACAGCACCACCACTTTGCTGGACGCCTGTCCCGCCGGCGACAGCGGGATCGTGTTGGTCACGATCAGCTTGTCGATCGGCGACTTCTCGATGCGATCCATCGCCGGCCCGGACAGCACGCCGTGCACCGCGCACGCCAGCACGCGCGCCGCGCCGTTGGTCTTCAGGGCCGTCGCGGCCTTCGTGATCGTTCCGGCCGTGTCGATGATGTCGTCCTGGATGATGCACGTCCGGCCCGCGACGTCGCCGATCACGTTCATCACCTCGGCCGTGCCGTCGTCGGTCCGCCGCTTGTCGATCACGGCGAGCTCGGCGTCCAGCCGCTTCGCGTAGGCCCGCGCGCGCTCGGCGCCGCCCGCGTCGGGCGCGACCAGCGTCAGCTTCGGATAATCCAGCCGCGCCAGGTAATCGATGATCACCGGCGCCGCGAACAGATGGTCCACCGGGATGTCAAAGAACCCCTGAATCTGCGCCTTGTGCAGATCCATCGTCAGCACGCGGTTCGTGCCCGCCGCGCTGAGCACGTTCGCCACGAGCTTCGCCGAAATCGGCACGCGCGGCTTGTCCTTGCGATCCTGGCGCGCGTACCCGTAATACGGCAACACTGCCGTGATGCGCGCCGCCGACGAGCGGCGGAACGCGTCGATCATGATCAGCAGCTCGACGAGGTGCTCGTCGACCGGCGTGCACGTCGGCTGCACGACGAAGACATCGGTCCCGCGGATGTTCTCGTCGATCTGAAACGAGACCTCCGAATCCGGAAACCGCCGCAGCCGCGCCTGGCCGACCGGGCAGCCGAGAAACGCCGCGATCTCGCGCGCCAGTTCGGGATGCGCGCTGCCTGAAAATACTTTCAACTCGCCGAACCCGGTTGCCATGAAGGGGTCACCCATTACCGCGCAGCCTCGAGAGAAATGGCTGGGGCGGAAGGATTCGAACCTTCGAATACGGGATCCAAAGTCCCGCGCCTTACCGCTTGGCCACGCCCCAACGACCCACTCCGCAGCGTAATTGGCACCGCGTCAACGTAAATGAGGAAGCTGACCTCAGGAGTGGCTGATATCTCGTGGCGCAAACCTCAAGTGTATACGATGGCCTCAATTCCCGACAAGCCTGCGATACCGCGCGCGGCTGACGGTCCGCGTCAGGACCGTGCGGCGCGTGGCCGAGGCCAGCGCCCGGGTTGCGAGCAGCGCCTGCGGTCGTTTCTTGAAGAGTCCAAACACCGCCGACCCGCTGCCCGACATCGCCGCGGAATGGGCGCCATGGCGCCGCAGGGCGCCGACGAGACGTGCAATCTCGGGATGCCGTTTCGCGGCCGGCGACTGCAGATCGTTTCCCGCGTCGGCGTGGGCGCCGCCCCCCGCGCCGGCCGTGGACGGCGGGCGGACACGCCGGGCCGCCCCGGCACGGGTGTCCCGATCGAACCAGCCGTACGCGTCCTTCGTGCTCACGCCGAACGCCGGCACCACGAGGACGACCCACGCGGCCGGATGATCCGGCAACGGAGACAGCCGGTCGCCCCGCGCCACACCGAGCGCGGTTCCACCTTCGAAGAAGTACGGCACGTCCGCGCCAAGCGACGCGGCGATCTGCAGCAGCGTCACGCGGCTCACGCGCCAGCGGCGTCCAAGCGCGCGCAGCGCGGCCGCGGCGTCGCTGCTCCCGCCGCCGAGCCCGGCCTGCATCGGAATCCGCTTCTCGATTCGAACGCGGACGCCGCGCGGCGCGCCACGCCGGCCGGCCGCCCGCCACACGCGTTCGGCGGCGCGCCAGACGAGATTCGTGCGATCGACGGGGCACGCCGGATCGTCGCATTCGATACTGAACGGCCGGCGCGTGGCGCGAATCGTCAGCGTGTCATGTAACGCGAGCGATTGGAACGTCGTCCGGAGCTCGTGATAGCCGTCGGCGCGCACGCCGAGGACGCGCAGCGTGAGGTTGATTTTCGCGAGTGCGCGCACGCGCGTGCCGGTCATTTCGACTTGGCGGCGAGCGGACCGGTCTGCCGCAGCTCGTCGAGCGTCATCCGGGACGCAGACGCCGGCACGCGGAAGGTGAACACTTCCGCGGCGAGTGGCACGTTCGTTTCGACCTGCGACAGGACGAGTTGCAGATCGAACGCCGCGCCGATGCGGCCCGCGGCGACGCTCGCGACATGAATGGACCGCGGCAACCCATCGGACCGCGGCTCGCGGAACTCGGCGCGCCACGCGCGGTCCGCGGACGCGCGGCGGACGATCGCCACGAGCCGCCAGGGCGCGGATCCGGAGTCGCGGCGCAAGTACATGTCGTCGCCGGACATCGTCGTCGCGATGCGCCAGTCGCTGCCGGTGCGGCGGCCGTCGCGCAGGACTTCAGACGGCGAGCACCCGGTCAGCACGCGCAGCAGGTCCTCGGCGCCGAGCGGGACGCCCGCGGCGGCCTCGAGTACCGTGTCGGGATGGCCGTGCTCAAAGACCTTGTTCTCACGCGACAGCAGAAGCGAAGCATCGCCGCCCGTCGCGACAAAGATAAAGAGGGGCGCGCCGAACGGCGCGACGGCTTCGAGCCGCGCGGATCCCGACGCGGCCACGCCGGCGGACAGCCGCCCGCGAACGCGGCGGCCGTTGGCGGACCCGGTCACGGCCACTTCAGCGGTGATCGTGCGAACCGCCTGGCAGGCGCGGGTGGCTTGGGCCAGCGCGTCGGTGGTATCGGGCGCGGCTTCGCCCGGGCCCGACGGCAGCCGCATCAGCGGCGCGCCGCACGAGGCCGAGATCAGCGCGAGCAGCAGGACGAACCGCGGGGCTCGTCGCGACATTACTTCTTGTTGAGCTTCTGTTTCGCGGCGCGAATCTTCTTGTCCACGTCGGATCGATCGAGGTCGGCGCCGTCGCCCGCCAGCGCGCGCGTCCACGCCGCGATCGCATCGTCGTAGCGCCCGAGCTTGAAGAGCACGTCGCCGTAGTGCGCCTGGATGACCGAGTTCGTGCGCAGCTGATCGGCGGCGCGGTGCAGGTTGTCTTCCGCGAGGTCGAGCTTGTCGGACTTGAAGTAGGCCCAGCCGAGGCTGTCGAGGAACGAGCCGTTGTCGGGATCGATCTGCAGCGCCTTCTTGAGGTAGTTCACCGATTCGTCGAGCCGCTCGCCGCGCTCGGCCAGCATGTAGCCGAGGTAGTTCAGCGCCGCCGCGTTGTCGGGCTCGCGCGACAGCACCTGGCGGAACGCCGCCTCGGCGTCGGCGAACTTCTTCTGCTTGTCGAACACGGACCCGAGCTCGAACGAAATCGCGTTGTCCTTCGGAAACTTCGCCTGCGCGTCCTGCAGGACCTTCACGGCCTGGGCGCCGAGCGTCGCGTCCGAATACAGCTGGGCCAGCGCGACGTACGCCATCGGCTCGTCGGCGTGTTTCCTGACGGCTTCCTCGAGCAGCGCGATGCCCTGATCGGCCTTCCCGCTCTGCCGCAGGGCCTGGGCCTGCAGCCGCGCCAGCCCGAAGTCGTTCGGATGATCGACCAGCGCGGCACGCGCCAGGTCGATCGCCGCGGTGTATTTCTTCGCGGCAATGTTGGCTTCGATGAGGTACCCGGCGATGGCGCGATCCGTCGGCGCCAGCCGCCGCGCGTCCTCGAACGACGCGATCGCCTTGTCGAACTGACCGAGCTCCTGGTACGCAAAACCGACGTGCGGCAGCAGCAGGCCGATATCGAACACGTCGTCGTCCGCCGCGGCCGCCAGGGCTTCCTTGCGATGTTCGGCGATGACCGGCGCGAGGCCGTCGACGACGCCCTGGTACGCCCTGCGCATCTCGAGCGCTTCGGCGAGGGCGTAGTAGCCCCAGGGACTCTTGCTGTTCTGCGCGATGACGCGCCGCGCCGCGGCTTCAGCCGCCGGCGAATCGCCGAGGCGGCGGTGCGCCTGCGACAGCAGGTACAGCGCCTGCGTGTCGGGCGGCGTGCGCGCGGCGACAACCTCCGTCAGCGCGTCGCGCGCCTTGCCGAGGTTGTCGCGCCCGCCCACGTTGAGCAGCGCCGACGCGTAGCGGGCCTTGAGCGCGTTGTTGTGCGGCGACCGCTGCAGCGCGGCCGCGAACGTCTTCGCGGCATCGGGCCACCGGCGTTGACGCTCGTAGAAATCGCCGAGCGTCGGCAGCAGCCGCGGATCGTCGGCGGCGTGCATCTCGAGCCAGGCGATGCCGTCCCCGATTCGTCCGGCGCCCGCGTACGCCTCCGCCAGCAGCATCGGGCCGTCCTGCCAGCCCGACTCCTGCGCGACCAGATCCGCGATCAAGGGAATCGCTTTGTCGTACTGCTCGGCGCGCAGGTAGAGGCGCGCCAGCGTGGCGCGCGCGTTCGGATCGGCGCCGACTGCCGGCTCGACCGCCAGCTCGAGATGGTGAATCGCCTTGGCGAGGTTGTCCTCAGGCCGCGCGTCGCCGCGCGCGCGCGGCGCGGTCTGCCGATCGGTATCCGACAGCCCCGCGTAGACAATGCCCAGGACGCGATTCGCGTCGCGATTGGCCGGCTCGATCGCGATCGCCTGCTCGGCCGCCGACTTCGCTTGCTGGAACTTGTTCCCCTGCAGGTACAGATCCGCGAGCTCCGCCGGAATGTCCGCGGCCTGCGGATCGAGCTGCATCGCGCGCTTGTACGCCGCGATGGCGCCCGCTTCGTCGTCGTGTTCCGCGAGACGATGGGCCAGCAGAAACTGCTCGTAGGCTTCGCCGGGCCGATCGGCGGCGGGAGGCACGCGGCCCTGCGCCGCGGCGCCGAGCGGAACCGCCACGCAGAACGCCGCGACGAGCAGAGATTTCATAGACGAATTGTTCCACAAAAGCGTGAAGGTGTCATATATTGCGTGAATGCCGGTCGATCCTGAACTGCTCGAAATTCTGGCCTGCCCCAACTGCAAAACACCGGTCACGCTCGTCAAGAACGGCACGGCGCTCAAGTGCGCGACGTGCAAGCGGGTCTACGCGATCAAAGACGACATCCCGGTGATGTTGATCGACGAAGCCACCATTGAAGAGTGAATTTGAGGATCTGAGAATCTGAGAATCTGAGGAGTTGCCGCCCAGGCACGAGTCGGCGTTGCCAGCAATGTCTTCAGATCCTCACATCCTCACATCCTTACATCCTCAAATCTCTCGGATTCTCCTCGTCCGGCTTCGCGAGATCGGCGACGTCGTCTTCACGACGCCGGCCATCCGCGCCCTCCGGCACAAGTTTCCTGACGCGCGCCTGACCTACATCGTCGAACCGGCCGGCGCGCCGGTCGTCGCCCTCAATCCGCATCTCAATGACGTGATCGTCGCGCCGCGCGCCGGCGGGCTGCGTGGCGCGCTGGACGACCTCGCGCTCGGCCGGCGGCTGCGCGCCTCGCGCTTCGACGTCGCGATCGATTTTCACGGCGGACCGCGCGCGTCGCTCCTGACGTGGCTGAGCGGCGCGCCCGAGCGGATCGGCTACGAGATCGCCGCGCGCGGCTGGATGTACACGACGCGCGTCACGCGCCCGCGAGCGCTGCGGCCGCGGCACTCGGTCGAGAATCAATGGGACCTTCTTGTGCCGCTCGGTATCGCGCCGCCGGATCGTGCGTCGTTCCCGGTGGAAATGGCCTCGGACCCGGACGCGGTGGCGGCAGTGGACGCGCGCCTCTCGCGCGCCGGCGTCCGCGCCGCCGACGCGCTCGTCGTCGTCCACGTGAGCGCGGGCAATCCGTTCCGCCGCTGGCCGCTCGAACATTTTGTCGCGCTGATCGCGGCGCTCGCGGCCGAAGACCCCGCGCGGCGCATCATTGTTACGGCGGGCCCATCGGAAGGCGACGCGGCGGATCGCGTGATCGCCGCTGCGCGGGTGCGACTGCAGCAATCAGGCGGGTCCAAACGGACCCGCCCTACGAATGGCGACCCACGTGACCAAGGGCGACTGCAGGAATCAGGCGGGTCCAAAAGGACCCGCCCTACTGATCCGGTTGGCTCTGATCCGATTGGCTCTGACCCGGTTGGCTCTGACCCGGTTGGCTCTGACCACGTAGGCCGGGTCCTTCCTGACCGCCGTAGCCTTGGCGAAGGCGGTTCGGACCCGGCTGATCGCATTCTGTCGTGCGGGGAGTTCTCGCTTGCGGAACTGCGCGCGCTGCTCGACCGCGCGGCGCTGTACATCGGCGGCGACAGCGGACCGCTGCACATCGCCGCGACGACGCGCGTGCCGATTGTCGGGCTGTTTGGACCGACGCTGCCCGAGCGCTCCGCGCCGTGGCGCGACGAACGGCTGGCGTGTGCATCCGTGGATGCCGGCCCGCTGCCCTGCCGGCCCTGCAATCAGCGCGTGTGCGAGCCGGGTGACTTCCGCTGCCTCACGCGCATCACGCCGGACCAGGTCGCCGGCGCTGCGCAACGCGCGCTCGCTACGACGACTGCCGGTTCAGCCATTCCTCCCACGCCTTCGCGTTGAACGGCCGGCCGAGAAAGTCGCGGACGAGATCGGCCGCGGGCTTCGAGCCGCCCTGCCCGAGCACGGCATCGCGGTACTTGCGCGCGATGCCCGGCGCGAGCAGATTTTTCTGATCGAACTTGCTGAACAGATCCTTGGCGATGACGAGCGACCACATGTACGTGTAGTACGACGATGTGTAGTTGCGGTTGGCCAGATGCGTGAACGCCGTCTGGCGATGCGTGCCTTCGACGTACGGAAACGGCGTGTACTTGTTCGTGATCTCGCGGACGAGCGCCGTGGAATCGACGCGCTTCGGGTCGCGATCGTGCAGCGAGAGCGAGAGCTTGGCGAACACCATCTGCTGGCGGACTCCGAGCGCCTGGCCGAACTCGTTCGCGCGCCGCATCTTGTTCACGAGCGCCGCCGGAATCGGTTCGTTCGTCTGGTAGTGCTTCGCGAACGTCGCCAGCGTCGCCGGATCCCACGTCCACTCCTCGAACATCTGCGACGGCGCTTCGACGAAGTCGCGCTCGGCCAGGCGTCCCGTGCCGAACCAGGGGCGCGCGGACAGGATCGCGTGCACGGCGTGACCGAATTCGTGGAAGAGGCTCGCCACCTCGTCGTGCGTCATCAGGCCCGGGTCGCCGGGCTGACCGCCCGGGTACGCGGCCACCAGGACGACCTCGGGAAGCTGCCGGCCGGCGACGCCGACGCGCACAGTCGACGTGATGGCGTTGTTGTTCTGTTTGTTCTGCCGGGGATGCATGTCGAGGTAGAGGCGGCCGATCACCGATCCGCCTTCGAGCGCCTCGTACGCTTCTACCGACGCGTCCCACACCCGCACGCCCTTCGCCGGACGATACCTGACGCCGTACAGCGCGCTCGTGACATCGAGGACGCCCTGCTCGACGCGGGCGTACGGGAAGTACGGCCGGACCGACTGCGCATCGAAATCGTAGCTCGCGCGCCGGACGAGCTCTGAGTAGTACGTGTTCTCCCAGGCGTTGACGCCGGTCGCGTCGGGCACGTCCTGTTTCTTCCGCTTCAGCAACTCGTCGTACTCGCGCGCCGCCTTCCGGCCCGACGCCTCGACGACGCGGTCGATGAACTCAGAAACGGCGCCGACGCTCCCAGACATGCGATCGAGCATGTCGGCGGTGGCCCAGTTGGGCTGCCCAAGCGCGCGCGCGATGTCGCCGCGCAGCGCGATCATCTTCTCCAGGACGGCGACGTTCGCGGGATAGCCGATGTTGGCGAACTCCACCAGCATCCGCTTGCGGACGTCTTCCTTCTTTGCGAACGTCAGCAGCGGGCGCACGTCGTTGTCGTTGGTCGTCAGCGTGATCTCGCCGTCCGGCCCCGGCGGGTGGCGCGCGATGTAGTCCTGCGGCAGGCCGGCGAGATCGGCGTCGCTCTCGAGCACCAGCGTGCGAGTATTCGCGCGGATGTTGCGGAGGAACTCCACCTGCGCCGCGCCAAGATCTCGCTGCAGCTGCGTGATCCGTTCGCGCGTCGCGGCGTCCTTGTCCACGCCCGCCAGCCGGTACGCGCGAAGCTGCGATCGGAGGTAGTGCTGCGTTTCCGCGTCCGCCCGGCTCGCGTCGATCGCGGCCAGTGCCTCGTAGACGCCGCGATTCAGCGCGAGGTCCGACGTGAACGCGCGGAGGCGCTCCTGCGCGTCTTCAGCGGCCTTGCGCATCGCCGCGTCCGGGTGCACGGTGGCGAGGATGCCTGCGGGACCGGACGCGGCCGAGACGGCAATACTGAGATCGTCGTAAAGCCGCAGCGTGTTCTCGACCGTGTGCGGCGCCTTGACGGCGAGCAGGCGATCGAGCGTCTGCTGCGCGGCCGCAAGCCGCGTTTCCATCGCCGCGTTGAACGACGTGACATCGCCGAGCCCGGCGAAGAACGGCGCAGTGCCCGGGCCGTCGATGGCGACGGGCGCGACGGCAGGGGCCGGCGCCACCTGGACCGGGGCCACGGCCAGCAGTGAGAGCAGCAGGACGGCGAGTCCGAGCCGCAAGAATCTCATAATGGAGTACATCTCCCCGGTCTATCGAATGGAAGACTATCCGACTTTAGCCGGCGCGGGTGTCGGGCCGCGAGCAAAGTCGAGGGGCGCGTCAGCCGGGATAAACTATTCGCGTGTCCAACGCCATCGCCCTCGGCGCCCCGCGTACGGTGCCGGCCGTCAACAACGACCGGCTCGAGGTCATCGGCGCGGCCGCGCTCATCGGGATCGCCGGCGCCGTCCAGTTCTCGATCGCGGGCGCCCAGATCCTTCTGACGCTTGCAGTCGCGTGCTGGCTCGGTCTGCTCATCGTCCGGCGCGAGCACTTCGAGGCGCCATCGTTTTTCTGGCCGCTCGCGATCTACGCCGCCGCGACGCTCGTCTCCGATGCCTTCTCGTTCGATCCCCGCACCAGCGTGATCGCCTCCAAGCAGCTCGTGATCTTCCTGCTCGTGCCGCTCACCTACCGGCTCGCGACGGCCCAGCGCGCGTCGACGCTGATGACCGTCGTGCTGTCGTGCGCGGCGATCAGCGCGGTGGTCGGCGTCGTGCAGTACGGCATTCTGCACTACGACGTGCTGCAGCAGCGCCCGCAGGGCACGCTCGGGCACTACATGACGTACTCGGGGCTGCTGATGATCGTCGTCTCCATCGCCATCGCGCGCGTGCTGTTCGGCAAGGGCGGGCGGCTGTGGGCGGCGCTCGTCATCCCGGCGCTCGTCGTGGCCATCGCGCTGACGCTGACGCGGGGCGCGTGGGTCGGCGTGTGCGTCGCCGCGGCGCTGCTCTTCGCCCTCAAGGATTTCCGGCTGTTTGCCATCCTGCCGATCGTCGCGGCGATCTTTTTCGCCGTCGCGCCCGGGCTGGTGATGCAGCGGTTCAATTCGATCTTCGACAAGAAAGATCCGAGCTCGATGGATCGCGTCGCCATGCTGCACGTCGGCGAGCGCATGATTCAGGCCCATCCGCTGACCGGTGTCGGCAAGAACATGGTCCAGCCGCTGTACGCGCAGTACCGCGGGCCGGACGCGGTGAACAAGATCAATCCGCACCTCCACAACAACTTCCTGCAGATCGCCGCCGAGCGCGGCCTGCCCGCGCTCGGCATCTGGATCTGGTTCATCGTGGCGCTGGCGCGCGATCTGTGGACACGGTTCAGATCGGGCGAGCATCAGTTCCTCGCCGCGGCCGGCCTCGCGACCGTGGCGGCGCTGCTCACCGGCGGGCTGTTCGAGTACAACTTCGGCGACTCCGAAGTCCTGATGCTGTTCCTGATCGTGTCCACGCTGCCTGCTGCTGCAGAAAGAAGTCGTAGCGCAGACCTTTCAGGCCTGCGGACCGGTGCCGGGCGGCCCTGAAGAGCCGCGCTACCCTTCATGCTGCCGCCGCTTTCCTCCAACCGGGCGTTCGAGATCGTCGCGCGCTTCGCGGGCCTGCCCGTGCTCGTCGTTGGCGACGTCATGCTCGATCGCTTCATCGTCGGCCGCGTGACGCGCATGTCGCCGGAGGCGCCAGTGCCCGTCGTGCAGTTTCAGTCCGAGTACCTGCGGCTCGGCGGCGCGGCCAACGTGGCGAATAACATCGCGGCGCTCGGCGGACGGCCGTCGCTTGTCGGCCTCGTCGGGGCGGACGAGGCGGCGCGCAGGGTTCGCGCCGAACTCTCCGCGGCCGGACTCGGCGGCGAGGGACTCGTCGAAGATCGCGATCGGCCGACGACGGAGAAGGTGCGCGTCGTCACCGAGCGGCATCAACAGGTGGCACGCATCGATTACGAGCGCGAAGCGGATGCGTCAGGCGATATCGAGCGCGCGATCATCGATTACGTGACGCGGCTCGGCCGCGGCGCGAAGGCGCTGCTGGTGTCCGATTATCTGAAAGGGACAATCACGCAGCGCGTCGTCCGCAGCGCGAAGGCTTTAGCCGAGCGTGTCCCTCTCATTATCGATCCCAAGATCCCGCATCTCGACTTTTACGCCGGCGCCACGCTCGTCACGCCGAACCATCACGAAGCCGAGACGGCGACGCATCGGCGCATCCGCACCGACGACGAGGCGCGCGAGGCCGGGCGCGACTTCCGCGCGCGCGCGCGATGCGACGCGGCCCTCATCACGCGCGGCGAGCACGGGATGTGGGTGTCCGAGGACGGCGCGGAAGGATCGATCCCCGCCGTCGCGCGCGAAGTCGCCGATGTGACCGGTGCCGGCGATACGGTGGCCGCCACGCTCGCGCTGGCGCTCGCCGCGGGCGCGACGCTGACCGAGGCCGCCGTCCTCGCCAACCACGCCGCCGGCCTCGTCGTCGGGAAGTTCGGTCCGGCAACGGTCAGCCGCGAGGAACTGCTTGCTGCTCTCGGTGCAACAGGCTGATTCGAGCGCCTGCGGGCCACGAAGACACGAAGCGCACGAAGACGATCAATGTGATGTACAGGAGGACGCTTATGACCGCCGTCAGCCGCCGTTCCGTCACTCTCGCGCTCGCGCTCGGTCTGGCCCTGTTCGCGCCGTGGTTCTTTGGGGGCTCGCACGCCCAGCAGGCGTCCCGGTCTGCGGCGCCCGCCATCGACGCCGACGACATCGGCGGCGTGGTGACCGGACCGAACGGCCCAGAGGCGGGCGTCTGGGTGATCGCCGAGACGCACGACCTTCCCGTCCGCTACATCAAGATCGTCGTTACCGACGATCAGGGCCGGTACGTGATTCCCGACCTGCCCAGAGCCCGCTACGACGTCTGGGTCCGCGGCTATGGGCTGGTGGACAGCGCGAAGTCCCCCAGTGAGCCGGGGAGGCTCGTGAACTTCTCCGCCACGCCGGCGCCGACGCCGGCCGACGCGGCGCGGTACTACCCGGCCATCTACTGGTACTCGATGCTGAGAATCCCCACGAAGGCCGAGATGGCCGCCCACGAAGGATTCGTCGGCAACATGACCGAGCAGCGGTGGCTCGGCGCGATCAAGAACCTGGGCTGCGTCGGCTGCCATCAGCTCGGCCAGCTCTCGACGCGGACCATCCCATCCTCGCTCGGCACGTTCGCGTCAGGCGCCGACGCGTGGCGTCGCCGCGCGCAATCGGGCCAGGCCGGCGACATGATGTTCGGTCAGCTGAACGGCCTGGGTCCGGCCTCGTTCAGGTACTACGGCGACTGGACCGATCGCGTCGCGAAAGGCGAGTTGCCGCACGGCCGCCCGAGCCGCCCCCAGGGCGCCGAGCGCAACATCGTCGTCACGCTGCGTGACTGGATGAACGAGAAGCAGTACCTGCACGACCTCATCTCGAGCGATCGACGCTATCCCACGGTCAACGGCAACGGGCCGCTCTTCGGGTCGCCCGAGTACAGCTCGGACTTGATGCCGATTCTCGATCCCGTCGAGAACACCGCGACGACGTTCAAGATGCCCGTGCGGGATCCGCAGATGCCGCTCAGCCTCGGCCCGGGACACGCGGCGGCGCTCAAGTCGCTCGCCGCGTCGCCGTACTGGGGCGACGAGGCCATTTGGGACACGCACGCCAACAACCACAACTCGATGCTCGATCGCGACGGGCGCGTGTGGCTGGCCGCGGCGGTGCGAGGGCCGGACAACCCCGCGTTCTGCCGCGAAGGCTCGGCGCATCCCTCGGCCAAGCTCTTCCCGATCGATCGCACCGTCCGGCATCTCGCCGTGTTCGAACCGAAGACGAAGAAGTACACCTTCGTGGACACGTGCTTCGGCACGCATCACGTCCAGTTCGGCTACGACGCGGAAGACACGCTCTGGACGAGCGGCGGCGGCCCCGTGCTCGGATGGCTGAACACGAAGATGTTCCTGAAGACCGGCGACGCGGCGGCATCGCAGGGCTGGACCGCGTTCGTGCTGGACACGAACGGGAACGGCAAGCGCGACGAGTACGTGGGGCCGAACGATCCGGTGGATCCGACGAAGGACAAGCGCGTCGTGACGCCGTTCTACTCGATCATGCCGAGCCCGGTCGATGGATCGATCTGGGGCGCCATGATGGGGAATCCCGGCGCTGTCGTGCGCGTGGCGCCCGGATCCCATCCGCCCGAGACCGCGCTGACCGAGGTGTACAACGTGCCGCTCCCCGGCTTCGGCGCGCGCGGCGCCGACATCGACGGCAACGGCGTCGTCTGGGTGTCGCTGGCGAGCGGACATCTCGGCAGCTTCGATCGACGCAAGTGCAAGGGGCCGCTCAACGGGCCGAAGGCCACGGGCGATCACTGTCCGGAAGGCTGGTCGTTCCACCAGTACCCCGGACCCGGGTTCGAGGGCATCGGCGAGAACAGCGCCGAGTCGAGCTACTACACCTGGGTCGATCAGCACGACACGTTCGGGCTCGGGCGCAACGTGCCGGTTTCGACCGGCAATCTGAACGACGGGCTGATTGCGTTCGCCGGCGGACGGATGGTCGTGCTGCGCGTGCCGTATCCGCTGGGGTTCTACGCGAAGGGCCTCGACGGCCGCATCGACGATCCGAACGGCGGCTGGAAAGGACGCGGCCTCTGGGCGGCCAACGGCGATCGCACGCCGTGGCTCATCGAGGGCGGCAAGGGGACACGGCCGCTGGCCGCGCATTTCCAACTGCGCCCGAATCCTCTGGCGAAGTAGCCAGCGTTCTTAGAGAGCGATGCAGAATTAGCGGCACGGGGCCCGTCGCCCGAACAGCCCCTCCCGGTGCTCGCCCCAAGGGCATGGCTACGGGGCCGGGACTCCGCGCCGGGGGGGGCGCCCCGTTCGGCGCCACCCGCGTTCAGCTAATTCTGCGACGCGTTCTTTTCGCGTCGAAGTGCCGCTTCCCGCTCCGGACCATCGCGAGGCCCTGCTCGTCCGCCGCGGCGATCTTGCAAGTCGTCGTCTCCGAGCGGCCCAAACTGACGCACTTGTCCGCTACTGTCGACCGAGCAAGTGCTGCGGTAAACTCCCGGTCGAGGTAATCGTCATGCCGTTGCCGTGCTCCCGCATCGTCACAGCCTTCTCAGTTCTGTCTCTCATTCTGATCGTTCCGCAGCATTTGGCAGGACAGGATGCGCAGGCGGTCATGAACGCACATCTCAAAGACTTGACGTCTGTGTCCGTCTTTATCCGAGATATTGACGCTGACGCCGAGCGCAATGGCTTATCAAGGAACCAGCTAAAGACCGACGTCGAGCTCCGGCTCCGTCGGTCTGGCATCGCTGTGGAACAAGAGGCCCCGCCCAACGGCCCGCGCGGATATCTCTGGGTCGGTGTCCACGCACTCAGGCGTACGCAGAGTGATAGTTACATCTACAAGCTTGGCTTTTGGGGCGCACTATTGGGCGGCCTCCTCGGTACGGTCATCCTTGAAGTTCTCCGGCGCTCCGTGCCGTCACTGCTTCACAAGATAGGCCTCTTAAGGTGAGGAGTCCCGACTGCATGCGGGACGGCGCCGACTCTTGATGAGCAGTCCGGCCGACGCTACCGACGACCAGCGCGCGAACGCTGCGCCGACGTTCTACTCGCAGCCACGAAAGCCGCTTGGCCACCAGTCACCAGTCACCAGCCACCGTCAGTGTTTGAAATGTCTCTTCCCCGTGAACACCATCGCGAGGCCGTGCTCGTCGGCGGCGGCGATCACTTCGGCGTCGCGGACTGATCCGCCGGGTTGCACGACGGCGGTCGCGCCGGCTTTCGCGAGGGCGTCGAGTCCGTCGCGAAATGGAAAGAACGCGTCGGACGCGGCGACGGATCCCGTCAGTGCGACTTTCGCGGCCGCGGCCTTCATCACGGCGACGTTGACGGCGTCGACACGGCTCATCTGCCCCGCGCCGACGGCGAGCGTCCGCCGCGCGTCGGTGAAGATCACGGTGTTCGATTTCACGTGCGCGCACACGCGCCACGCGAAGCGCAGCGCGGCCCACTCCTCGGCCGTGGGCTGACGCTTCGTCACGACCTTCAAGCCATCGGGCAGCGACACCCGCGTCCACGGCGCGCGCGCTTCGGCCACGACGTCGCGCTCCTGCGCCAGCATCGCGCCGAGAATCGACCGGAATTCGATATCGGCAGGCCTGAAGGCCTGCGCTACGTCTTGACCCCCGAAATCCGCGACGACGACGCGCATGTTCGCTTTCTTCGCGAGGATCGCGCGCGCGTCCGCGTCGACCGACGGCGCGATGACGGCCTCGATGAACGTCGACACGATCGCCTGCGAGGTCGCGACGTCGATCGGGCGGTTGAGCGAGACGATGCCGCCGAACGCGGCGAGGCTGTCGGCGTCGCGCGCGCGGACGTAGGCGTCGGCCGGCGAGTCGCCCGTCGCGGCGCCGCACGGGTTCGTGTGCTTGATGACGACGGCCGCCGGCTCGTCGAACTCGAGGGCGATGCGCGCCGCCGCGTCGAGATCGAGCAGGTTCGTGTACGACAGCTCCTTGCCCTGGAGGATCGTCGCCGCGCCGAGGCCGGCAGGCCTGAAGGCCTGCGCTACGTCGACGCGAGGTCGGTACCACGCGGCCTTCTGGTGAGGATTCTCGCCGT
>JACPZW010000029.1 GCA_016195265.1 Acidobacteriota bacterium | reverse complement strand
GGATCGCCTCCTGTGCGGCGACGTCGGCTACGGCAAGACCGAGGTTGCGATGCGAGCGGCGTTCAAAGCGGTGATGGAAGGCAAACAGGTCGCGTTCCTCGCGCCGACGACGGTGCTGGCGTTTCAGCATCAGAAGACGCTGAAGGAACGGTTCGCCGGATTCCCCGTGCGCGTCGAGATGGTCAGCCGGTTTCGCACGAAAGCGGAACAGAAGGAGATCATCGCCGACCTGGGCGCGGGCAAAGTCGACATCATCGTCGGCACGCACCGGCTGCTCTCGAAAGACGTGCAGTTCCGCGACCTCGGGTTGCTGGTCGTGGACGAAGAACAGCGGTTCGGCGTCGCGCACAAGGAGAAGATCAAGCAGCTCAAGAAAAAAGTCGACGTGCTCACGATGAGCGCGACACCCATCCCACGCACGCTGAACATGTCGCTCGTCGGCATCCGTGACATGTCGATCATCGAAACGCCGCCCAAAGATCGGCTGTCGATTCAGACCAACGTCGTGAAGTTCGACCAGCAGGTGATCGGCCGCGCCATCCGGAGCGAGCTGGCGCGCGGCGGACAGGTCTACGTCGTCCACAACCGCGTCGAATCGATCTTTTCGATCGGCAACCTGATTCAGCGGCTGGTGCCGGAGGCGCGCGTGGTCGTGGGCCACGGCCAGATGGAGGAAGAGACGCTCGAGCACGCGATGCTCGACTTCGTCGCGCGGAAGTTCGACGTCCTCCTGGCCACGACGATCGTCGAGAACGGCCTCGACATCCCTAATGCGAACACGATCATCATCAATCGCGCGGATCGGTACGGGCTGTCGCAGCTGTATCAGTTGCGCGGGCGTGTCGGGCGCTCGGACCGCCCCGCCTACGCGTACCTGCTCATTCCGCCGGAGGACAACCTGTCGCCGGTTGCGAAGAAACGGCTCGCGGCCATCAAAGAGTTCAGCGACCTCGGCAGCGGCTTCCGCGTCGCGGCGCTCGATCTCGAGATTCGCGGCGCCGGCAACCTGCTCGGCGGCGAGCAGAGCGGGCAGATCGACACCGTCGGCTTCGAGATGTACATGAAGCTGCTCGAGCAGACCGTGAAGGAGCTCAAGGGCGAAGAGATCGAAGACGACATCCGCGCGACCGTCAACCTGAAGGTCGACCTGCGGATCGACGAGGCCTACGTGCCCGACATGAACCAGCGCCTGATGCTGTACCGCAAGGTCGCGGCGGCGCGGCACGACGAAGAACTGGACCACGTGCTGGAGGAGGCCATCGATCGCTATGGGCCGCTGCCGGATTCGCTGCTGAACCTGGCCGATTACGGGCGGATTCGCGTCATGGCTGACCGGCTCGGCGTCGACGCCATCGACCGCGAAGGGCGCATCGTCGTCTTAAAGTTCAGACCGCAGGCCAGGGTCGATCCCGTGCGGCTCGTGGCGCTGGTGCGGCAGCGCCCGGAGCTCACGCTCGTCCCGCCTGCGGCCTTGAAGATGGACCTCGATAGGGCTAAGGGCGAAGGGCTGAGGGCTCAAGAGTTGCGCGCCTCCAGCCCTCAGCCCTCAGCCGTCAGTCCTCGAAAGGGCGGCGGTCGCTCGCAGGCCGCCCAGCCCTCGTGGTGGACCGCCCGTGCTCGCGCCGGCGAAGTACAGCCCGGCTTCACGAAAGCGGATATCCTCAGATCGGCGAAGGAAAATCCTCGGGTGCCCGGGGGTGTCTTCGAGCGCGTCGGCGCGTTGTTGAGCGACCTTCTTGATCAAGGGTAAGATTGTTGTTTCCAAGAATTTAGTCATGAATCACAAAACAGCTGTCCGCGCGGTCCTTCTCCTCAGCCTCGCGACGCCGGTCGCCATCCGCCTCGCCCGGGCCGAAATCATCGAGCAGATCCTCGTGAAAGTGAACGGGGAGATCTTTACCAAGACCGATCTCGAGCAACGGCAGGTGCTGATGCTCCGTCAGAAGGGGCAGCAGATCGATCTCAAGAGCGATCCGTACAACGTCCAGTTGCGCAAGGTGCTCGACGACATCACGCCGCAGATCATGGTCGACGCGATCGACGAGATGCTGATGGTGCAGCGCGGCCGCGAGCTCGGCTACAAGCTGGGCGACGACCAGTTCAAGAACGTCCTCGACAACATCCGGAAAGAAAACAAGCTCGAAACGGAGGAACAACTCCAGGCGGCGCTCAAGGCCGAGAACATGACGATGACCGAGCTTCGCAAGAACCTGGAGAAGTCGATGATCGTGCAGCGCGTGCAGCAGAACGAGGTCATGGGGAAGATCGGCGTGACGGAAGACGAAGCGAAGAAGTACTACGACACGCACCTCAACGAATTCACGACCCAGCCAACGGTCACGCTTCGCGAGATCCTCGTCGCGGTACCGGCCGACGGCCGCGGGCTGAGTGTAGCGGCAGATGAAGCGGCGAAGGCCCGAGCCGAGGCGATCCGCGCTCGCGCGATCGGTGGCGAGGCGTTCGACAAGCTGGCGGCGGACGTGTCCGACGCGCCCTCGAAGGCGAATGCCGGGCTCATCGGACCGCTGAGTCTGACGGACGTGTCCTCGGATCTGCGGGCGCGCATCGACAAGATGAAAGCCGGGGAGATCAGCGAAGCGATGCGCTCGAACCGCGGCTATCAGCTGCTGAAGCTCGAGACGAAGACACCGACCCAGGTGATGACGCTCGACCAGGCTCGCGAGCAGATCGGCGAGCGCGTCTTCACCAACAAGCGGAAGGTGGAATTCCTGAAGTACCTCGACAAGCTCCGCGGGCAGGCCATCATCGAGTGGAAGAACCCCGACGTCAAGAAGGCGTTCGAGCAAGGACTCAAGCAGCAGGCGGCGCCCACGCTGTAGAGGCTAGAGGCGAGGGACTAGAAGACGAGATGGAAACCGCGTATCCGGCCCGAGACTCCAGCCCCCAGCCTCCAGACCCCGTCCAGTGGTTTGCGATATGGACGCGGTCGCGCCACGAGCAGACGGTGCGCGAGCAGCTCGAGCGCAAGCGCATCGACGCGTTCTTGCCGACGATTCCGAAGTGGAGCCGCTGGAAGGATCGCAAGAAAAAGATCGACTGGCCGCTTTTTCCCGGGTACTGCTTCGCGCGTTTCGATCCGGCCGATGCGCTTCCGGTGCTGAAATGCACCGGCGTGGTGAACATCGTCTCCTTCGAGGGCAAGCCGGCGCCGATTCCCGAGTACGAGCTCGACAGTATTCGCGTCCTCGTCGGCAGCGAGCTGCAGTTCGATCCGTGCCCGCTGATCCACGAAGGGATGATGGTCGAGGTGGTTCACGGTCCGCTGCGCGGGGTGGTCGGCCGGCTCATCCGGAAGGACGCGCCGAAAGCTCGCTTGATTCTGTCGGTGGATCTCATCGGACAGGCCGTCAGCGTTGACGTCGACGCCGCGGACGTGAAAGCGTACTGAAAGTTAAAGGAGAAAACCGGAAACTGAAAAAGAACCGTGGTCTTCACTTCTAACTTTTACCTTTTAAGTTTTAACTTTGAAAATAGGCTCCGTTCCCCTCCCGTCTCCCTTTGCCGTCGCGCCCATGGCGGGCATGACCGACACGGCATTCCGCCGTCTGGTCAAACGGCAGGGTGGCTGCGGGCTCGTCGTCACCGAGATGGTCAGCGCCGAAGGACTGATCCGCGGCATCGATCGTACCCTCGAGTACGCCGAGTACACCGAGGAAGAGCGGCCGATCGCCATCCAGATCTTCGGTGGCGATCCGGAGAAGATGGCGGCCGCCGCACAAATCGTCGAAGGCATGGGCGCCGACATCGTGGACGTGAACATGGGATGCCCCGTCCCCAAGATCGCGAAGCACAACGCGGGGTGCAGCCTGATGCGCGAGCCGTCGCAGGCGGTGGGTGTCATTGCGGCGATGTCCAGAGCGGTGCAGATCCCGGTGACCGTCAAGATGCGAGCCGGCTGGAACGACGACGAGCGCAACGCGCCAACGCTCGCACGGATGGTCGAGGATGCCGGCGCGGCGGCGATCGCAGTACACGGCCGCACCGCGGCGCAAAGCTACAGCGGTTCGGCCGACTGGGATCTGGTCGCGCGCATCGCGGACACACTCACGATTCCCGTCTTCGGCAGCGGCGACTGCATCGACGCGCGACAGGTGATCGAGAAGCTGGCCTCGGGCGTCGAAGGCGTGCTCGTCGGACGAGGCGTGCTGCGGAATCCATGGATCCTGGCGCAGGCGGCCGACATCGCGGCTGGTCGGCGGCCCCGCGAAGTCACGCTCGAGGACCGCGGCACCTTCCTGCGACAGTACATCGATCTGCTGGGCGACGAACGCGTCCGCGAAGCACGGCCTCCAGCCGTCAACGACCACGCACCGGCCATCAGTCATGACCGTTGGGTCATCAACAAGATTCGAGCGCTGGGATCCTGGTACACGAAGGGGCTCGACAACGGCAGTCATCTCCGTACGGCGATCAACTCCGCTGAATCGCTGCCGGCCCTCCAGGCAGCCATCGATACGTTCTTCTTCGCTCCCGTAACCTCTCGCTGAAGCCGGCACCCCTTAGAAGTCGCCACGCATTGGCCGATACTCCTACCGAGCAAGTGCCAAATGGGCGCCGAGGCTAACTTCCGGGGCGGCGAAGCTCTTCTCGGAAGGTCATAATGGGGCATATACAGAAATAAGATGGCTCGGCGCGCCGAGGCGGTCGCATTTGTTCTGGTTTATGCCCTATTAATGGGGTGCAGCCGCACGGATACGCCTGCGCACAAACGGATCGAGCCCGTCTACGACCAGAAGACAGGGAAGCTTCAGTTGCTGAAGTACGACTCGAACGGCAATGGGAAGTTTGACACCTGGAGCTACATGGACGGCGCGCGCGTCGTCCGTATCGAAATCGACACAGACGAGGACGGAAAGATCGACCGCTGGGAGTACTACGGGCCAGATCAGACGCTGGAGAAAGTCGGCACGTCACGCACAAATAGTGGAAAACCGGACGCCTGGACGTACACCGGCGCACGCGGATCGACGGTCCGCGTCGATGTCGACACCAAAGGTGACGGCAAGGTCACGCGCATCGAACATTACGAACGCGACCTGCTCGTCAGCGCCGAGGAAGACTCCGACGAGGATGGCAAGATCGATAAGTGGGAAACTTATGAGGACGAACGTCTCGTGTCTGTGGCGTTCGACACCCAGCACCGCGGCACGCCCGATCGCCGGCTGATCTACACCGCCGACGGCAACGCCCGGCTGGAAATCGATCAGCGCGGCGACGGGCATTTCGTGCCAGCGGAAGAACATCCCGTGGCGCCGCGCCCTCGTCGCTGACCGGCAGCCTGCGAGCATGTCATGAAATCCATCCTCTATCTCGGATGCCCCGCCTCGGAGCGGCCGGACACGGAGAAACTGCTCGGCGCGGTGAACATGTCGGTGGTCTGGGCCGACAGCGCCGCCTACGTGCTGAATGAGCTTCAGCGCCGCGACATGCCGGTGCTCGTCGACCTGTCGCGCGGCGCCAGCGCGCTGCAGGTGGCGCGCGAGATTCGCAGTCACCGTGCCTCGACGCGCATGTTCGCCGTCGTCGACGCGCGCCGCCCAGACTTGACGACCGAAGCGGTGCTGGCGGGCATGGCAGACGTCTTCGCGCGGCCCCTCGGCGGACGCCGCGTGGCCAACGCGATCGAGCGTGAGCTGAACGACGAAGTGCGCCAGCGTCCGCAGCGCGCCGCGGGCGCGAACTTCGGCGATCTCTACAGCCATTCGCCCGCGATGCGCAACGTGATGGTACTGATCGAACGCGCGGCGACGATGCGCGCAGGCGTCATGATCCGCGGCGAAGAAGGCACGGGCCGCCAGGTGGCCGCACGGGCGATTCACGCGCTTCAGCAGACCGGCGGCGCGTTCGTGAACGTCGATTGCGCGGCCCACAGCGGCGATGATCTCGAGGCGGAGCTGTTCGGCGCGACGTCGACCGCGACGCGGATCGACGCCGCGCGCGGCTTCGAGCCCGTCAGTCGCGGCGGGCGGCTGTACGAGGCCCGCGGCGGCACGCTCTACCTGCAGAATGTCGCCGAGGCTTCGACGCGCGTGCAGCGACGACTGGCGCGCCTGCTGCGCGATCGCGAAGCGCAAATCGTCGAAAGCGGGGAGCCGACCGGCTTTGACGTTCGGCCGATGGCTGGCGTCGATCCGGGCGTGGACGCGGCGGTCGCCGAAGGGCGCGTGCGCGACGATTTATTCCGACGTCTTTCCGTTCTTTGCATCGACATGCCGCCGCTGCGCAATCGGCGTGAGGACATTCCGGCGCTAGCGAACTATTTCCTTCACGAGTTGTGCGCGTCGATGCGCGTGCCGCCGAAGCAGCTGTCACGGCCGGCGCTGGCGCTCATCGCGGCGCTGCCGTGGCGCGGCAACGCTCTGGAACTGCGCGCGCTGCTCGAAAGCATCGTGCACGGTCTGCAGGGCGCCCGTGGCATCGGCCTCGAGGATGTTCTCGCGCACGTCCGTCTGGACGGCGGTCTCGTGACGGCGGCCAACGGCGGCTCGCTCAAACAGGCCCGCGCGCGGTTCGAGCGCGAGTACATCGCCGCGACACTCGAGCAGCATCACGGCTGCATTTCCGACGCGGCCAAGGCCCTTGGGATCCAGCGAACCAACCTCTACAGGAAGATCCGGTCCCTTCGAGTGGCACGAAAAAGGGTTAACTTTGTGAAAGTTCCAACTCGTGGATAAATCACTCATCGCAGCGTTCATCACTGCGGCGTTCACACTAGCGGCTTCCTCCGCCGCCGCTCAGGGCGCCACCGAAGGCCCGGACTTGTCGAAAGTCAAAGTCCGTCTCGGACCCCTGCTGATGTCGCCGACGATTTCGTTGTCAAACATCGGCATCGACGAGAACGTCTTCAACGAGGCGCCAGACAAGGATCCGAAACGGGACTTCACCGCGACCGTGACGCCGACCACCGATCTCTGGCTGCGCTTCGGCCCGAGCTGGATCACCGCGAACATCAAGGAAGACATCGTCTGGTACCAGAAGTATTCGACCGAGCGGGCCGTGAACAATTCCTACAAGGTTGGGTGGCGTGTGCCCCTCTCGCGCCTGAGCATTGCGACGAACTTCGGCTATCTCAGCGCGCGCGAGCGGGTCGGGCCGGAGATCGACGCGCGTGCGCCTCGGAAGGAGCTCTACTACTCGGGCGTGATCGAGGTCCGTGCGCTGACGCGGACGTTCGCCGGCGTGACGGCGCAGCGCAATACGCTTACCTATGACTCGAACTCGACGTTCGAGGGCATCAACTTGAACGACGAATTGAGCCACACGACGACCGGCGCCGGTTTTGTCGTGCGGCAGCAACTGACGACGCTGACGACCCTGAATCTATCGGCGATCCGCTCGCAGGATCAATTCGCCGTCAACCCGATCCGCGATTCGATATCCGACACGGCGAACGCCAGCGTGACGTTCGACGCCCGCGCGGCGCTCAGAGGCAGCGCCGCGTTCGGGTACCGGGACTTCACGCCGTCGTCGCCGGCGCTGTCGAAGTTTCAGAGCTGGACGACGGCGGCGGATCTGACGTACGTGCTGTTCGGGTCCACGAGATTCGGCGGACACGCGACGCGCGATATCGAGTACTCGTACGACGTCAACACGCCCTACTACGTCCAAAGCGGCGTCGACGGGTCGATCGCGCAGCAGTTGTTCGGGCCGTTCGACATCGTCGCGCGAGCCGGCATTCGGCGGCTTGAGTACACGACGCGCGCCGGCGCCCTCGTGCCTGAGCCGAACCGGACGGATTACGAGCGGACCTACGGCGGCGGCGTCGGCCTGCACATGAACAACGACCTGCGTTTCGGCGTCAACGTGGACCACGTCGAGCGCACGTCGCAGATCGCCGCCCGGCAGTACAACAATCTGAGAATCGGCACGGCCCTCACCTACGGGTTCTAGGCGAAGGCTCGGCATCCGGGCGCGGTCACGGAGCACTTGTCAGAGACGCTATATCGGTGTATATTTAACTTTTAGTTACTAAAGAATGCTTCAATGTCCTACGTGTGGCTCCGGCGGCGCCGTCCACAGATCGTCCGCCCGGACGTGGTGGGAACGCTGGCGGAAACGGCTCACCGAGAAGCGCCCCTACCGCTGCCACGCCTGCGGCTGGCGCGGCTGGGATATTGATTTCGGGCCGCGATTCACCCACGACGAGATGACGCAAGCCGCTCGAGCCATCTCGGGCGACGCCGGATCGGTCGGCGACCTCGTCCTCGATGCCCACCAGGAACGCCGCGCGGAACTCCAGCTCGACTCGCTCGACTTCCCCGAGCTCACGCGCAAGAACGGCGAGTCGCAGTAACTCCTGATGTCATTGCGTATCGGGTTCGATCTCGACGGCGTCCTCGCCGACATGGATACAGTGCTGATCCGCCACGCGGAAACGCTCTTCGGTGAGCCGATGACGCGCCGCCTGCAAGAGCGCGCCGTTGACGGCGGCGTGACGCCGCCCAGCGAGACCGCGCCGGCGCCGGCCGACACTGCCGCGCCCGGTGGAACAGGCGTGGGGGAAACCGACATCGCGCCGGCCGTGTCGAGACTTGCGATGACCGCGCGCCAGCAGCGCAAGCTCTGGCGGCACGTCAAATCGATCGAGAACTTCTGGGAGCATCTCGAGGAGATCGAGCCCGGCGTGGTCGCGCGTCTCTCAGCGGCGACCACAGAGCGCCGGTGGGAGCTGATCTTTCTCACGAAGCGGCCGAGCACGCTCGGTGCCACGGCGCAGGTCCAGAGCCAGCGCTGGCTCGAGGCGAAGGGCTTTTCGCACCCGAGCGTCTTCGTCGTGCAGGGATCGCGCGGCCGGATCGCCGGCGCGCTCGCGCTCGACATCGTCGTCGACGACCGTCCGGAAAACTGCCTCGACGTCGTCGTCGATTCGAAAGCGCGCGCGATATTAGTCTGGCGCGACGACGAACAGCAGCTTCCCGCCACGGCGCGCCGGCTCGGCATCGGCGTCGTGAAATCCGTCGGTGAATGCCTCGACATCTTGACGGAAGTCGATGCGGCGGGACAGCCCAACGGCATCATGGATCGCGTGAAACGCTTCCTCGGCCTAAACAAATCCGCCAGCGCGTAAGACCTCGACGCCCCCGCCTTCGAAGTCGTACACCCACGCCACGCTGAACGAGTGATTGAACCGCGCGCCGAGATCGGCGTGCGCGGGATGCCGGAGGTACGTCTGCAGACCGGAGAGATCGTCGAACGCGAGTGCCAGCATGAAGTCGGCCGCGTCCGGCATGACAGCTTCGTAGCCGGCGCCGTGGCGGAGACGGCGTCCGATGCGGACGTCGCGCACGGTGGGAATCTCGCGGACCGCGTGTTCGAGCGCGCCGATCAGCGCGCGGCGATCGTCATCGGACAGATCCGGCCGCGGCTTCATCAGGACGACGTGCCACATCATGTGCGCGCGCCGGAGCTAACCGCGATCGGGCGGCTCGTCGTCGCGTTTCTTGCGCGGCGCGTGCGGCAGGGGCCCCGCGAGAGGGCGGAACGGCTTCCGCTTCCACGGTTTGCCTTCGCCGCGCGGAAGGTCGCCCGGCTTTCCCGCCCACGGTTTTCGCGGGCCCGGCCCGCCCGGGCCGGCCGGCTTGCCGTGAGCTCCCGCGGCAGGTTTACCGAACGGTTTGCCCTGCCACGGGTTTCGGCCGGCGCCCGGTCCGCTCTGCTTGGTCTGCCACGGGCGATCGCCGCTGGGCGAACCGACGGGCTTGCCGGTCCACGGCATCCGCTGTCCGGGCGGCGTCGGTGTCCACGGCTTTCGAGGGCGCGATCCGCCTGGTCCAGACGGCTTGCCTTTCCACGGTTTCCTGTCGGCGCGCGGCCCGCTTGGCTTAGTCTGCCACGGCCGATCGGCACGCCGCGGTCCCGACAGCGTCCACGGGCGGGGCTCGCGCGGCGAACCGATCGTGTCGCGATCGCGGCGCACGGCGCCGTCGTTCGGCGACCACGCGCGCTCCGGCCGGTTCTTCTTCTTGAACCGATCGCGCGGATCTTTGTGCGCGCCGCCCGGCCGCCAGTCGCGGCCGCGCTTCTCGATCGGCGGCTTGGGCCGCTGGTTCGCCGCGCGTTCGGCTTCCGGCGACTCCCACAAACGCCCGCGGGCGAACCACCTGATCACGACGTCCTGGTTCGTCCGCTTCAGCTGATTGCAGGTGGGCAACAGCTCCTGCGGATCACGCGCGCGAAACGCCGTCGGCTTGCCGTCGATGAGAATGGTCCAGAACGCGAAGCGCGGTGGCACTCCGGCCATTGTACTTGTACAGTGTGCGCCGTGAGGAGTGACATGAGGGATGACGCGCCCGTGGCGGTCGCGTCGCGATCGTTTTCGCGCGACGCGCGGCTGCGCCACGAATTGTTCCAGCGCTACTCGCATGCGCGCTTCAACGACACGGGTCACACTCTCGTCGGCGACACGCTCGTCGAGTTTCTCCGCGGCCACGCCAAGGCCATCACCGGCCTCGAGACGCTGGACGAAGCGGTCTTCTGCGCGGTGCCTGAGCTGCGCGTCGTCAGCAAGTACGGCGTGGGCCTGGACATGATCGACGTCGACGCGGCGCGGCGCCACGGCGTCCGGATCTGGTGGACCCCCGGCGTCAATCGGCAAGCCGTCGCGGAGCTGACTGTGTGCTTGATGATCGCGCTGTGCCGCCGGATCCTGCCGCTCGCGCTCGGTGTGCGCGAAGGGACGTGGCACCAGCCCGTCGGCCGCCAGCTCTCGTCGGCCACCGTCGGGATTCTGGGATGCGGCCACGTCGGCCAGCAGGTAGCGCGTCTGTGCCGCGCGTTCGACGCGGCCGTCCTCGCGCACGACATCCGCGCCTACGACGAGTTCTATCGCGAGACTGCCGTGCGGCCAGTGACCTTGGACACGCTGCTCGCCGAGTCGGACATCCTGACGATCCACGTGCCGCTCGACGCGTCCACACGCGGCATGATCGGGGCGCGCGAGCTCGCGCGCATGAAGGCGTCCGCGTTCCTCCTCAACACCGCGCGCGGCGGCATCATCGACGAGACGGCGCTCAAGCATGCGCTCGTCGAGGGACGTCTGGCCGGCGCCGCGTGCGACGTGTTTGCGGAAGAGCCGCCACGCGATCCGGGTCTTCTCACGCTGCCGACGTTTCTCGCCACGCCGCACATCGGCGGGAGCACGCAGGAATCCGTCCTGGCGATGGGGCGCGCGGCGATCGCGGGACTTGACGGCCTGGACGGGGCGGTCGATCTGACGTCGCTCGCCTGAACCGCTACGTCTTTTCGATCCGCTTGAGTTTCTCGACGAGCGTCGTCCGCTTGAGGCCCAGCAGCTTGGCCGCCTGTCCTTTGTTCCCGCCGGTCCGCTCGAGGGCGCGCTGCACGAGGTCGCGTTCGATCCCGCCGATGAACTCACCCAGGTCGACCCCGCCCTCCGGCAGCGTGACCGCCGCCGCCAGCGCCGCCTCCTGTGCCTGCTGAATCTCGTCCGGCAGATCGCCGGCGTCGATCTGCGCCCGTCCGGCGCTGAAGGCGACCGCGCGTTCGATCGCGTTCTCGAGCTGGCGCACGTTGCCGGGCCAGTGGTACGCCATCAGCCGGCGCATCGCATCCTGCGACACGCTCTTCCGCTCGGGGCGCATCGGGCCGGAGCCTTCCTTCGCGAACTTATCGAGGAAATGCTGGACGAGCAGCGGGATGTCTTCTTTGCGCTCGCGCAGCGGCGGCAGCTGGACCGGAATCACGTTCAGCCGGTAGAACAGGTCCTCGCGGAAACTGCCCTCGGCGACGAGCCGGGTGAGATCGCTGTTGGTCGCCGCGATCACGCGCACGTCGACCTTGATCGTATGCGAATCGCCGACGCGCTCGAACTCGCGCTCCTGCAGCACGCGCAGCAGCTTCATCTGCAACGCTGCGCTCATCGTGCCGACTTCGTCGAGGAACAGCGTGCCCTTGTGCGCCTGCTCGAGCCGGCCCTGCCGGTTGCCGACGGCGCCCGTGAACGCGCCGCGGACGTGGCCGAACATCTCGGCCTCGAGCAGCGTCTCGGGAATGGCGCTGCAGTTGAGCGCGACGAAGCGGTGCAGACGCCGTGAACTGCCCTGATGAATCGCGCGCGCCACGACTTCCTTGCCGGTCCCGGTTTCGCCTGTGATGAGGATCGTGCTTCCGGTGGGCGCGACGGTCTCGAGCAGCTGGAACAACCGCGACATCGCCTGCCCGCGGCCGACAACGCCCTCGAAGCGATCGCGCTGCTCGAGCTGCGCCCGCAGGTACGCGTTTTCAGACTTGAGCCGGAGCTGTTCGATCGCCGAGTCCAGCACGTGGAGCAGTTCGTCGATCTGAAACGGCTTACTGACGAAATCCCACGCGCCGCGCTTGATCGCTTCGACGGCGTCCTTCACCGTGCCGTAGCCGGTGACGACGATCGCGATGATCTCCGGGTAGCGTTCAAGCGCGCCGTCGACGACGGCGGATCCATCGATGCCGGGCAGGCGGAGATCGGTAATGATGATGTCGAAGGCGAAGTCGGCGAGCTTCGTCAGCGCCGCCTCGCCCGTGTCGACCTGCTCGACCTGATAGCCGCGGTCTGAAAGCTGCTCCGCGATGGCTTGGCGGAGCGGGGCCTCGTCTTCGACGAGCAGGAGATGTTTCGTAGAATCAGGCATTTAGCAGAGCGCCACTATTTTGACATCTTTCCAGCGCCCGTGTCCATCTCCGGGCGCCGGCAGCCGCCCGTCGTTCTTGCCATTGTGACTATTCCCGTGCGCGCCTCCCACCGATAGAGGTGTCTGGAGGAACGAAGTGGAGCGAAAAACCATCTCGATCATGAAGGCGTGTGAGTTGGTCGGCGTGAGCCGTCGCACGATTTACAATTGGCTCTCGAGCGGAAAGATCGAATACGTGCGGACGGCCGGCGGATCCGTGCGCATCTTCGTCGACACGCTGTGGCGCGATCCGAACAACGCCAGCCGCCCCGCGGTGCAGACCATGTGGCAGACGGAAGGCCGGAATCAGGCCTGATGCCGCGTCCGTTCAGCGTCGAGGAACTGCTCGCCAGGGGACCGATGGACGAATCACCGGAATTGCGTCTCCTGTTTCATCGCCTCAACAATCAGCTCGGGATCATCCTGGCCCACGCGGAGTTGATCGAGTCGAAAGCGCCCGACGACATGAATCGCGCGCGCGCGGGCCAGGTCGTCTCGAGTGCGCTCGAGGCGATGGGCACCGCGAAAGAAATCCGACGACTCGCCATTCCTTCGGTCGAACCCCAGTAATTCAGGACGGGAAACGTAATTCAACAGTCATTTGTTTGACTCGCGAGGCCTGTAAATCGTCAAACTATTGACGAAAATGCACGCTTTCTAGTAGCGTTCCGCCCGCCGGTCCGGAAATGGATCACACAGCTAACCATTTGATGTAAAGCCTCTTATCCTGTTCTCGCGCCGACGAGTGATAGGCTCCGGAACACGCACGCGCAAGTTGGTACCGCCGTTGCGATAGCGCGCAACTGTCGGAAAACAGGAGACACCAAATGCGCGTTCAGCCCATGGCCGCCGGTCAGAACCGCCGTATCGTCGCCAGCCTGCCGTTTGTCGAGGCTCTGGCCCGGCGGATGGCCGCGTCGATGCCGAATTCGATCGACATCGGCGATCTCGTGCAGGACGGCGTGCTCGGCTTGATCGACGCCGCGCATCGCTTCGACGAAGGTCGCGGCATCAAGTTCGAGACGTTCGCGGAGCGGCGCGTGCGCGGCGCGATGATCGACGCGCTTCGCAAGGACGCGTGGCCGCGCGGCGTCCGCCGCCAGCGCCGCGAGCTCGACGCGGCCCGCGAAGCGTTGCGCCGCGAGCTGGGTCACGAGCCGTCGATGGCCGACCTCGCCGCGCGCGTCGGCTCGGACGAGAAACGGCTGAGCCGGACGATCGTGCGTATCAATACGATCGAGGCGACGTCACCGCTCGCTACCGGCGAGCACATGGATGAGAACTCGCTGCCGACCGCGCTCGTGCCCTCGGAACCGGATGCCCCCGACGCCGCCTACGAAAAAGCGGAAACACGTGACCGCGTGCGCTCCGCGATTCAATCGCTGCCCTGGCGCGAGCGGAAGGTGATCGGCCTCTACTATTACGGTGAAGTCACGATGAAGCAGATTGGCGCCGAGATCGGCGTCAACGAGTCGCGCGTCTCGCAGCTTCACGCGCGCGCGATCCGCCGCTTGCGTGAGGCGATTGGCGACATGAATCCCCAGAAGGTCGCGGAGATGCGCCGTCAGCTGATTGCGTTCGCCGTGAAGAAGCCCGTGATGGCGAAGGCGGACGTGGCCCGCACCGCGTACAAGGCAGACGCGACGATGACGGCCGAGACCGTGGCGACACCGCACGCCGTCGTGCTGCCGTACAAGGCGGCGGCGAAGCGTCCAGCGCCCCTGAAGGCCACGCTCAAGGTGACGCGCTCGCGGCAGGCGGTCGCCCCTGGGCCCAGTCGAAGGGTCGCGGCGGCGCGATAGGATCCCGATTCGTCGTCAGGAGAGGCCGTCGCGCACCGCGCGCAGCAGATCGCCGAGCCGAAACGGCTTCGCCAACCACCGGCAGCCGCTCTCCTGAAGAAACTGCTCCGCATCCGTCCCGGCGACGTCACCCGTGACGAAGATGACGCGCTTGGCCAGCGCCGGCGTGGCGGCTGCGAGCTCCCGATAGAACGCCTTGCCGTCCAGCCGCGGCATCTTCAGATCGCAGATCACCAGGTCGAACGCCTCGCTCTTGATCGTCGCCAGCGCCTCGACGCCGTCCACGGCGTGCTGGACGATGTAGCCCGCGTCCCGTAACGCATCGACCACGGCGCTCGCCAGCTTCGTCTCGTCCTCGACAACGAGAATCGCCGCCCCGACCACCGCCTTCACCGGCCCCGACAGGCGCGCACGCATGCTGGTCTCCGGCCCGAGCTTGCGTCCGCTGACCGGCACCTCGACGAAGAAGGATGCCCCGCCGTTCGGGCGCGACTCGAGCCGGATGCGGCCGCCATGTTCCTGCACGATCGCGTACGCCACGGTCAGCCCGAGGCCGGTGCCCTTGCCAACTTCTTTCGTGGTGAAGAACGGGTCGAAGATCTTCGGCTGCAGTTCGTCGGCGATGCCCGGGCCGTCGTCGTTGATTTCAACGATGACGGTTTCCTGCTCGGCATCGTGCCACGTGCGCACGACGAGGACACCGCGGCCATTCGCGGACAACATCGCCTGCTCCGCGTTGATGACGAGATTCAGCAGCACCTGCTGGAGCTGATGGCCGTCGGCGAAGACCTGCGGCAGCCCGGCGGCGAGCGCGTCGATGATGGTGATATTGGTGACGCGCTGATCGTAGGCGCGCAGCGCGAGCGTTTCGCGGACCACCTGATTGATGTCCACCATCGCGCGGGTCGTCTGGCGCTTGCGGGCGAAGGTGAGCAGGTTGCGGACGATCCGCGCGGCGCGCTCGGCCTCCGACTGGATGGTCTCCACGCCGCGGCGCACCGGATCGTCGAGCGTGCGCTGGGACAATCGCTCGGCCCAGCTGAGGATCGTCGCCAGCGGATTGTTCAGCTCGTGCGCGACGCCGGACATTGTCTGGCCGAGCGCCGCCATTTTTTCCGCCTGTAGCAGCTGGTGGTAAATGTCGCGCGTCTCGTCGTCGAGCTTCTTGCGCTCGCTCACGTCGCGGACCAGCGCTTCGATGCGGACGCGGCCGTCGGCGTCGGGCGGATCCGCGCGCGCCGTCAGCTCCACCCAGGTCGGATTGCCGTCGGCGCGGCGCAGGCGCAGCAGGTAGTTGTGCACGGATCCGTCGGTGGACAGCCGTTCGACGAGCCCCACGCGCGCCTGTGGATCGACGAAGCGCTCGGGATCGAACGGGCGGACGTCGGATTCCGGCGCTTCGCTCGGGTAGCCGAAGATCAGCTTCAGGTGGGGATTGGCGGCAATCGTCGACGTGCCTGTGGGACCGATCGTCCCGATGTACACGCCTTCCTGCACGGCGTCGAACAGCCGCGCGAATGCCGCCGCTCTGCGTTCCACTGGTCGGATTATAGAGGCTGCAGGCTGAAGGCCCAGGCCAGGTTGTTCCACAGCCACCAGTCACCAGCCACCAGCCACTACTTTGATGGAGGCGCCGCCGTCGGCGTGTGCGTCGGAAAACTGCCGGACCACTTCTTCTCGTTCGCCGCGCGAATGTCCCGCACCGAAGCCCCCGAGTTGTACATCTGCATCGCGTCACGCGCGACGTCCAGGCAGATGGCTCATGTCATGCCGTGCGGTTCCCATTGCGTCACGTCGCCCTTTTCGTCCCGGGCCGTCACGAAGCAGTCTTCGTTGCCCCGGTGGCCGGAATGCTCGCACCCGCAGTAGCACGGCACGTAGCTCAACACTTCGGGATGCTCGGCGGCGAACTTGTACGCCGCGCGGACGACTTCCATCGGCCGTGCCGGCGGCTCCGGATCGAACGGCAGCGGTGGCAGATTCTCCTGTGGATGCGGACCGAGCTTCGCCGCGTCCGGCGGATCGACGACGGCCGGCGTGGCCGCGGCCTGCGCGGCCGTCGGCGCCGCGGCCGGACCAGGCGTCCGAAGGTAGAGCAGGCCGCCGATCACGAGAATCAGCGCGGCCCCCGCGAGGATCATCGGCGTTGACGAACGCGGCGGTTCGGCAGGCGGCGTGGACGATGTGGACTGGGCCCCAGGGCGGGCTTGGGCTTTGGCGGAAGATTTTCGACCCATCCTTTTCATTTTACCGTGCATTACGCTTTGCGCTACAGTTCGGCCGAGTCCCATGAACCTGGTCGGGCGTCAGGATCGCCTGCTGATCGGCGGTCTGGCAGTCGCCGTGATCGTCGTCTTCGCGCGGCCCATCGAGCGATACGGTCTGAGCCTCGCGCGTGAGGCCGAGCGCAGTTCCGGCCTCGCGCTCGTGCCGGCCCTGCTGATCCTCACCGCGGTCTTCCTCTTCCATCAACAAGGCAAGCGGCAGGAAGCCAGGGCGCGCGCCGCCGTGGCGGAGGCTGCCGCCAAACAGATGGGCGCGCGAGCGGCTGAAATGGAGCGGCTGGTCAATCTCGGCCAGGCGCTCGCGCGGTCGCTCGATCTGGAGACCATCCGCGGCGTCGTGCTTCAGCACCTGCCGAAACTCGCCGGGAGCGAGGACGCCTGGATCCTCCTGCGCGTCAACGGTCACTGGCAGGCGCTGGTCGGCCCCGCACGCGATACGCGCCGTGAGATCGAACGCGCGCGCGAGCACGTGGCGGACCACGCGCTGGCAGGCGGCTCCGCGCCGGCGACGGAGGGCGTCGCCGGCGAAGGCCATTTCTGCCTCCGGCTAGCGGCCGGCGGCGACATCGTCGGCGTGCTGGGCGTGCCCGAGTCCGATGGCCCGATTCCGGAGCCGCGGCAGCGCGTGCTGGCGACCGCCGGCGCGCTGCTCGGCATTTCGCTGCGCAACGCGCAGCTCTTCCACGAAATCCGCGAGAGCAGCCTCCGCGACGGCCTCACCGGCTGCTACAACCGCACGCATGCGCTCGAGGTGATCGACACGGAGCTGCGGCGCGCCCGTCGATCGCAGACGCCCGTATCGCTCATCATGTTCGACCTCGATCACTTCAAGGACATCAACGATCGCTACGGGCATCTCTGCGGCGACGCCGTTCTGGCCGGCGTCGGCGTCAAGATGCGCGACGTCACGCGCGGGAGCGACCTGAAATGCCGCTACGGCGGCGAAGAGTTCCTCGTGCTGCTGCCGGAGACGCCGCTCGAAGGCGCCAAGCGCGTGGCCGACTCGCTGCGCCGCGAGCTGGCGGACATGCGCATCACGTGGAAGGACGAATCGCTCTCGATCACCGCGAGCTTCGGCGTCTCCGTGGCCCTGCCCGCCGAAGTCGACGGCCAGGCGCTCATTGCCCGCGCGGACGCGGCGCTCTACCGAGCCAAGGATCAGGGACGCAACTGCGTCCGCCTTTCGATCGAAACCGCCGTCACCTGAAATACGTTCGAACGCAGAGACCGCGGAGCGCGCAGAGCGTGGGCACGTTGCGCACCGGGCCTGCGATCTCTGCGTTCCACGTGGTACCGTACTCCCGTGACCCATCCGAGCCGTCGTGCGTATCTGGCGTGGGTCGCCGTGTGCCTGATCTGGGGCACGACGTATCTCGCCATCCGCATCTCGCTCGAGACCATCCCGCCGCTGCTGATGGCGGCGATCAGGTGGATCATCGCGGGCTCGCTGCTGATCGCGTTCCTCAGGATTCGCGGCGAGCGGCTGCCGCGCCCGCGCGCGTGGCCGTCGCTCGCGATTCTCGGCGTGCTGCTGCTCGGCTTTGGCAACGGCGCGGTCGTCTGGGCGGAACAGACCGTGCCCAGCGGACTGACGGCCGTGCTGGTCGCGACGTCGCCCTTCTGGATGGTCGGCATCGACGCGCTGATGCCGGATGGCGCGCGGCTCACGTTCAGGCACGTCGCCGGGCTGCTGATCGGCTTCGGCGGCATCGTGACGCTCGTCTGGCCCGAGATTCACGCGGCTGACGCCGGCGGCCGCGCGTTCCTCGGCGGCGTGATCGCCGCGCAGGTGGCGTGCGTCGGCTGGGCGATCGGATCGTCGTACGCGCGCCACCGCGGGCGTGGTCACGCGCGTGACGAGAACGTCCTCGCCACGGCGGCATTCGAGATGCTGTTCGGCGGCGTGTTCCTCCTGGCCGCGGGGCTCGCGCTGCACGAAGGCGCGCATCTGGTCTTCACGCCGCGCACCACGGCCGCGCTCGTCTACCTGATCGTGTTCGGCGCGATCGGCGGCTTCACGGCGTACGCGTACGCGCTGAAGCACCTCCCGGTCGCGACGGTGTCGCTCTACGCCTACATCAATCCGATCATCGCGGTCGTGCTGGGTACCATCGTGCTCAGCGAACCGCTGAATGTCCGGATGGCCGTGGCGGCCGCGATCGTGCTGGGCGGGATGACGTTGGTGAAGAAGACTTAGAAGGCAGAAGGCAGAAGGCAGAAGGCAGAAGGCGGAAGGAAGGGCGAGAAGGGCGGGATGGGCTGCGCATGAGTCAGGTTGCGACGGTCGTGTTCCTGGTGCTTTTCCTGACGCCGGCCGTGTCAGCCCAGGATGGATCGACGGCGAGTGCACCGACGCCCGATACGGCGGCGCGCGTGGAGGGCGCGCTGCAGTTTCTCGCGGGGGGTGCGCTTGGCCTGGCGATGCACGAGGGCGGGCATCTCGTGTTCGACGCCGCGTTCGACGCGCAGCCACGTCTGACCGGGGTCCACTTCGGACCGTTTCCGTTCTTCGCGATTACGCACGACGCCAGCGTCTCGCCGCGGCGCGAGTTCACGATTTCGTCCGCAGGATTCTGGGTCCAGAGCGCGTCGAGCGAGTGGTTGCTGACGCGTCATCGTCTTCGTGACGAGCACGCGGCCGTCGCCAAAGGCATCCTCGCGTTCAACGTTCTCAACTCGACCGGCTACGCGATGGTCGCCCTCGCCAGGGCGGGGCCGTTCGAGCGCGACACGCGCGGCATGGCTTCTGGATCCGGCGTCGACGAACGCGGCATCGCGCTCGTCGTCCTTGCGCCTGCGGTGTTGGACGCGTACCGCTACTACTATCCGGACGCGCGCTGGGCGAGATGGGCCTCGCGGATCGCGAAGGCCGGGTCGGTTGTGCTGGTGGCGAAATGATTACGCGTCTTCCGGCTTCGGCCCGAGGGCGAACGTCATCGAGCCCTCGGCGACCGTCAGTCCGTTGACCGTCGCGACGCCCTTCAGCAGCCCCATCCGGCTGCGCAGGCGCACGACATTCGCTTCGATGACGACGACGTCGCCCGCATGCACGGGCCGGCGGTAGCGCACGCGCTCGATGCCGGCGAAGAAGGGCAGCCGCTGGCGGTTTTCCGGCTTGGCGAGGATGAGAATCGCGCCGACCTGCGCGACAGCCTCGGTGAGGATCGTCGGCGGCATCACGGGCGCGCCCTGCATGGTGTACGACAGGTAGCGCTCGTTGTGCGAGACGTTCTTGATACCGACGATGCGCTTGTCGACTTCGAACTCGATGATCCGGTCGACCAGCAGGAACGGATAGCGATGCGGCAGAATCCGTTCGATGTCGGCGTGGTCGAGCGGTAGCTTCAGGTCCATGGGAAAGAAGCGATTATACTTCGGGGTGAGTTCGCGCCCAGATGTCGACACCGGCCAACATCGCCACCACCCAGGATCAACTGACCACGCTGTTCGCGCTCGGGCGGGAAATTGCGTCGGTGCTGGACCTCGACGAACTGCTCCACAAGATCCCGGAGTTGATCGCGCGGCTGACGAAATTTCAGGCGTTCGCGGTGTACCTGCTCGAGCCCAAGAAGGGCGAGCTGACGGTCGCCTACTCTGTTGGGTATCCCGACGAGGTGTCGCGCAGCCTCCGCCTGAAAGTCGGCCGCGGGTTGGTCGGCGCCGCCGTCGCTGAGGGCCGGCCGATTCTCGTCAACGACGTCCTCGCCGATCCCCGCTACGTGGAAGCCGTCCCCGGATCGCGCGCGGAGCTCGTCGTGCCGCTGCGCCGCAAGGGCCACGTGATTGGCGCACTGAACCTCCTGAGCGACACACCGCATCAGTTCACCGAAACCGACGAGACGATGCTGCGGCAGTTCGGCGCGCACGTCGCGGTCGCGATCGAGAATGCGCTGCTCATCGAGCACGACCGCGAATACACCGCGACACTCGAGACGCTCGCCGAGATCGCGCACGAGTTTGCCGCGATTCTCAATCTCGACGAGCTGTTGACGCGCCTCGCGCAGTTGACGCGCCGCGTGATCGACTACCGCACCTTCGGCATCTTCCTGCTGAACGAGGAAGCCGGCGAGCTCGAGATGAAGGCGGCCGTGCGCTACGGCGACCGCGTCAACGTGCCGCGCGTGAAGCTGGGCCACGGCCTCGTCGGCTACGCCGCGCTGCACAAAGAGGTCGTCCTCGTCCCCGATGTGGCGGCCGACCCGCGCTATATAAAGGTGGTCGACGACGCGCGGTCGGAGCTCGTGATTCCGCTGATGGTGCACGACCGCTGCATCGGCGTCTTTGACCTCGAGAGCCCCGAGCTCGACGCGTTCACCAAGGGCCACGCCGAGATCCTCAGCCTGCTCGCGAGCCAGGCGGCCGTCGCCATCGAGAACGCGCGGCTGTACCAGACCATCCGCTCGAACGAGAAGCGCCTCGAGAAGGAAATCCGGTTCGCGCAGCGCGTCCAGATGGCGCTGCTGCCGACGGAGCTGCCCAAGCGCATGAAGCACGTGGACGTGGCCGCGCGCTTCGAGCCGGCGCGCGGTCTCGGCGGCGATCTCTACGACTTTCTCGCGCCGGAGCCCAATACGCTCGCCGTCGCCGTCGGCGACGTGTCGGGCAAAGGCGTGCCGGCCGCGCTCTACAGCGCGTTCGCCGGCGAGCTGATCCGCTCGCGCACGTTCCGCCGCCGCTACGCGCTCGACCGGTTCTCGCCGGCCGGCATCCTGGAATCGACGAACATGATTCTGTGCGAGCGTCAGCTCGAAGAGTACTTCTGCACGCTCTGCTACGCGCTCTTCGATTTCAAGCGGCGCAGCGTGACGATCGCCAATTCCGGGCTCCCGTATCCCGTGCGGTGCCGGGGCGACGCGGTCAGCCAGATCGTCCTGCCCGGCATCCCGCTCGGCGCGCTCGCCGGCTCGAAGTACGACGAGCTCACCTTCGATCTCGCGGCGGGCGACGTGTTCGTGTTCTGTTCGGACGGTGTCTTCGAAGCCAACGATGCCCAGGGCGGCGAGTTCGGCGCCAACCGACTGTTGAAGGCGATCGCCGCGACGTGTCGCAAGCCGGCGAAGGCGATCGTCGCGGCGATTTCGGCCGCGGTGCAGGAGTTCCGCGGCGACGCCGCGCCGAATGACGATCTGACCGCGGTCGCCGTGAGGATTACGACCTGACGATGAATGGGAGGATGGGAGGATGTGAGAAGCTGAGGATGTGAAGTGATCGCGCCGAATCGTGAGTAAAGACCGAGGTGCGGCGATGCCAGCGCCTGCCTGAAGTTACGCACCCCGTGATTCGACGCGACCAGAGGTCGCTACTTCAAATCGCGTGCCCGATCCGGCACGAGAAAATCCTAGCGTTTTTGCGAATCGTGGCCGGTCACCGTCCTGGGACGGAGACGCGTGGTGACCTCTGACCACTTGCGAGGAGGGTCTGACCCGTGTCGGACCGGGGTCAGACCCCGTATCAGTCTTGCCAGACCGCGTCGCTCCGCCAGAGTCCAAGCGGGTCTGTTTCCACTCGGATGTCTAACAGAATTTTGGAGTTAACGGTTCTTAATCCGCGCAAACTTTATGATTTGTTGTTGGACGCCAATCGGTTTCGGGAAATACTTTCCGCGATATTTTGTCCGACTTTGTAAGGCCTTGAAGGAGGTTCGGATGAGATCCCGCGTCACGTGTCTGCTCGCGCTGCTGCTTGCCGCGTCCCTCAGCACCCGCGCGTACGCGCAGGGCAGCTTTTTCTCTTCACTCTCCGGCATCGTCATCGACGCGCAGGGCGGCGTGATTCCTGGCGCTGACGTCAAGATCCAGAACAACGGCACGGGCGAGACCGTGAACGTCGTCACCGCCATCGACGGCGGGTTTACCGCGTCGTCTCTGCCCGGCGGGATCTATTCGGTGACGGTCACTTTGAGCGGGTTCAAGACCGTGGTTCTCAACGAGGTCACCCTCAATGCCTCGGTGCCCGCGAGCGTGAAAGTCACGCTGCAGGTGGGCACCGTTGCAGAGAACGTGACCGTCGTGGGCGACAGCGCGCTCGTCGTCCAGACGCAAACGCCGTCGATTTCCACCAACCTGAGCAGCGCGCAGATCACCAGCCTGCCGCTCACCAGCCGCAACGCGCTCGATTCTTTGACGTCACTGCCCGGCTTCAACACTTCAGGCACGGCGCGCAATTCGACGATCAGCGGTCTGCCCAAGAGCGCCATCAACATCACGCTCGATGGCATGAATATCCAAGACAACTACCTGAAGACGTCGGACGGGTACTTCGCGCGGCTCACGCCGACGCTTGACTCGGTCGAGGAAGTCACTGTGACGACGGCGGGAAACACTGCGGATGCCACCGGCCAGGGCGGCGTGCAGATCAAGTTCGTGACCAAGTCGGGCACGAATTCGTGGGTCGGCACGGCGTACGAGTACCTGCGGCACGACTGGCTCAACGCGAACACCTGGTTCAACAACCGCGACTTGCCGCCGGATCCGTCCACGGGCAAGGCGCCCAAAGCGACGTTGCGTGACTATCAGCAGGGCTTCGCCCAGGGCGGGCCGATTATCAAGAACAAGGCGTTTTTCTTCTTCAACTATGAAGAGGAGCGACGCCCGGCCAACACGACGCTCCAGCGCACCGTGCTGAGGCCCGAGGCCGCCGCCGGCATCTTCAGCTACAACGTGGCCGGTTCGGTGCGACAGGTCAACCTGCTGCAGCTCGCGGCGACCAACGGGCAGCTCGCGACGCTGGATCCCACGGTCGCCAAAGCACTGGGCGACATTCGCGCAGCGACCGGGACGACCGGCAGTCTCGCCGCGCTGAGCAACCCGCTCGTGCAGCAGTACACGTTCCAGGCGGACACGAACAACTTCAACCCGGCACCGACGTTCCGAATCGACTACGACCTGTCGGAAAGGCATCGACTGACCGGGTCGATGAATTATCGCCACATCAATTCGACGCCTGACGGCACCAACAACGCCTATGTGCCTTTTCCCGGTTTGCCGCAGACCGGCAGCCAGCAGTCCACCCGGTGGACGACGTCCGAGTCGCTGCGGTCGACGTTCACGGCGAATCTGGTCAACGAATTCCGCGTCGGCGGCACCGGCGGCGCGACGCTCTTTTCGCCAGAGCTCGATCCCTCGATGTGGAGCGGAACAGGTGGTGTCCGCTTGAATCTCTTTGGCGCCTGCTGCGGCTCCGGTTTCCAGCTGACCAACCTGAACACCGGCGTGACGGCGACGAGTGGCGGCGCAGCGCAGTACTCCGCGCGCGAGGCGTCGACGAAAGTCATCGAAGACACGGCCACCTGGATCAGGGGCAAGCATAGCGTGAGCTTTGGCGGTTCGATGGTTCAGGCCGACGTGTGGCTGCTGACCCACACGATGGTGCCGACGGCGAACTTCGGGATCGTCTCCACGGAAGCCGCCAACGCGATGTTCTCGGCGACAAATTTCCCTGGCGCCTCCACGACCGACATTACCAACGCGACGAATCTCTACGCGATGCTCACGGGTCGGCTCACGTCGCTTGCCGGCGACGCTCGCATCAACGCCAGCGGCGACGCGTACGTGCCGCTCGGTGAATCGAGGGCCGAGGGCCGGATGCGCGAGTTCGATTTCTACGTCGCGGATTCCTGGCGCGCGACGCCGGGCATCACCGTGAGCGGCGGCCTGCGATACGCGCTCGCGCTCCCCTTCTATCCCGCGAACAACAGCTACACCACCGTCACGGACGCCAGCTTGTACGGCGTGTCCGGCGTCGGCAACCTGTTTTTGCCAGGAACCCTCGCCGGGACAAAGCCGAACTTCGTCCAGTATCCGGCGGGTACCTACGCCTACAACACCGATCGGAACAACCTTGCGCCAAGCGGCGGCGTCGCGTGGCAGGTTCCCGGACAGGACAACCGGATCGGACGCGTGATCCTGGGCTCGCAGGAGGGCGACAGCGTGATTCGCGGCGGCCTGGCGATGGCGTTCCAGCGGCCTGGCATGTCCGATTTCACCGGCGTCTTCGGCGCGAATCAAGGCATCTCAGTCACGCTCCAGCGCGACAACTCGAACGCGACGCTCCCGATTCTTCTTCGGAACAACGCCACGCTGCCGTCCGCGCCGTCGGCCACGTATCCAATCCTGCCGACGTCGCTCACAAACACCGTGAACATGTTCGACTCGAACTTGCAGCTCCCGTACACGCAGTCGTATACCGTGGGCTGGCAGCGCAAAGTGGGCCGCGACACGGCGATCGAGTTGCGCTACGTCGGCAGCCGCCACCGCCAGGACTGGGAGACGGTGAACATCAACGAAATCAGCATTACCGACAACGGGTTCCTCCCCGAATTCCGGAAGGCGCAGGCCAACCTGCAGGCGAATATCGCGGCGGGCCGCGGGAACACCTTCGCGTACACGGGAGCGCCGGGCACGTCGCCGCTGCCGATCTTTCTCGCGTTCCTGAACGGCATTCCTGGTTCGCAGGCGAGCGACGCGACGAAGTACACGGGGACCAACTGGACGAACGCCAATTTCCTCGGATACCTGGCGGCAATGAACCCGAATCCGTTTGGCTTCATGTGCAACAACGCACCGGGCTGCTCGACAGCGACGTTGACCACCGGGTTCATTGGCAACACGGCCTTTCGCAACAACGCGGCCGCCGCCGGCCTGCCCGCGAATTTCTTCCTGGCCAACCCGGACGTCATCGGCGGCGCCAACCTCACGACGAACTCGGGCGGCACGCGCTCCAACTCGGTGCAGTTCGAATTCCGGAAGCGCATGTCCAAGGGGCTGCAGCTCAACACGAGCTACGCCTGGGGCCAGGCGTGGGTCGCGCAGCGGTACGGCTTCACGAAACCCACCGAGGACCTCCTCCAAGTGGGACAGGTCGGCGGCGTACAGCACGCGTTCAAAGCGAACTGGCTGTACGAGCTGCCGTTCGGCCGCGATCGGCGATGGGGCGGCAGCGCCAGCTCGTTCATGGATGGGCTGGTTGGTGGCTGGTCGATCGACGGCGTCGCGCGCATTCAGACCGGCGAGATGCTCGACTTCGGCAACGTACGCTTGGTCGGCATGTCGCGGGATGAGTTCGCCAAAGCCGTCGACCTCCGCGTGGGATCGAACGGCCAACTCTACATCCTGCCGGACGACATCGTTCAGAACACCGTGAAGGCGTTCAGCGTGCTGGCGACTTCCCCCAACGGCTACAGCGCGCTCGGCGCGCCGACCGGCCGCTACCTGGCGCCGGCCAACGGTCCGGACTGCATCGAGACGGCGCCCGCGTACGGCGACTGCGGGATACGGAGCCTCGTCGTCAACGGCCCACAGCTCATCAGGTTCGATCTCAGCGCCGTGAAGCGCGTCAAGCTGCACGGGAACGTGAACTTCGAGTTCCGTGCCGAACTCCTGAACGCGTTCAACAAACCATACTTCAACCCGGCCTCGACGGCCGGAACACCGCTGGGGATGACGACGAGCTTCACTGGTCCTGGTGGACCCACCGCTACCGGAACGCCGCTCACGAACTCGATCGCGGGGAGCAGCGCCGACAGCTTCCGTCTGACGAGCCTGCTGGGCGACAACACCGCGCGCATCATCCAGTTGGTCTGGCGCGTGCGGTGGTAGAAAGAGACTCCTCCGCCAACTTTCCAGCCCTCTTTCTCGTCTGATTGGTGTTCAGGAGAGGAGAGCTCTATGAAATTTGCAAAACGTATCGGCGTGCTCGCGGTGCTGGCCTGCGCCGGCGTCTTCGCGCTCGCCGCGGCACCGTCCGTTTCCGGTCACTTCGACTCGCGCGTTCATGCCCAGGGAAAACTTCCCGGCGTCGATGCGCTCGCTCAGCGCGAACAGGGCTCGCGCGCGCTGACCGTGCTGGCAGGGCGCGGCGCCGAAATCGGCGTCTCGATCCGCGACGTCGAAAAGGCGGAAGCCGACCGTCAACACGTCACCGGCGGCGCCGTCGTCGAGGAAGTTCATCCGGACACGCCCGCCGACAAAGCCGGCCTGAAGAAGTCCGACATCATCGTCGAGTTCGACGGCGAGCGCGTGCGCAGCGCGCGGCAGTTCTCACGCCTCGTGCAGGAAACCGTTCCCGGCCGTGAGGTGAAGACCACTATCGTCCGCGATGGTCAGAAGAAAGACCTGCAGCTGACGCCGTCGGAGGGACGCGGCGAGATGAGTATGTTCATGAATGGCGGCGCGCTGCGGAATCGGCTGGGCGACCTTGGCGACCTCAGCGATTTGCCGCACCTCGCGGATCGCATGCGCGGATTCAACTTCAATTTCGACATTCCAGGTGCGCTGTCCGGCCGGCGGCTGGGTGTGACCGTCGACGAGCTCACGAATCAGCTCGCCGGCTACTTCGGCGTGAAAGATGGCGTGCTGGTGACGGCGGTGACCGACGGCACGGCCGCATCACGTGCCGGCCTCAAGGCCGGTGACGTCATCACGTCGATCGACGGCACGACGGTTCGCTCGCGCGAGGATCTCGTCCGCGCGCTGCGCGACGCGCGCAGCGACGAGGTGACGATTGGGATCGTCCGCGACAAGAAGGAGAGCAGCGTCAAGGCGACGCTCGAAGGTCCGTCGCGCCGACCCGTGCGCGGCGCACGGCCGGCGTAATCGCTGGTCCGAGTCCGGCTACGAGTTCGCGACTTTCTTCTCGACCGTTTCGACCGCGGAAACATCCGGCGCGATCGCGACGACGCTGGCCAGATGGGCGGCAATGATCCCGGCGAGCGCCTGGACGCCTTGCGAGGCTTCGGCGCCGCCGCGGATCTCGGCGGAGAAAACGCCGACGCAGCCGTCGGCCGACAGGATCGGCGCAACGACGGCGCCGTTGCCGCCGCCCGGACGCGCGAGCACGATCTGCAGGGTGCCTGAGCGATACGCGGCGGCCGCGGCGTTGTCGGCCGACCGAGGCATCGCCTGAATGCGTGCGATCGTCTGCGGGTTGTAGCCGTGCGTGAGCGACGGCTGCAGCGTCGTGCCATCAGGACTTCCCATCCAGACGACGATCCCGCTCGCATCCAGCGCCTCGGCGGCGCGGCCAAGCAGCCGCTCCAGCTCCTGCGCATCCCTGACGCGCCCGAAGTCCGTCGCGAGGGCCGCGGCGTTGACGAGCACAGACGACGCGCGCGCGACGGGCGGGGCGACGGCCTCGGGCGTCGGCGCCGCCGCGCCGGCCGTGGCCGGCGCTTCTGGCGCCGCGGTCGTGAACAGCAGCACGAGGACGACGAGGCAGGCGAGCGCGGCGGCCGATCCGAGGGCGAGCGTTTGCCGCTGGCGAAGCGCGGCCTCGCGTGTTTCCGCCGCCTGAGACTCGGTCGCTCGCGCCAGCTCGACCGCGTGCGCGGCGGCGGCGATCGCGATCGCGCCGTCGGAGAAGATCGTATCGCCCGCGGTGAGGAGCTGGCCGGACTGCACGAGGTCCCGCGCGCGCACGTCGACCTTCTGAAACGCTGCGAGCGCGGCTCCCGCCTGATTGAGGACGCCGACAACGTCGCCCTCGCCGGGTTCCAGTCTCCCAGCCTCCGCTCCATTGTCCACGGCGCGAGCGACGGCCAGGCTCGCCGAAGCGCCCTCGGCGCGAAGGCGGCGCACCAGATCCGACAACTGATGCAGCGCGTCGGTGACGCGGGCCGCGGCTTCCACGACTTTCGGCGTCCAGAACGCGACGCCCTGGCCCGCCGCGACGTACGCCTGTTCGGCCGACCGTAAATCCGCCAGCGCCGTCGCCGCGTCACGTGTCCCCTGGTCGAACTCGCGCGTCGACGCGTCGAGATTCGCAATCTGCGCTTCGTAACGGAAAAACAAAAACGCGGAGAGGGCCAGTCCGATCCAGGCGGTAGCGCCGAAAGTCACTCGTGTCGCGCGGGAAAGCATGCGAGGCCCTTAGGGGGAGGTCAGCGACGTCAGAGTATCATAAGCGCTCCATGCCGGCGATGGTGATGTGGCTGTTGTTGGCGCTGCGCGCGGCGCAGGCGGTGCCGCGCGGCGTCGCCGTCGCGGGCGTCGTACAAGATCAGACGGGCGCGATTCTGCCGGGCGCGCAGATCACACTTCTGGTCGCCGGCTCGACCGCGCCGTCGCAATCCGTCGTCAGCGACGCCGCTGGCGCGTTCCGGTTCGATCGCGTGCCGCCCGGCCTGTACGACATCCGCAGCGAGTTCCCGGGCTTCAATACCCATGTCGCGCGCGTGCGCGTCACCACCCGCGCGCCGGCCTCGACGATGGTCGTCATGACGATCGAGGGATTCAAGCAGGAAGTGTCGGTCGGCGGCACCGGCTCGGAGACCAGCACGAACGCGGCCGCGAACCTGAACTCCATCACGCTCGACGAGGACACGCTCGACGATCTGCCCGTCCTCGATCAGGACATCGTCGGCGCCGTCTCGCGGTTTCTGGACTCGAGCGCGATCGGGACCGGCGGCACGACCATCCTCGTGGATGGCATCGAGGTGAACGCGCTGGCGCTGTCGGCGTCGGCCGTGCAGCAGATCAAGATCAATCAGGACCCGTACGCCGCCGAGTTCATGCGGCCCGGCCGCGGCCGCATAGAGATCATCACCAAGCCCGGCGGCAAGGATTACAGCGGCACGTTCAACCTGCGGTTCCGCGACTCCTTGTTCAACGCCGCCAACGCGTTTGCATCCAGCAAGCCGCCCGAACAGCGCCGCATCTACGAAGGTACGTTCGGCGGGCCGGTGCCGGGTGCGAAGAAGACCAACTTCCTGTTCTCAGGGTCCTTCGACAGTCAGGACAACCAGTCGATCGTGTTCGCGCAGACGCCTGGCGGATCCGTGAACGTCAACGTCGCGACGCCGCAGCTGAACCTGCTGGTCGCCGGCACGTGGAATCATCAGCAGAGCGACAGCACGACGCAGGCCATCCGGTTCTCGCACCTCCACAACAGGAACACGAGCCAGGGCGTCGGCGGCGTGAACCTGCCGGAGGTCGGCTTCGACCACGAAGACACGGAAGACGAGGCGACGTTCAGCCAGCAGACGATCTTCTCGCCGACGCTGCTGAACGATTTCAAACTGCTCGTTGGCGTCGAGAACGAGCCCCGCACCAGCCTGAACACGTCGGCGCGCGTCGTGGTCCAGGACGCGTTCACCGGCGGCGGCGCGCAGCAGAATCAGCTGCGCACGGAACATCACTTCACGCTCGTCGAGGCGGTCACCTGGTCGCCGGCAAAGCAGACGATCAAGGCCGGGCTGAACATTCCGGACTGGAGCTGGCGCGGCAACGAGGACAACACGAACCGCGGCGGCACGTTCTACTTTTCGAGCCTGGCCGACTACGCCGGCGGCCGGCCGTATTCGTTCATCCAGCAAGCGGGCGACGGCCACACGCTTTTCCTGGAGAAGATCATCAGCGGTTTCGTGCAGGACGAAATCCGGCTGCGGCCGAATCTTTCCGTGGACCTCGGTCTGCGGTACGACTGGCAGAACTACTTTCACGACACGGACAACTTCGCGCCGCGCGGATCATTTGCCTATGCTTTGGATGAGGCCCGCCGAACCATTGTGAGAGGCGGCGCGGGCGTGTTCTACGATCGCACCGGTCCGGGGCCGATTCAGGATCTGCTGCGCTACGACGGCCGGCATCTGCTGCGCTACGTACTCGTCGATCCCGGCTTTCCGAATCCGCTCAAGCCCGGCCAGACGCTGAGCGCGCAGCCAGTCAGCATCGTGCAGCTGTCGCCGGACGTCGTGATCCCGTACACGGTGCAGTACAGCGTCGGCATCGAGCGTCAGCTCCGGCCAAAGACGACGCTCGCGATCAACTTCATCGGGTCGCGGGGCGTGGACATGTTCCGGTCGCGCGACGTCAACGCGCCGCCGCCGCCGGCGTACTTCACTCGGCCGGATCCGACGCACGGCGTCGTCCGGCAGATCGAGTCGGCCGGCGCCATGCGGACCGCGTCGCTGCAGTTCACGCTGCGCGGCCAGATGTCGCGCTACTTCACCGGATCGGCCGAGTACAACTTCGGCCGTGCCTACAACGATACGAACGGCATCGGCTGGATGCCGCCTAACAGCTACGACCTGTCGCTCGAGTACGCGCGGGCGGATTTCAACACGCGGCACCGGGTGGACCTGTTCGGCACCGTGACGCCGGCGCCGGGAATGAATTTCGGTGTCTCGCTGGGTCTGTACTCAGGACGGCCGTATTCGCTGTCGACGGGGCAGGATCTCTTCAACACGGGGACGGCGAACGCGCGGCCGCCCGGCGTGGCGCGCAACAGCCTCGAGGGTCCCGGCACCATCAATCTGGATCTGCGGTGGTCGCGCGAGTTCGTCGTCGCGGTGCAGGGCACGCGCAAGCGCACGGCGACGTTCGGCGTGGACGCGTTCAACGTCGGGAACCACGTCAACTACAACAACCCTATCGGCAACCTCAGCTCGCCGTTCTTCGGCCAGTCGATCTCCGCGCAAGCCGCGCGCCGCCTGCAGTTCTCGGCGCGTGTGCGCTACTGAAGACGTAGGGCGATCGTTTCAGGCGAGCCGGCTCACGCCACAGTTCCAGATTTCCGTTATAGGCCCGTGTGTCACCTTTCCTGGCGATCCGCATCCTTGAATTCAGGCCAGCGGATCGTCGGCATCCTGAACGTTCAGGAAGAAGACGAAGCGGAGGAGACCATGACGTTTACGAACGAAGGCGAATGGGATCGGTTGGGCTTCTCCATCAGAAGAACCACGGCCGGGCACTGCCCACACTGCGATCAGCGGGCGTGACGGGAAAGTGGATGCTGGCTCGAGGAGGCCTCGCATGACAGATGCCGCTGCGGCGGACCGTTACGACGTCATGGCGTTCGGCGCCCACCCGGACGATCTCGAGGCTGTCCTCGGCGGCACGGCCGTGAAGCTCGTGCGCAGCGGGATGACGGTGCTGTTCGTCGACCTCTGTGACGGCGAGCCCGCGCGGCACGCCGTCCGAGGCGTCCGTCAGCGCCAGGCCGTGCAGGCGGCGGCCATCCTCGGCGTTCACCGGGCGACGCTGTTCCTCCACGATCGTCTGATTCGCGATTCTCCCGAGGCGCGGCTCGCTGTCGCGCGGTTGATTCGCGCGCACACACCGCGACTCGTCTTCACCACCGCCGGCGCCGGCGTGCACCCGGACCATGCCGCCACGACGGACATCGTCGTCCACGGCGTGTTTTACGCGCGGTTGCCCAAGTGGGATGAGATACCGGGCGGCGATGTGTTGGAGGGCACCCAGCCGCACGAGATCGAGCGGCTGTTCTTCGGGCACTGTCGCATGGAGCCGCCGTGGAGCGGCTTTGATTTCGCGGTGGATGTGAGCGAGGTCTACGAGAAGAAGATGGCGGCGCTGACGGCCTACGAGTCGGTGTTCAGTGGCGACCAGGCGACGCTCGTGGACAGGTACAGCGCCGAAGATCGTTACGTCGGCAGTCTGGTCGGCGTCCAGTACGCGGAGGCATTCAAGGCCCGGAGTCCGCTACTTGTCGAGAGCCCCGCCGTGTTTGCGAAGGCGAGGTTCGGGTGATCGCATTGAGCGGTTACAACTTGTCGTATACGCGAATATTGTGAATGGGCCGCCCATCCGCGCCGACGCCTTTCGTCGTGATGGTCATGGTTTTGCCATCGCGCGAGACGACGTTGGTGGAGGTGATGACGATCTTGCCGGCCTTCTTGCGGTGCGCGACGTACTCGCTGGCGCTGATGCGCGTCCAGGCGGTGGCGTCGAAGTTCAGCTGTGACGTCGGGTGATCCTGGCCATCAAAGACGATGGCGAAGTTGCTCGAGTCCGGATAGATCGGTTTGCCCTCGGCATCGACGCCTTGCAACAGAGCCGTCAGTCCGCGGCCCACTGCCTTGTACCAGAGGGTCTGCCTCCGGGGTGGAGGCCCGGGGCTGAAGGTGGATTTCTCCAGGTTGAGGACTGAGCTCATGCTTCACGCCCTTTCTTCGCAGCTCATCGAAGCGCACCGGTCTGATACTTTAGCACCGCCGTTCTCGTTTGATACTCGAACCGCGCGCTCGCCTGGGCGATCTCGGCTTGCGTCTTGCTCAACTGACCCTGCGTCAGCTCGACGATCGAGCTCAGCCCGAGGTTGTAGCGCGCCTGCGCGAGATCGAGCGCCTGCGTCGCCTGCTCGAGGAGCTGATCGGTGAGCGCGAGACGCTCGAACGTGCTGCGCGCGTCGAGCCACGCGACACGGACGTCGCGCGAAATCTGATTCTGAATGTCGAGCAGGCGCTGGCGCTCGGCTTCCGCCCGAAACATCGCCTCGGCGTGCCGCGCGGGATAGAGGCTGCCGTTGAACACAGGCACGTTGAGATTGACGCCGACGGCCGCGTAGCGATCGTTGAGCGTGTCCTGCCGGTACGGGATCGCGCCGAACACGCCAACCGCGCTGATCGATGGCAGCGAGAGGCCGCCCTCGGCATCGGCGAACCGCGCGACGGCTTCCGACGAAAACCTCGCGGCCGCGACCTCCGGGCGATCGCGCATCGCGGCGGCGATCAGCGCGGCCTCGTCCTGCGGCGGCGGCGGAGGCTGCGGTTCCTCCGCGAGGGAGTACTCCTGATCGGTCGCCGATCCCATCGCGGCAGCGAGGTCGGCGTCGGCGCTCTTGAGATCGTTCTGCGCCTGCACGAGCAGCAGCCGCGCCTCGCTCAGATTCACGTTCGCGAAGCTGACGTCGAGGCCGGACTTCAGGTTGCTCGCCGCCAGCGCGGTCACCTGATCGACGACGACCTGGCGCGTGCTGACTGTGTCGTGGGCGACGCGCTGGACCGCCTGCGCCCGCAGGACGTTGAAGTACGCGCGGTCGACGCGGACGAGCACGTCGGCCCGCCGGCTCGTGACGGTCGAATCCTGCGCCTGCGCGGACAGCGACGCGCTGTCGGCCAGCGCGTGGGTGCGGCCGAAGTCAGTGATCAACTGGCCGACGGTCACGCCCGTCGCGAACCGATCGTAAATGACCGGATTGTTCAGTCCGCCGGCGGCGATGCGGCTGGCATTTTGCGCCTCCGCGCCGGTCACGCTGCCGAAGACCGTCGGATAGTACGAGGACTTCGCTTCGCGGACGACCTCGGCGGCGGCCTTCGCCGACGCCTGCTGCTGCTGGATTTGCGGGTGATGCTGCAGCGCCGCCTCCTCGGCTTGCTTCAGCGTCAGCGTCTGAGCCGATGCGGATGATGCGATCAGCAGCGCTGCCAGCACGTACGTAGGGCAGGTCCTTTTGGACCCGCCACACCAGCCGGGTCCGAAAAGACCCGGCCTACACAGCAGGTGGTTCATCACGCCCTCCGGTACACGAGCAGGTACGCGGCCGGCACGATGAAGACCGTCAGCACGACCGAGACGACCAGGCCGCCGATGATCGCGCGCGCCAGCGGCGCGTACGCTTCGCTGCCGGTGCCGAGCTTGAGCGCCATGGGCACCAGGCCGATGATCGTCGCAAGGGACGTCATGAGAATCGGCCGCAGCCTGATCCGGCACGAATTGACGACTGCGTCGAGCAGCGGCATCCCGTCCGCCTCGAGGCGATGCGTGAATTCGACGATCAGAATGCTGTTCGACACGACCATCCCGACCATCATCAGCACGCCCATCAGCGACTGCACGTTGAGCGTCGTGCCCGTGAGCCAGAGCGCGGCGAGGACGCCCGTCAGGCCGGTCGGCACGGCGAGCAGAATCAGCAACGGATCGATGAACGACCGGAATTGCGCGACCAGAATCAGGTAGAGCAGGACGAGCGCGAGGATCAGGCCCAGCGCGAAGCTGGTGAACGACGCCTGCATGCCCTGCACCATCCCGCGCATCGCGACGCGCACACCGGCGGGCCGCTTCATCGAAAGGAGCGCGCGGTTGATGCCCGAAGCGAGCGTGCCCAGGTCCTCGCCGATCGGGTTCACATAGATGTCGATCACGCGCTGAATCTGGTAGTGGTCGATTTCCGTCGGCGACTTCATCGGCGTGATCGTCGTCACGGCGTCGAGCAGCGTCGGGTCCTTCACGCGCACGGCGTGCAGCGGCATGTTGCGCAGATCGAGCAGGCTCTTGATCTCGTCTTCCGGATACTGCACGGTCAGCATGTAGTCGTTCCCGCTCTTCGGATCCACCCAGTAGCTCGGCGCGATCATCTGGTTCGATGTGAGCGCCGTGATCACGTTGCCGACGACCTCGCGCTGATCGAGGCCGAGCTCGGCCGCGCGTTCGCGATTGATGTCGAGGCGCAGCGACGGGTAGTCGAGGTCCTGGGGAATGAACACGTCGCTCGCGCCGGGCAGCTTCCTGATGTCGGCGGCGAGATCGGTCGCCGTGCTGAAAACCGCGTCGAGATTCGACCCGCTGATCTGGACGTCGATCGGCGCGGGCAGCCCCTGATTGAGCACCGCGTCCACCATGCCCCCCGACTGAAAGTACGTGCTCAGATGCGGCAGCTCGCTCGAGATCGCCCCGCGCGTGCGCTCCATGTACTCGTAGCTCCCGACCCGGCGATTTTCTTTAAGCGCCACCTGCACCGTCGCCGTGTGCGGCCCGGCGTTGCTCGTGTAGATCGACGAGAACCCCGGCTGGACCCCGATGTTCGAGGCGATGAGGTCCAGATCCTCGGGCGCGACGACCTTGCGCACGAGCGCCTCGACGTGGTCGACGTCGCTCGACGTCACCTCGATCCGCGATCCGGTCGGCGATTTCACATTGATGACGAACTGGCCGGCGTCGGTGCGCGGGAAGAACGCGACCCCGAGAAGCGGATAGAGCACGAGGCTCACGAGGAACAGCGCCGTGATGCCGGTGACGACCAGCCGCGGGCTCACGAGCGCGGCACGCACGCGCCGCTCGTACCACGTCAGCAGCCGGCCGAACTGCGCCGCAAACGCCGCGTTGAAGTGCCGGCCAAAAGTCCGGCGGACGCCGGATGCCACATGCGTGACGCCGGTCGCCACGTCCGTGCCGGTGCCGGACGCCACGTCCGCGCCAGAGTCGTGGTGTCCGGCTTCAGCCGGACCATGCCCCTTCATGAACCGCGCGCAGAACAGCGGCACGACCGAGCACGCGACGAAGTACGACGCGACCAGTGAGAGCACGACCGACAGCGCCAGCGCCGAGAACAGGAACCGGCTGACGCCGTAGAGGAACGTCACCGGGAAGAACACGACCGAGCTCGTGAGCGTTGCCGCCATCACGGCCATCTGCACTTCCTCGCCGCCCTTCTCCGCCGCGATTTCAGGCGGCTCGCCCATCTCGAGGTGCCGGAAGATGTTCTCCAGCACGATGACGGCGTTGTCGATGAGCCGCGAGAAGACCAGCGCGAGCCCGGCGAGGATCATCGTGTTCATCGAGCTGCCGCCGGCGTAGAGCATGATGAACGCCGCGAGCGCCGACAGCGGAATCGACAGGAACACCGCGACCGTCGCGCGGAAACTGCCGAGGAACACCATCACCATCAGGCCGGTCAGCACGAGCCCGGCGCCGCCTTCCCGCAGCAGCGTCTCGATCGCGCGCTTCACGAACAGCGACTGATCGAAGACGACCGACGGCACGAGCTGCGACGGAACGTCCACGAGCTTGCCGACCAGATCCTTGATGCCGTCCACGACGGCGATGGTGTTTGTGTCGCCGCCCTGCTTCATGACCGGCAGATACACGGACGGCTGTCCGTCCACCTTCACGACGTTGACCTGGATCTGATGGCCGTCCTCGGCCCGGCCGACGTCCGACACGCGCACGGTGGACTGGCCCGCCGTCTTCAGCGGGATCTGATTGATTTCAGGAATGGTCCGGAACTGACTGTTGGTGAAGATCGTGTAGTCGTACGGACCGAGCTTGACGTCGCCGGACGGCAGGATCAAGTTGGCGTTGTTGACGGCCCGCACGACGTCCATCGGGCTCATCTCGTACGCGTGGAGCTTCGCTGGATCGACGTAGACCATGATCTGCCGGTACTTCCCGCCGAAGGGCGGCGGAATCGACGCGCCGGGAACCGCGGCGAGCTGGTTGCGCACCGTGAACTGACCGAGGTCGCGCAGGGCCGTCTCGTTCAGGCCTTCGCCCTTCAGCGTGATCAGGCAGACGGGAAGACTCGACGCGTCGAACTTCTGCACGATCGGCGGCAGCGTGCCCGGCGGCAGCCGGCGCAGATCCGCCATCGCGAGATTCGAAATCTCGTTGACGTCGGAATCGGCGTCCGTGCCCGGCTGGAAGTACACCTTGATGATGCTGACGCCCGGCAGCGAACGCGACTCCATGTGATCGATGCCCGCGCCGAGCGTGAAGAACCGCTCGAAGCGGCCGGTGATGTCCGTCTCGATCTGCTCCGGCGGCATGCCGTTGTAGAACGTCGCGACGACGACCTCTGGGATGTTGATGTTCGGGAACAGATCGACCGGCATCCGCACGACGCTCGTGAGTCCGATGACGCTGACGATCAGGCAGACGACGAGAATGAAGTACGGATTGCGGATGGAGAAGCGCGCCATTACGGTTTCCCTTCCGCGGGCGCCGCGCCGCCGGTCTTCGGCGTAACCGTCGTGCCGGCTTTCAACTGACTGCGGCTGCCGACGACGACGAGCTCGTCCTCGCGGAGGCCGGACGTGACCTCGACTCGGTCCGGCAGCTCGAGGCCGACCGTGACGTCGCGATGCTCGGTCTTGCCGCCGTTCACCACCATGACGCTGGTGCGCCGTTCATCACGGTCCAGCGCCTGCACCGGCACGACCAGCGCGCCGCTGATGCGATCGAGCGTGATGTCGGCGTACGCGTACATGCCGGGAATCAGCTCGAGCGCCGGGTTGGCCACGTCGACCTCGGTTTCCATCGTGCGCGTGTCGGCGTTCAGACGTTCGGTGAAGCGCGCGATCTTGCCGGGAAACGTGCGGCCGAGCGCCTGCACGCGGACGTCCACTGGCTCGCCGAGGCGGATGCGCGTAACGGCCGACTCCGGCACCGGGATGGTCAGCCGCAGCAATCGGTTCTCCGACAGCCGGACGACCGGCATCGTTTGCGTCTGAGAGGCGGTGCCGGCCTGAATCATGGCGCCGGTGTCGGCGTAGCGATGCGTGATCACGCCGTCGAACGGCGCCGTGATGCGCCCGTACGCGAAGAGCGTCTGGGTCTTGTTCTGGGTTGCCTTGGAGACTTCGAGCTGCTGTTCGGCCGACGCGAGCGCGGCCTGCGCGGTCGCCACCTGCGCTTCGGCCATGCGGTCGCGCGCGGTGGCATCGTCCACGTCCTGCTGCGCGACCAGGTTTGGCCGGTCCTTGATCACCGCGGCCAGGCGCGTGGACGCCAGGTGCGCCATCTGGTGCGCCGACTCGGCGCGCTCGAGGTCGGCTTTGGAACGGCGGATTTCCTCGCCGTTCCGCCTCACCGCCGCATCGTCCTGGCGCATTTCGTCCAGCAGCTCGGGAATCTCGAGCACGGCGAGCAGCTGTCCCGCCTTCACCCGATCGCCGACGTCGACCGAGATCGATTTCACGTAGCCGGCGATCTTCGCGTGGACGTCGATTTCCTGAAACGGCCTGAACTCGGCCGCGAGCGTCAGCGTCTGCGTCAGATCGCCACGCGAGACTTTCGCGACGGCCACGGCCGGCGGCGACGCGCCCGCCGAATTGTCGGCGGCTCGCGTGCGCGAGCAGCCGGCGCACGCCAGCGCCACGCCGAGCGTGATCGCGCCGAGAACCGTGGCGTCCGCGTTCAGGCGGATCGCACTCAGTCGAGCGATGTCGTGTGTCTTCATCATGTCCGATGCACCCTCGATCCGTTGATGATCGCGCGGAGCCCGTCGATCGAGAACTCCGCCGATTTGCAGAAATCGATCACACGCTGTTCGCGCGCCTGCATTTCGTGGGCGACTCGCGGAATCTCGGAGGCGATCGCAGGCGGAATGCTCTGCAGCCCGTGACAGTCGCCGAAGAGCAGATCGCCGCTCTGGACCGTCAGCCCGGCGACCTCAACAGGGCAGCCGAAGTCGACGATGTGCACGTACGCGTGCGAGACCGAGATCGATCCAGCGAACAACTGCAGGCCTGCGCGGCTCACGCCCTCGAGATCGCGGACCGCGCCGTTGGTCGCATAGGCCTGACAGTGCAGGGCACGGAGGATGTGCGCGTGCACCTCGCCGACGAGCGCGCCGCGGCCGGCGCAGTCGTCGACGTCCTGGACGACGACGATCCGGGGCGCCGGGACGGTGCCGATGTAGGTCCACCAGTCGGTACGATCGACGTAGTTGTGACCGACCGGGGGCGGCGTCGACGATCGAATTCTGGCCGTGACCGCGTGCCCGATGACGGGCGGCTGGCGCTCGAACAGGCAGCGGATGCGTCCGTCGGTGAAGCCTTCGTTGCGCAGCCGGACGTCGAATGTCTCGATGGCATTCGCGACGGCGCAACCGTCGAGCCGGCTGAGGGCGGTCGCGAGACCCTCGTCGAGTACGTGCATCGTGAAACTCCTCGCGCAGTCCGCCAGAGCGGACCCTTGTAGGACGGCCCTTTAAGGGCCGCCGACGCGGAGCTGAAGGCCCCGCGCGACTGCTGGTGATCGAATTAGGCGAGAGGCGGTGCGCGGAGGGCGTCGGGCGGAGCGGTCTCTGCGGAAGGAACCGGAGCGTGCTCGACAATCGGCCGCGCGCGCTCGATGGTGCGCGCCGGTTCAGCGATCAGCTCGCGCGACGCGGGCGGCTGCGGCGTGTCGACGACAACTTTGGACGGCGGGCATTCGGCCGACTTGCTGAACGACGACGTCAGCGTCGACGCGGTGGACCGCTGGTCGAGCTGCTGGTAGACGCGCGTGAGCGAGGGCACGCACAGCAGGACCAGCACGAGCAGCGCGGCGAAGCAGTGTCGCACGGAACTCACTCTACGTCCGTCCGCCGCAAAAAAGCAACGGTCAACCTTCGATGATCTCCGCCTCGAGCCGGATCGGCGTCGAGAGCGACGCCGACACCAGGCACGCCTTCTCGCTCTTCTCCATTACGCGCAACGCCCGCCCGTGATCCGTGCCCGGCGCGACCGTCATGCGCGGCCGCAGGACGATCTCGGTAAACCTGGTGACGCCGTTCTGCCGATCGACGACGCCGTCGATCGTCACGTCAAGGGCGGTGAACTCCAGCTTCGACATGCCGGCGACCGCGCGAAGCGTCAGCAGAAAGCAGGTCTCCACGGCAGCGAGGAGCAGCTGCTCCGGGCTCCATGCGTCGCCCGGGCCGTCGAAGTCCTTGGGCGCCGCCGCCGAAATGTCCGGCAGCCCCGCCGTCGAGAGGCGCACGTATCCCGTCGGTCCGCCCGCGAGGTGCGCGTCGTAGTGATGTGGGAACGGTTGCATGTTCGCTCCTGGGAAACGGTCAGTGGGTGACGGGGGTGCGCTGATCGGGCACGCCCGCCGATCGCAGGATCGACATCATCGGGCACCAGCCCGTGAACGCCGACTGCGCGAGGTTCGCGCCGACGAACAGCGTGAACCACAGGAAGTACGGATGCACGAACATGCCAAGCAGGACGCTGGCTGCGACGAACACGCCGGCAATCAGCCGGATCATCGGTTCAACGGTCATGATAGCGATCCTTTCCGGTGCGTCAGGTAGTAGGTGATCGGGACGGTCATGCGCGAGAGCAGCAGCGACGCGACTTCGCCCGCCATCAGCGAAATCGCCAGGCCCTGGAAGATTGGATCGAACAGGATCACGGCCGAGCCGGCGATGACGGCGGCAGCGGTGAGCGCCATCGGACGAAAGCGCACGGCGCCCGCGTCCACGACGGCTTCCTCGATGGACATACCGTCGCGCACGCGCAGCTCGATGAAGTCCACGAGGATGATCGAATTGCGCACGACGATGCCCGCGCCCGCGATGAAGCCGATCATCGACGTAGCCGTGAAGAACGCGCCGAGCAGGGCATGCGCCGGCAGAATGCCGACGAGCGAAAACGGAATCGCCAGCATGATCGTCAGCGGCGTGACGAACGACTGGAACCATCCCATGATCAGGATGTAGATGAGGACCAGCACGGCCGCGAACGCGATCCCGAGGTCGCGGAACACTTCGTACGTGATGTGCCACTCGCCGTCCCACTTCATCGCGTACTTCGAGCTGTCGAACGGCTGCCGCGTGTTGTAGATCTCGAGGCCGTAGCCCTCGGGAAACCTGATCGACGCGAGCGCCTTGTTCATCCGCAGAATCGCATACACCGGGCTCTCAATCGACCCGGCGACGTCGCCGGTCACGTAGGTCACCGGGAGCAGGTTCTTGTGATAGACGCTCTGTTCCTCGGTGGCACGCACGGCGCGCGTCAGCTCGCCCACGGCGATGGGCTGGAGACCACGCAGCCGAATTGCGCGGACGGCGTCGAGCGATCCGCGATCTTCCCGGGGAAGGCGCAACACGATCGGCACGTCCTCGCGCGCGCGCGGATCGTGCAGGAGACCGGCGGTGGAACCGGCTCCCGCCATGCGAACGACAGCCGCGACGCTCGACGGTGTGACGCCCGCGGCAGTGGCCCTCTCCTCGTCCACGTCGAGCTGCCATTTCGGCCGCGCGGACTCGACGTACCAGTCGGCGTCGACGACGCCGGCGGTGCGCTCGAACGTCGCGCGCACATGCTGGGCAAGATCGAGGCGGCGTGACGCGTCCGGCCCGTAGACCTCGGCGACCAGCGTCTGCAGGACCGGCGGACCAGGCGGCACTTCGACGACCTGCAGCCGCGCACCGAGGCGCTCGGCGACTGGAGCGAGCGAGACGCGGATGCGCTTGGCGATTGCGTGGCTCTGATCGCGGCGCTCATCCTTGCCGACGAGCAGCAGTTGCAGATCCGCGAGACTCGGATCGCGCCGCAGGAAGTAGTGACGGACCAGGCCGTTGAACGTGTACGGCGCGGACGCGCCCGCGTAGCTCTGGACGCTGACGACCAGCGGATCCTTCAACGCTTCGTCGGCGAGCGCGGTCGCAACGCGCGCGGTCGCTTCGAGCGGCGTGTCGTCCGGCATCCGGACCATCACCTGCAGCTCGCTCTTGTTGTCGAACGGCAGCATCTTCACCGTCACGGCGCCCAGCGGCACGAGCACGACCGCACCAACGAGCAGCGCCGCGATCAGCGCGAGGAAACCCGCGCGCGCGCCGCCGCGATGAATCAGCGGGCCCATCACGCGGCGGTAGAGCGCCGTCAGGCGATCCTCGCCGGCATTACCATGGGCGCTGGCGCGCCCATCATCAGTGGTATGTCGCTTCAGCAGGCGCACGGCCGCCCACGGCGTGACGACGAACGCGACGACGAGCGAGAAGAGCATGGCGGCGGTCGCGCCAACGGGGATGGGCCGCATGTACGGGCCCATCAGGCCGCCGACGAACGCCATCGGCAGAATCGCCGCGACGACGGTCAGCGTCGCGAGGATCGTCGGGTTGCCGACCTCGTCGACCGCGCGAATCGCCACGGCCTCGAGATTCCCGCCGGCCAGGCGCGCGTGGCGCACGATGTTCTCGACGACGACGATCGCGTCGTCCACGAGGATGCCGATCGAGAAGATGAGCGCGAACAGCGTGATGCGGTTCAGCGTGTAGCCGTAGAGGTAGAAGACGAACAGCGTCAGCGCGAGCGTCACCGGAATTGCCGTCAGCACGACGAGCGACTCGCGCCGGCCGAGCGTGAGCCAGATGAGCACCGAGACGGAAATGATGGCGAGCAGCATGTGCCAGAGCAGCTCGTTGGATTTCTGCTCGGCCGTCTCGCCGTAGTTTCTCGTGATGGACAATTGCACGTCGCCCGGCAGCGAATAGCCGCGCACGGTGTCCAGCTTTTGTTCGATCGTGCGCGTCAGCTGAATCGCATTCACGCCCTTGCGCTTGGCAATCGTCAGCGTGACGGCCGGGAACGACTGGCCATGCCGCGGGTGATAGCTCACGTAATCGACCGCCTCGCCGCCGCCGTCGGTCACCGACGCGATGTCATCCAGATGCACGGGCGCGCCGCCGGCATGGCCGACGACGATGCGCTTCAGCGAGTCGATGGAGTCCGGCCAGGCGCCGGCTTCGAGTCGCGTGACGGCGCCCCCGCTGACGATGTCGCCGGCGGGTGTCCTGTTGTTCGCGGCGCCAAGCGCCTGCTGCACGCCCAGCGGATCGAGATCGCGTGCGGCCAGCGCCGCCGGGTTCAGGTCGATCGTCAGCTGGCGGGGACGGCCTCCGGTGATCGTGACTTCAGAGATGTCCGGCACTTCCTTCAGCGTGTCGTGCAGCTGCGCGGCCATCTGACGCAATTGCACGTGATCGTACGGCGCCCCCCACAGCGTGATCGCCATGACCGGCACATCGTCGATTGAGCGGGCTTTCACCAGCGGAGGCGAGACGCCCGCCGGCAGACGATCGAGATACGCCGACAGTTTCTGATTCAGGCGGACGAGCGCTTTCTCTTCGTCCTGGCCGACGAGAAAGCGCACGACGATCATCGCGCGGCCGGCGCTCGACGTGGAGTAGAGGTACTCGACGCCCGGCACTTCCCAGAGCAGCTTCTCCATCGGCCGCGTCGCGCGCTGTTCGACTTCCCCCGGCGGCGCGCCCGGCATCTCGACGAAGACGTCGATCATCGGGACGATGATTTGCGGTTCCTCTTCGCGCGGCAGCGCCACGACCGCATAGATCCCCATCAGCAGCGACGCGAGGATGAACGCGGGCGTCAGCTTCGAGTGGACGAAGGCGCCGGCGAGCCGGCCCGCCAGGCCGACGTGGCGTGTCATCGGCGATCTCCGGTGACGCGCACGCCGTCGGTCAATGCAGGCGGCGGGTTCGCGACCAGCGGATCGCCCTCGGTCATGCCCGAGAGGATTTCGATTCGTTCTCCTACCGCTGGTCCGGTCGAAACGGGCCGAAGCCGCGCATGTCCTTCACCATCCACGGCGAAGACGAACGTCATCTGCCCGCGGCGGATCACGGCTGATGCCGGTACAGTCAGCGCGTCACGCGTCGCCGTCGTGATGCGCGCGAGGCCGAACGCCCCCGAACGGAGCGGCGGAGACGGAGGGACGTCGATCTTCGCGATGAAACCGTGACCCGTCGGATCGAGGCGCGAGATTTCCGAGACGCGTCCGGTCTGCCACTCGTTCGCCACCGTTTCGTCGATGCGGATCTGCACCTGCCGTCCGACCGCCAGGCCGGTCGCGCGCGACTCGTCGAGCCGGACGTCGAGCCGGTACGACGATGTGTCTTCGACCGTCAGCAGCGGCGCGCCGGTCGTCGCCAGCGTTCCTGGATCGATCGAGCGGTCGGCCACGACGCCGTCGAACGGCGCGGTCAGCGTCGTGTACGACAGCGCGATCGCCGCGGAGCCGACCGCCGCCTCGGCCGCCTTGAGTCCCGCGGCGGCTTCAGCCGCGTGCGCGTCGGCGCCGGCCACGCGCGCTTCCGCGGCGCGCAGCGCGGCGACGGCTTCGTCGAGCTCCTGCGCGGTCGCCGAGCGCGTGGTGGCGAGCCGGCTCATCCGATCGTGGGTCGCGGACGCCAGCGTCAGGCCGGCGGCGGCACTCTTCCGATCGGATTCCGCGCCGCGGATGGCCTGCTGTGCCGCGGTCAGCGCGGCGGCTGCACGATCGGACTGCGCGCGCATCTCACGGCTGTCAAGGACGATGAGGACCTGGCCCTGCTTCACGCGATCGCCCGGGCGCACGCGGACCTCGGCGATGGGCGCCATCACGCGGCTTGCGACGACTGACGTCAGCCTGGCGCGCAACACGCCGCCGGCCTCGACGTACGACGGAATGCGCGCGGTTTCGGCGCGAACGATTGCCGTGTCGACGGCGGGCGCCCCGGCGGCGGCAATTGTCGGCGAAGGCGACGAGCACGCCATCGAGAGGGCAGCGATTGCCAGCGGCCACGCGTAGCGCGGGCCTTCAGGCCTGCTGACGGCCGCTCGGCAGCCCTGAAGGGCTGCGCTACGTTCGATTCCGCACAATGCTCTAAGGGGTTTCACGTTCAGGCCTCGCATGATTACGGGTGGCGTCCGACCGCGCGATCGAGCATCGCGCGGCTGACCACGGCGTCCACGAGCGCCGCGATGCGCTGCGACTCGGCGTCCAGCACGGCGCTTGACGCGCGGAGCACGTCGTTCGCACCTGCGACGCCCGCGTCGAACCGGTTTCTGATGATGCGTTCGCTCTCGTGCGCCTGCGTGACGGCCGCGCTTCCCACGGCCTGGCGGGCACGGGCGGATTCGAGGCGCCGCAGCGCCGTGACGATCTCGACCTGTGCCGCGGCGCGCGCGTCTTCGCGATCCAGCCGCGACCGCGTCGCCGTCTCGGCCGCCGCGCGCGCGCGCGCCTGCTCGGCGCCGCCGAGCGAGAGGTTCCAGCGAAGCTCGGCGCCGACGATCCAGGACGAGGCGCGATCGGTGAGCTGCGTGCCCGCGACTTCGTACCCCGCCTGCGCGCCGACCTGCGGATACCACGCGGCGCGGGCCAGTTCGCGGCCGGTGTTCGCGAGTTGCTCGGCCGCGGCGCTTCGGCGGAGATCCGGGCGTGACGCGTCGGCCTCGGCGAAGAGCGCGGCGAGCGAGGGCCCGTCGCCGCTCGCCGGCGTCAGCAGCGGTTCCTGCACGGCGAACTCGCGGTCGATCGGCGATCCCGTCAGGCGGTTCAGCTCGGCGCGCGCGACGGCGTAGTCGCCGGCGGCCTGAATGCGCCGCTGCCGCACCTCCGCGAGGTGCACCGCCAGCGCGAGGACGTCCGCGTCGGTCATCGTGCCCGCGTCGCGGCGCCGCTCGGCGCGCGTGACGTCCTCCTGCGCGGCGGCGACGGCTCCATCAGCGGCGCGCGTTATCGCGTCGGCGGCGACCGCGCGGCCGTACGTCTGGCTCACCGCGCCGGCGAGACCGGCCGCGGCTTCGTCAGCGCCGAGACCGGCGATGTCCTGCTGCAGCCGGGCCGATCGCACCGACGCGCGCGTCCGCCCGCCGTCGAAGATCTCTTGATCGATGGAGAACGCGCCACGGAAGAATCCCGTCGGGTCGGGTGAGTTGAGCGCGTCGACGGCGAAGTTGGCGGCGCCGAATTTCCGCGCCGACAGGAGCGAGCTGAACACGAAAACCGGCTGGTCGCCGCGCTGCCACGACTCGGTGAACGACACGCGCGGGAAGAAGCCGGCGCGCGCCTCGGTGACGTGCGCCGCGGACTCACGCGCGGCGGCCCGCGCGCCCAACAGCGAGCGATTGTGCGCGAGCGCTTCCTGAACGGCCTGATCGAGCGTCAGCGGCGCCTGGGCGAACGTCGCCGCCGGCCACCACATCAAGAGGATCACGACGAGAACGCCTGGACGCAAAACGGGGCACATCGTGTATACAGATTCAAACGGGGCGATTTGGTGACACGGCTACAATGGCCGCGTCGAATCGCACGCTGTGACCAAACCCCAAGATCCGCATCTCACGACCGGGAAGAGCGACGAGCGCGTAGCGGAGTGCGCGCGTCTGGTTCGTCAGGCCGCCGCGGGCGATCACGACGCCATGGAGCGTCTGCTGCTGCAGGCGCAGGAAGTGGCGTTCCGCTTCAGCTTCCTCGTCTGCGGTCACGCGCAGGACGCGGAAGACGTCATGCAGGATGCCTTGCTAAAGACGTACCGTCACATCGGCCGCATCCGCGAGCCCGAGCGTTTCCGCACGTGGCTGTACACGACCGTGCGCAACACGTGTCTGATGAAACGGCGGCGCCGGGTGGACGAACCGGCGCACCACGTGTCGATCGAACAGGGCGGCCCGGAGACCGGCGACGGCTTCACGGCAGTCGATGTGGAAGATCCGGCACGGGGACCGGACGAAGCGGCCATGAATACGTGGCTCGGCGATCGTCTGCGCGCCGCGCTGAAGGCGCTGCCGCCGTCGTACCGGATGATCGTGTTCCTGCGCGAGATGGAGGGGCTGTCGACGCGCGAGGTCGCGAAAGTGACGGGGATTTCCGAAGCGAACGTCAAGACGCGGCTCAGCCGGGCGCGCGGCATGCTGCGCGATCAGTTGGATGGCGTATGAGCGGGCGCGATCGAACCTGCGCTGGGATTCTCGCGCACATCTCGTCGTATCTCGACGGCGAGCTGGCCGCGACCGAGTGCGACGCGATCGAACGGCACTGCCGCGGGTGCGAGTCGTGCGCGGCGGTGGTCGCCGGCCTGCGTCACACCGTCGGGCTGTGCCGCGAGGCCGGGACCGCGCCGCTGCCGGAAGTCGTCCGCGCGCGCGCTCGCGAGAGCGTGAGAAAGCTGCTGGCGGATAAGCGCTCGTCTACCGGGTAGTGGCTGGTGGCTGGTGGCTGGTGGCGGGTGGCGGGTGACGGGTGGCGGG
>JACPZW010000023.1 GCA_016195265.1 Acidobacteriota bacterium | reverse complement strand
TCAGAAAGGCCTCACTGTTGAAGACGACATAATGCACGACGTCCATCTGCGGCGTCACAACATCCATCCCGCGTGGAACTATACGCTCGAGCCGCTTTCAGCATAGTGTCCATTTTATTTTTCAGCAGTCCCTAAGACCGGTGATACGGCCAGCTCACTTGAGTTGGCCGTCCAACTCCATATAGACGCGCTGCAGCGCGCCAAACGCGTTGTTACCTGCGCGCGTCCACGCGTCGTACGGCTCGAGGACGGCGCTCGCCGACGCGCTTTCCACGGGCGTCTTCGCGTCGTGCAGCCGCCTGCCCTCGGCGATGATGCGCTCGAGCGCCAGGCGGAAGTTCCGTTCCTCTTCCTTCAGAATCGGCGCGCTGTCCACGAAGCCGTGCGCCGGCACGTACCACGCCGCGTCCATCGCCTCGGCTTTCTTGAGCGTCTCGACCCATTCACTGGGATAGCCGTTCGCCATCGAGGGAAAGATGCGGTTCGAGAAGACCTCGCTCATGAACAGGATCTTCTCGCGCGGCAGATAGACCTCCAGGTCGCCGCCGGTGTGCGCGCGCCCGAGCATCAGGATGTCGATCTCGGTGCCGCCGAGCATCAGCACGCGCCTGTCGCTCACGGTCTCGGACGGCACGACGACCGGCCGCGCGCTGGCACGGCGGCCGGGCGACGCGGCCTGCCGCTCGAACGTCGCTTTCGAGTACGGCGACGCGATGAACGTCGCCGTGGCCGGAAACGCCGGGTTGCCGCCGGTGTGATCGCCGTGTTCGGAGCCGACGACCACATATTTGATGGGCTGCGGCGTGAGCTTCGCGATCGCCGCGACGAGCGCCCTCGTGTTCTCGACCGTGCCCTGGCCTTCCGCGACGAGCACGCCGTCCGGCGTCACGACAATCAGGTTGTTGACGGTGACGGTGCGCTTGGTGGGATCGATCTGTTCGAACGTGTAGATGTGATCCGCGAGCTGTTTCACGCGCGGAAAGTCGGACGCCTTCAGGCCGCGGACGTTGAAATCCGCCGTGCGGACGACCGCCTGGGCGCCGCGCGTGGCGAGCCCGCCGACCGACGAGGCGGCGAGCGCGGCGGCGACGAGGCACGCCGCCGAGCCGTCTCTCACCGCTGCACCATCTCGATTTTCGCGCCGACCGGTCCTTCCAGATACGCGAAGTGCAGCGACGTGCCGCCCGGCAGCGTCAGCGGCCGCGGCTCGGTCGTGATCTTCACGCTCTGCGCCTTCAGTTCGGCGATCTTGGCGTCGAGATTCGTCGTCCGCCAGCCGATATGGTCCACCGCATGACCTTCGCTGGGCACCGCGTCGCCGCGCTGCGCGAGAATCCACACGCCGCCGTACGTCACGCCGTCGATCCGACCCTTGAGCTTGCCGACGTCACCGCCGAACTTCTCCTTGTACCACGCGAGCACCGCGGCGGGATCAGGACCGCGCAGGTGGACGTGATGCAGGCCGAGCTTGTCCGCGTCCTGAACGACTTCGATGCGCGTGCCCCACGGATCCTCGACGAAGCCGAGCTTGAACAGGCCCGCGACGTCGCGCACGGGCGTCACGACCTTCACGCCCGCCGCTTCGAGCTCTTTTATTTTCGCGTCGAGATCCGCGAATGAGAAGCCGATATGATCGAGGGCACTCCCGGTGCTCGGCTGTCCTTTGTCGTTGCGCAGGAAGATCAAACGCGTGTCGCCGAACATCAGGCGGTCGGCCCCTTCCTTCATCGGCGCGCCGCCGAAGTTCTTCCGGTACCATTCCACGCCCGTGGCAGGATCGGGCACGTTGAGGTGAATGTGATCGAGAATCGGCAGCACGGGCGTCTGGGCCGCCGCCGTCGCGCCGAGCGCGGTGAACATCAGTCTGGCGCCCACGATCGCGCGAACGAACAGTCGCATGGGGTTCCCTCCATGGCATACGTTATCAAAAACTGGTGGCTGGTGGCTGGTGACTGCCGCCTTCGCGCCTCTGACGCTTCGGCGAGCCTGGCCGCAGCTCGCTGGCATCGTCGATGAGCGGAGGCCGGGTGGCTGGTGACGGGTGGCTGAGAGGTCGGAAGGTCGGAATGAGAAGAACGGTCGTGCTGGCGCTTCTCACGGCGTTCGCATCGGCGGGGTGCGTCCGCGCGCGTCCGACTGCCGCCCCTGTCCGCACACCCGCCGCAGTCGCCGCGCCGGCGTATGCCGCGCTCGGTGGGGGCCACCTGCTCCGCGCGGTCACGGACGAAGGCCGCTATCTCACGCTGGAAGACGGCTCGGTCTGGGAAGTCGAGCCGGGCGTCCGCTTCCAGACGGCGGAATGGCAGCTGGACGCGCCCATCACCGTGCGCACGGGCCGCGGAGAGAACGGCTACACGTACGAGGTCGTCAACACGCAGGACGATGAAGGCGCGATGGCGAAGTACGTGGCGCGCCGTTGAGGAAGTGTTATCCTGCGAGAAATTAGTGGCTGGTGGCTAGTGGCTGGTGGCTGGTGGCTAGTGGCTGGTGGCTGGTGGCTGGTGGCTGGTGGCTGGAAGTGAATCATGAAGCGTGGACTTGCAATCATCGCCGTGATGGCCGCTGTCGTGGCATCGCTCTCTGCTGACACATTGCAGGGCCGCTGGAAGCTCGTCGCGGCCGAAGACATCCGCGCCGACGGTTCCGTCGCGCGGCTGCCCTGGGGCCGCCACCCGGTGGGATCGATCGTCGTCGAGGGCGGCGCGTGCTACGTGCAGATCATGTCGAGCGACACGCCGGCGTTCACGGGCACGACGCCGGTCAACGAGCAGATGAAGGCGTCGCTGCTCAGCTCGTACATTGCGTATTCCGGTCCGTGCACGTTCAATGACGCCGAGGGCACCGTGAGCCTGAAAGTCGACGGGGCGTGGCGACCCGACTATGTGGGCACCGATCAGAAACGCTATTTCCGTTTCGAGAATGGAAAACTGCTCTTCGGCACGGCGCCCAATTCCATCCGCCTGGGCACGGAAACGCTGACACGGCGCCTGACGCTCGAACGCGTTCAGTGACGCGGGCCGGTTTTCTCCTGCGCGCGCGCACCGCGCAGAATGTCCGGGAGCGCGTAATTCCCTTCGTGGCACGCGTACTCGTAGATCTGATCCGATGACTTCGTCATCGGCAGCGAGACCGTCCACGGTTTCGTGAACGACGCGGGATCGTCCACCGTGAACTCGTAGAGCAGCGTGTGCGCGTCGGCGCGCGTGAAGCGTTCGACGAGGTGCAGCCGATCGCTCGCGCCACGGAACGCGGTCTTGTCCGTGAAGTGGACGGTGTCGACGACCAGCGTCGCGCCCTCCCACCGCCCCACCGAATCCCCCTGCCAGCTCCGGATCGACGCCGAGCGATGCCGCCGGCCATCGAGCGGCACGACGCGCGCGTCGTGAATCATCTCGTTCGCGATGACGACGTGGTCGCGGAACTGGAGGATCTGGACGAAGTTGTTGTACGGCCCGGGCAGCATCGGCGGCCCGGCGTTGAACGACAGACAGCGCTCGGCGAGCGATCGATCTTCGGGCCCGTCCGCGGGATGATCCCGTCGCGCCTGCGCGCGGTCGGCCGCCCGCCGCTGCCCTTCCGCGGTCAGCGCGGGCAACCGTCCGTCCGGCGGATCGATCACGAGCGAGGTGCGCGTCCGGCCATAGACCGTCGCCACGCGCGTGCCCCGGTCGTACCACGCGTCGTTGTACGCGCGCGCGAGGTCTGCGTCGACCGAACCGTCGCGGCGATCCATGTTGGTGCGCTCCAGCACCTGCTTCGTGAAGGCCGCCGCTTCCTGCGGCGTAAGGAATGCCTTGCCGGCAAATTCCGGGGGCCGCTCGATGGGCGTCAGCGACGAGTAGTTCCAGATCCCTTCGATCTCGGCGGCGCTTTTCGCGGGCGCCTGCCCGCCGGCCACGAGGCGGGGGGCCGTCACCATCGTCAACAGAACGATCATCGCGAGAAAACGCCCGCGCGAGGCGCCGAATCTGGCGTGCATGGCCGGATTGTGGGCCTTTGCCAGGCGTCTGTCCAGACGAAACCGTGTTACCCTCACCCGACTTTCTCCGGAGGAATCTCATGAAACGAAGCGTTGTGCTGGCCGCGATTCTGTCCGCAGGCGCGCTCACGATGACCGTCGCCGCGTACCAGGCGCCGGCCGCGCCGAAAACGATCGACCTCCTCAAGCTGAAGGACAACTTGTACGTCCTGACGAGTTCAACGCCCGGCAACGCCGCGACGTTCAGCGGCGGCAACGTCGCGATCTTCATCACCGACAACGGGGTCACGCTCGTGGACACGAAGCTCGCCGGCTGGGGCCAGGCGATTCTCGACAAGCTCAAGACCGTGACGAACAAGCCGGTCACGACGATCATCAACACGCACACCCACGGCGATCACACGGGCAACAACGACCTCTTCGGCGCGACCGTCACCGTCGTGGCGCAGGAGAACACGAAGGCGAACATGGAGAAGATGGACGCCTTCAAGGGCGACAAGGCGAAGTTCCTGCCGTCGAAAACCTACAAGGACACGATGTCGCTCGGCTCCGGCAAGGACCGCATCGATCTGTACTACTTCGGCCCGGCCCACACGAGCGGCGATACGTTCGTCGTGTTCCCGGCGCTGCGCGTCCTGCACACCGGTGACGCGTTCGCCTGGAAGGACGGCCCGCTCTGCGATCGCAACAACGGCGGCAGCTGCGTCTCGTTTCCGCAGACGCTGTCGAAGGTGATCGCGACGATCAAGAACGTCGACATCGTCATCCCGGGCCACAGCCCGATGCAGACGCCGAAGGACGTCCAGGAGTACCAGCGGTTCACCGCCTACTTGCTGGCCTACGCGGAAGAGTCGATGAAGGCGGGCAAAAGTGTCGATGACGCCACGTCGGCGTTCAGCGTCGACAAGTACCCCGGCTACAAGAAAGAGCGCGTCAAGGGATCGATCCAGGCGGTCTATGACGAGCTGAAGAAGTAGTGGGGGCCCCTACGACCGGGCTTTCTGCGCCCTGGCCAGCTGTTCGAGGATCGGTTCGGTGTGCTCGAGCGACAGACACGCGTCGGTGATGCTCTGCCCGTACACCGACGCCCGGCCGGGGACGTAATCCTGCCGCCCTTCCACGAGATGGCTCTCGATCATCGCGCCGGAGATCCGGCGCGACCCTGACGCGATCTGCTCGCTGATCGACGCCGCCACCGCCGCCTGCCTGCGGTGATCCTTCTTGCTGTTGCCGTGCGAGCAATCCACCATCACGTTTTCGGCGAGTCCGCGGGCGGTCAGTTTGGCGCAGACCTTCGCGATGTGCTCGGCGTCGTAGTTCGGTCCGGTGCGCGAGCCGCCGCGCAGGATGACGTGGCACGCGTCGTTGCCCGCGGTCTGAAAGATCGCCGACACGCCCTGCTTCGTCACCGATGGGAACCAGTGCTGCGATCGCGCGCTGACCACGGCGTCGATGGCGACGTCCACGCCGCCGTCGGTGCTGTTCTTGAACCCGACCGGCATCGAGAGGCCTGACGCCAGCTCGCGGTGCACCTGGCTCTCCGCCGTCCGCGCGCCGATCGCCACCCACGACGTGAGGTCCGCGATGTGCTGCGGGATCTGAACGTCGAGGAACTCGGACCCCGTCGGCAGGCCGAGCTCGTTGATGTCGAGCAGCAGTTTCCGCGCGAGCCGGAGCCCTTTATTGATGTGAAAACTCTCGTCGAGGTCGGGATCGTTGATGAGTCCCTTCCAGCCGACGACCGTGCGCGGCTTCTCGAAGTAGCTGCGCATGACGATGACGAGATGATCGGCGAAGCGGTCGGCCAGCGTCTTGAGACGCCCCGCGTAGTCGAGCGCCGCCGCCGTATCGTGGATCGAGCACGGCCCGACGACGACGATCAGCCGCGGGTCGCGGCCCTGCACGATGTTCGTCGCCGTCTGCCGCGCGTCCGCCACGACGTTCGAGGCGCGCTCGGAGATGGGAATCTCCTCGAGCAGAATCGCCGGCGGAATCAGCGGCCGCACCTGGCGGATTCGGAGATCGTCGGTCGGTCGCAGCATGTCGTGAACATTGTACGGCGACTCGCGCCCGCTCTTGATGGCTTCTTAACGCATGATTGCTATAGTCGAAGGGTTGATGCGTCGTCTTCTCCAGAGCCTTCGGTCGGTACTGTTCTCGATCGCGAGCCTCGCGCTGGCGTGCGCGACGGCATTCGCCTCGGCACGCGAGACGACGCGTCTGCTGGAACCGCCGCCGCAATTCGCCTCGCCGGCGCTCCCGCGCGCGCTGCCGGCCGCAGTCACCCAGGCGGTCACCGAGTCCGGCCGCCGTGTCGTCACGGTCATCGCGGCGGACATCGACGCTGACGGCGACCTCGACGTCGTGGCGAGCGACGGTTCGCTCGACCTCCTCGTGTGGACCAACGACGGCGCCGGCCACCTCACCCGGCAGCGCCCGACGCGCGCGACGGGGTGGCGCGACGATCCGGCCGGAGCGACGCTGCACGGCCGGGACCGCACGGCTCAATTCTTCACTCACGATGAACTTCCCTCGATCGACGCCGGCCTCTCGACCAGCGGACGTTCAATCGTCACTGCGCGCGTCACGGATGCGGTCGATGCGTTCGCGCGCGTGTCCGGCCGCTCGACTCGTACGCCGCGCGCGCCCCCTGTCTCCCGTCTGAGCTGACTCCGTTCTGAGTTCTGTTCGCGCGGGGCTCTCCGCCTTGCGGGCGCGGCTCCGAGAGCCGCGCGATGGGAGCGTGCCATGTGTGAAGCACGACGCGCGGTTGCGCGTACGTCGTTGTTGTGCGTGATTTCGTGGGGCGTCGCGATGAGCGCCTCCGCCCAGCCGGCTCCGCGGCCGCCGGGGCCTCCGCCCACCGCCACGCTGACCGTCGATGAGGCCGTCCGCGAGGCGATCGATCACAACCTGACGCTCGCGGCCGAACGCTATTCAGTCAGTGTGGCGCGTGCGCGCATCGTGACGGCGCGGCTGCGGCCCAATCCGGTGTTCACGTACAGCGCGATGCTGCCGGATTCCGCGATCTACGACAACGACGTCAACCCGTTCGAAAACGTCTTTCGCATGGACGTCGTCATGGAAGGCGGCGGCAAGCGAGCGCGGCGCATCGAGGTCGCACAACAGGCGACGACCGTGGCCGAGCTCCAGCTGCTCAACACGATCCGCACCATCATGCTCGACGTGCAGGGCGCCTTCGTCGACGTCGTGCTGGCGAAGGAAAACGCCGCGCTGGCCCGCGAATCGCTCGATGCGTTCAACGCCCTGGTGCAGGTCAACACGGAGCGCGTCCGGACCGGCGACCTGTCGCAGGTGGAGCTGGCGCGCTCCCGGCTCGCCGCCCTGCAGTTTCAGAACGACGTGCGCCAGCGGGAGTCGAAGCTGGCGATCGCGCGCCACAAATTGAAGACGGCGATCGGCCGCACCGGACCGGACGCCGTCGACGTCACCGGCGAACTCCGTCGCGAGGCGACGCCGGCCGCGATCGAGACCGTCGCCCGCCTCGCGCTCGAGACGCGCCCTGACCTGCAGGCGCTCCGCCACGATGAGGCGCGCTCGGCGGCCGATCTGCGGCTTCAGATCGCGCAGGGCAAGATCGACTACACCGTGAGCGGCGAGTTCCATCGCCAGCAGGCGCCGCACGACATCGTCGGCAATCAGTACGGCCTGTACGTCAGCGTGCCGCTGCCGATCTTCAACCGCAACCAGGGCGAGGTGGAACGGGCCCGCGGGGAGAGCCGCCAGATCGACGCGCGCATCAGAGCCCTGGAAGCCGACATCGGCCGCGAAGTGCAGGCCGCGTACGAGGAGTACTCGGCCGCCCGCGACATCGTCGCGACGATCGAAACGCAGATGCTGACGCAGGCGCGCGACGTGCGCGCCACGACCGAGTACTCCTACCGGCAGGGCGAGGCGAGCTTCGTCGAGTTTCTCGACGCCGTGCGGGCCTTCAACGACACGATGCAGAGCTACAACGAGGCGCGCGCCGAATACGCGCGCAGCCTGTACGCGCTCGATTCCATTTCCGGCAAGGTGACCCCATGAAACAGACCCTGACGTTCGTCACGGCCGCCGGCCTCTGCGCGTCGCTCGCGTGCGGCCGTGCCGGCGTGCCCGAGGCGACGGCGCAGGCCGCGGCGCCCGCCGCAGCCGGGACCGTCGTCATTCCACCCGACTCGCCGATGCTGGGGCAGATCACGCGCGCGCGCGTGCGCGTCGCGGATCTGCCGACCGATGAGGTCGTCGCGCCCGGCAAGATCGACGCGAATCCCAATCGCGTGTCGAAAGTCGTCCTGCCCGTCGCGGGCCGCGTGACGAGCGTGCTCGTCAAGATGGGCGACGCCGTCGGAAAAGATCAGCCGCTCCTCACGCTCCAGAGTCCGGACGCCGACGCCGCGATGTCCACCTACCTGTCCGCGCAGGCGGGGGTCACGCAGGCGCGGGCCGCGTTCGTCAAGGCGCAGGCCGACTTCGATCGATCGTCGGATCTGTTCGCCCACAACGCGGTCGCGAAGAAGGACGTGCTCGCCAACGAGAGCGCGCTCGCGCAGGCCACGGCCGGCGTCGATCAGACGCGCGCCGCGCTCGAGCAGTCCGCGCGGCGGCTGACCGTTCTCGGGCTGCGTCCCGGCGATTTTCAGCAGGAGGTCGTCGTCCGCGCGCCGCTCGCCGGCAAGGTCCTCGAGCTCACGGTGGTGCCGGGCGAGTATCGCAACGACACGAGCGCGAGCCTGATGACGATCGCCGACCTGAGCTCGGTGTGGGTCACGTCGCAGGTGCCGGAGAGCTACATCCGCTTCGTGCAGATCGGGGAGCGCGTCGAGATCAGCCTCGTCGCGTATCCGGGTGAACTCTTCGAAGGTCACGTCTCGCGCATCGCGGACACCGTCGATCCGCAGACGCGCACCGTCAAGGTGCAGGCGGAGATGGACAACCGCGGCGGGCGGCTCAGGCCGGAAATGTTCGGCAGCATTCATCACATCGAGTCGACCGCCCCGACGCCGGTGCTGCCGGTCGGCGCCGTGGTGCAGGGCGACACGCACGCGGTCGTGTTCGTCGAAACCGCGCCGGGACGGTTCGAGGAGCGGCAGGTGACGATCGGCAAGCGCGCGGGCGACGTCGTGCGCGTGCTCGGGGGCGTGAAGCCCGGCGACTCGGTCGTCGTCGACGGCGTGATGCTGCTGAAGGGACTGGTGAAGCGGACCTAGCATGATCGCCAGACTGCTTCGCCTCGCGCTCACTCAGCGGTTTCTCTCGGTGCCCCTCGGCCTGGGCCTCGTCGGCCTCGGCGTGTGGGCGTTCACGCAGCTCAGCATCGAGGCGTATCCCGACATTTCGGACACGCAGGTCGTCGTCATCTCGGTGTACCCGGGCCACGCCGCCGAGGAGATCGAACAGCAGGTGTCGGTGCCGATCGAGCGCGCGCTGAACAGCGTGCCGAGCGTGATCGCGCGCCGATCGAGAACGATCTTCGGCCTGTCGGTCGTCGAGCTGACGTTCGAGTACGGCACGAACGATTATTTCGCGCGGCAAGTCGTGCTCGAGAAGCTGCGCGGCGCCGATCTGCCGGACGGCGTCACGCCTACGCTCGGACCGTTGTCGACGCCGATCGGCGAGCTCTATCGGTACACGCTCGAGGGATCCGGATACGACTCGCGGCAGCTGCGCGAGATCGAAGACTGGACGATCGAGCCGCGGCTGCTCCAGGTGCCAGGCGTGACCGACATCACGCCGTTCGGCGGACTGATCAAGCAGTACCAGATAGAGGTCGATCCGGTCGCGCTCACCAAGTACGGCCTGTCGATCCGAGACATCGCGCAGGCGGTTGACTCGAACAACCAGAACGCGGGCGGTGCGCTGCTCGACAACCGGCAGCAGGGCCTCGTCGTCCGCGGCGTCGGACTGATTCAGTCGGTGAACGACGTCGAGAACGTCGTCGTCACGGCGAGCGGCGGCGTTGGGGTCTTCGTGCGCGACGTGGGCCGCGTGCAGATCGGCGCGGCGCCGCGCACGGGCATCTTTGCCGTCGACGACCGGGCCGATCACGTCGAGGGCATCGTGCTCATGCGTCGCGGTGAGAACCCGAGCGAGGTGCTCGCCGGCGTCCATGAGGCGGTCAACGCGCTGAACGCCTCGGGGCTGCCGGCGGGCGTGAAGATCGTGCCGATCTACGATCGCACCGACCTCGTCAACAACACGCTGGGTACGGTGACGCACACGCTGCTCGAGGGCCTGGTCATCGTCGTCGCCGTGCTGTGCCTGTTTCTCGGCAGCGTCCGCGCCGCCCTGCTGACGGCGGTCACGATTCCGCTCTCGCTGCTCTTCGCGTTTGTCTGCATGCACTTCAGCGGCATTCCCGCGAACCTCCTGAGCCTGGGCGCGCTGGACTTCGGCATCATCGTCGACGGCACGCTCATCATGGTCGAACACATCGTGCACGCGCTTTCCCTGCGGAGCGCGACATCCCACGACAGCCCGCTGGACACGATTCGGGACGCCGCGCTCGAAGTCGAGCGGCCGATCTTCTTCTCGCTGCTGATCATCATCTCGGCCTATATCCCGCTATTCACGCTCGAGCGCGTGGAGCGCCGGCTGTTCACGCCGATGGCGTTCACGGTCTGCTACGCCCTGCTGGGATCGATGCTCCTCGCGCTGACCTTGATTCCGGTGCTCGCGACCTATCTGTTCCGGCACTCGCCGAAGACCTGGGACAACCCGGTGCTCGCGTGGCTGTCGGCGCGATATGAGCGCGCGTTGATTGCCACGATCGCGTTCCCGATGCGCGTGGTCGCGGGGTCCGCCGCCGTGGTGGTGATCGCGGCCGTCTTCGCCACACTGCTCGGTTCGGAATTTCTGCCGCAGCTCGACGAAGGCGTGCTCTGGATTCGCGCGAACTTCCCCGCGGGCATTTCGCTGGCGAAGTCCGCGGAGATGGCGACGGCCATTCGCGCGCTGGTGCGCCAGTCGCCGGAGGTGAAAGCCGTCACGTCGCAGACGGGACGCAACGACGATGGCACCGATCCCTACGGACCGAACAGGAACGAGTTCTTCGTGGCGCTGACACCGTACGACACGTGGACTCGCGGGAAGACGAAGGCCGATCTCGTCGAGGCGCTGTCCGCGCGGCTGCGGGGCGCGATCCCGGGAGGGTTCTTCAGCTTCACGCAACCGATCATCGACAACGTGACCGAGGCCGTCACCGGGTCGCCGGCCGATCTCGCCGTCATCGTCACGGGGCCCGATCTCGGGGAGCTGCGCCGGCTCGGGACGCAGACGCTCGACGTGCTTCGCCGCGTGCCCGGCGCAGCGGACACGGGCATCGAACAGGAAGAGGACCAGGCGCAGCTGCAGATCCGGATCGATCGCCAGGCCGTGGCGCGCTACGGCATCAACGTGCGCGACGTGCAGGACGTGATCGAACTGGCGATCGGCGGCCGCACGGTCAGCACGTTTTTCGAGGGCGAGCGCCGGTTCGCCATCACGGTCCGCTACGTCCCCGAGGCCCGCACCGATCCGCCGGCCATCGGGTCGATTCTCGTCACGACACGGGACGGCGGCCGCGTGCCGCTGTCGCAGCTGGCGGAGATCACGGTCGTCAACGGCGCCAGTCTCATCGCGCGCCGCGACAACCGCCGGCAGATTTCGGTGCGGACCAATATCCGCGGCCGCGATCAGGGCGGGTTCGTGGCCGACGCGCAGAAGCAGTTCGCGCAGGCCGTCACGCTGCCTGACGGGTACCGCGTGGACTGGGGCGGCCAGTTCGAGAATCTGGCCCGCGCCCGGCGGCGCCTCGCGTTCATCCTTCCGGTGACGATCGCCGTCATCTTCGCGCTGCTCTTCTTCACGTTCGGTTCGACGACCTACGCCGGGCTCGTTCTGCTGAACGTGCCGTTCTCGCTGGTGGGCGGCATCCTCGCGCTCTACATCCGCCACATCAACCTGAGCGTGTCGGCGGCCGTCGGCTTCATCTCGCTCTTCGGCGTCGCCGTGATGAGCGGGGTGCTCGTCGTCTCGGAGATCAACCGCCGGCGCGCCGATCAGCGCGTCGCCGCGCGCGACGCTGTCATCGGCGGCGCGCTCGCGCAGATGCGTCCGGTGCTGATGATGATCGTCGTCGCGATGCTCGGCATGGTGCCGGCCGCGCGCGCGACGGGCATCGGCTCGGACGTCCAGCGGCCGCTCGCGACCGTGGTGGTCGGCGGCCTCCTCTCCACGCTCGTGCTGACCCTGTTCGCGCTGCCCGCGCTCTATTGGCTGCTGGCGTGCCGGAACCAGGAGGAGTGACATGACACCGCCGCTGAAGCTGCTGCTGCTGTTCATCAACGAGGCCGACGCCTGGCACAACCGGCCGCTGCACCAGGCCATCATCGAGCGGCTGCACCAGCTCAACGTCGCTGGCGCCACGTCGCAGGCCGGCCTGATGGGCTTCGGCCATCACCAGCGGATGCACCACAAGGGACTCTTCGGCATCGCCGACGATCGCCCGATCACGGTGATGGCGATCGACGAGGAAGCCAAGCTGCGGGCGATCCTGCCCGACATGCGGGCGATGGTGCGCGAGGGCCTGATCGTCCTCGTCGACGCCGAACTGGTATCCGATGCACCGCGCTAGCCACACCGCGCTCGGGCTCGCGCTCGCCGCCGCGCTGGGCTGGACCGGCATCATCGACCGCAGCGGCCACTGCTACTACGCCGTCCCGTCCGATTGGCAGGTGATCGACGCATCGGAGACGATCGAGGCGCTCGCGACGTCACGAGACGGCCGCGCGTCGGCGAGCTCGATCTGGTCCGCGTACGCGAGCTGGGCGGCATTTACCGTCCGGCTGCGACTGGATCTGCAGCCGACGATCGTGCACAAAGACGACGGGCAGCGGTTCTGGGTGGAGTACGGCCGCCAGCCGGGCGTGCATCATTTCTCCGCGGTTGCGGCGCCACTCGGCGGCTGCACGCTGCACCTGGATCTGAACCGCGGCGCCGACGACGCCCTCGCGGCGATCGCAAGGGAGGTCATCGGATCGCTCGTCGTCCTGCGCTAGCGGCTGGACGTGGACGTCTTGAGATCGCTGCAGGTACGTAGGGCGGGTCCTTTTGGACCCGCCTGGCGACGACTGTAGATATGTAGGGCGGGTCCTTTTGGACCCGCCGGGCGACGACTGTAGATACGTAGGGCGGGTCCTTTTGGACCCGCCGGGCGACGACGGCGAGCCGGATCCGAACGGACCCGGCCTACGTAGACGGAAACTTCATCTCGCATCAGAAGTCCACCAGCCTGGTGTACTTCACGATGAACGACCGGCCCAGCGTGGTGTACGGGTCGCGATCGTAGGTGTCGCGGCGATCGTTGTAGACGACGAACACGCCCGTGCCGCTGCGATTGAGCAGGGCGAGACGGATGTTCGTCGTGAGCAGCGACGACTGGTTGTTGTACTGGACCAGCGCCTGAAGATTCGCCAGCGTCGTGAACGCGTAACTCACCTTCATCGGCACGAGATCCGTGTGAAACGCGCCGTACCGCAGGTCGATGTTCTGGCGCGTCCACCCCGCCGAGCCGAGAAACCGCTGGCCGGCGCGCCAGTTCAGCTGCGTTTCGTACGCGTCGAAGTCCCCGTCGTAGAACCCGCCGTGCCGCCAGCGCAGCGTCGTCGAGATCACCGCGCTCGGGTCGCTCAGATATTCATTCGAGATCTGGTACCACGTGTAGTCGCCCGGGGGAATGACGACCTTCTGTCCGCCCGCGTTGAAGACCGTGAAGGGCGCGACGGGCCGATCGGAATTGCGATCGACGAACGTGCCGAAGCGCCCGCCCTGTGCGGGATCGATCTCGAAGAAATGGAAATGCGCCATCGAGCTCTGCACCTGGTTGTCGTCGAGCCCGACGTACGCGTTGTAGCTGGTGTGCGGCGAGATGCGGCGGATCCACGGCCAGCGCTTCGGCTGCGGCTGGAAGAACACGCGCCATTCCGGACGCCAGTACCCGCGCCGCGGGAGATAGCCGACTTCGGGGTTGAAGTTGTCGCCGACCCGGGAGTAGCCGCCCGTGACCTGCCAGACGTTGTTCGCGAAGTTGTAGAACACGCGCTCGGAGTGATCGGAGCCGCCCTTCTCGGTCGGAGAAGTCGTGCCGGCGGCGTAGAGGAACAGCTTCGCGTTACGCGACACCTGAAGGTTCGCATCCACGCCGTACGCGCGGTTGTAGTCGTTGGCGCCGGCGTAGGCGCCCGTGCCCTGCCGGTTCACGAAAATCACGCCGAAATTCGAGCGACCGACTTCGCGCTGCACGCGCACGACGCCGAAGTTGTTCGCCTCGGTGATGAGCTTTCCGGTCGTCGCGTCCGTCGCCGACTCGGTCTGCATGGTGAGCAGGCCGACGTTGTACGAGCCGATCTTTCCGGACAGACGGCCGCCGCCATCGATATCGATCGGCAGCCCCGACGAGCCCGTGGCCGAGAGACCGATCCGGCGCGAGAAGAACAGGTCGACCTGCTGCGGCGCGCCGAACTGGAAGACCGACGCGTTCTCGAGGAAGAACGGGCGCTTTTCGGGAAAGAACAGATCGAAGCGCGTGAGGTTCACCTGCTCCTCGTCGGCCTCCACCTGCGCGAAGTCCGTGTTCACGGTGAAATCGGCGGTCAGGTTCGGACGCACGCCCCACTTCACGTCGAGGCCGACGTTGCGGTCGCCGCCAAACGGGTTCCAGCGGCTCGCCACCTGATTCGTTGCGACCGTGTAGTCCTTGTTGACTGATCCGAGCACGTAGGGCGTGACCTTCAGATCGTGCCGCGGTTGCAGATCGAGCCCGGTGAGCTTCGCCGCCGACGAGATCCGGTAGATGTCGAAGCCGCGCTGCACCGGCGCCAGATACACCTGCTCGTTCTTGCGCCTGATGTTGCGCTTGACGTTGAAACCCCAGACCTTGTCGCTGCCGGTCGCATAGCGCAGGGTCTTGAACGGAATCGCGAGCTCGGCCTCCCAGCCGCGCTCGGTGATTGACGCCTTGACGCGCCAATCGCCGTCCCAGTTCGGGTTGAACGAGCTGATCGTGCCGCGCTGGGATCCGCCGCCGCCGGACACATTCGACGAGATGCCGCTCGTCAATCCCTCGGCGGCGACCTGGCCGTCGTACAGAATGCCGATCGCATTGGTGCCGAAGACGAACGCGTTCTGGTGGTCGTTGAACGTGTCCAGCACGAGGATGATGGCGTCGGTTTCGCTCAGATCCGCGTCGCGGCGATTCTGGCTGACGACGATCTTCGACGGCTCCGAGTCGAAACAGATGACGCCGATGTACAGCGTGGTCTTGTCAAACAGGACGCGGACTTCGGTCCGCTCGCTTGCCGGCGCGCCCTCGATCGGATCGGTCTGGGTGAACGTCGAGTGCGGCGCGACCGTGCTCCAGATCTCCTCGGTGACGCGGCCGTCGAGCGTCGGCGGCGTCCCGGCGTCGGGAATACGCACGGCCCGCAGCTGCGGAACCGCATCGGCCTGGGTCAGTTCTGCGTTGGCGTGCGCGACGACGGGGATGAGTGAAACGACGGACGCGATGATGGACGCTGGAACGTAGCGGCGAAATGAGAGCGACACGCGGCGGACCTCCCGTAAGGAAAATTCGTTGGTCCGTCGACTCTATCAAACCTGCAGGCCGTGCAGCGTTTCCGCGAGGTCGCGCAGCGATTGCATTCGCAGACAATCGCAGTCGAAGTACAGGCCGGCGGCATCGATCAGCACCGGCGTGATCCCCGCTGCGCGCGCGCCGACGACGTCCACGTGATAGAGGTCGCCGACGTGCACGGTCGTCGAAGGCGTGGCGCCGCTGCGGTCGAGGGCGATCTGAAAGAAGCGCGCGTCCGGCTTCTCCACGCCTTCCAGATGCGAGTCGAAGATCACATCGAACGCGGAAGTGAGCCCCAGCCGGTCGAACATGCGGTGCAGCGTGCCGTTCGCGTTCGACACGACGACCAGGCGATAGCCGCGCGCGCGAAGCGCCGCCAGCGCCGGCCGCACCTCGTCCGGCACGGTCTCCCAGAGATTCGACTCCTGGTGGTATACGTGCAGTTCGTCGAGCGCCGCCGCCGTCGCGTCGGACAGCGGGACGCCGGCCTCGGTCAGCACCAGGTTGAAGTACGTCCAGCCGCGCTGGTGGTCGTTCGTGGCGCGAATCGTGTCGCCCGTGTCCAGCCGCTTCTTGGCGCGAGGCTCCGCGTCCGCCAGCGCCGCGGCGGAGACGCGCACGCCGTGACGCACCAGCGTCTCGCTGACGCGCGTCCAATTGGGATGGACCAGGACGCCGCCGGCGTCCAGGAACACGGTTTGAATCGGCAAGACTTCAGCTTACTATTGTCCTACCCTTATGAATGGACGGCGGCCGCTGCTGCTCTTGATCTTCGTCGCAGGCCTGGCGCTGCTCTGGGCGGCCTCGCGCTACGCGCGCCAGTCAGGCACGTCCGGCGCGCCAGACGTTGCGGGCGCGCGGTCCGAAACCACCGCCACCGACGAAAAGACGACGCTGAAGTTCTTCCGCCATCCGGCCGCGGTCGCGGCCTTCGCCGCGCGCGATCTCGACGGCCGCGACATCTCGCCAGCCGCCCTCCGCGGCAAGGTCGTCATCTTCAACTTCTGGGCGACGTGGTGCCCGCCGTGCCGCGCCGAGATTCCCGATCTGATCGCGCTGCAGGACAAGTACCGCGACCAGCTGCAGATCATCGGCATCTCCGAAGACGAGGAATCGCCGGAGATGGTGAAGCGCTTTGCGGCCGAGCACAAGATGAACTACCCGATCGTCATGGCGACGCGGGAGCTCGAGAAGCGGTTCCCAGGCGTCAGCGCGCTGCCGACCTCGTTCATCGTCGATCGTGAGTCGCGCGTCGTGCAGAAGCACGTCGGCATGCTGGTCGCGCAGACCACCGAGCAGGAAACGCGCGCGCTGGCCGGGCTGCCGGTGAACGTGGCGACCGAGGAAGTCGAGCAGACGCAGGGTCTGAAGCTCGGCGACGGCGCGCAGGTCATGACGATCCCCGGCGTTGATCTGGCCAAGCTGTCCCCGGCGAAACGCACGGAAGCCCTGCAGAAACTGAATTCGCAGTCGTGCACGTGCGGCTGCGACCTCACGGTCGCCAAGTGCCGCGTGGACGATCCGACGTGCGGCGTCAGCCTGCCGCTCGCGCGGGAGATCGTCGCGCAGGTCGCGCTCGGCGCGTCCGCGTCCGGCAAACAATGATGAAGTAGGGCGGGTCCTTTTTGGACCCGCCGGGCGGCGACTGCGCGCCGGGTCCGAAAGGACCCGGCCTACGTACCGCGACGCCGTTGTGAAAACCGCGCTCTGGGGCGCGCTCGCCCTCGAAGCAGGCCCATGGCGCCCGCGCAGGCGGCGGCCGAAGCGGGCACGCGCTAGGGGGTGTGCCCGCGGCCGCGGGAGATCTCGTCGATTTCCGCGGAGACTTTCGCGTAGCACGCCGGGCAGATGCCGTGGCTGAACTCGGCATTCGAGTGCTGCGCGATGTAGCCCTCGACCTGCTGCCAGTACTGATCGTCGCCGCGGATGCGCTTGCAGTAGCTGCAGATCGGCAGCAGTCCGTGCAGTTGTTTGACGTTCGAGAGCGCGGCCTGAAGCTCGGCCACGCGCTCGGCGAGCTTCTGCTGCAGGCCGAGCACGCGCACGCCGACGTTGATCCGCGCGCGCAGCTCCTCAGGATCGAACGGCTTGATGATGTAGTCGTCGGCGCCCGCGTCGAGCCCGACGACGACGTCGCTCCGGCCTTCACGCGCCGTCACCAGCAGCAAGTACATGTTGGCAAGCGGCAACTCGGTCCGTACGCGCCTGCAGACCTCCGGACCGTCCATCTCCGGCATCATCCAGTCGAGGATCGCGAGCGTGGGCAGCATCGATACACGCAGGTAGTCCCACGCCTTCGCGCCGTCGCCGACGAGCGTCGTCTCGTGATTCCATCGCTGCAGCGTGCGGGCGAGAATTTCGCCGGTCACGCGTTCGTCTTCCGCGATGAGAACGTGCACGTCCGTGCAGTATACCCCCGCCCTGTGACGACTTCCGGCTTGGCGGTCACGGTCTGAAGGCCGCACAATGACGGCCGGGATGAACCGGCAATTCGCACGACGCCTCGGCCTGTCGATCCTCTGCGGGGCCGCTGGCTACCTGCTCAACGCGCTGCCGGGCGGCGTCGTCGCGCCGTTACTGCTCGGGCGCGTCGTCTCGCTGCCGATCGCGATTCTGTTCGGGCCGTGGTTCGGCGCGCTGGCTGCGGCCATGGGCGCCGTCGCCGTGCGCGGTGCGACGTTCGGCGCCCTCCCCCTCGTCCTGCTGCTGCCAATCGAAGGGCTGCTGGCCGGCGCGTTCGCGCGGCGCGGCACGTCACCGTTGCTGGCCGGCGCGCTGGTGTGGGCAGGCGTCGCCGGATCGGTCATCGTCGCGCCTCGGCTCTACGGCGCCGGGGCGCTGCGCGAAACGATTCTCCCGGTCGCGCTGCAGATGCCGCTCAACGGCCTGGTGGCCGTCGTCATCGCCGATCTGATCGCGACTGGCGCGACCGCGCAGCGTCTCGTGACGGGCTACCGGCCGGTCGAACGGCGGCGGCTGCGGACGTTCGCGTTCCACGCGTTCATTCTGGTCGCCGCGCTGCCGGTGCTGCTGCTCGCAGCCGTCGACACGCAGCTCACCGCGGCGAAACAGGAAGCCGACGGCGGCGCGCGGCTCCACGAAGCCGTGACGTCGCTCGGCGCGCACATCGGCGATTACCTGGGCGATCACATCCACGCGGTGCGGACGGTCGGCGCCGCGTTCGGCGAGCGCACGGAACCGGCCGCCCGGCAGCGGCTGCTGAACCAGTACCACGAGATCTATCCGGGGTTCATCACGCTGTTCGATGCCGACCTCGGCGGCACGGTGCACGAGATCTACCCGCGGCGCGAATCGCCGACGATCAGCGACCGCCAGTACTTCATCGACGCGCTGCGTCTGCGGCGCCCGGTCGTCTCCGACGTCATCCTCGGGCGGCTGTCGATGGTGCCGATCGTCACCATCGCCGCGCCGGTTCTGGACGCGTCGGGCAATCCGGCGGGCGTCGTGGGCGGATCGCTCGACATGTCGCGCTTCGAGCGCTTCGTCGAGGACTTCAAATCGCTTCCCGACGCCCAGATCACGATCGTCGATCAGCACAACCTCGTCATCCACGCGAGCGGCCGCACGGGCTACGCGGCCCTCCAGAACCTGACGCAGGACGATCTCGTGGCCGCCGGCGCGCACGCGGCGCAGGACGTCTTCCTCTACGAGCGCCGCGGCGCCGACCCCGCCGGGGCGGCGCGCCTCGTCGCGTGGACGACGGTGCCGCCGGTCGGGTGGCGCGTGTTCGTCGAGCAGCCCCTGCTGACGCTCCGGCTGAAATGGACCGGCTACTACGCCGCGACGCTCACGCTGATCCTCCTCGCGCTGGGCGTCGCCGTGCTCGGCGCGCGCGGGTTCGCCGGCGCGGTCACGCGTCCGCTCGAAGAGGTGGTGACGATCGTCCGCAATATCTCGGCGCACGGCGCGCCGGCCGCGACACACCTGACCTCGCCGCCGCCGGCTGAAATAGGGGAGCTGCTCAAGGACGTCAACGGCATGCAGGCGCGGCTGGCCGACTCGTACATGCAGCTCGAGCAGGCGCTCGTGCAGCGCGAGCACCTGAACCGCGAGCTGCAGGCGCTGACCGAGGATCTCGACCGCAAGGTGCGCGAGCGCACCGCGGCGCTCGCGGAGGCCACGAGCGTCGCCGAGGAAGCCAATCAGGCGAAGAGCGAGTTCCTCGCGAACATGAGCCACGAGATCCGGACGCCGCTCAACGGCATCATCGGCATGACGGAGCTGGCCCTGGACACCGCGCTGGCGCCCGAACAGCGCGAGTACCTGACGATGGTGCAGAGCTCGGCGGACGCGCTGCTGAGCATCCTGAACGACATCCTCGATTTCTCGAAGATCGAGATGCGCAAGCTCGAGTTCGACGAGACGCCGTTCTCGGTCCGCGATCACCTGGCCGAACTGCTGAAGCCCTTGGCGCTGCGCGCGGAGCAGAAGGGACTCGAGGTCGTCTGCCACGTGCTGCCCGAGGTGCCCAACATCGCCGTCGGCGATCCCGGGCGGCTGCGGCAGGTGCTCGTCAACCTGGTGGGCAACGCGATCAAATTCACCGAGCGCGGCCAGATCCTCGTGCAGGTCGACGTCGAGGCGGCCACGCCGAAAGACACGGTGCTGCATTACCTCGTGAGCGACAGCGGCATCGGCGTCCCGACCGAAAAACAGCAGACGATCTTCGAGCCGTTCAAGCAAGCGGACGGGTCGACCACGCGGCGCTTCGGTGGCACCGGACTGGGCCTGACGATTTCGTCCTCGCTCGTGGAGCTGATGGGCGGGCGCATCTGGCTCGAGAGCGCGCCGCACGAGGGCAGCACGTTCCACTTCACGGCGCGCCTGGGCCTCTCGGACGCGCGGCCCGAGCCGACGGCCGTGAACCTGACGGACCTGCCGGTTCTCATCGTGGATGACAACGCGGTCAACCGCCGTGTGCTGCACGACCTGCTGCTCCGCTGGAAGATGCGGCCGACCGCCGTCGACAGCGGCGCGGCGGCGCTCGACGCGCTGCGACAGGCGAATGCCGATCGGCATCCGTTCGCGCTGGTGCTGCTCGACGCGAACATGCCGGAAATGGACGGCTTCGAGGTGGCCAGGCGGATTCAGGACGATCGGACGCTCGCGGGCGCGACCATCATGATGTTGAGCTCGTCGGGCCAGTACGGCGAGGCCGCGCGGTGCAGCGACGTCGGCATCGTCAATCACCTGACGAAGCCGGTCGATCAGCGCGATCTGCTTGGCGCGATCACCCGCGCGATCGCGCCGGAACGCGTTCGGCGGCCGGCGCTCCCGGCGTCGATGCTGCCGTTGGAGCTGGCCGACCGCCGCCTGCGCGTCCTGCTCGCGGAGGACAACGTCGTGAATCAGCGGCTCGCCGCGAGCGTCCTCGAACGGCGCGGTCACCGCGTGACCATCGCGGGCAACGGCCGCGAGGCGCTCGCCACACTCGACCGCCAGGCGTTCGACCTGGTGCTGATGGACGTGCAGATGCCGGAGATGGGCGGGCTCGAAGCCGCGGCGGCCATTCGCGCGCGGGAGCGCGGCAGCGCGGCGCACGTGCCCATCGTCGCCATGACCGCGCACGCGATGAAAGGCGATCGCGAGCGCTGCCTCGCCGCGGGCATGGACGAGTACCTCACCAAGCCGCTCGACTCGCGCCAGCTGTGCGCCACCGTCGAGCGCCTGGCCGGCGGCGCGCCACTACCGCCGCCCGTCTCCGCCGCGCCGGCCGTCTCCGATCATGTGCTCGCGCGTGTCGGGGGCGATCGCGAGCTGCTCGCTGAAATCAGCCGGCTGTTCGTGGACGACGCGCCGCGGCATCTCGAGCGCATCCGGCAGGCCCTGGAGGCGCGCGACGGCGAGTCCCTGCGCCGCGCCGCGCACGGGCTCAAAGGCGCCGCCGCCAATTTCGACGCGACGGGCGTCGTCGACGCGGCGCGCGCCCTCGAGGAAATCGGACGCACGGCGCAATTCGACGAGCACGACGCCGCCTGGCGCGCGCTCGCGTTCGAAACCGAGCGCCTCATCGCCACGCTGCGCACGGTCAGCGCCGGATGAAGACGCACGGCGTCTGATGCTACACTTGGTGTTTGTCGAATTGAGTAATTGCGTAGTTGAGTAGTCGGGTAATTGGTCACGCTCCCCTGCCCAATTACCCAATTCCCAGATTACTCACTTACCCAATTCACTTTGCATTGTGGTGGGCGTAGCTCAGCGGTAGAGCGCCGGACTGTGGCTCCGGAAGTCGCGGGTTCGAACCCCGTCGCCCACCCCATTCCCTCCGATTGGGATTTCAGATTTCAGAAGGCAGATTTCAGATTGAGGGGTCCGTCGGCGGTGCGACGGGCGCGTCTATGGCTGGCGGCGGTGGCGGCAGCAGCGCGGGCACGCGTGGCGCGGGCGCGACGGGCGCGGCGGGCACCTGCTCCCATTGCGCGATCGCCCGGGCCACCGAGGCGCGAAACACCCAGAGCGCGCCGACCGCACCGACGAGCATCAGCGCGCCCAACACGAGACTCGCGATCAGAATCCGGCCGGCCGCGCGCCCGTTGGCGACCGGCGGATCGAGATCGAGCGTCTCGGCGGCCAGCATCACCAGCCGGTCGTCGATCATGCTCGCCGACGCTTCGCAGCCGCGCGTGAGCGCGCGGTCGCACAGCAGGTTGATCAGGCGCGGAACGCCGCCCGTCAGTTCGTGGATGCGCGCCACCGCCGCATCGTCGAACTCCACGCGCGGACTCGACCCGGCGGTCGCGAGCCGATGCATCACGTAGCCGAGGATCTCATCGGCCGGCAGCGGATCGACGTGGCACCGCACGGTGATCTGCTGACTCAGCGCTCGCAGCTCCGGCCGCTTCAGAAGCCTGGTCAGCCGAGGCTGTCCGACGAGCACCACCTGAAGCCGGCCGGCGGCGGCCAGCGTGGGCAACTCCGCCAGTACTTTTCTCGGCAGAACGTGCGCGTCGTCGATCACGACCACGGCGCTCGCCTGCAGCGGCGCGAGCGAGGCGAGGAACGACGCGAGCGCGCCGGTCAGCTTCTCCTGCGTCGCGGGCGTGCTGGCCTCGTGGCGGGCCATCACGCCGAAGTCGACGAGCACCGTCCTGAGCACGTCCTCAATCGTCCCGCACGGCTCGACGAGCAACGACGTCAACGTCCGGCGGTCGAGCTGGTCGGCCACCACGCGGCAGATCGTCGTCTTGCCGACGCCGGCCTCGCCCGTCGCCAGCACGCATCCCTCGCGACGCCGAATCGCGGTCAGCAAGTCCTGCGCGACGTGATCGTGAGACGTGCTGTGGTAGAAGAATCTCGGATCCGCCGCCGGACCGAACGGGGGCTCGTGAAATCCATAGAACGGCCCGTAGACCGGCGCCTCGTCCGGCGGCAGCGTCGGCTTGGCGCGGGCGACGGACGGCTTGCTGGCGGGTGTCTGCGGCCCGGGAGCCGTTCCGAGCATCGGGCCCGGTGGACGCGTCGTCCTGACAGGCAATTCAGGAAACAGATCGAGAAGCGGACGCCGGCCGTCACCCGCGCGCCGCTGCGGAATCGGCTCATCCACGTTCACAGTTATACCCGGAATCGCCAATGAATCGATCGCGGTGCCTTGTCCGCCGCGGGCGCGCGGCCGAGAACAGTAATGCGGCGGCCTGAAAGGTGACGGCCCGGTGTATGCTGGCGGCGATCAGGCGTCCACCAGTGAAAACTGATTGAAGGGTAGGAGTCAGCCGATGGGTGCCAGCAGCGACCCAGCCTCGGATCACACACGCTTATCGGTCGCGCAGGTCGACGTCGCCGCCGGCAAGGAAGCCGACTTTCTTGCGACAGTGCGCGATCTTGAGGCGGCCTTCAACAGAAAGGGATACGGGGTCTTCGAGATTATCCGTGACGAAACCGAGCCGCTTCGCTTCTGGAGTGTGTGGTACTGGGCGAGCGCTGTCGCGGCCGGTGAGTGTCACGCGGACGTCGAGATGCAGGCGCTGACGGTGCGGTTGTTCCAGATCGCGCGAGTCACCTACGTCGTCAACGGTGCGCGGCGTCCCGTGCCGCATCGTTTGCTGATCGACAACCGACGCGCGGTTATCGAGGCCGACCGGCGGACCGGCTTCGAGCGCCGCATCCAGAACATGGGACGTCCGGAAGGCGACCGCCGGACCGATCGCGACCGGAGGCTGGGGTCGCGCCGGGTGCGCGACCGCTTCGGCGACATCGACCTCGTTGGCGCGGCACGCCGGGCTCGCGAATTCGCAGACGCCGCGCTCTCGACAATCAAGGTGGGCGCGGCGATCGAGACCGTCGACGGCACCGTGGTCACCGGCTGCAACATCGAAAACGCGACGCACGGCCTCACGATTTGCGCCGAGCGCGTCGCGATATTCAAGGCGCTGTCCGAAGGGCATCGCGTCTTCATCCGACTCGCGATCGTGGCCGACACGGGCGACCCGGTTCCACTGTGTGGCGCGTGCCGGCAAGTCCTCTGGGAATTCGGCGGCAATCTCGAGATCATCCTCGCAAACATGGCCGGCGAGACGAGCGAGCACCGTCTGCAGGATTTGCTGCCGTTGCCATTTGACGCCCGGCTCCTGTAACGCCACGGCGACCGCTGCGGCGTAATTAGCAACTTCTTCCCCGCTTGCCGCTGCAGCGGCCCCGGGGACGAGCAACCGGCGCCTTCGACACGCAGCCCCCAAAATTCGTGGCACCCTCTGAATTGGGGGCTCCGGCCAGGCGTCACCGCCAAGTTTCTCCCCACAACCTATTGTCCGATAAGCCGTCCGATCGATCGAATGGCTTGGCGCGGAACGTGCTTAGGGGAATCCGCAGACCTCCGTAACGGATGCCGTCCGGGGCGGATCGCCGACGATACAGCGATTTTGACCAGCGTCTCGCGAGCCGCATAATGTGCAGTGCGGCGCGCGCGACGCGACAGCCAGCTTCCGGTCGGGATCGACGGACGTCCACGGCCGGGATCGCAGGAACCAATCGATATGGGTCAGATCCGTCTGATACCGCAGAACCCTGGCGCGCATCTGCCGACGCTCACCCTGAACCCTGGCGAGTCCAAGGTCATCGGACGCGCATCGGACGCGGACGTGCAGATTGACGACATCAGCCTGTCGCGGCGGCACCTCCGGCTGACGATGAACAGTGAGGGCGGCGTCACGGCGGAAGACCTTGGCAGCACGAACGGCATTTTCGTCAACGGAAGAAAACACCCGATGCCCCGCTTGACGGCGGGTGATCGGGTGACCATCGGCGCGCTTGACTTCATGGTCGACGACGGTGCGTGCTCCGAGCCGTCACACCTGCCGGCGCTCCCCGCGTGGGAATCGCTGACGCGGGTGGCCATCGCGTCCGACGTTTCAGGGTCATTCGATCGCCGGGCGCTCGAGGGGCTGCTCGCCACGAGCCGCGAGCTGATGGCGTTCACGGATCTAGCCGTACTGCTGGACAACGTGCTCGATCGTGTCGCCGACATTCTCACGCCGGACCGGTCGGCGATCCTGTTTTATGACGCCGGCACCGGCGCGCTCAGCGCGCGCGCGGTCCGGCCGGCCGGGGAATATGATTCGGTGTCCGAGTTTGCGAGTGCGACGGTGGTGCGCGAAGCGATCGCGGCGAAGGAAGCGATCGTGCTCGTGGATGTCAGCGCCGACCAGCGGTTCCACGATGCCTCGAGCATCGTGCGGGCGGGCGCACGCGGGGTCATCTGTGTTCCGCTCCTCGGCCGTACCGGTCCCGTCGGCGCGCTCTATGCCGATCGGCTCGGTGCGCCCGGATTCGCGTTCGACGCCATCGACTACGCGCGGGCGTTCGCGGCGCACGCGGCCGTCGCGCTCGAAACCGCGAAACTCTACGCGGATCGCGAGGCTGATTTTCGATCGATGCTCGAAGCGTTCGCGAAGGCGATTGAGGCGAGAGATCGGTACACCAGCGGCCACTCGGAACGCGTCACCGCCTACGCCGTGGCGCTCGCGTCGGCAATCGGCCTCGACCCGGCGGCGCGCGAGATCTTGAGGCGCGGCGGGCGCCTGCACGACATCGGTAAGGTCGGCATTCCCGACGGCCTGCTGCAGAAACCTGGCCCTCTCGATCGTTCCGAGCGGGCGCTGGTCCAGGGGCACGCGACCATCGGCTACGAGATGCTGTCGGGCATCTCGTTCCTCCGCGACGCGCTGTCTACGATCCGCAGCCACCATGAGCGGTGGGACGGCGGCGGGTACCCCGATGGACTGGCCGGCGAGGGAATTCACCTGCACGCCCGGCTGCTGGCCGTGGCGGATACCTATGACGCGATCACCTCCGATCGTCCGTATCGCCTTGCGTTGTCGGCTGAAGAAGCAGGGCAACGCATCCGCGCGGAGGCGGGCGCGCAATTCGATCCGGCGGCGGTCGACGCCTTCAGCCGCTGTGAGCGGCAGCTCGCGCGCATTCGGAAAGAGATGATGCGGTGACCCGCACGCGCACCACGCCTTGCTCGACGTCGCGCCATGGCCAGTGATTCCGACACGTCACCGCCGCTGACGGCGGGCGATCTCCGGCCCACGCTGGGCGTTGATGCCCCTGATTTCCGGCCCACGCTGGCCGTCGATGCCCCGTCTCCCGCCGGCGAAGCCCGGTGGTTGCCGGCGACCATCGGCCGCTATCGGATTCTCCGATTGCTCGGCGAAGGCGGCATGGGCGCGGTCTATGAGGCCGAGCAGGAGCATCCCCGCCGCCGCGTCGCGCTCAAAGTGATCAAGCCGGGCCTGGCCGGCCCGGAGCTGCTGCACCGGTTCGAACGCGAATCACAGGCGCTGGGACGATTGCAGCATCCCGGCATCGCCCAAATCTACGAGGCGGGAACCGCGAGTACGGCGTTCGGCATCCAGCCGTACTTCGCGATGGAGTACATCCAGGGGAGCACGCTCCTCGACTACGCGGCCGCGCGGAAGCTGAACACGCGTCAACGCCTGAAGCTGATGGCGCACGTGTGCGAGGCGGTACACCACGCGCATCAGCGCGGGATCATCCACCGCGATCTCAAGCCGCGCAACATCCTGGTCAACGACGCCGGCCAGCCGAAGATTCTCGACTTCGGCGTCGCGCGCGCCACCGATTCCGACGCCTACGCGACGCGCCAAACCGACGTGGGTCAGTTGATCGGCACGCTCGCGTACATGAGCCCCGAGCAGGTACTGGCCGATCCGCTCGAGCTCGATACGCGCAGCGACGTGTACGCCCTGGGAGTCATCACGTATCAGCTTCTCTCCGGACATCTGCCCTACAACGTCGACCGCAAGCTGCACGAAGCCGTGCAAGCGATCCGCGACGAGGAGCCGACGCGGCTCAGTTCGATCAACCGCACGTATCGCGGCGACATCGAGACGATCGTCGCCAAGGCCCTCGAAAAGGACAAGGCGCGCCGATACGCCTCGGCGGCCGATCTCGGGGCAGACATCTGGCGGTATCTGGATGACGAGGCGATCATCGCGCGGCCGCCGAGTGCGACCTATCAGCTGCAGAAGCTCGCGCGGCGGCACAAGGCGTTCGTCGCGGGCCTGGCCGCGGTGATGGTCGCGCTGGTCGGCGGCATCGTAGCGAGCACGTGGCAAGCCACGCGTGCCACGCGTGCCGAGCGGGCAGCCGTCCGCGCGCGAGATCGCGCCACGGCCGCCGAGCACACGGCGACCCAGGATCGCGACCGCGCGTTGAGCGCGGAGCGGATCGCCACCAGCGAGCGGAATCGTGCGGTGGCGGCCGAGGCCCAGGCGGTCCAGGAGCGCAACCTGGCGCGCGCCGAGCAGCAGCGCGCGGACCGGGAGGCGGCCACCGCGAAAGCAATTACTGATTTCCTGCAGGGCGATCTGCTGGCGCAAGCCAGCGTGAGCGCGCAGGCGCGGCCCGAAACCAAGGCCGATCCGGACTTGAAGGTTCGTACCGCGCTCGACCGGGCCGCGGTGCGTATCGCCGGCAAGTTCGATGCGCAGCCCCTGGTGGAAGCCTCGATCCGGCAGACCATCGGCAACACGTACAAATCCCTGGGCCTGTATCCGGAGGCGCAGCGGCAACTGGAACGCGCGCTCGCCCTGCAGAGTCGCGTGCTCGGCGCGGAGCATCTCGACAGACTGAGCACCATGAACAACCTCGGGGAGGTGTACTGGAGCCAGGGCGACTACGCCCGCGCCAAGCCCCTGTTTGCGGGAACGCTGGAGGCGAGGCGCCGGGTGTTGGGCGACGCGCATCCCGACACGCTCACGACCATGAACGACCTCGCGGCGCTCTATTGGAGCCAGGGTCAGTACGCCGACGCCGAGCCGCTCTACATGAAGGCACTCGAGGGCATGCGTCGCGCGCTCGGCGAAGAACACCCCGACACGCTGGGCACGATGAACAACCTCGCGATGCTCTATCGCACCCAGGGCAAACTGGCCCAGGCAGAGCCCTTGTACACCACGGCGTTGGCCGGCCGGCGCCGCGTGCTCGGTGAGGAGCATCCGGACACCTTGAACACGATGAACAACCTGGCGGTGCTCTACTGGAGCCAGGGGCAACGTGAGCAAGCCGAGCCGCTCTTCACGCGCGCGCTCGAGGGCATGCGACGCGTGCTGGGCGAGGCGCACCCCGAGACGCTTCGCGCCATGAGCAACATGGCAACTGTGTACCAGCTTCAGGGAAAGCCGGCGCAGGCCGAGCTGCTCTACACAAATGTCCTGGACATTCAGCGCCGAGTGCTCGGCGAGAGCCATCCCGACACGCTGACCTCGATGAACAATCTGGCGCTGACGTATCTGAGCCAGCGGAAGTACGTGGAGGCCGAAACGCTGCTGCGCGACCTGGTGCGCTTGTTCGAGAGAACCGTCCCGGATTCATGGCGGCGATACAATAGCCAAAGCCTGCTCGGCGCCAGCGTGGCTGGTGAGGGAAAGTACGCGGACGCCGAGCCCTTGTTGCTCTCGGCATATCAGGAAATGCTCCAGCGCCAGGCGACGATTCCGGCCGACAACCGGTCGGCGCTGCAGGAGGCGGGAGAGCGGATCGTTCAGTTGTACCAGAGCTGGGGAAAGGGCGAGAAAGCCGTCGAGTGGGCGGAGAGGCTCCGCCGGCCGAATTCCGGCCGTTGACCTAGTGAGGCATTACTCAGACGGGGACCGGAGAGCATCACCCACACGCCGATTGGCAGCGCTCAATTGCGACGAGGTGAAGAAGTGACGAGCGTGACACGGTCGCCGGCCATCCCTCTGATGCTCGCTGCATGCAGGATCCGCAAGACCTGCACGTCATCGTGCACTTCGTAGACGGCGATGAACGGCAGGGAAACAAACACGATCTCGCGGGTGCCTTCGACGCGGCCTGGACGTCCCCGGTTCGGAAAGGTGTCAAGTGCGGAGACACCTTGGACGATGGCCTGCGCAACCCGTCGTGCGGAATCCGGACGACTTTCGGCGATGTGGTCACAGATCCGCTCGAGATCGTCGGCCCCGTCCGTCGTCCAGCGGACGCGCATCAGCCGCGATATCGCTGGTCGATGCGAGAAGCGACCTCGTCATGGTCCAGCAAGCGGCCTTCGCGGGCTGAGAGGCGGCCCTTTTCGACCTCCCGACGGAACCAATCGTCATGATCGACCGAGTTGGCCAACAGGTCCAACGCAACCTGATCGGCGTTGCGTCCGGTTTCGGCGGCAAGGCGATTCAGTTTGGCTTCAAGTTCCGGCGGAACGTGCACGTTCATGAAGTCAGCGTAGGGTGAATGGAAGGGGGCTGTCAACCATAGGCAGACCACTGCGGCCCATGACACTCATGCTACTTTGGGGTCGCCCCCCGCCCTTCCTTCAGCCATTCGACGACGGTGCGGTATTGCTCGAGGATCTGCTGATTCGCAGGGTCGCGCTTCCGCATCTCTTCCAGCACGATTCTGGCGATCTCGAGGTCGCCGGTTTGCAGATACCACGCCGCGAGGCGACCCAGATTCTTTTCGGCGGCGAGCTGAACCCTGAACGTTTCAAGCTCTGCGTCCGCGGGCTTCCCCGTTCGCAAGGCCAGCGGGGCCAACGCCATTTGCAGCTCGGACTCGTACGGCGCAAGGGTCGCGGCTGTTCGCATCATCGCCAGCGCCTGGTCGAAGTCGCCGCCGGCGGCATAGAAGTCCGAGAGGCCGGCGTAGATCTGCTCGTTGTTCGGAGAAATCGCGAGCGCGCGAACGAAGCTGTCGAGGGCGAGCGGGCGGTACGACGGCTCGAGTGCCGAGGCGCTCGTATACACGGTGCCGAGCATCTGCAGGTGTCTGGCTTCCACTGCCGGTGAGGCCGTGAGCGCCGTCAGCTCGCGGATCGCGCGATCGACAAAACGCCTCGTCTCTCCTGGCTCCGTGGCCGCACGAGTCGCCACGACGTACGGAACCAGCGCCGCCATCTTTTCGATCGCTTCCTGGCTGCGTAGACCCGGATAGCTGAACGCCTTTTCAAAGGAGGCGCGACTCTCGGCGAGAGGGCCGCCGCCGTTCCAGGCGTTCAAGGCCGCGATGACGTCGTGCGCCAGGAACAGCGGCCGGAGGGTGAGCACGTAGGCCGCGGGGACGAGGACGATCGCCGTGACTGCCGCGACGGCCCAGGGCGCGAGCGGCCGGCGAACCGGCGCTTTCGGTTCCTCGTCTGCCACGTCCGCAGCGGTCGTGACCGCCGCGCGCCAGTCCGCGAACGCCATGACGCTGATCAGCAAAAAGGACGTTTCGAACGTGTCGAACCAGAACATGTTGAAGATGACGTACGCCGAGACGAACCCGCCGAGCGCCAGCGCCTCAGCGCTCGTGCGCTTTCCAATCGACCGAATGTTTCCGGCGACGCACGCCCCAATCGCGACAAACAAGGCGAGCGCCGGGATTCCGCCGGCAGACAGCCACTCGAGGAGTACATTATGGGCGCGATCCCAGTACCCTTCGGTTGCGACATAATGCCGTTCCCACAGCATGTAGAAGTTCTCTTGCCCCCAGCCGGCCCAGAGGCGCTCGCGGACGGCCCCGAGCGTCGTAATCCAGAGAGTGAGACGAGGCGACTGCCCGGTACCCACCGTCGGCCGCGCAAAGTTCCCGCTCAGCGGAAGATGCCGTAGAAGAAGGAGTGCGGCCGCGGCGAGGACTGCGACGAGCAGCAGGCCACGCTGGAGCCGCGGGGTCGAGAGCGAGCGGATCCAACGGCGGCGTCGCCACGCGGCGAGGACGACCAGGGCGGGACACACGAGCGCCAGGGCCAGAATGGCCGACCGGGTGCCGCTGACGACGATCGTCATGAGCTCCAGGCACACGCTTGCCATCAAGAGCGTCCTTGCCAGAAGGCGGCGTTCAGTGGTGAGGAGCAGCGCACAGACGAACACGTGGAGCAGGAGATATCCGGCGAGCGGCCCCGGATTGCCGATGGTGCCATAGGGCCGCGCCGCGTTTCCGTAGATGGCGCCGACGCCGTACTGGAACAGCGCCAGCAACGCTACGAGCGAACTCGCGGCGATCGAAAGATGGAAATACCGAGTCCAGTCAGCCAGCGATTTGAGCGCGGCCTTGAGAATGAAGAAAAACAGCACGAGGTGCACGAGACCGAGCAGGCCCGCCATTCGCTCGTATGTCGACCACACGCTCCGGTAGGGATTGGCGCCGAGGGCGTCGGCGAGCGCAATCCACGACACGAACAGCACCAGGGCCACGGTCGTCGGCGACGGCCATCGGCGTGGCGTCCTCGTCAGCCAGGCCAGCGCGGCCCACGGGACGAGAAGAAGTTCGATGAGGATCCGGAAGGCGAAGTTGCGGCCGGTGACGTACGGAAAGAGCAGCGACGTCGACACGTAGAGCGGAAGGAACGGGATGACGTACACGCCGAGCCGCATGAGCCCGAGCAGGAGCTGCCGGGAATCGTGGCGGCGGCGTGTCGCGGACCTGGCGCCAGTCACTCCGTCTCGGCAAAAGCGGCGCTGCAGAGCTGCGCGACCGTCCGTTCGGCCTGTGGCGAGAGCTCGGTAAACCTCACGGCGACGAAATACTGCCGGAGCTGTGACGTCGCGCCCGGGATTTCAACCGGCCTGAGCTCAGCGCGAATAATTCGGACGGTGAGGGGCACCGGCCCGTCGGGCATGTTCAGCAGCAATGCACACTCGCGGCCCACCGCCAGCGGCGCACCCGTCCGGACCAGCGCCCCGGTTGCGCTGATGTCCATCATCTGTCCGAGCTCGGTTCCCAGCCGCACGGCGACACCGGACGTTGACACGCGCGCGGATCGAGGTGTTTGCGTCATAACCGGCTCCATTGCCCGCGGCGGTCGGCCGATCGGGGGTCGCCTTCGCGGCGGGCCGCCACTTCGCGATCGTTCTCCTCGACACGTTTCGCCGCGCGCCGGCGTCGCAGCGCGTAGTGCCTCGTCATCACGTACCGCTCGGCGTGACCAGCTTGCTCAGGTTGGTGCCGACGTCGTCTGAATCCACATTGACGTGCGAGTCGGTGAAGAGCGTCTGGACCGTGCGATTGGGTCCGCCCGAAAGGATCCACCCGAACCCGAGCGCGCCGGCCGGCGCGGCGCTGGTGACCGTTTCGCCGCAGAAGAGGGGAATGACATTGATCACGTAGGGGCGGGCCCAGGGATCTGACGAGAGGTCAACCGCGAGATAAGGGCCGCGCCAGTTCGGGTAATCGCTTGCGGACGGCTGCTTCGTCAAGAACTCGATGACGTTCAGGCTGTTCGAAGACGAGGGCGTCGCCGCGGTGAACGCGGTGACGTTCGGCGTGACGCCGGAGAGGCCGCTCGTGCACGTGGCGGCCCCGATTCCTGTCGACACCGCGAAGGTCGGGAACGTCGCCGTGCCCGGATCGCCGACGATCAGAAACCGGGTCGCGCTGTTCGCCTTCAGGATTTCGACCTGACCCGGCCAGCGTGTCGTGTCCTGGAAGAAGCGGTTCATGGCCGCGACGATCGCGTTCGCGTCGCCCTGCGCGCGCGCCGCCCTGCCTTCATCGATCCAACTGAAGAGCCGTGGCGCGATGGCCGCTGAAATCAAGACGATCGCGGCCACGACGACGATGATTTCGATCAGGCTGAAGCCAGCCGCGCGCTCTGCTATGCGCAGCGAGAATCGGCGGCGGATTCGAGGGAAGTGTGTCGGGCTCACTGGATGGACTCGGCTGATTCCGTGCTACCCACTCGAACCAACAAGAACTTGGGCGGCTGGCGTCGGCCCACGGTGAGCGTCCGCTGGAAGGCGGGCGCCTGGAAGATTCGTCAAGACGGCGACGGGGCGCTCCGCTCGATGGCGCGCCCCGCCATACACGTCCTCAGTGCGAGCCGCTTACTTCGAGTCCGCACCACCCGTGCCGCGCGTGATGAGCTTGCCGAGACTGACACCGGTGTCATCGCCTGTTGGATCGAGGTGGGTCTGGTTCAGGCCGGTGGTGATGGTCCGGTTCGCCCCGCCGGACAAGGCCCACGCATATCCCAGGGATCCAGCGGTGCTCGTTTTCGTGATGTCGATAGACTCCGAGCAGTACAACGGCTGGAGGTTGAACACCCAGGCCCTATCCCACGGATCCGTCTTGATGTCCTCCTGCAGATATGGCCCCTTCCAGTTCGAGTAGCTTGCATCGGCTGGCTTCCGCACGAGGAAGTTATTGACGTTGAGGAGATTGGCACTACTCAGTTTCCCGGCGTCGATCTTCTTGCCGACAAACCCCTCCAAGCTATTATTCTGGCACGTCGCGGCAGCGACCGAGATCGCCGTGCCGTTTTCATACGTCACGTCGTCGGGTGGAGTATCGAAATCGATGGGTCGCACAGCCTTGTCAGCGTCCGAGTCGGTCGTGCCCGCTGTCACCAGGAACTGCGCCTTCACGCCTCCGCCTACACCGCTGACGACAGTCGATGGTGTCAATGCCGCCTGCTCAGCCTGACCCGGCCATTTGCCGGTGTCCTTGTAAAACTGCGAGATGGCGTTGGCGACCGACTGAGCATCCGGTTGCGCCTTGCCGTACTTCGCGTCGTTCAACGTGCTGAGCGCCGCGCTGCCGACGCCGGCCGCCAGGATGACCGTGGCGCCCGTCGCGACCAGCAGGTCGGTCGTGTTGATGAGGCCCTGCGAATCGGTGATGATCCGCCGCAGGCGAGGCGTTCTCCGAAGGCTCCAAATTGCTTTGGCAAACAGCTTCATCGTCCCCTCCCCACCGGTGCGATTCGCACCAGTCGGCGATTGCGAATGTTCAGTCAATTGGTGGCGCACGTTACTTCACTCGGGCGATGAGGTCATCGCCAGCGACTACGGGATTGGCTGTGCCGGCGGTGTTGGCGAGGGTCTCCAGGTTTCCGTTCGGGCCGGCGGAGATCACGATCACCCACTTCTGGTTCGTCCCCTCAGTGGTCGGATCGGCGTTCCCGATGCTCACCAGATAGCTGCGTGCCCACGGATCGAGCGCCGGGATGCGATCCAGGTATGGGCCACGCCACGCGCGACCGCCGCTGGCCGAATACGCCGTGCCCGTGGCGCCGGTGAAGGGCGTGTTCAGGATCAACTGGTCCGCCAGGCTGTCCGCCTTGCCTGAGGCGAGCGCCCAAGTCGAGCCCGTGCTGGTATCGACCGGCACCGTGGTGTCGCACGTGCCAGCGGCGGACGCGCCGGTGCACGCGCCATTGCTGGTCAACAGCGAGGCGTCGGTCCCCGACGTGTACGGCAGCTTGCCGGTGCCGTTGTTGTAGAAGGCCCACCGGCCGGTGTCCTTGTACATCTGCTGAATCGCCGAGGCGATCGTGTTCACGTCCGACTGCGCCTGCGTCCGCTTGGCGTCGTCGATATAGCGGAACACCACCGGCGCCAGCATGGCCGCCAGGGCGCCGATCACCGCCAGCACGACGATGATTTCGAGGAGGGTGAAGCCCTTCTGCTGCCGCCTGATCTTGTTCATTGATTCCTCTCTTTGCTGAATATCCACTCTGCTTTGGTGAACTTAGCTATGGGAAAAGCAAGGCCCGCGCCACTCAGGGCCGCGCGAAAAACGGTGTAAAACCAAGCATTCTTGGCCTGCGGGCCGATTAGCGGCAGGCTGCCGAGCCTCAAAAACCGGGGAGCCCCTGAAATTGGAGGCTGGGGCTACTTGACCCGCGCGACGATGTCGTCGCCAACGACGGCAGGAGCGGCGTTGCCGAGTGTAGTGGCGACAGTTTCCAGGTTTCCGTTGGGGCCGGCGGAGATCACGATCACCCACTTCTGCGTCGTCGGCCCTTCAGCGCTCGGATCCGCGTTCCCGATGTTCACGAGATAGCTGCGCCCCCACGGATCGATGTTCGGGATGCGATCCAAATACGGTCCCTTCCACGGCCGCGAGCCGGTCGTCGCATACGCCGGCCCGTTGACGCTCAACTGGTTCAACAGGCTGTCCGCCTTGCCCTCCGAGAGCTTCCAGCTCGATCCCGTGCTGGAATCGACGGGAATCGTGGTGTCGCAAGCGCTCGCGGCGCCCGCGAACCCGCACGCCGCATTGCTGCTCAGCAGCGACGCGTCCGTGCCCGAGGTGTACGTCAGCTTGCCCGTGCCGTTGTTGTAGAACGTCCAGCGCCCGGTGTCCTTGTACATCTGCTGAATCGCCGCGGTGATCGTGTTCGTGTCGGACTGCGCCTGCGCCTTTTTCGCGTCGTCGATATAGCGGAACACGACCGGCGCCAGTATGGCGGCCAGCGCGCCAATCACCGCCAGCACGACGATGATTTCCAGCAGCGTGAAGCCCTTCTGCTCTCGCTTCATGGTTTTCACTTGTTCCCTCTTATCCTTAAAGTACGTTGTGCGATTCCTGAGATCAGGCGCAGGGACAGCAAGGCCCGCGCCACCGAGAGCGCATGAAAAATGGCGTAAGACTGTGAATTCTCAGCCCGGGCGCCGGTCGGCCCCAGACTGCCGATCCTCAAAATCCTGGGGGGCCTCTGAAATCGGGAGATGGTCGGGGGAGCGAGCGGACCGTCGGTCCGCTCGCTCTTGGGCTACTTGACTCGCGCGACGATGTCGTCGCCAACGGGAGCGGGATTAGCCGTGCCGGCCAGCGTCGGGTCGGTTTCCAAATTGCCATTCGGACCGGCAGAGATGACGATCACCCATTTCTGAGTCGGCCCTTCAGCGTTTGGATCGGCATTCGCGATGTTGACGAGATAACTGCGTGCCCACGGGTCCAGCGACGGAATGCGGTCCAGATACGGACCCCTCCAGGGCCGAGGTCCAGTATTCGTATAGGGCGTACCAGTCGCGCCACTGAATGGGGTGTTGAGGATCAACTGGTTCGCCAAATTATCGGCCAGCGACGACAGCGCCCACTTGGCGCCGGACGTCGAGTCGTTCGGCGCGGTCGTATCACACGTGCCGGCCGCGCCGGCGCACGCGGTGTTGCTGGTCAACAGCGCCGCGTCCGTGCCTGACGTGTACGTCAGCTTGCCCGTGCCGACCTTGTAGAACGGCCACCGACCCGTATCCTTGTACATCTGCTGTACCGCCGCAGCGATCGTGATCGTGTCGTTCTGCGCCTGCGCCTTCTTGGCGTCGTCGACGTATCTGAACACGACCGGCGCGAGCATCGCGGCCAGCGCACCGATCACCGCGAGCACGACAATGATTTCGAGGAGGGTGAAACCCTCCTGCCCTCGTCTGGCGTTCTTCATCTGTATCCCCTTCCCGAGATTTTGTCTTTATTATACTATAAAGCTCTTCAGAGTCATTACTCAACGAGCAAGAAGTGATCCATCAGGGGGTGGGACCTGCACGCGAAATCTGGCGTGTTTTAACCCGCGCTGAGCGTCGCCCGCGACGGAGGATCCTCCAAATACGAGGAAGCCTCCGAAATTGGAGGTTGATCGGGGAAGCGCAGGATGAACTCTGTGCCCCCCTCCGGTGAGCTGGTCACCTCGATGTCCCCCCCATGGTCGAGCAGGGCCCGTCGAGCCATCGAAAGGCCGAACCCGCTGCCCGACCGCTTGGTCGTGAAAAACAGCGTGAAGATCTTTTGGCGCTCCTCGGGGGGAATAAAGGACCCCGTATTGTGAATCTTGATCAGCGTGGCCCCTTCGACCCGCTCCATGGCAACGGTCACGGTTCCGGCGGGCGGTGTCGCTTCGAACGCGTTTGTCACGACATTGAGGACCGCCTGAATGACGCGATCGCGGTCGACCACAACCGCCGGCAGGTCGGGATTCAGCCGCTTGACGACGGTGAGCTGCTTCTCGCTGAAACGTGTGTCGAGGGCCCAGAGCGTGTCCTCGGTGAGGTGCGCCAGGTTGCAGGCTACGCGCTCTCGTGCGTTGACCTGTCCGAACGTCCGGACTTCCGCCAGCAAACGCACCGCGCGCTCGACCTCCTCGTGCAGCTTGTTGTGCACACCGCTCTCGTCAAGAGCCTGCGGCTGCACAAGGTCGAGGAGCAGCTGAACTCTCATGAGCGCGCCGCTGATCTCGTGCGCCAGGCTCGCCACGTGGGCGCCCAGTGCCGCCAGCTGATCGACCCGCTGAATGCGCCCTCGGATCGTGTCGAGGTGTTCCAAATCGCGGATCGACACCACCACTTCGTCGGTGATGGCCGTCGGCTCGAGCGTCATGAGCTTCCTCGAGCCCGCCAGGTGGCCTTCCGTACCCAAAAGTGTCTCGGCCGGTACGTCGATGGACATCCCAGCATTCCGCACGCCCGTCAGGGCCTCGCGCAAACGAGGACTCATACCGGGCGGGCAAAGTTCGCTCAGACGGCTCCCCACGAGCGCGCCGCGCGCCGCGCGGAACAGCCGGTGGGCCTCCATGTTCGCGCGGGTGACGACGTCGGCGTCGTTCACGACGAGGACGCTCACCGGCAAGCCTTTGATGATTTGAGAGTCGGTGACGAACTTGTCGAACGACAGGAGCATGTCGTTGAAGGCGTTCGACAGTTGCTGGATTTCGTTCGTCGTCGTCAGGCTCTCGGCCGTACCGTGAAGACGGCGCTGGATTCTCTGGAGCAACTGTCGCATCGGCTGTGTGATCGCGACGGCGAAGGCCACGCCCAGGGCGAGCGAGGCGAGACTGGCGATCCCGATGACCAGCAAGCGAACCTTATCGACGGCGAGCGCGTTAGGAGACGCGCTTCGGACGTAGCCCAGCGCCAAAGCGGTCATGTCGACGGCGAGGTAGCCTTCGACGGCCGCGAGCAGGACCCAGACCGCTGGAAGCGCGATGAGGACTCGCAGCTCCCAGCGTCGCCGGATGTCGCCGGACGGTTTCGGCGCTGTCGTCATCAGAACCGGGGCCGAGTCTGGATCTGACTCAACATCGACAGCAGTGGTGAATAGAGGGTGAAGGCGACACCAAGGACCAGGACGCCGAGGACGACGTACATGATAGGCTCGATGGCCGTCGTAATCCGCTTGACGGCTGCGGGCACCTCTCGGTCGTAGTAGTCGGTCACCTTCTTGAGTGTCTCGTCCAGCGTCCCCGTGATCTCCCCCGTGGCCACCATCTGCACGACGAGCGGCGTGAACTGGCCGGTGGCCTTGAGGGCGTCCGCCAGGGAGGCCCCTGCGATGACGCGCTCCCGGGCGTCCGCCACCGCCTCCGCCAGCAACCGGTTGCCGACGACGTGCTCGGCCACGTTCAGGGCGACGACAAAGTTCACGCCAGCCCGCACCATCATTCGCAGATGGTGCGCGAACCGGCTCAAGCCCACCTGCCGGATGAGGCCGCCGACCAGCGGCATCCGGAGGGCCATCAAGTCTACCGTGTAGCGCCCGCGCGGAGTCGCGGCGAGCATACGCGTGCCGATCACGACCCAGACGATCGACAGGATCACCTGCAGCCAATGCGCCGTGACGAACTCCCCGAACCCGACCACGATCCGCGCCGACGTTGGCAGCGTCATACCTGTCTTCGATAAAGCGGCCACGAAGCGCGGCATGACAAAGGTCGCGATGCCAATCACGACGACGCCCATCAACGTCAGCAGGATCGCCGGATAAATGGTCGCCTGGCGGATTTCCGCCCTCAGGTTCATTTGCCATTCGATCGACGCGAGCAAATCGAAGAGCACCTGGTCCACCTGGCCAACCGTCTCACCGGCCTTGACCAGGTTCACGTAATACTCTGGAAACGCCTGCGGAAGTTCGGCCATCGCTTCCGAGAGCATCCGCCCTTGTTCGACCCGCTGCAGGATCGCGTGCGCCACCTCCTGGATCTGCCGATTGGAGCCCTCCTCGATGCTGTTGCGAAGCCCGATCGCGAGCGGCAAGCCGCTTTTCATCACGGTGGCCAGGTGCATCGTGAAGAGCGCGAGATCCCGGCGGTTCAGCGCCGGAGGGGTCTGACGCCGTGGACCCGCCGGGTCGGCCTCTGGACGGATGATCGTCGGGTAGAGGCCGCGATCGCGCAGGGCCTCCTCGACCGCGGCCTCGGAGGCCGCGTCGAGCGTACCCGTGACGCGCTCACCGCGTACGGTCCGCGCCTGGTAACCGAACTGGGCCACGTCAGCGCTCCTTCGTCTTCGTCTGCTCGACGTCCAGGCTGAGCTTTCGCACGCGATACCAGAGGCTTCGCTCGGTGATGCCGAGGATTTTCGCGGCGTGGGCTTGCACGCCGTTCACCTCTTTGAGCGCGTCGAGAATCCACTGCCGTTCCTGCTCGGCGAGGCGCGCGTCGAGATCGTCGCCGTTCGGGGTGCTCGCGCGACTCGGGAGCGACCCGAGCCGGAGCGGCAGATCCTCGAGCTGGATGATCTCGCCCTCGGCCATAATCATCGCGCGCTCGATGCAGTTTCTGAGTTCGCGCACGTTGCCGGGCCACGAATAATTGAGCAGGCGCTCCATCACGTCCGGGGCGATGCCGCGGATGGTCCGGCCGTCCGCGAGCGGGATCTCGTCGAGAAACCGCTCGACGAGCGGCGGAATGTCTTCCACCCGCTCGCGCAGCGGCGGGAGCAGAATCGGAAAAACGTTGAGCCGGTGATAGAGGTCCTCTCGAATCTCCCGCGTCCGGACGGCGTCCTCCAGGTTCTTGTTCGTCGCCGCGACGATGCGCACATCGACCCGGATCGGCTTGGTCCCCCCGACGCGAAAGATCTCGCGATCTTCGAGCACGCGAAGGACCTTGGCCTGAATCGCCAGCTGCATGTCGCCGACTTCGTCGAGAAACAGCGTTCCGCCGTTGGCGAGCTCGAACTTGCCGGCCTTCTGCGCGACCGCGCCCGTGAAGGCGCCGCGCTCGTGGCCGAAGAGCTCGGACTCGAGCAGGCTCTCGGGGATGGCGGCGCAGTTCACCTTGATGAGCGGCGCGTCGCGCCGGGGGCTGCTGCGGTGGATCAACTCCGCGGTGAGCTCCTTGCCGGTGCCGGATTCGCCCTGGATCAGCACGGTCGCACCGGTGCCCGCGACCTTGTGCACCAGCGCGCGGACCTCCTGAATTCTGCCGCTATCGCCGATGAGGCCGTGCGCGTCGTAGCGCTGCTGGAGCTGCTGCCTGAGCTCACGCACCTCGCGCTGCAGTTGGCGCTTCTCGAGCGCCCTCCGCATGACGACCTCGAGCTCCGGGACCCGAAACGGCTTGGCGAAGAAATCGTCCGCGCCGCTGGCCAGCGCCTCCATCGCCACGCTGCGCGCCCCGCCGGACATGACGATGACGATGAGCTCGGGATTCAGGCTCCGCGCCCGCACCACGAAATCGAGGCCGCTCAGGCCGGGCAGCTTGACATCGCTGATGGCGATGTCGAAGCCGTCGCGCTGAAACCGGGCGAGCCCGTCTTCCGCCGTGGTGACGGCCGTCACGCGGTAGCCTTGCTGCTCGAGTGCCGCGCGCAGCGCCAGACGGATCGTGTCGTCGTCTTCGACAATCAGGACGTGCGTGCCGGCGCCGGACACGGTGCTCATGCGTTGACTACTTGCCTCGCTCCATCTGCCGGAGATGTTCGGTGACGCGCGCGGCGAGTGGCGCATGTTGCGGGCCCGCGAATTCGACGAACTTGCGGTATTCCTGCACCGCTCGCTCACGGTCGCCGCGGCGCTCCCAGAAGAGCCCGAGATTGTAGTGCGCCTCAGCGGACTTCGAATCGCTCCGCAGGGCCTGCTGGAACGCGCTCAGCGCCTCATCCCACCGCTGCGCGAGAAAGTAGATCATCCCGATGTTGATGGCGCTCTCGACGTTGGCCGGATTGACGCGAAGCGCCTGGTTGAAGAGTTCGATGGCGGCCGCGTACTGCCCCTGCTGATACCGGCTGACGCCGAGGTTGTTCAGGGCCTTTTCGTACTTCGGATCGATGTTCAAGGCCGACTGAAACGCCTCGATGGCCTCGTCGAGATGGCCGCTCTCCCGCAGGGCGACCCCGAGATTGTTGAACAGCCCGGGATTGCGCGCATCGATCCGGATTCCCCGACGGTATTCGTCGATCGCCTTCGCGCCTTGTCCGGCCTGCTGTTCCCTGAGCCCGGCCGCAAGCGCCTCGCCTGCCTCCTTCGCCGGCTCTGGGTGCACCTTGACGATCGCGGGCGCCTCTCGTGCCGCCGCCGGGGGCCGGGGACCCGCGCTGGGAAGGGGACTCTCCGGTCCGGCCGCGGGCGGCGCGGCAGGCGGCGCCGGCTGCGCGTCGACCTCAACACGTTGCGGCAACCCGGGAGGACCGGCGACTCGGCCCGACGAGGCCTGCGGCGGTGGCGGCGTCCGAACCTTCGCCGCCGGCGGCGTCTCCACGGGCGTGGCGGTCGTCTCCAGTGGCTGCGCGGCCAGCAGCGCCGCGCGCACTTCCTCGATCGAGGTGCCGGCCTCGGCCGCGGGCTTTGGCGTCGTCGATGAGGACTGGCCGGCAGGCTGGACGACGAGCACCTGCGGCGGCTTGGGAACGCTCCGCGGGAAGACGCCGCCGGCGAACTGCACGACGACGACGCCAATCGCCGCCACGGCGCCGATAGCAAGGGCAACCAGAACGAACCTGCGCGCGCGGCCGCCGGCGGCGGACGGCACTGTCAGTCCAGGCAGCGGGCCTCTCGCCGATTGCCCCGCGAGAGGCGGCACACGTCGCGTCGCACTTTCCTGCGCCCGTTTCAGCGCGTCGACGATGAGGCTCATTGCTGCGACCCGGCGCCCTCGACCGTCCGTACGACCCGCGCGTCGGCGAAGCCCCCCTCACCTGCCAGTTGATGACGCGCCTGCTCCGCCTGATTCACGTCCTGAAAACGGCCGACGAGCACGCTGTAGCCGCCGGGACGCTGCGCCTCGGCCTGTCGCGCGACCACTGTCGTGTACGCGCCGCGGTCGGCGAGGCGCTGTTCCACCTCACGAGCCTCCGGCTCCGTCGCAAACGTGCCCACCAGGACCGCGAAGGGCAACGCGGCCGGCGCACTCGCGCTCGACGATGTCTGGCGGGCCGGCGGTACGCGCGGCTCTCCGGCGCGCGCGCTCGTGAGGAGCCACCCGGCGGCGGCGGCCGCGATCAGAATCGCGCCCGCCAGCACGGCCATCAGCGCGCGGATCGACGGGCGCAGCGTCCGCTTCGGGTCCGACTCACCAGTCAGGCTCTTGATCCCCGCCGCCGCCCGGCGCCGGGTGACGTCGCGGGATTGGTCGGCGAAACTTTGCAGCAGCGCGCGATCCGCAGCCAGGTTGATCAGGCGTGGAATCCCCCGCGAGTACTTGTGAATCGCCCGGAGCGCGCCCGACGACATGGACACGCCCGCCGTGCCTCCGGCCACCATCAGGCGGTGGTAGACGTACTGGCACGTCTCGGGAAACGTGAGCGCGTTGAGGTGATAGCGCACCGAGACGCGCTGGTTCAGCTGCTCGAGCTCGGGGGACGCAAGTTGCTTCAACAGCCCGGCCTGGCCCACCAGGATGATCTGAATGAGCTTGTTGCGTTCCGTTTCGAGATTCGACAAGAGCCGGATCTGTTCGAGCAGTGCATGCGAGAGATTCTGCGCCTCGTCGATGATCAGCACGGCCCGGCGACCCGCGACGGCGGTTCGCAGCAGGAAGGTGTTGAGCTCGGCGATCAGCTCGTTCTTCGTTCGCCCGGCGGCGGTCAAGCCGAAATCGAGGAGGACCGCCTGCAGCAATTCGTCCTCGGACAGAATCGGATTGAAGATGACCGCGGTGGTCGTCTCGGGTTCGATCTGCAAGAGCATGGCGCGGCACAGGGTCGTCTTCCCCGTGCCCACGCCTCCCGTGATGACAATGAAGCCCTCGCGCTCGCGGATGCCGTACAGCAGATGATCAATCGCCTCGCGATGGGCGCGACTGGGATAGAAGTACCTGGGATCCGGCGTCAGCGCGAACGGCTTCTCTTTGAAGCCATAGAAGGTTTCGTACATCCCAGGATCCTCAGCGGGGAACCATCTGGCGAAGCAACTCCAGTTCCCGCGGCGTCAACTGGCTACCGCGCTGGCCAACGATGACGGTCGGCGTCAGCAGGATCACCAGTTCGATCTTCGTCTCCTGGTCGTCCTCGTTCCTGAACGCCCGCCCGACAAGCGGCGTTCGTTGCAGACCCGGCACTCCGGAGCGGTTGCGCGAGGAGCGCTGCTCCATCAATCCGCCAATCACGACGGTCTGGCCGTCCTGCACCCGCACCACGGTATCGGTGGCTCGGACCGCCACGACGGGGACGACGTCGCCATTGGGCGACGTCACCTGGCCGAGGCGCTCCGAGATGCTCGGATGAATAGTCATCGTGATGGCGTCGTCGCCGATCTGCGGCGTCACGTCCAGCACGATCCCTTCGGTAATCGTGTTCGGCGTCACGAGCTGCGTGACCACGCCCGTCAGGGGTTCGCGCTGCGTCGTCTGGCTGAAGAACACGTCGTCGGTGGCGACCTTGATCACGGCTTTCTGGTTGTTCATCGTCGAGACCCTCGGGCTCGACAGGATCGACACCTTGCCCTGCTGATCGAGGGCGCGCACGATGGCCTGGAATCCCGTTTGCGACAAGCCGACCTGAAACACGGAC
>JACPZW010000022.1 GCA_016195265.1 Acidobacteriota bacterium | reverse complement strand
GTCTCGCGCGCCTGGTACGCCTGGCACGCCTGGCACGCCTGGCACGCCTGGCACGCCTGGCACGCCTGGCACGCCTGGCACGATCGACGCGGCATTCACCGCGTTCTGGACCGCCGATTCGCCGGCCGACGCGGCCGCACGCATCGACGACATTGTCAAGACCGGCGTGACCTTCGACGAGGTTCATCGGCGCCTGCAGCAGGGCCGGGCGTACAGCGCGCAGCCGGCCGGCCAGGTCCGCCTCAGCAACCGCACGTCCGACGGCGTCGAGCACACCTTCGTCCTCAACATTCCCGACGGGTACATGCCGTCCCGCAGGTATCAAGTGCGCATCCAGCTGCACGGCGGCGTCGGCGGCCGGCGCGACAACAAACCCGTCGGTCCTGGAACGATCGGCGCGCTGGCCAGCGACGCTGGAGACCCTGGAGACCCTGGAGACCCTGGAGACGATGGCCAGATCTACATCATTCCTTATGCGTGGGCCGCCGCGCCGTGGTGGGGCGACGACCAGGTTCTGAACCTGCACGCGATCGTGGACGCCGCCAAGCGCCGCTATAACGTGGACGAGAACCGTGTGGTGCTGTCCGGCGTTTCCGATGGCGGCACCGGCGCGTACTACGTCGCCATGCGCGATACGACGCCGTTCGCCGCGTTTTTGCCGCTCAACGGGTACTGGATGGTGCTCGCGGCCTCGGACATCGACGATGGGTCGCTGTTTCCGACCAACATCCGCAACAAGCCGTTCTTCATCGTCAACGGGGGGCGTGATCCGCTGTACCCGACGATGGAAGTGGACCCGCACATTGCGCACATGAAGAGCGGCGGCGTCGCGCTCGAGTACCATCCGCAGCCGAACGCGGGTCACAACACGCAGTGGTGGCCGGAAGTCAAAGGGATTTACGAGGCGTTCGTCCGCGCGCATCCGCGCGTCCCGCTGCCCGACACGATCACCTGGGAGACCGCCGGCACGACGCAGGGGAACCGCGCGCACTGGCTCGTGCTCGACAAACTCGGCGACGCACGCGGGCAGGCGGCGTCGCTGCGCGATCTCAATCTGATGGCGGAGGCGCCGCGGCCGGACTTCGGCGCGCGCTCGATCGGGACGCGCATCAACCGGATCATGCCGGGCTCGAACGCGGAGAAGATCGGTCTGCTGCCGGGCGACGTGCTGATGCACGTGAACGAGGAGACCGTCCCGTCGAGTGTCGACGTCGGCGACGCGTTGAGCGACCTGAAACCGGGGACGAAGCTCGATCTGCTCGTCGCGCGCAACAACGCGCCGGCCGAGCTGAGCGGCACCTACGATCCGCAGACGATTCCGTCGCCGCCGCGGGTGCTGTTCTCGCGCGGGCGGCCGTCGGGCCGCGTGGACGTCACGCGGAGCGGCAATACCGTGCAGGCGGCCACGCGCGGCGTCGCCGCGTTCACGCTGCTGCTCTCACCGGATCAATTCGACTTCACCAGGCCGGTCAAGGTTGTCGCCAACGGCCGGACCGTCTTCGACGGCCGGGTCCAGAAGAACGTCCGGACGCTGCTGAAATACGCGGCCGCCGACAACGATCGAACGATGCTCTTCGGCGCGGAACTGCCGATCGATCTGACGCGAGAAGTGCGATAATCCGGGGTCATGACCCGATTGAAGCTCGTGGCCGGCGCGCTCGGCATTGCAATGGCAACGATGGCGGCCGCGGTCGCTGCGCAGGCAACCGTCACGGGCGAGTGGGCGCTCGAAATCACGACGCCGAACGGCCACGTCGAGTACGTGCTGTACCTGAACCAGGAGGGCCCGCGCGTCACGGGTCACCTGACGTCGGAGTACGGCGAGACGCCAGTCAGAGTGACGCTGAAGGACGCGGCGATCACGCTCACCTGGTCGCAGGCCGAAGGCGGCAAGCAGATCGAGATTCAATTGACCGGGACCGTGAAGGGCGATTCGATGACAGGTATGGCGAAGCTCGGAACGGTGGGCGAGGGGCCGTTCCAGGCGGACCGGACGTCCAGCCGCTAAGCGCGTGATACGCTAGCAGGTCGACAGCGCACACTACTCACTGTTTCAGGAGCCGAACATGAAAGGTGCACGACTCGCGTTGGCGGCGGCTTTTGTTCTCTTGACCGGATCCGCATTCGCCCAGACCAACATCGCCGGCGACTGGGAGATCACGATCACCAGTCCCCAGGGGCCGAACACCTCGCAGATTACGTTCAAGCAGGACGGCGAGAGCGTAACCGGCACGTTCAAGTCGCCCATGGGCGAACTGCCCTTCAAGGGCGGGACGCTATCCGGCAATGACCTGAAGTTCTCGTTCACGATCGACATCCAGGGACAGTCGCTCGAAATCCTGATCGCGGGGAAGGTCGATGGCGATGCGATGAAGGGCACCGCCAACTTCGGCGGGTTCGCCGACGGTGACTGGACCGCCAAGCGCATCGGCGCCCCGGCAGCGACAGCGGCGGCGGCTCCGGCCGCGGCTGCCGCCACGACGGCGCCAGCGGCGTCTCCGTCAGCAATGTCGTCCGCGAGCGGCGGTGCCGCCGGCAAGTGGGACGTCATGCTTCAGACGCCGCAGGGAGAATTCCCGGCGACCGCGACGATAGCCGTGGACGGCGGAAAGCTGTCGGGCAACTTCGGCAGCCAGATGGGCGAGGTCCCGCTGACGGGCACCGTCGAGGGCAAGCTGCTCAAGTTCACGATGACCGCGCAGACGCCGCAAGGCGACATGAGCGTCGCGATGACGGGCGAGCTCGACGGCGACTCGATCGTCAACGGCAAGGCGGACATCAGCGGCCTCGGGCAACTGGCATGGACCGCGAAGCGCGCGAAGCAGTAGATCAGCGATCTGTAGGCCGGGTCCTTTCGGGCCCGGCTCAGGTCCTTGCGGCTGTAGGCCGGGTCCTTTTGGACCCGGCAACGGCAAGGCGGTCAGGCGGGTCCAGAGGACCCGCCCTACTCCTCCTGTCTGTCCTCGCGCTCTCATCCGCACCGCTCGCGCAAGCGCCGACGACTGCGATCAAACTGGCGACCGTCGTGCCGCAGCTGTCCATCTGGGACAAGAACCTCAAGCAGATGGCAGACGAGTGGAAGGACGCGACCGACGGCCGCATCACCGTGACCGTCTACAGCGGCGGCTCGCAGGGCGACGAGGCGACGGCGCTCCGCAAGATGCGCCTCGACGCGCTGCAGGCCGCCGCGTTCACGGTCGTCGGCCTCGGCCAGATCGACTGGGCCTTCAACGTCTTCGACATCCCGTTCTTCTTCGATTCCTACGACGAGCTGAACTACGTCACCGACAAGCTGACGCCCGAGTTGCGCAAGCGCATCGAGCCGAAAGGCTTCATGCTGCTCAACTGGGGCCACGGCGGGTGGACGCAGGTGTTCACCAAGAGGCCGGTGCAGACGGTTGACGACCTGCGCCACATCAAGCTCTGGACGTCGGCGGGCAATGACAAACAGGTCCAGTGGTTCAAGGCCAACGGCTTCCAGCCGCGGCCGATGGCCATGACGGACATCCTCACCGGCCTCACGACGGGGATGCTCGAAGGTCTGCCGACGACGCCGCTCGCCGCGATGCTGTTCCAGTGGGACAAGCAGACGCCGTACATGCTCGAGCTCGGCCTCGCGCCCGTCGTCGGCGCGGGCGTGATCACGACCAAGGCGTGGAACGCGATTCCCGCGGCCGATAAGCCGAAGCTCCTCGCCGCGGCGAACGGCGTCGAGCAGCGCCTGCGCGTCGAGGTGCCGAAACTGGACGCGGGCGCGGTCGAGCAGATGACCAAGCGCGGCCTGACCGTGACCAAAGCCACCGGTCCCGAGTGGCGCACGCAGCTCGACGATCTCGCCAAGACAATGCGGGGCGAGAGCGTGCCGAAGGACATGTTCGATCTCGCGCTGAAAGCCCGCACCGAGTACCGCAAGCTGCACCCGGCCGCGCCACCGCCGAAGTGAAACGCGTCCTCGCGCTCGTCGAGGATGGCATCGCATCGCTGGCGCTGCTGGTGATGGTCCTGCTGCCGCTCGCTGAGATTGTGTTTCGCCGCGCCGTCGGCCGCGGCATTCCCGCCTCGCAGCCGATCGTTCAACACCTCACGCTCTGGGTCGGATTCCTCGGCGCCGCCATTGCGGCCCGCGAAGGCAAGCTGCTCGCACTGGCCACCGGCACGTTCATTCCGCACGGGCTGTGGCGGCGCGCGGCCGACATCCTCGCGTCGGCGTTCGGCGCGTGCGCGGCGATCGTGCTGGCGTCGGGCGGCTGGCAAATGGCGATGGCGGAGCGCGCAGCGGGCACGAACATCGGCGCCGGCATCCAGGCGTGGGTCGCGCAGCTCGTCCTGCCGTTCGCCTTCACCGCGATTGCGCTGCGGATTGTATGGCGCGTGGGCCGCATCTCGGGGCACGGGGGTTCGCCCGTAGAGGCGGAGCTTGCTCCGCCGCGCGGGCCGACCAAAGTCGGCCCCTTCGTCGATCGCGCGCTCGCGTCGATCGGCCTGCTCGCGGGCATTCTCTTTCTGCGCGTGCCGTCGATCCTCGAAGCGCACAGCCTGTGGCCCGGCTTCGTCATCGTCGTCGTGGCGGCCATCGTCGGCACGCCGCTCTTCGCGATCCTCGGCGGGACCGCGGCGCTGCTCTTCATGCACGAGGGCACGACGCCCGCGACGATCCTGATCGAGACGTATTCGCTCAGCGTGTCGCCGACGCTGCCGGCGATTCCGCTCTTCACGCTCGCCGGATTTCTGCTCGCGGAAGGCCGCGCGTCGCAGCGGCTGCTGCGCGTGTTCCGCGCGTTCTTCGGCTGGATTCCCGGCGGCACGGCCGTCGTCTGCGCCGTTCTGTGTTCGTTCTTCACCGTCTTCACGGGCGGATCGGGCGTCACAATATTAGCGCTCGGCGGCGTGCTGTTTCCCGCGCTGCTGAAAGACGGGTACCGCGAGAAGTTCTCGCTCGGCCTGATGACCGCGTCCGGGTCGCTCGGCCTGCTGCTGCCGCCGTCGCTGCCGCTCATCCTTTACGCCGTTGTCGCGCAGATTCCCATCGAGGACATCTTCATCGGCGGGATTCTGCCGGGCATTCTGCTGACCGCGATGGTGTCGGCGTGGGGCGTGCGCGAGGGCATCGTGTCGCGCGCCGGCCGCTATCCGTTCCGCGCGTCAGAGGCGATCGCGTCGGCGTGGGCGGCGAAGTGGGAACTGGCGATGCCGGCGCTCGTCCTCGTCGCGATGTTCAGCGGGCTGGCAACGGCCGTCGAGGCGTCCGCGCTCACGGCGCTCTACGCGCTCGTCGTCCAGGCGTTCATCCATCGTGATTTATCGCTGCGCGATCTGCTGCGGGCGTTCGGCGAATGCGTCACCGTCATCGGCGGCGTCCTGATCATTCTCGGCGTCGCGATCGGATTGACGAATTATCTGGTCGGCGCGCAAGTGCCGGCGAAGCTGCTCGAGTGGGCGAGCACGCACATCACGTCGCGGCTGATGTTCCTGCTGGTGCTGAATCTGTTCCTGCTGGCGGTCGGCTGGCTGATGGAAATCTACGCGGCGATTGTCGTCGTCGTGCCGTTGATCGTCCCGCTCGGCGTGGCGTTCGGGATCCATCCCGTCCATCTCGGAATCATCTTCATCGCGAATCTCGAACTGGGCTTCCTGACGCCGCTCGTGGGACTGAACATCTTCCTGGCGTCGTACCGGTTCAAGCGGCCGGTACTCGAAGTCTGCGCGGCCGCGCTGCCGATGATGGCGATCCTCGGGATCGGCGTGCTGGTGATCACGTACATCCCGTGGCTGACCACCGGACTACTTGGGCTCTTCGGTCATAGCTGACAGTTGCCACGAAGGCACGAAGGACACGAAGAAACGCACGAAGAAGAATGTGAGAGTACCTCTCTTCTCTTCTTCGTGTCTTCGTGGCCACCATCAGCCCTTCAGCCCTTCAGTCCTTCAGCTTTGACGACTACTTCACTCGCCTATCCCTGTACGCACGTAACTGCTCGCGTATCTGCGTACTAAGCGCAGTCTTTCCGGCGGCCATCGCCTGTTCATCCGCCGTCGTCGCCGCGCGTATCGCTTCGTCGAACCGTCCCGCCGACGCATACGCGCGCGCGAGATTGAAATGCGCTTCGGGATAGACCGGCCGCAGACGGACCGCGCGCTCGCACTCCGGGATCGCGACGGCCAGGTCTCCACCGGCGACGAGCGACACGGCGCACAGATTGTTGTGCGCCTCGGCGTTGTCGGGCCCCGACGTGACGGCGGCCTCATAGTGACGACGCGCGGCGTCGATCTGGCCTTCGGCCAGGCGCAGGCTACCGAGATTGTTGTGCGCGAGCGAGTAGGCGGGATCGATCCGCAGCGCCGCCTCGTACTCCGCGGCCGCGGGGGCCGTTCTTCCGGCGGCCTCGAGCGCGACCGCGACGTTGTAGTGCGCCGTGGACGATCCGGGCTTGAGCCGGCTCACGACCTGGAAGTGCGCCAGCGCGCGCGCCGGCTGGTTGAGCTCCATGTACAGGAGCGCGGCATCGTTGCGCAGGTCCGTGTGCTCCGGCTCGCGTGCGATGAGCATCTCGCAGCCAATCGTGTCTTCCGCCGCCATCTTGCGGCGGATGTCGTTCGAGAGGCGCGCGCGGTCGGCATCGTTCCGCGTCATCACCTGCACCCAGACGTCGCCCATCTCGTCCGCCGTGCGCCAGCCCCACGACACGCGCGCGGCGGGATGATCCGGGTTGCGCGGGTTGTCGTCCGAGTTGTCGAACGTGAACGCCATGTCCAGGCGCGTGCCCGCGGGCAGCCAGAACGGCGACGCGTACCGGTATTGATCCTGCCAGTTGAAATCCCAGTCACGAATCTGCAGCAGCGATCGGCGCGATCCGCCGGGCCGCGTCGCCCACGTCTCGACGCTGCGCGCGCGGTAGTGCGCGTGCGGCTGTATCGCCTGAACTTCGGCATCAACCGGCAGCACGTACGAATCGGTGATGCGGTAATCGCGCACGCCGGGCGCGATGTTGAGACCCTGGCGCCCCAGACGCAGGATCGTCGGCGTGTGCGCCGGGGCCTCGCTGGTGAAGTAGAGACCGATCGCCGGCTGCACCCGCTCGCTCTTGCCCGTGGGCCGCAGGTGCAGCTGGACGACGAAGTCGTCCGCCGCGTTCAGCCGCCACGCGAGCCCAGGCGGCGCGAGCGGCGGCGCCTGGCCCGGCGTCCAGCCGAGAAAATGTCCGTCAGGGTAGTCGGCCGACCGCAGGATCGTGCCCTCGTAGCCCGGCGCCGGATCCGCCTCGTCGAGCCGCCGCGACGCCGGCGTCGGATCGACGCGGATGTTCGCGTGGTGCACGGCGCGACTGCCGGGCCGGAACGTCAGGCCGCGCACGTACCGGGTGCCCGCGCCCGGCACGGGCACGACGAAATTGCGGAAGACGTCCGTCCCGTCGGGCCGCAGCGTGTACTCCGGCAGCGTCACGATGAGGTCGGGTGTCCCGAGCGGCCAGCCGTCGGTCTCGTGCGGCGGCGAGGGGAGGGTGGTCAGATCGCCGGCGGCCGCGCCGGAGGCTGCCCACCGATCGATCAGCAGAATCTGTGCATCGGTCAGCCGCCGCTCGCCGACAAACGGCGCCGGCCCGGGCTCGGGTTTCCACGGCGGCATGTACCGGCGTCGCGTGGCGGCGGCGATCTGCGTCGCGTGCTGGCGCGCGTCGGCGTAGGTCAGCAGGCTGAACGGCGCGGCGGCGCCGGGGCGATGGCACGTCGCGCACTGCGCGTAAAGAATCGGCGCGATGTCGCGGGAAAACGTCGCCGGCGGGTCCGCCGGCGCGGCGGCGACGGCGGCCGCCAGCGCGGCGAGCACGGCGGTGGCGCGCCGGACATGTCCCCAGTGCCCCCCCGGGCCCTCGAAGCGCCGAACGACGGACGCGGATCCGGCCATGGATGGTGAACGCGCGCCAGTATAGCGTTCACGCGAAGTCCTTGACGCGCCGGGGGAGGAAGCGTATTTTTCAGAGCGCTTTCTTCATCTTTGTTCTTGGTTCCGCTACGGCGCGCGCGTCGTGATGGCTCCTCGGTCGATCTGGTACCCCGTCCCCTATCAGGAGGCGACATGTTCAGGATGGCGAAGACAGTGGCGGTGGTCACGTGTGTGTGGCTGGTGATGGCGGGCGCGGCGTTCGCGCAGACGAGCGCGATCGCGGGCGTCGTCAAGGACACCACGGGCGCCGTCATGCCGGGCGTGACCGTCGAAGCGAGCAGTTCCGCGTTGATCGAGCGCGTGCGGTCGGCCACGACGGACGAAAAGGGCCAGTACAAGATCGTTGACCTCCGGCCGGGCGTGTACACGGTCACGTTTACGCTGCCGGGCTTTGCCACCGTCAAGCGCGAAGGCATCGAGCTGAGCGCGGACTTCACGGCGCCGATCAACGCCGACCTGCGCGTCGGCCAGCTCGAAGAGACCGTCACCGTCTCGGGCGCGTCGCCGATCGTCGACACGCAAGGCGTCATCCGCCGCGCGGTCGTCACGAAGGACAACATCGATGCGATGCCCACGTCGAAGAACTGGTCGACGATTGGCGTCATGACGGTCGGCGTCAGCAGCAACCAGAACGACGTCGGCGGATCGGCCGGCGAGCACCAGAATCAGCTGAAGGCGCACGGCGGATCGTTCAACGATCGCATCGTTCAGCTGGACGGGATCATGAACGCGAACATGGCGTGCAACTATTCCTGCACCGGCATCTCGACCAACGATCAGTCGACGCAGGAGCTGAGCTACGAGTTCGGCGCGATCTCGGCGGAAGTCGCGGGCGGTGGCGTCCGCGTGAACATCATTCCGAAAGAGGGCGGCAACCGCTTCAGTGGCTCGGCGTTCGCGAACTTCGCGAACGACAAGTTCCAGGGC
>JACPZW010000026.1 GCA_016195265.1 Acidobacteriota bacterium | reverse complement strand
CGGCTGCAGCGCCGCGCTGATCTCGGCGCCGACGCTGATCCCCGGCGTGCTGTTTTCAGGATCGAACGACGGCGCGCTGCGTGCGCATTCGACGAAAGACGGTTCGGTCCTCTGGGAGTTCGACACGAACCGCGAGTTCGAGACGCTCAACGGCGTCCGTGCCGGCGGCGGTGCGATTCAGGGTCCGGGGCCGACGATCGTCGGCGGCATGCTGTATCTGAATTCCGGCTACGGCGATCATCTCGGCCGGCCGGGCAACGTGCTCCTGGCGTTCGAGGTTCAGTAAGGCTACTTGATTAGCGCGACCGGCAGGTCCGGGCGGTTTCCCCATTCCTCCCACGAACCGTAGTAGTTGCGCAGCCGGTCGTACCCGACGAGGTGCAGCGCGAAGAGATCGACCGACGAGCGATGGCCCACCTGGCAGTACAGCATGCTCACCAGCGCCTTCAGAGGCCGAGGAGCGCTTCGATATCCTGACTGCCTCGTAGCACCCGTAAGATCCGCACGTCATCTCCATCGATTCGATAGGCGATGACGAACTCGCCGACAGGGAATGTGCGAATGCCCGGACGGAGGTTCTCGTCGCGCGAGCAACCCATGAACGGCTGTTGCTCCAATAGAAGGAATCGGTGAATCAGCGAATCAATGAATCGATCTGCGATGTCGACATTCCCGGTCTCGGTTGCGACGAAGTTCCAAATGCTGTCGAGGTCGTTTTCGGCCTCTGGCGCGAGGCGGTGTTCCATTAACGCGACGTGGTACGTTCCGCGGCTAGCCTGGCACGCCCGCGCTGCTTCACGCGTTCCGCAAGCGCCTTCATGGATTCCTCGGTGATGGGGATCCCTTCACCGCGGGCCAGCGATGCTTCGGCTTCGTCCAGCGCGGCGAGGATTTCAAAACGTCTGCGCTCGCGCTCCTCCCAGAGGGACAGCGCCTCTCGCACGGCATCTTCCTCGCCGCGGAATCGGCCGCTTTCGATCGCCTGCCGCACGAACGCTTGCTGGTCTGCGGTGAGCTCGACGTTCATAGGCTCAAGGTAGAGTCAGCCTTGATGTGTGTCAAGCGGACAACACTCCCGCGCGCAGCTCACGCGCCGGCCGCCCGGTAGTCGACCGACTTCTTGCACGCCGCGTCGACGTCTTCGACGGTCATCAGCGGAATCGTCTGTATGTGCGCCGCGCCCGACGCGTTCACGACCAGGCTCAGCGCGAGCGCGGACGTGGTGTCCGGCATGTCGACGACAACGTAGACGTCGGCGTCGCCCCAGGCGTAGTAGATCGATTCGAGTTTGCCGCCGAGGCCCTTGATGGCCTTCTCGACGGCCGCCTTGCGCTTCGATCCGCCTTCCTTGATGAGGCCCTTGGCCCCGTCCGCCGTGTACTTCCCGGTGATCAGTAGTTTCGCCATGCTATGACTCCTCTCGAGGTAGCCGCTCGTGGCTATTTCTCTTCGGCGTTCGTCGACGTCGCGGGACCCATGCCGACGATCTCGAGGACGCACTCTTCGTCCTTCGCGCCGTCGTAATGGATCTCCTTGCCGTAGTGCGTCACGAAGCTGCCCGCCGGCACCGGCTTCGCCGAGTCGAAGTCGTACTTCGGACCGGTCGCGACCCACCAGGTGCCCGAGACGACGTGGATGAAGCGATCGTTGGGATGGAAATGCGGCCGGCTGTTGTTGTGCGGCAGCCACTTCTGCAGCGTGACGTACAACCCCGGCTTGGTCGGATCGCCCGCGAGCACGACGCTCTCGGAGCCGCGGCCCTTGTTCCACTTGATCTCGGCCGGCAGCTCGATCTTGATAGCCTTCGGATTCAGCTCCGCCGCGCCGCGCGCGGACCCGATGGCACCGGAGAGTGCGACCAACGTCAACGCGAATGCCGCTCGTAGAACGCGCATGACAGCCTCCCTCTGGCGGGTCCGAAAGGCCCCGCCCTGCGACTGGCGACTGACAACCGACAGCGGTCAGCTTCGTCGCGCGCAGTATAGCTCCATTGGATGCAGCAGGACGCGCCATCGGCCGCGGCATCGCGGACGCGCTGGACACGGGTGGTACGATCTCCGGCATGGGTGGAGCGGCGCGCTAAGGGATGGGTCTGCTGCGGGAGCTCCTCGCGACCGACGAGCGTCAGGCGCTGCTGTTTTTCTTTCAGCACCTGAAGGATGTCTCCGAGGCCGGCGTCGACCGACAGGAGCTGATCTACAACGCCAGCGTCCTCGCGCACTACGCCCAGGTCTCAACTCGCGCCGACGCCGACCTCCCGGCGCCGGCGAACCTCAGCGCGGTCTTCGATCATTTCGTGTGCGACACGACGCTGCTGCGCGACAGCGTGATGATGGAAACCGCCGGCGCCCAATGCCTGCTGCTGGCGGGATTCTTCGAGGATCAAATGCGCCGGCGGCACAACATCCGCTGGTACGCCGAGCTCGGCGCCGGCTTCTTCAGTCGCGCCGCTGTGCACGAGCCCTCGCCCCGCAAAGCCCGGCTGCTGGACGCGGTCGCCCGGCGCTTCGAGCCTTGGCGCCAGCGCCACGCAAGACTCGGCCGCGATCTGCGCGACCAGCCCTTTCTGCTGATGCCGCCCAGGCCGCCCGCGCTCTCGTAGCGCGGCGCCGCGTCACGCTCGCCTGATCGCCTCCGCCAAGGCTACGAGGGTTTGCCAACGCAGTTGCACACGCGTATAGTCGAAGGCGAACTACCTTCCTGAGCACTGCCGCCCCTCGCCGGATCTGCACCGGCCCCGTGCCACAGCCCTCATCAAGCTCGCGAACTGAATATTCGTCCACCCGTTCACGCAGTTGGGAGTCGACGTCATGCATGTCAGACCGCTACACGACCGGATCCTCGTACAACGCTCAAAAGAAGACGAAGGCGAACAGCAGATCGGCGGGATCATCATTCCAGATTCCGCGAAGGAAAAGCCGCAGCGCGGAACAGTGATCGCCGCCGGCAACGGCAAAGTCAGAGACGATGGCGATCGTGTGAAGCTCGACGTGAAGGCGGGCGACACGATCCTCTTCGGCAAGTACTCCGGCCAGGAAATCAAGCTCGACGGCGTCGAGTACTTGATCATGAAAGAAGACGAAGTGCTCGCCGCCATTGACGATGTCGGCGGCCGTGCCGGCGCCGCGAAGACCCCGACCGCCAAGGCCGCTCCGGCCAGAGCTGCGACGGCCAAGGCGAAGGCCGCCACCAGGAAGGGACGCTGACATGGCAAAACTGATTACGTACGGTGACGCGTCGCGTCAGGCGATTCTCCGCGGCGTCAACGGCCTCGCCGATGCCGTGAAAGTCACCCTCGGACCGAAAGGACGCAACGTTATCCTGAGCAGGGGCTTCGGATCGCCCACGATCACCAAGGACGGCGTCACGGTCGCGAAAGAAATCGATCTGCCGGATGCGCTCGAGAACATGGGCGCCCAGATGGTGCGCGAAGTCGCGAGCAAGACCTCCGACGTCGCCGGCGACGGCACGACGACCGCCACCGTGCTGGCGCAGGCGATCTATCGCGAAGGCGCGAAGAACGTCACGGCCGGCGCCAACCCGATGGCCATCAAACGCGGCATCTTCGCCGCGGTCGAAGCCGTCGTCGCGTCGCTCACGCAGCAGTCCAAGCCGGTGAGCGGTCCGATGATCGCCCAGGTCGGCACGATCTCGGCGAATCACGACGACACGATCGGCCGGATCATCGCGGAAGCGATGGACAAGGTCGGCAAGGACGGCGTGATCACGGTCGAGGAGTCGAAGACGCTCGACACCTCGCTCGAAGTCGTCGAAGGCATGCAGTTCGACCGCGGGTACCTCTCGGCGTATTTCGTGACGGATCCCGAGCGCATGGAAGTCGTCCTCGAGAATCCGGTCATTCTGATCCACGAAAAGAAGATCAGCGCGATGAAGGACATGCTGCCGTTGCTCGAACAGGCGGCGCAGGCCGGCCGTCCGCTGCTCATCATCGCCGACGACCTCGAGGGCGAAGCGCTGGCGACGCTCGTCGTCAACAAGCTCCGGGGCACGCTGAAAGTCGCGGCGGTCAAGGCGCCGGGCTACGGTGATCGCCGCAAGGCGATGCTCGAAGACATCGCCGTGCTGACCAATGGCAAGGCCATCACCGAGGATCTGGGCATCAGGCTCGAGTCACTGAAGATTGAAGACCTGGGCCAGGCCAAGAAGATCACCATCGACAAGGACAACACGACGATCATCGAGGGCGCGGGCACGAAGCAGTCCATCGAAGGACGCGTCAAACAGTTGCGCGCGCAGGTCGAAGACACGACGTCCGACTACGACCGCGAGAAGCTGCAGGAGCGGCTCGCCAAACTCGTGGGCGGCGTCGCCATCATCAAGGTCGGCGCGGCGACCGAGACCGAGATGAAGGAAAAGAAAGCCCGCGTCGAAGACGCGATGCATGCCACCAAGGCGGCTGTCGAAGAAGGTATCGTGGCTGGCGGCGGCGTTGCGCTGCTGCGGGCCGCGAAAGCACTCCAGTCGCTCACGCTTGACGGCGACGAGCAGCTCGGCGTCGCCATCGTCATCCGGGCCCTCGAAGAGCCGATGCGCTGGATCGCGACCAACGCGGGCCACGAAGGGGCGATCGTCGTGCAGCGCGTGAAGGAGATGAAGGGCGACGAGGGCTTCAACGCGCAGACCGAGCAGTACGAGAACCTCGTGAAAGCCGGCGTCATCGATCCGGCCAAGGTGGTCCGCTCGGCGCTGCAGAACGCCGCGTCGATTGCGTCGCTCCTGCTGACGACGGAAGCGGTCATCTCGCAGGCGCCGGACGAAGACACGGCGGCGTCGGCGCATTCGGGTGGCGGCATGGGCGGAGGGATGTACTAACCAGGGATGGGTTCGCTGCGCGAGCTGCTCGCGACCGATCATCGCCAGGCGCTGGAATTCTTCTTCCAGCGCCTGAAGGATGTCTCCGGACCCGACGTCCACCACGCCGAGCTGCTGTACAACGCCAGCGTGCTGGCGCGCTACGCCCAGGTGCCGACGCACGCCAAGGTCGATCTCTGAGTAGGCGCCGCGACCGATGACGCCGCCATTCGGCGCCATCGGTCCGACGGACTTACCGAACCGCGTTGATGAGCACCGCGCCGTAGACGCGATGGCCGTACCGCGTCTCCTGCCCGAAGAACGCCGGCGCCGTGTCGTTCTTCCGCACTGACTCGAACCGGTAGTCGCCGCGCAGGCCCCATCGTCCGCTCGGCGCGTACCACTTCACGCCGCCCCCGACGTTGCCGGTCAGAAACGTCTGACCGCCGGTCACCCCGACGCTCGCCTGCTCGAACATCGTCAGGCCCCCGACGCCGCCCGTTACGTACGGAACGACCGGCGTGTGCGTCGGCGCCGAGACGACGACGTTCGCCGAGTAGTTGACCAGGTTCGGCGTCTTCGCGTTCTTGATCGCGCCGAACGTGAGATCCTGCGTGATGCCGATCGTGCCGCCGACTTCGCCTTCGACGCCGACGATGCGGTTCACGTTGTAGGTGAGCGCGCCGCCAAGGTTGTAGCTGCCGAAGCTCGGCCCCTTGTCGCCGCTCGTGAAGAATGTGCCGCCGCCGGGAATGATGGACACTTCGACGGTGCCCGGTCCGGGCGTCGCCTCCTGCGCGAACGCCTGTCCGGCGCCGAACATCGTGAGCGCCACGAGTGCCATTGCGATCTGACGGGTCATGTCTGCCTCCTATTGAGATCGTGATTCGATCACGCGGCCTTCAAAGGCAAGCGTGATGCCGTGGCACCGCGCACGCGAAAGTGATTGCACGATCACGTCTTACCGCCGAGGCGACATTTTTGAAGGCTGAGTGAATCTGCGCATCGTGCGTATCGGTGCGCAGGCGGCGCCGGGTCCGGAAGGACCGGCCTACGTACTGCGGACGGATCGCGTCCACGCGCTCGATCGCGTCGTGGGACCCATTTCCAATTCGAGGCGTCTAATAACGGAGTGACACCTATCGCCGAACCCATACCGAACGACGTCGAACAGCTCGACGCCTTCCACGATCTCCTTCCTACGCTCGCGCGTGCCCTCGACGTGCGTGACATCTTTCAGCACCTGAGCACGGTCGCAGCACGGATCGTGCCGCACGACGAAGCCAATCTCGCCCTCGTCACCGACGACGCGTCGCAGTTCCGGCTCTATGCGAGCACGCGTGACGGTGCGCCCTCGATGGTCTGCCGCGGACAGGACTGTCCGATCGGGGACGCCGACGAGCCGCGCATCTTCGAGACGGTGCCCGGACCCGAGCGGGGCCTGCGGTCGGGTCTGAGCGTGCCGGTCCGCATCGACGACCGGCTGGTCGGCGTCTTCGCGTTGTTCTCACGGCAAGCGCGCGCGTACTCGACACGGGATCTGACGCTGGCCGAACGCCTCGCCGGCTACGTGGAGGTCGCGCTGGCGCACCAGCGGCTCGCGGAGTCGGCGCGCGAAGCGGCTGTGGAGCGGGAGCGCTCCGCGAACATCGAAAACTCCGTCGAGCTGCTGCGCGCGATTTCCAACGTGCTGGACATCCGCACGGTCTTCCCCCAGGTGTCCGAAATCGCAAACAAGATGCTGCCGCACGATCGCCTGACGATGATGTTTCACGACCAGCAGGGCAACATCGTGTTCGAGGCGGCGTCGACCGACGAGCTTCCCGATCTGACCAGGATCGTCAAGACCGCCAAGCACGGGCCCGACGTGGACTTCCACATCATCGACGACTTCAGAACGGCCACGCTGCCGATCGCTGAACCGGCCGATCTCCGCGAGCGTCTCGTCGCCGCCGGCTATCGATCCTTTCTCATCGTGCTGACGCGGGCGCGCGATCAGGCGATGGGCCTCGGCTTCTGGTCCAAGCGGCCAAAGGCGTTCGATCGCAGCGACGTCGCGGTCGCGCGCCGGATCGCGGATCACGTCGCGCTCGCGGTCTCGCACGAGCAACTGGCCGCGGCCGCGCAGCAGGTCGCCGAGGCGCAGACACGGGCCGAGCACCTCGAGTCGCGCGTGCAGACGCTCGTCGAGGAGCTCGAGTCGAGAACCGGCCACGGCCGCGTCGTCGGGCAGTCGGTGGAATGGTTGGACGTCCTGAAGAAGGCGACGCAGGTGGCCGAGACGGAGACGACGGTTTTATTGACGGGGGAGTCGGGCACGGGCAAGGAAGTGGTCGCGCGATTCCTGCATCGCGCGTCCGCCAGAAAGGGCGGGCCCTTCATCGCGTTGAACTGCGCGGCGCTGCCGGAGACGCTGCTCGAGTCGGAGCTCTTCGGCTACGAGCGCGGCGCGTTCACGGGCGCGCAACAGGCGAAGCCGGGACAGATCGAGCTCGCCGCGGGCGGCGTCCTCTTTCTCGACGAGGTCGGCGAAATGAGCCCGTCGGCGCAGGCCAAATTCCTGCGCGTGCTGCAGGAGCGCGAGTTTCAGCGGCTCGGCGGCACCCGACTGTTGAAGGCCAACGTCCGCGTCGTGGCCGCGAGTAACAAGGATCTGCGGAAAGCGGTCGAGCGCGGCGATTTCCGCGAGGATCTGTACTACCGGCTGCAGGTGTTCGACATCCGGATTGCGCCGCTGCGCGAGCGCAAGACGGACATCCTTCCGCTCAGCGAGTCGTTCCTCCAGGAGATCGGCAAGTCGTTCGGCCGTCCGCCGGCCGGCCTGACGCACGACGCGCGCGAAGCGCTGTTGATGTACGACTGGCCGGGCAACGTGCGCGAGCTGCGCAACGCGCTCGAGCGCGCGGCGATTCTGTGCGAGGGCGGGCTGATCAGCGCGCAGCATCTGTCGCTGCAGGCGATGGGGTTGCCAGGGCGTCCGGTCCATGCGCCGACGACCGATCTGAACACCGTCGAGCGCGACACGATCGCGCAGGTGCTGCACGACACGCACTGGAACAAGTCGAAGGCCGCCAAACGTCTCGGCTTGTCACGCACGCAGCTCTACGTGCGCCTGCGCAAGTACGATCTCGAGCGTCCGCCCGCGTAGCCCGCGATCCGAGAGCCTGCCAGCAGAACAGCGGTCTCAAGAAGATCGAGGATGCGCTTCTCGGCGGATCCAAAATGCCTGTCGCCCCATCCATCCGCTCGTTGCCGCAGAAGGAGAGCGTTCAGTCATAACCCTTTCACTTACTACCGATCCGATAGTATACTGACCGAACCCGAATGGCCACTCCGCGCCAGTCTCCCGACGATCTGTTGCCGCTCAAACCGCTCCACTTCCTGATGCTGCTGGCGCTGACGAACGGCGATCGTCACGCCTATGGGATCAAGAAGGATCTCGCCGCGCAGGGCTCCCACCGCGACCTGGGGCCCGGCACGTTGTATCGCTCCATCGAGCAGATGATCGCCGCCGGCCTCATCGAAGAGTCCGATCGCCGGCCCGTGCCCGAGCTCGACGACGAGCGCCGCCGGTACTATCACCTGACGGCATTCGGCCGGCGTGTCGCCGTTGCCGAGGCCGAGCGGCTGGCGGGTCTGGTCCGCGCCGCCACCGTCCGCAGACTCCTCAACGCGGTGTCCCGCTCGTGAGCACGCTGCGCCTCGCCGAAACCTGCTTCCGCTGGCTGATGACCGCGTACCCGCCGCGCTTCAGGCGTGCGCACGGCCTCGCGCTGTTCGAGTTGTTCCGCGACGACGCGCGCGCGGCGTACGCCGACGGCGGCCGCGGAGCCGTGGCGTGGCTAATGTGCCGCGCAGCCGGAGACACAATGCGGGCAGCGCCATCGGCGTGGCTCGCCGCCTCGCCGCGAAACGCGCGGCCACCTCGAAGATTCCACGTGACTGGATGGCTGAACGACGTCCGCGCGTCCGCGCGGCATCTGCTCCGCGCGCCGGCGTTCACCGTGCTGTCGGTCGCCACGCTCGCCGCCGGCATCGGCGCCAACGTCACGATCTTCGCGCTGGCCAACGCAGTGCTGCTGCGACCCCTGGCGTCGTACCAACCGGACCGCGTCGTGCGACTGGCGGGCCGTACCCCAAGTGGCGCGCCTGTGAGCCGGTTTGCATTCGCCGATTTCAGCGAATACCGCTCGCGATCCGCGACGCTCGCCGACATCGTGGCCGTGAACCAGTCTGGATTCATGCTAAGCGCGGACAGCCGCCGCGACGAGATCCTCGGCGAAGTCGTTTCCGCGCGATATCTGCGGTTGCTCGGCGCTCGAATCGCGATCGGCCGCGGCCTCGACGATGCGGACGACCTCGCGAGCGCTGCGCCGACGGCCGTCATCAGTGCTGCTCTCTGGCGGCGACGATTCGGCGCCGATCCCGCCGTCCTCGGCCGCTCCGTCCTGCTGAACGGCTCCGCGTATGCCGTCGTGGGTGTCGCGGACGCGTCATTCAACGGCAGCTTCGTCGGCGCGCCCACCGATGTGTGGGTGCCCATTGCCACGGCAGGTTCGTCGCTCGGCGCCGACTGGCAAACGAATCGTGATCGGCGCCCGTTCGCGCTGATCGCGCGGCTGCGGGCGAACGCCTCCCTCGAACAATCGCAGACTGAACTGCAGGTGATCGCCGACGATCTCGCCCGCGCCTATCCGGCTCCCGGCCGCATTCAGCGCATCGAGCTCTCGCCCGGCACGCTCGTCTCCGGCCAGCAACGGACGCTGGCGCGCCGGTTCCTCACGCTGCTGCTGGGGCTCGTGGCGCTGGTCCTGTTCGTCAGCTGTGCGAACGTCGCCAACTTGCTGCTCGCGCGGGCGCTCGGCCGGCGGCGCGAATTCGCGCTGCGGATCGCGCTCGGCGCGAGCCGCGCTCATCTCGCCCGCCTGCTGCTCGGAGAGAGTCTCCTGCTCGCGGCGGTCAGCGGCGGCGCGGCGTTGATGCTCGCGCAGTTGACGACGGGCCTCGTGGCGGTGATCCGGCCACTGCCCACGCTGACGCTGCGGCTCGACGCCCGCCTGGACGCCCGCGTCCTCGTGTTCGCGGGACTCGTCACGCTGGCGGCAGCTGTCGTCGTCGGCGCGATTGCCGCGCTGCAGATCGTGGCCCCCGATGTCGGCCCGGCGCTGAAGGAAGAGACCGCGGCGTCGGTCGGCCGCAGGTCCGGCGCACGCCTGCGCGGAGCGCTCGTCGCCATACAAGTCAGCGTCTCGTTGATGCTGCTGACCGGCGCGGTGCTCTTCGCCCGCAGCGTCAGGCAGGCCGAGGCGATCGATCTGGGACTGAACCCGGGCGGAGTCGTCGTGCTCGACGTCGACAACTCGCATCGAACGGCGCCCCCGGCGATCCGCGCGTTCTTCGGCACGCTCCTGCAACGCGTGAGCTCGCTCCCGGGCGTGGAGGCGGCCGCGCTCTCGACGAGAGCGCCGCTCGACACCTCGACGCCCATCGCGCGGATCAATGCCCTTGGGCCGGTGTTGGCGACGGTCGACCTCGCCTCGCCGAGCGCGAGCTACGTCCTCATCAGCCCCCGCTACCTTGACGTCGTCAAGATCCCGCTCGTCGATGGACGACCGTTCGACGATCGCGACGATGATCGAGCGCCGAGCGTTGTGATCGTCAATCAGACATTGGCGTCGCGCCTCTGGCCGGAAGGATCGCCCCTCGGTCGCCGTCTGTGGCTCGATCCGCAGGTCTCGGCGGAGCCGTGCACCGTCGTCGGCGTGGCCCGCAACAGCAAGTACTTGACGATTGGAGAGGAACCGCAAGCGCACCTGTACTTAGCGTTCGCGCAGCACCCCCGTGCGGGAGCCGCTATCCTCGTCAGGACCGTCGAACGATCCGATCGAGCGATCGATCACGTGCGGGCGACGTTGAGCGGGATCGATCCCGCCGTGCAGGGCTTCTTCGCCCGCCCGCTGACCGAGCACATTGCGGTGTCGCTGCTGCCAGTGAGGCTGGCGGCCGGCTTGTCGTTCGTCGTCGCCGTGCTGGGCCTGATCCTGGCGACGGTGGGCCTCTATGCGCTCGTGTCGTTTCTCGTTGCAGATCGCACGCAGGAAATCGGTCTCCGCATGGCGCTTGGCGCGACGCCGGCGGCAGTGATCCGAATGGTGTTGGGATATGGATTACGGCTCAGCGCGATCGGGCTGGCGGTCGGGATCCCCGTCACGCTCCTGGCGACGCGCCTGCTCGCGAGCCTGTTGTACGGCGTGAGTCCGACGGACCCGGCGTCGTTTCTGGTCGTCTCGTCCATCGTGCTTAGCGTGACGATGCTGGCGAGCGGCATTCCCGCCGCGCGCGCGCTGAGTGTCGATCCGCTGACGGCGATGCGACGTCTATGATCGCGTTCTGCCTCTTGTGCCTCGCGTGGCCGCTGACCGCCCCTGCGGAGGTCGATCAGCAGCGTGCCGCGATGTACTTCAAGGAGGCGGCGGCGCTCTGCGAGCGCGAAGGCGGTCGCCTCTGGGGCGTCTCACTCTGCGGCCCGATGGTGTTCGCGGATCCTGCCACGCACTCGATTGCGACCAATCAACCCACGCCCGCGGGGCCGCCGCCACCGGCGGTCGGATTCGCCAACGCGGCGATGGATTGGGGCGGCGTCCGCTGGTCCACGTTCGTCTGGCAGTTGATTCCGCCCGCTGACGAGCACGCGCGCGGCCGGCTCATGCTCCATGAACTCTTTCATCGGATCCAGCCGCAACTCCACCTCCTGCTTCCGGACGGCCGCAATGAACACCTGGACACGCTTGACGGGCGGTATTGGATGCAGCTGGAATGGCGCGCGCTTGCAGCCGCCCTCGCCGCGTCGGGACTCGAACGCTTGGCCGCACTTCGCGACGCGCTGACGTTCCGGTCGGCGCGGCGCCGCGTGTTTCCCGACGCAGCCGAAGGCGAACGCATGCTCGAAATAAACGAAGGCCTGGCGCAATACACGGGGACCGTGGCGTCCGTCGCATCGAGCGCCGACGCGGCGGCCGACGCCATCAATCAATTGACGAGCGCTCGCCGGTCTGAAACGTTCGTGCGCACGTTCGCGTACCCGTCAGGCGCCGCGTACGGCATTCTGCTCGATGGATGGTCGCCTGGCTGGACGCGCCGGCTCACCGCCGCCGACGATCTGGGGACACTGCTCATGACGGCGGCGCACCTTCAACCGGCCGGGGACGCCGAGTCGGCGGCGACGCGGTATGGTGGGCCCGATCTGCGACTCGCGGAGGAGAAGCGCGAGGCGGATCAGCAAGCACGTGTCGCCGCGTTACGTCGCCGTTTCATCGACGGTCCGGTGCTCATCATTCCCGGTACGCGCAGCGCGACGTTCGTCACCTCGGGGATGACTCCCATCCCCGGTACCGGCACGATCTATCCCACGTACCGCACGACAGCCGAATGGGGCAGCTTGGAGGCCGCCAGCGTTCTCGTGTCGGCGGATCGCAGTACGCTGACCGTACCGGCTCCCACCGACGCGGACGGTCCGACTCTGCACGGTGACGGGTGGACGCTCACGCTCGCGCCCGGTTGGGTCGTACGTCCCGGGCCCCGTGCCGGCGATTTCCGCGTAACCCCCGCCTCTCAGCACCCGCCGAGGCGTTAGCCGTTTGACTGCGTCAACCACGCGCGCACCCTCTACGTTCCGACTCGGAATCGCGTGGGTGATATTGTGGATGACGCTTGCGCTTCACGTCACCGACGAAGCGTTGACGGGGTTTCTGTCTGTGTACAACCCCACGGTTCTGGCGTTGCGCGCCCGGCTGGGGTTTTGGCCGATGCCGACATTTGAATTTCGCGAGTGGCTGACCGGACTGATTCTCGGCATCCTGTTGCTGGCCGCGCTCTCGCCTTTCGCCTTTCGCAACGTCCGCTGGATCCGACCGATATTCTATTTCTGTGCGGTGGTCGCAGGAGTACTGAACGCACTCGGCCACACGATGGCGACCATCTTCGGTCACACGGTCAGCATAGTGCGGTTCCCGCGTCCGGCGCCGGGTTTCTATTCCTCACCTCTGTTGCTGATCGTGTCCGTCTATGCGCTGGCGCAATTGAGGCGAACGCGGCATCGGCCGACATCGCCGTAATCACTACGTATATGCGCTAAAGCTGACCTTGAGCGTCGACGAGAAAGTGGTGCGGCGCTCGTAACGTTCCCGCCGATGCGCATCGCAAGCATTTCGCGCGGCCTTGAGGTGGATGCTGGCGACGTAAGTCCGCCTAAACCACTTTCTCTTTCCACGCTCGCAGACTGCACCGCTGCAGTCTCGGATGAATGCGGCGCGCGACCGACGGCCACATCTTCGGATCGCTGCGCGCGAGCGCGTCGATCTCGTCGTTGGTGAGATCGAACCCCTGCTCGCGCAGCGCCGCGAGCGTCTCGTGCGGACGCTCGACGAACCGCACCCGCAAATCCTCATCCGTCAGCAGCCGGCCGATCATCAGTTGAACAGTCTTCTGGGACATTTCCTGACCCCGCACGACTGCAGAGGCAATTTGCGCGCCAGCGTCATATCGGCCTGAAAGCCGCGGCACCCCTCCACGCACATGCGCGGACGCAAGCACAGTGCGTATCAGTGCGCACTTTTCATGGCCGCCCGCCTGACCACGATCGCCTCACCGTTCGCGTAACCCGCTGCGTCATCACGCGATAAGGACACCCGGCGTCCGATTGCTCGACGTGGCGTCAGCTTTGCCACTCACGACCCCGTGCTCGAACGCGCATCCCGAAGGGCGTTGTCGATTTCGGAGTGGCTCGTTCGTCTATCACGTGAGGGAAGGAGCCCATGGCAAAACGAATGTTTCTGATGTTGACCGTCACCGCCGCGTGCATCGCGGCGCTCGGCTTCGTGAAGTTCCGGCAAATCAAAACGATGATGGCGGTCTACGCCGCATTCCAGCCGCCGCCGGAAGCGGTGACGACGATCGTCGCCGTCGAGGACAAATGGCCGGACACGCTGACCGCCATCGGCACGGTCGCGGCCGCGCGCGGCGTGACCGTCAGCGCCGACCTGCCGGGGATCGTCGAGCGGATCGGCTTCGAATCCGGACAGGCCGTGCACGCGGGCGACGTGCTCGCCGAGATCGACACGCGACAGGAGCGGGCGCAGCTGACGTCAGCCGAAGCGCAGCGCGATCTTGCCCGCGCGAACTTCACGCGTATGGAAGGGCTGCTGGCGCAGCGCGTCATCTCGAAAGCGGAATACGATCAGTCGACTGCGGACCAGCGTCAGGCCGACGCGCGCGTCGGTGAAATCCTCGCCGCGATCGATCGCAAGGCGATTCGCGCGCCGTTCGCCGGCGTGCTCGGCATCCGCCAGGTCAACCTCGGACAGTACTTGTCCGCCGGCAACCCCGTCGTCAACGTGCAGTCGATCGATCCGATCTACGTGAACTTCGGCGTCCCGCAGCAGGCCTCCGGCAAAGTCGTCGTCGGTCACAGCGTCCGCATCTCGATCGACGAGGGCAAGCGTTCGCAGTTCAGCGGACGCGTGTCCGCGATCGATTCCGTCGTGGACTCGGGCACGCGCAACGTGCAGGTGCAAACGACGCTCGCGAATCCTGGCGGGAAGCTGCGGCCCGGCATGTTCGTCCAGACGGAGCTGACGCTCGGCGGCGGCCAATCGATCGTGACGCTGCCCGCGTCGGCCGTCAGCTACGCGCCGTACGGCGATTCCGTGTTCGTCGTCGCCGATCTCAAGGACCCGAAAGGAAAGACCTACCGCGGCGTCCGCCAGCAGATCGTCAAGCTCGGCGCCGCGCGCGGCGATCAGGTCGCGGTTGTGTCCGGCCTCAAGCCCGGCGACGAGGTCGTCAGCTCCGGCGTGTTCAAGCTGCGCAACGGCGCCGCGGTCCTCGTCAACAACACCGTCAAGCCCGGCAACAACCCGAAGCCTCGTCCGGAGAACAGCTGATGCGTTTCACGGACCTCTTCGTCAAGCGGCCGGTCCTCTCGGTCGTCGTCAGTCTGGTCATTCTGATCGCCGGCGTGCAGTCGATCCGGGCGTTGAGCGTCCGGCAGTACCCGCGCAGCGACATCGCCGTCGTGAAAGTGTCGACGGCGTACATCGGCGCCAACGCGGACCTCGTGCGCGGCTTCATCACCACACCGCTCGAGCGCGTCATTGCGAGCGCCGACGGCATCGACTACCTGGAGTCGTCGAGCGCGCAGAGCCTGAGCGCGATCACCGTCCACCTGAAGCTCAACTACGACACCAACGCGGCGCTCACGCAGATTCAGGCGAAGGTGGCGCAGGTCAGAAACGACTTGCCACCAGAGGCTGAGGCGCCCGTCATCGAGCTGGAGACCGCCGACGAGCGGTTCGCGGCGATGTACCTCGGGTTCTCGTCGGCCGACCTCGATCCCAATCAGGTCACGGACTACCTGACGCGCGTCGTCCAGCCGAAGCTGAGCGCGATCAGCGGCGTCCAGCGCGCCGACATTCTTGGCGCGCGCACGTTCGCGATGCGGATCTGGCTGAAGCCGGACCGCATGGCGGCGCTCGGCATCTCGCCGTCCGCGCTGCGCGACGCGCTCGGCCGCAACAACTATCTGTCGGCGCTCGGACGGACGAAGGGCTCGATGGTGTCCGTCAACCTCGTGGCGAACACCGATCTGCGCACACCTGAGGAATTCCGCCAGCTCGTGATCAAGAACGAGGGCGGCGTGATGGTGCGGCTGGGTGAAGTCGCCGACGTCGTACTCGGCGCCGAGAACTACGAACAGGACGTCCGCTTCAACGGCGAAGCCGCGACGTTCATGGGCGTGTGGGTGCTGCCGGCCTCGAATACGCTCGACGTCGTCTCGCAGGTGCGCGCGGCGATCCCGCAAATCCAGGCGCAGCTGCCGGCCGGCATGAAGATCGTCATCCCGTACGACTCGACAGAGTACATCCGCGACTCGATCAAAGAAGTGCTGCGCACGCTGAGCGAGACGCTGCTCATCGTAATTCTCGTCATCTTCCTGTTCCTCGGATCGTTCCGCTCGGTGATCATCCCCGTCGTCGCCATTCCAATCTCGCTGGTCGGCGCCGTCTTCCTGATGCTGCTGGCCGGCTTCACGATCAACCTGCTGACGCTGCTCGCGATCGTCCTCTCCGTCGGCCTCGTCGTCGACGATGCCATCGTCATGGTGGAGAACGTGGAGCGGCACCTGCACGAGGGCAAGACGCCGTATCGCGCGGCCATCGACGCCGCACGCGAGCTCGTCGGGCCGATCATCGCGATGACGATCACGCTGGCGGCCGTCTACACACCCGTCGGCATCCAGGGCGGCCTGACCGGCGCGCTGTTCCGCGAGTTCGCGTTCACGCTGGCCGGCGCGGTGATCGTGTCCGGCGTCGTGGCGTTGACGCTGTCGCCGATGATGGGCTCGAAGCTGCTGCGCAAGGGTGACACCGAGCGCGGCTTCGCCGGCTGGATCAACCGGCGGTTCGACGGCGTGCGCAGCGGCTACACGCGCGCACTGAGCGCGACGCTCCGCTTCCGCCCGGTCGTCCTCGTGCTGTGGGGGATCGTGGCGCTGCTCATCGTGCCGTTCTACATGTTCTCGCAGCGCGAGCTCGCGCCGCTCGAGGATCAGGGCGTCGTCTTTTCAATCGTCCAGGGGTCGGCGAACGCGACGATCGATCAGACCACGCTGTTCAGTCAGCAAGTTCACGACGTGTACCGGAAGCTGCCAGAGACCGCCGGCGTCTTTCAGCTGATGACGCCGACGGGCGGCTTCGGCGGCATGGTGACGAAACCGTGGAGCGAACGAAAGAAGACGACGCAGCAGCTCCTGATGGAGTCGATGGGGCCGATGTCGAAGATCCCGGGCATCCGCGTGATTCCGACGACGCCACCGCCGCTTCCGGGCGGCGGAGACTTTCCGGTCGACTTCGTCATCTCGTCGGCGGCGGAACCGCGCCAGCTCGGCGACCTCGCGAACCAGCTCGTGATGAAGGCGTTCGGCAGCGGCCTGTTCATGTTCGCCGACGCGGACATGAAGTTCGACCAGCCGCAGGCCGAGGTCGTGTTCGATCGCGACAAGCTGCGCTCGCAGGGCATCGACCTGACGCGCGCGGGGCAGGACCTGTCGACGCTGGTCGGCGGCAACTACGTCAACCGCTTCAGCATCCAGGGCCGGAGCTACAAGGTCATTCCGCAGGTGGCGCGTGTCGAGCGGCTGACCGCCGATCAGATCGAGCAGACCTACGTCAGCGGATCGGACAACCGGCTCGTACCGCTGTCGACCTTCGCGACGCTCCGGACGACGTCCGAGCCGCGCGAGCTGAAGAAGTTTCAGCAACTGAACGCCGTTCGCGTCCAAGGCGTGATCCCGCCGGCCGTGCCACTCGATCAGGCGTTGACTTTCCTCGAGACGCAGGCGAAGACGATGCTGCCGGAAGGGACCACGATCGATTACGCAGGGCAGTCACGGCAGCTGCGAACTGAAGGCAGCAAGTTCCTCGGCACGCTGGCGCTGTCGGCGATCTTGATCTATCTCGTGCTCGCCGCGCAGTTCGAGAGCTTCCGCGATCCGTTCATCATCCTCGCGGGCTCGGTGCCGCTCGCGCTCTCGGGCGCGCTGTTGTTCTCGTTCCTCGGCCTGACGACGCTCAACATCTACAGCCAGGTCGGTTTGATCACGCTCGTCGGTCTCGTGTCCAAGAACGGGATCCTGATCGTGCAGTTTGCGAATCAGCTGCAGGACACGGGCAGGGACAAGCTGGCGGCGATCATCGAAGCGTGCGCGACGCGCCTGCGGCCGATTCTCATGACGACGGCCGCGACCGTCGTCGGACACTTTCCGCTGATCCTTGCGACCGGTCCCGGCGCCGGCGCGCGCAACAGCATCGGCATCATGCTGGTCAGCGGCATGATCATCGGCTCCGCGTTCACGCTCTTCATCGTTCCGTCCATTTACGTCCTCGTCGCGCGCACGTACAGAGCCGTCTCGCCCGTTCGGGCGGACGCCGGCGACGTGCGTGTTCCCGAGCTTGCGGCGATTGCGAGCTAATCATGCGCACAACATTTCTCACTCTTGTTCTCTCGGTGACGGCCGCTCTGGCATCGGCGCAGACGGCGGCGATGACGTATCGCATCACTGTCGATGACGCGGTGAAGATGGCGCTCGAGCGCAACGTCGATCTCGCCGCTGCGCGCCTCGATCCGCAAATCAGCGACACACGCGTCGCGGCGGCCGCCGGCGCGTTCCGTCCGACGTTCAGCAGCGGCCTGCTGCGGAACAATCAGCTGCAGCCACCGGCCAGCGTTCTGTTTCCGACTGCGACGCGCACCGACGTCGTCACGTCGACCGTGGGGCTGGACCAGAAGCTGCCGTGGTTCGGGACGTCCTACAACGTCACGTGGAATGCGGCGCACACCACCAGCGACAGCTTCCTCAACAGCTACAACCCGATCCTGGAATCGGGGCTGTCGCTCGGCGTCTCGCAGCCGCTCGTGCGCGGCCTGGCGATCGACGGCGCGCGCAAGCAGCTGGAGACCAGCCGGATCGATCGCGACATCGCGGGCACGCATCTGCACGAGACCGTTGTGCGCACGACGGCCGCGGTGAAGAGCGCGTACTGGAATCTGGTGTCCGCGCGGTCGAACGTCGACGCGCGCCGCTCGGTGCTGGCGTCCGCCGAGGAGCTCGTCCGCGTCGACACGGTCAAGGTCGACGTCGGCCAGTCGCCGCCGCTCGACCTCGTCGCCGCGCAGGCCGAGGTCGCGGCCGACCGCGAGCAGCTCATCGTCGCCGAGACGGCCGTGAAGAGCATCGAGGATCAGTTGCGCGCGCTGATCTTCGACACGAGCGACCGGCACGTGTGGGACGTGACCCTCGATCCCGTCGATTCGCCGCCGCTCGACGCGGCCCCACCCGATCTGAACGCCGCCGTGACGAACGCGCTCGGCGGACGCGCGGATCTGGCGCGGGCGCGGCACGAGATCGCGACCGCCCGGCTCGACGTGAAGCTCAGCGCGAATCAGCGGCTGCCGGACGTCCGCGCCAACGCGAATTACACGGCCAGCGGGCTTGGCGGGACGCAGATCCTGCGCACCGGCGGCTTCCCCGGAACGATTATCGGTCCCGGCGCCGGGACCGCATTTGGATCCGTACTCGGCCAGGTGTTCGGCAGCGACTATCCGACGTGGACCCTCGGCGTCAGCGTCAACTACCCGCTCGGGCAGGCCGTGGAAGAAGCCGCGTATGCGCGGACGAAGCTGGCGCAGCGGCAGGCGGAGGAGCGGCTGAAGAGCGCCGAGTCGCGCGCCGTGCAGCAGGTGCGCGACGCGTGGCGGAAGATCGAGATGAACGCGAAGCGGATCGAGACCGCGCGCGCGGCCCGCGTGCTGGCCGAGCAGCGGCTCGACGCCGAGCGCAAGCGGTTCGAGGTCGGCATGTCCACGAGCTTTCTCGTGATCCAGGCGCAGCGCGATCTCGCGCAGGCGAAGACCGGCGAGCTCGCGGCGATTCTCGCTTACGATCTCGCGCTGGTCGATTTCGACGCGCTGCAGCAGGCGGGGCCCGCGGCCTCGTGACGGCGCGCTGCTTCCTTTGCCGCTCGTACGGACTGACGGAGAATGGGATCCTCCTGAACTCAGAACTGGAAACTTGGAACTTAGAACTGAGAGCGTAATGCGCGAAGTATAGCCTCGCAGCGCCCCAACGTTATCGCTCCTTTCCTCCGTGTCCTCCGTGGTTGCCTTTTTCGTCCTTCTCGCTCCCACGAAGTGCGAGAATATGCGCCTTACATTCTGGAGGCGCACATGAACCGTCGCACCGCCCTCGTTTCGGCCGCCGTCGTCGCAGGCTGGGCTCTGATCGTCGCCCCGGGCACCGCGCAGTCGCCGAACGCCTTCGGCGTCCCCACCGCCGATCAGCCGCAGCCGGGCTCGACGATGAAAGCCGTCCGCGGCTCGCGCGCGCAGGGCTGGGACGCGCAGGGACGCTCGGAGGTCCTCGCGCGCCACGGTATGGTCGCGACGAGCGATCCGCTCGCCGCCGAAGCGGGCCTCGAGATCCTGCGCAACGGCGGCAACGCGATCGATGCGGCCGTCGCGACCGGCGCCGTGCTCGATGTCACGTCGCAGAACGACACGGGCATCGGCGGCGATCTGTTCGCGCTGGTCTACATCGCGAAGGACAAGAAACTCTATGCGCTGAACTCGGGCGGCTTGGCGCCGAGCGGCTGGACGCCGGAATTCTTCAGGACGAAGCTCGGCGTCAATCGCGTGCCGCAGAACGGCGTGAACTCCGCGTCGGTGCCGGGCGCGATCTCCGGCTACGACGCGCTGCTGAAGCGCTTCGGCACGGTCGGTTTCAAAGAGGCGTTCGAGCGCGCCGCGCGCCTCGCCGACGAAGGCTGGGGCATCGCCGAGCGGCGCCATTCGGATCTGAAGAACGCGACCAGCGGCCTGGCCAACGATCCGGATTCGAAGGAAACGTTCCTCGTCGATGGCAAGACGCCGGCGCTCTACAGCATCATCCGCAATCCAGGTCTCTCGAAAGCGCTGCGCCTCATTCAGGCGCAGGGCCGCGACGCGTTCTACAAGGGCGCCATCGCCGATGCCATCGTCGCGAAAGTGCAAGCCAACGGCGGCGTGATGACGAAGGCGGACCTCGGCGAGTTCGCCTCCGAGTGGATCGAGCCGATCTCGACCAACTATCACGGCTACGACGTCTTCGAGCTGCCGCCGCCCGGGCAGGGCTTCGCCGCGCTCGAGATGCTGAACATCCTCGAAGTCTGCGTGCCGAAGTTCAACACGTCGCTCGCCTCGCTCGGGCCGGCCGATCCGCAGTACTGGCATTACATGGTCGAGGCGAAGAAGCTCGCGTACTCCGATCTCCTCGCGAACAACGCCGACCCGATGTTCGCGAAGGTGCCGGTGAAGGCGCTGCTCTCGAAGGAGCACGCGGCATCGCTCTGCTCGAAGATCGATCCGGGCGCCGCCGCGAAGCCCGGCGTCACCGGCACGCAGGAGGGCGGGACGATCTACCTGACGACGGCCGATCGGTGGGGGAACATGGTGTCGCTGATCCACAGCGTCTTCGGCGTGTACGGCAGCCGCGCGACGGTGCCGCCGTACGGCTTCGTGCTCCACAACCGCGGCTCCGCGTTCTCGCTCGATCCGAAGAGCCCGAACATCGTCGCGCCGCACAAGCGGCCGTTCCACACGATCATCGCCGGCTTCGTGATGAAAGACGGCGAGCCGCTGATGACGTTCGGCAACATGGGCGGCGGCGTGCAGCCCGAAACGCATGCGCAGCACATGGTCAACATGATCGACCTCGGCATGAACGTGCAGATGACGACCGACGCCGCGCGCTTCACGCACAACCAGAGCTCGAACGTGCTGTCGCTCGAGACGAATCTCTTCAATCTGGTGGGCGCCGCGCTCAAGGCCAAGGGCCACGACGTCCGCGCGGTGAACGGGGGATCGGTCGGCGGCTATCAGGGGATTCTGTTCACACGCGATCCGCGGATGCCGCAGCCGATCTTCGAGCGCCGCGCGGCAACCGAGGATCTTCCGGTGAACGGCGTGTATCGTGGGGGATCGGACCATCGAAAAGATGGACAGGCTGTTGGGTGGTAGGCGGCTGGGGACTGGTGACTGGTGGCTGGAAGAACAGTCACGGGCCACCAGCCACCAACCACGAGCCACTAGCCACCAGCCACCAGACTCCCTTTCATGAACCACGCGTACGCGTCGTGCGCGATGTCGGGCGGCAGGGTGTGCTTCCCTTCGAACTCGCGATACGTCACGTCGTAGCCGAGCGCCTTCAATCGCGGCACGAACCTGCGGCTCGTCACGTCAATCGGCATCGTCTGGTCGGCGGTGCCATGCGAGATGAAGATGCGCGGCTTGCCCTTCGCGCCGGGCGGGCGCATCAGGCCGGGCGAGAACGCCATCAGGTGGCCGAACACGTCGCCGTTGGCGATGCCGAACGACATCACGTGCGTCGCGCCGTCGGAGAAGCCCGCCAGCGCGAGCCGGCGCCGATCGACGGCACAGCGCTCGATCGTGGACTGAAACGCCGCGGCGAGAAACTCGGTGTCCTGCCCGTGGCCGAGGATCGAATCCCACGTCCAGTCGCGAGAGTCGGGCGCGAGCACGATGTAACCGAACTCGTCCGCCTGGCGGAACGCGAAGCCGGCATTGGCGCCAGACCCGCCCGCGCCGTGCAGCGCGACGACGAGCGGCATCGGGACATCGCGCCTGTAGCCTTTCGGAATGTAGATGACGCCGTCGCGATCGTTGTGGATGGCGAGCGGGTTCTGGCCCTCGACGAGATCGTGCCGCGGCTTGTCGGGCGGCGTGAGGACGAGCGGCTCCTGTCGCGCGAACGCGCGGACGGCGCGCGCGAACGGATCGAGCGCGGCAATGGCTCCAGCCGCGCCGGTGCCGATGAATGTCCGTCGTGTGATGCTCATGCCCGCCTTCCTCCCGCGCGTCCAGCGTGTTATACACCTTCCAGGTGGACCAGCCACCAGTCACCAGCCACGATGCCCGACATCCGTCTCGTGCGCCAATGGATTGCCACGTCCTCGCGCGTCGTGGCCCTCACGGGCGCGGGCATCTCGACCGAATCCGGCATTCCTGACTTTCGCGGTCCGCAAGGCGTGTGGACCACGAATCCGAAAGCGGAGCGGCTCTCGAATATTCATTCCTACATGTCGGATCCGGAGGTCCGCCGGCTCGCGTGGCAGAGCCGGCTCGATCATCCCGCGTGGCGCGCGGCGCCGAACGCGGGGCATCGCGCGCTCGTGGCCCTCGAACGCCGAGGCATGCTCCTCGCCGTCGTCACGCAGAACATCGACGGCCTGCATCAGCAGGCGGGACACGCGCCGGACAAAGTGATTGAAGTCCACGGCACGATGCGCGACGTCATGTGCATGGCGTGCGCGTGGCGCGGGCCGATGGAGCCGACGCTCGATCGCGTGCGCGCCGGCGAAGACGATCCGCCGTGCAAGCGCTGCGGCGGGATTCTGAAGAGCGCGACGATCTCGTTCGGCCAGTCGCTCGAGCCGGACGTGATCAACCGCGCGCTGCGCGCCGCCGGGCGCGCGGACCTGCTGCTGGCCGTCGGCACCAGCCTGCAGGTCTATCCCGTCGCGGGCCTCGTCCCGCTGGCAAAGGCCGCCGGGGCCCGCGTCGTGATCGTGAACGCCGAACCCACGCCTATCGATGAGCTGGCGGATGCGGTCCTGCGTGAGCCAATTGGTGAAGTTCTGCCCGCGATTGTCATGTAGGGCGGGTCTTTTCAGACACGTTGGGCGGCTCACGTAGGCCGGCTCCTTTTGGAGCCGGCGATCAGGCGGGTCCGAAAGGACCCGCCCTACGTACTCGTCCCAGCCACCATCACCGATCCCGTCGAATATCGGGACAAATTAGGTCCGATAAGCCCTGGAAGTGCTAGAATCGGCTCCTCTACCTCATTTAAGGAGTGGGCTCTATGACGTATCCCTCGCTCCGGACGCCCCTGTTCGCCGTTGCCGCGTCGCTCGCGATCTCGGGTCTGGCTGCCGCCGCGGACACCGCGAAACCCACAACGTTCTCCAAAGATGTCGCGCCGATCTTCCAGGCCAAGTGCCAGGAATGCCATCAGCCGAACTCGATCGCGCCGATGTCGCTGATCACGTTCCAGGACGCGCGACCGTGGGCCCGCTCGATCAAGGAGCGCGTTTCCACGCGGCAGATGCCGCCGTGGCACATCGACAAGAGCGTCGGCGTGCAGAAGTTCAAGAACGACATGTCGCTCGGCGACGACCAGATCGACACCATCGTCCGCTGGGTCGACGGCGGCGCGCTGCAGGGCGATCCGAAAGATCTGCCCGCTCCCAAGCCGCTCGTGACCGACAACGAGTGGAAGGCCGTGCGCGACGGCTACGGTCCGCCGGACCTCGTCGTCAGGTCGTCTGAATACACGATGCCGGCGCAGCATCAGGACGTGTGGTACCGGCCCGCCTCCGCGCTTGACCTCACCGAGCCGCGCTGGGTGCGACTCGTGGAGATTCGGCCGTCGAGCCTCAAGGCCCGGAAGATCATCCATCACTCGATCGCGCACCTCGTGCTGAAGGACGATCCCGATTCGGTCAACACCGGGACGGCGACCGGCCCCGGTGGCCGCGGCCTCGGCGCCAATGACCCCGACGCCATCGTCAACGCGCGCCCGCAGTTGATGGAATGGGCGATCGGCAAAGGCTACGATCTGTACCGCCCCGGCACGGGCAAGCTGATGCTGCCCGGCGAGAGCATTACCTGGGACATGCACATTCACGCCGTCGGCGAGGAGATCACGGGCGGCTCGGAGGTCGGCGTCTGGTTCTACAAGAAGGGCGAGGAGCCGAAGAAGCGCAGCTACCTGATCGGCTTCACTGGCATCGACCGGACGAAGATGCTCGACATCCCGCCGAACTCGATGGCGATGACCGAGGGCTTCACGGTGCTGAAGGAGAACGCGCTGATCGAGAACTTCCAGCCGCACTTCCACCTGCGCGGCAAGGCGATGCAGGTCGAGGCGATTCTCCCAGACGGCAACCGGCAGATGCTGAGCTACGTCGGCAACTTCAACTTCAACTGGATGACGAACTACATCTACGACGATGACGCGGCGCCGCTGCTGCCGAAGGGCACGGTCATCCACGTGTCGGCGTGGTACGACAACACGAAGGCCAACAAGAACAACCCGGATCCCGATCAGTGGGTCGGCTTCGGCGACCGCACGGTCGACGAGATGGCGCACGCCTGGATGAACGTCACGTACTTCACCGACGACGAGTACAAGGCGCTGCAGGCCGAGCGCAAGGCGAAGATGCCGAAGGTGACGAACAACGACGACAGACAGCAGTAGCGATCGATTCGTCCGTCCGAGAATTCACACGCCGCCGGCTTCACCGCCGGCGGCGTTTTTTTGGTGCGCCAGGCATGGCGCGCAGCGCCATGAGCTGGCGCTGGGCAACCGATAGCGAAAGCGATTCGGGAAGTGACTCGGAGGTGCAAGTCCTCTGGGGGCCTTGGTAACAGGAACCCCTAGCCG
>JACPZW010000025.1 GCA_016195265.1 Acidobacteriota bacterium | reverse complement strand
CGTCGCGGGGGATCTTGAGCAGTTGAAGAAGATCGCGCAGGCCGGCGGGATGATGTACCCGCTCCCGCATCAGCGCGAGTACGGAATCGCGTGAATACATTGTGTTGAAAACTAGGCTAACAGAATTACCTGGAGGTCACCGACGTTCGTGCCGGTCGGCCCCGTATGAATGAGATCGCCCAGCGCGCTGAAAAACGCGTAGGCATTGTTGTCCGAGAGAAAACGATCGGGCTGGAGCCCTTCCTGCCGGGCGCGCGTGAGCGTCGTCGAGTCGACCAGCGCGCCCGCCGCGTCCGTCGGCCCGTCGACGCCGTCGGTCCCCACGCTGGCGAGCGCCGCCGGCGCGCCGAGGTGCGACAACAGCTCCGCCGACGCCAGCGCGAATTCCTGGTTGCGCCCGCCTTTCCCCTGCCCGGTCACGGTGACGGTCGTCTCGCCGCTGGATACGATGCACAGCGGCCTTTGACGGTTCTGTGCGGACGCGACCGCCGCGCGCACGTGCGCGAGTGCCGAGACCCGCGCCTCGCCGATCACCGGCGCATCAATCCGCACGACCTCGTAGCCCAGACCCAGCGCGCGTCCCGTCGCCCCGAGCATCGCGTCACGCCGACTGCCGATGACCATGATGTCCGGCCCCAGCAGGCTTCCACATACGGGCTTCGGCGTCTCGGGCAGCTCGCCGCGCGCGCCCCGATCCAGCCGCGCGACGACGGCCGCCGGATACGCCGACGCGCCGCCGTATCGATCCAGCGTCTGCCGCGCCTCCGCAAACGTCGACGGGTCCGGTACCGTCGGCCCGGACGCGATGACGCTCACGTCGTCGCCGACGACATCGGAAATGACGAACGTGCGCACGGGACCGCCCGATCGGCTCGCCAGCCATCCGCCCTTGATCGCCGACAGGTGCTTGCGGACGGTGTTCAGCGCATGAATGTCGGCGCCGGCTCTCAGGAGCTGGGCCGTCGCTCGTTGCTTGTCGTCGAGCGACAGGCCGTCGGCCGGCACCGCGAGGAGCGCCGACGCACCGCCGGACAACAGGACGAGGAGCGTTTCGTCCCGTTGAAGCGACGCGGCCATGTCCAGCGCCCGCCGCCCCGCGCGCTCGCTTCCCGCGTCGGGCACCGGATGCCCAGATGGGACGGCGTCGAAGCTGCCGAACGCCTCGGCCGCGGGCGCCGCGAGAAGGCCCGCGCGCAGCCGGGTCTTGAGGACGCTTGCCGCGGCCTTGGCCATCGGCGCGGCGGCCTTCCCGGCGGCGATGCAGACGTAGCCGGGGCGGTCGAGGCCCGCGCTGCCTTCGCGAGCCAGCGCCGCGTCGAGATCCGCCAGCCGGACGCGCGTCATCTCGGCCGCATCGCACGCGCGAATGCCGGCCCGGACAATGCCCAGGAGATCGTTACGAAGATCGGAGAGCGAACGCGTCAGTGTGTCTGTCTAGGATCCGACCAGGCCGAAAGCCCGGTCACGACGTCGAATTTCTTGAGGAGTGAGCTGACTAACTGAGGGGCGTTATCGCGGGCGGAGAGTTGTTCGAGCTGTTCCATGACTTTCGTGAGCGCCGCTTCGACATCCGTAATCGCGCGCTCCGAATAGTACGGGCGCTGTTGCTGTAGGCACCGGCGGTGCCTGGCGAATTCCTCGCGGTAAAACTCTGCGACTGGGTGCTGCGCGCTAATCGGCCGGGATACAGGAACCAAGCGTGGCATGCAGGTCCTCAGCGATGAATTGTCGAGCAACAACAACCAGTGTAGTGCCGCCAGAAAAGAAGTGTCAAGATTGTGAAAGGGGGTCCGCCGATCACGATTCCCGTCGGCGGGTCAGCTCTTCCAGGCCGCCACGAGCCCGCCCAGACACCCGACCGCCATCCCGCCGACGACCAGCAGCACGCACAGGCTCGCCGGTAAGAACTGGATCGAGGTGAAGTTAATCGCGGATGCCAGAGGAACCAGATAGCGGCCCCGCAGCGCCAGAAATGCGGCGGCCAGCCCGACCAGCGCCGCGGCAGCGCCGATGCCGCCCTGCAGCATCCCCTCCATCACGAACGGCCCGCGGATGTAGACCTGCGGCGCGCCCACCAGCTGCATGATGTCGAGCTCGTCGCGGCGAGCGTAGAGCGCCAGCCGGACGACGTTAGCGACCGTGAGCGCGGCGGCGAACGTCAGCACCGATCCCAGGACGAGCCCGACGCCGCGGACGATCGCGATCGCAGACAGGAGCCGGTCCAGCCACTGCCGATCGTACCGGACGTCGACGACGCCCGGCGTCTGCTGCAGGCGCTGGCCGAGCGCGTCGAGCCCTTGGGCGGCCGCCTGCCCCGGGCGCAGGCGCACTTCGAACGATGCGGGCAACGGGTTATCGCCGAGCGCGTCAATGGCGGACGCCAGCTCTCCGAACGTCCGCTTGAACCGCGCGAGCGCCGCCGCCTTCGATGCGTATTCATGCGACGCGATGACGACGCCGGGCGCCAGCGCGGCGTCGATCGCGCGCCGCTCGGTGTCCGTCACATCGTCCTTCAAGTACACCGACATCTCCGCGGCGCCACTCCACTCAGCGCCGAGCCGCTCGAGATTCGCGGTCACGAGCAGGAACGCGCCGAGCACGAACAGGGCCAGCGCGATCGTCGCCGTGGCCAGCAGTCCGGAATGCCACCCGCGGCCGAGACTGGTGAGCGCTTCGTCGAACGCGTATCGCAGCGCGCGCATGGCTCAGGCCACCTCGACGACCTGGCCGTGATCGAGCGTGATCGATCGGCGGCCGACGCGGCGAATCAGCTCGCGGTCGTGCGTGGCGACGAGGACGGTCGTGCCGCGCGCGTTGATCTCGCGGAACAGGTTCATGATCTCGAGCGAGAGGTCCGGGTCGAGATTGCCCGTCGGTTCGTCGGCGAGGATCAGTTGCGGCTCATTGACGAGCGCGCGAGCGATCGCAATGCGCTGCTGCTCGCCGCCTGACAGCTCTTCCGGGTACGCATTCATGCGGTGCTGCAGGCCCACCCACTTGAGCACCTGAAAGGTCTTGCGCTGCTGCGTGACGAGCGGCAGGCCGAGCACGCGCATCACGAACGCGACATTCTGAAAGACCGTGAAGCGCGGAATCAGCCGGAAGTCCTGGAACACGAAGCCCACGCTGCGCCGGTACGCCTGCACCTGCGACGGCCGGAGCGTCTTCAGATCGCGCCCGAGGACCGTGAGCTCGCCCTCGCTCGGCAGATCCTCGCGCAGCAGCAGCCGGAGAAATGTGGACTTGCCCGCGCCGCTCGGGCCGGTGAGGAACAGGAATTCGCCTTTGTCGACGGTCAGCGAGAGATTGCGCAGCGCGTAAACGCCGCGGCTGTAGAACTTGGAAAGGTGGGAAGTCTCAATCAACGGAGTCGAGCTGTCCCCGACGGTGGGCACAGCATATCACGGCTCCAACGCGCGCTTGAGAAGATCGTTGACGCGTTTCGGGTTGGCTTTGCCGCCCGCCGCCTTCATCACCTGCCCGACGAGGAAGCCGAACGTCGTCGTCTTGCCGGCCCGATATTGCGCGACCGGATCCGGGTGCTTCGCGAGCACGTCCGCGACCAGCGCGGCAATCTGCGATTCGTCGCTGATCTGCGTCAAGCTCTCGGACGCAACGATCTCATCGGCCGACCGGCCGCTCGCGAACATCTTCTCGAAGACACTCTTCGCGATCGACCCGCTGATCGTGCCCTTCTCGATGAGCGCAATCAGGCCAGCCAGCTGCTCGGGCGCCAGCGGCGAGGTCGCCGCATCGGCGCCCGCGTCCTTCAGTGCGCGGGCCAGCTCGCCCATGATCCAGTTGGCCGCCATCTTGGGCGCTGCACCTGCCGCCACGGCGCGCTCGAAGTACTCGGCCACGGCCAGCGATTGCGTCAGCTGCGCGGCGTCGTACTCGGGTAGCGCCAGCGAGTCGACGAAGCGCCGCCGCCGCGCGTCGGGCAGTTCGGGCATCGCGGCCCGGATTCGCGACAGCCGTTCGGCGTCCACTTCGACGGCCGGCAGATCCGGATCGGGGAAGTACCGGTAGTCGTGCGCCTCTTCCTTGCTACGCATCGAGATCGTCCGGCCCGCCGCGGCGTCCCACAAGCGCGTCTCCTGCACGATCCGCCCGCCGTCGCGCAGTTCCGCGATCTGCCGATCGATTTCGTACTCGAGCGCCTGCTCGAGAAAGCGAAAGGAGTTCAGGTTCTTGACTTCGGCCTTCGTGCCGAGCGCCGTGGCGCCCGCGGGACGCACCGACACATTCGCGTCGCAGCGCAGACTGCCCTCCTCCATGTTGCCGTCGTTCACGCCGAGCCAGACCAGCAGCGCGCGCAGACGTGTGAAGAACGCCGCCGCGTCGCCCGCCGACCGCAGATCGGGCTCGGTGACGATCTCGATGAGCGGCACGCCGCTGCGGTTGTAGTCGACGTAGGTCTTGCGGTCGGAGTCGACGAACCCCTCGTGCACCGACTTGCCCGCGTCCTCTTCGAGGTGAACGCGGGTGATCCCGACGCGCCGCGGTCCGGGCACTCCGTCGAGGTCCACCGCGCCTTGCGTCGCCAGCGGCTGCTCGTACTGCGAGATCTGATAGCCCTTCGGCAGGTCCGGGTAGAAGTAATTCTTCCGCGCGAAGATGGATCCCTCGTGAACCGTGCAGCCCAGCGCGAGCGCCGCGCGAATGGCGTGATCGACTGCCGCCCGATTGAGCACCGGCAGCGCGCCCGGAAGCCCGAGGCAGGTCGGACAGATGTGCGTGTTCGGTTCGGCGCCAAAGGCGGCGCTGCAGCCGCAGAAGATCTTCGTGGCCGTCAGCAGCTGCGCGTGAATCTCCAGCCCGATGACGGCTTCGTACTCCATCAGCCGTGGGGACCCGCCGCGACGACCTCGGCGGTCACCCCGCCCTCGAACGTCTTGAAGTTGTCCACGAACATGCGAGCCAGTTGCCGTGCCTGATGGTCGTACTCCGCGCCGCGGGTCCACGTGGATCGCGGCGTCAGCACGTCGGCGGGAACGTCCGGACAGCTTGTCGGAAGCTCGAGGTTGAAGATCGGGTCTCTCTCGTAGGCGACGGCGTCGAGCGCCCCCGACAGCGCGGCGCGAATCATCGCACGCGTGTACGCGATTTTCATCCGCGATCCGACGCCGTGCGGACCGCCGGTCCACCCGGTGTTGACGAGCCAGACCCTCGCGCCGTGGCGCGCGATCTTCTCGCCCAGCATCTGCGCGTAGCGGCTCGGCGGGAGCGGGAGAAACGGCGCACCGAAGCAGGTGCTGAACGTGGCCTTCGGTTCCTTGAGCCCCTTCTCCGTCCCGGCGACCTTCGCGGTGTAGCCCGAGAGGAAGTGATACATCGCCGCCGCGGGCGCGAGACGCGCGATCGGCGGCAGCACGCCGAACGCGTCGGCGGTCAGCATCACGATGTTGCGCGGATGACCGCCCTGGCCCGACGGCACCGCGTTCTCGATGAACGAGATCGGATACGCCGCTCGCGTGTTCTCGGTCAAGCGGTCGTCGTCCAGATCCAGCACGCGCGTGTCCGGATCGACCACCACGTTCTCGAGCACCGTGCCGAAGCGGCGCGTGGTGGCGTAGATCTGCGGCTCCGCCTCGGCGGACAGCCGGATTGTCTTCGCGTAGCAGCCGCCCTCGAAGTTGAAGACGCCGCGATCGCTCCAGCCGTGTTCGTCGTCGCCGATCAGCAGGCGATCGGGATCGCTCGAGAGCGTTGTCTTGCCGGTGCCGGAGAGGCCGAAGAACAGCGCGGTGTCGCCGCCCGCGCCGATGTTCGCCGAACAGTGCATCGGAAGCACGCCCTTCAGCGGCAGCACGTAATTGAGGATCGAGAAGACGGACTTCTTGATCTCGCCGGCGTAACTCGTCCCGCCGATGAGCACGAGCTTCTTCGCGAAGTGCACCGCAATCACGGTCGTGCTGTTGGTGCCGTGACGGGCCGGGTCGGCCTTGAAGCTCGGGATGCTGATGACGGTGAATTCCGGCACGTGCGTCGACTCGGACGGCGCGGCCTGATCGACGATGAACATGTAACGGGCGAAGAGACTGTGCCACGCGTACTCGGTGATGATGCGGACGGGCAGCCGGTGCGAAGGGTCGGCGCCAGCATAGCAGTCCTGGACGAACAGCTCCCGCCCGGTCAGCGCGTTCAGCAGGTCGGCGTGCAGCGCGCCGAATTGCGCCTCGGTCATCGGCCGGTTCACGGCGCCCCACGCCACGTGCGCCTCGCTCGACGCCTCGCGCACGATGAACTTGTCGTTGGGCGACCGTCCCGTGTGCTGACCGGTCTTGCACGCCAGCGGTCCGCCGGCGGCAATCTCACCTTCGCTGCGACGGACGGCCTCTTCGTAGAGCACGGCGACCGACAGATTCCACCGAATCAGGCTCGGATCGGTTCGAATGCCTTCAAGACCACGGGCCCGGGCGACCCCGATGCTCATTCACGACTCCTAAGATATGAAGACCCAGTGGGATACACAGAATCCCGTGATCGTACTGTGGTGGATCAACTGAGTCAATAACGACGACGCATCGGCTACACTGTAAACGGCACCGCGATCTCGTCGTAATGACCCTATGAACAACGATATGGGGATATTCCCGGAACCCGCCGCTGTCCGTGTCGACCCGGACGCCGGCTCCGCGCCGGCGCCGGCGGGCGCGCGCGCCCGCAGGCCGGGCGTCGCCGCGCCGCTGTCGGAGGCTTCCAGGGTCGCCATAGAGATCCGCGCCCTGATCGAACGCGGCGAGATGGACGAGGCGCGGCAGCGCTTCGGCGAACTCGTCACGCTGCACCAGCGCCGCGCCTCCCGCATCGCCTATCAGTACCTGCGCGACTCCGCCGACGCCGACGAAGCCGTTCAGGACGCCTTCGTCAAGGTTTTCTTGCACTTGCCGTCGTATCGCGAGGCGTGGCCGTTCGAGGTGTGGTTCACGCGCATCCTCATCAACGGATGTCTGGATCGGCGCAAGGCTCGCACGCGGCGCGACCGGTGGTTCGTCGGCGGTGAGCCGTCGAGCGCCGACGAGGCGCGGCTCGCGGCCGCCGACGCGACGCCGGATCCGGAGCGCCGGCTGCTGGCACGCGAGCGGCGGGCGCGCCTGGCGGCCGCGATCGAGCGGCTCGACGGACGTCAGCGCACGGTGTTCACGCTCTGCCACTACGGCGACTGCACGCCCCGCGAAGTCAGCGCGATGACGGGGCTCAACGAATCGACGGTCCGCGTTCACCTGTTTCGCGCCGCGCGGAAGCTGCGCGGACTCCTGGGAGGCAAGCCGTGATCGCTCGCACGCGTCACCTCCACGACGATCGCCTGGTCGAGTGCTACCTGACGGAGCGGCACGGGGACGCCCTCGATCCGCCCGTCGCGGAGCACCTGAGCGACTGCCCGTCGTGCACCGAGCGCTACGCCGAGCTGGCGCAGTTCATGGAAACCGTACGGGCCGAGGGCGACGCCGATGCGGACGCGCTCTTCACGCCCGAGCGCCTGCACGCGCAGCGACAGGCCATCGCGCGGCGGCTCCAAGGGATCGTGCGGCCCGCGCGCGTCATCAGCTTTCCAAGGCGGCTGGTCCGGCGCACGATGACCGCGTCGACCTCGCGCATGGCACCGCGCTGGGCCGCCGCCACGGCCGCGGCCGGCCTGTTCGTCGGCGTCGCGCTCGGCGCCGGATATGAATGGGGCGCGCACGCGCGGAGCGTGCGGCAGACGCTGGCGGCCGACGCCAGCCGGGCGTCGCGCGTCGCGCCCGTCGCCGCGCTCGGCAACTCGACCTCGGATCTGGCCGACGACGTGTTCCTGTCCGAACTCGAAATCGCCCTGGAGCGTCCGCACACGCGCGAATTGCAGGCGTTCGACGCGTTCACGCCGCACGTGCGTCCGATTCGAGACGAGAGCCGGTAGAATCAGGGGGTGCCGTCCCTGATCTTCCGGAAAGGCCTCGACCTCAAGCATGCCGTCGCGGGCATGCTGGCCGAGAGCTACCACAGCGCCATCGTCGAGAAAATCAAAGCCGAGGATTTCACCTATCGCACGGGGCGCCTCACGGTGCACCTCGCGCGGGAGTTTGGGTTCTGCTACGGCGTCGACCGCGCGGTCGACTACGCGTACCAGACCCGCGAGCGCTTCCCTGAGCGCCAGGTCTTCCTCACGGGCGAAATCATTCACAACCCGCACGTGAACGACAAGCTGCGGGCCATGGGCATCCGCTTCCTCAGCGACGCCGGCGAGCGCCTCGAACAACTGACGTCCGTCGACGTCGTGATACTGCCCGCCTTCGGCGTCAGCGTCGGCATGCTCCAGCGTCTCGAACAGCGCGGGTGCACGCTCATCGACACGACCTGCGGGTCCGTGCTCAACGTGTGGAAGAACGTGCGCCGCTACGCCGAGGGCGGATATACGTCGGTCATTCACGGCAAGGTCTGGCACGAGGAGACGCAGGCGACCGCCTCGCACGCCGTGGCGTACGGCGGCAAGTACCTCGTCGTCTTCGATCGCGCCGAGGCCGGCGTCGTGTGCGATTTCATCCGGGAGGGCGGCGACCGCGCGGCGTTCACAGAGAAATTCGGGAAGGCGGCGTCGCCCGGCTTCGATCCCGACCGCGATCTCGGCCGCATCGGCCTCGCGAACCAGACGACGATGTTGATGGCCGAGTCGCTCGAGATCGGAGAAATGGTTCGCTCCGCAATGGCCGCGCGTCACGGCGACGCCGGGCTGGCCGAGCGGTATCAGGCGTTCGACACGATTTGCAGCGCAACCCAGGATCGCCAGGACGCCGTCGTCGGCCTGCTGCGCGAACACGCGGTGGACCTGATGGTCGTGATCGGCGGCTACAACAGCAGCAACACGGCTAATCTCGCCAGAATCTGCGCGGCCTCGCGCCCCACGTTTCACATCGCGGACCCGGAGTGCCTGGTCTCGACCGATCAGATCAGGCATCGGCCCGTGAGGTCGAAAGCCGAAGTGGCCACCGACGGCTGGCTGCCGGCCGCCGGGCCAGTGACCATCGGTCTGACGTCGGGCGCGTCAACGCCGGACAACCTCGTCGGCGCGGCGATCGCGACCCTCGCCCGCCTGTGCGGCTGAGGCCCGTCGAAGGTAAAAAGTTGTCTCCCTCGAAATAGAGATCCGGGACCTGTCGTATTCCCTCAAGTAATAGTTCTTTCAGAGGTTTACGCATGACGCCCATTTGGCTGAGGCGGCTCGGGCTGACCGCGCTGCTGCTGGCGCTGGCGGCCCCGGTTCGCGCACAATCGTTCGGATTCCCATGGTGGCGGGACGCACAGTTCCAGCGTGAGCTCGCGCTCACGGCCGAGCAGCGCTCCCGGATTGACGCAATCGTCCAGGACGCCCTCACCAAGCTTCGGCAGAAGAACCAGGAGCTCACCCAGCAGGAAGACGTGCTCTCGCGGATGATCGCATCCAACGCCGACGAGAGCGTCATCGTGACGCAGGTCGACAAGGTCGAAGGCGTCCGGGCGCATCTGAACAAGACGCGCACGCTGATGCTGCTGCACGAGCGTCAGGTGCTGACGCCGGATCAACGAGTCAAGCTGAACAAACTCCACGAGCAGTGGGTGAAAGACCACCCGCCCGCCAGCACCAGGCCGCGCGGCGACGTGAAATAAAGCGACGTGAAATAAGGAGATGGACTCGATGACACGGACTGGAACGATCTGGACACTGACGGCCGCGCTCGCCTGCGCGACCCTCGCCACGCCCGCCCGCGCGCAACAGCTGTCGGAGACGCGGATCCGCGAACTGATCAAACAGGCCGCCGAACGCACGGTGATCGGCGTTGCCGTCGACCCGCAACAGCCCGCGTCCGCGGCGCCCGCGGCGAGCCGGCCGGTCGTGCGCCTGACACTCGAAGAGGCCGTCAAGCTGGCGCTGGATCGGAATCTCGATATCGCCGTGCAGCGGCTGAATCCCGAGATCAGCGACATAGCGGTCCTGAGCGTGAAGTCGGTCTACAACCCGACGCTCACGTCGACGTTCGGGCCGCAGTCGACGACGCAGCTCCCCACCAGTCAGCTGCAGCTGGGCACGGGGGGCGCCGCGGTCACCGAAACGGTGACCTACAACGGCGGCGTCGCGCAGAGCATTCCGTGGGGCGGCGGCTCCTTCTCGGCCGCGCTGAACAACTTCCGGCGGACGAGCACCAGCAACAACTCGCTGTTCGATCCGCAGTTCCAGTCGGCCTGGTCGTTCGCCTACACCCAGCCGCTCATGCGCAACTTCCGGATCGACTCGACGCGGCAGCGGCTGCAGGTCACGCGCCTGAACCGCGAGATCTCGGACGTGCAGCTGCGCGCCACGATGACCAACACGCTGTCCAACGTCCGGAACGCCTACTGGGACTACGTCTTCGCCGTGCAGTCGGTCGACGTGGCGCAGCGGTCGGTCAATCTGGCGGAGCAGCTCGTCAAGGACAACCAGACGCGCGTCGAAGTGGGCACGATGGCCCCGATCGACGTCGTCCAGGCGCAGTCGCAATCGGCGACGCAACGGCAGAACCTTGTCGTGGCGCAGGGCACGATGCGCGCGGCGGAGCTCGCGCTGAAACGCCTCATCGTGTCGGGCACGGCGGATCCGAACTGGAACGTCCAGATCGATCCGACCGACCGGCCGGACTTCCGGGCCGAGGCCATCGACGTCGAAGCCGCCGTGCGCCGCGCGCTGAGCGAGCGCACCGACCTGGAGATCGCCAAGCACAACGTCCAGGCGAACGACGTGACGCTGAAGTACCTGCGCGATCAGCTGAAGCCGCAGGCCGACGTCGCGGTGAACTACGTTCCGCAGGGTGTGGGGGGCACGCAGCTGATCCGCTCGAGCTCGGGCACGCTGGGCAGCAGCGTCACGAGCACGGTGCCCGGCGGCATCACCGACGCGTTCTCGTCGCTGTTCCACAACACCTATCCGCAGTGGACCGCGCAGGTGAACTTCTCCTATCCGCTCGGGACGAGCTCGCAGGAAGCGAACGTGGCGCGCGCGCGCGTGCAGCTGAGCCAGGTGCAGGCGCAAATGAAGCAGATCGAGCTGCAGATCGCGACCGACGTGACCAACGCCGCGATTAACGTGCAAAGCGGCGCCGAGCGGGTCCAGGCGGCACAGGCGGCCCGCGAGCTCGCCCAGAAGCAGCTGGAAGCCGAGACGAGCAAGTTCGAGGTCGGCATGTCGACCAACTACAACGTGATTCAGTCGCAGCGCGATCTCGCCACGGCGCAGAACAACGAGCTGCAGTCGATCCTCAATTACCGCAAGGCGCTGGTCGAACTCGAGCGCCTGCAGCAGACGACGCTGCAGAGCCTGAACATCTCGATTCTCGCCGCGCAGTAACCGGCGCCGGCACCACGCATCATGAAGCGAATCATCACCGTCCTCCTGATCGTCGCGGCGATTGGCGCCGGCGCCGGCGCGTATTACATCCGGCGCGGCGGTCCGGAGATTTCGGTCAACACGTCCCCGATCACGCGCGGCGACATCATCGACACGGTCGGGGCAACCGGCACGCTGCAGGCGGTGACGACCGTGCAGGTCGGCAGCCAGGTGTCGGGCAACATCGCGTGGCTGGGGGCGGATTTCAACTCGATCGTCAAGAAGGATCAGGTCATCGCGAAGCTGGATCCGTCGCTCTTCGACGCCCAGTTACAGCAGGCGCGCGCGAATCTGAGCCAGGCCCGCGCGAACCAGACCAAGGCGCTGAGCGATCTCGAGCGCAGCAAGGTCATGCTTCTCGACGCGCAGCAGAAATACACGCGGTCCAAGGAGCTCGCGGCGCGGAGCCTGGTGCCGCAAAGCGATCTCGACGCCGCGAAGATTGCCGTGGATTCCGCCCAGGCCAGCCTCAACTCGCAGCAGGCGACCGTCGCGCAGACGCTGGCCGCCATCAGCCAGTCGGAAGCGTCGGTCAACCAGAACCAGGTCAACCTCGACCACACCGTCATCACCGCGCCGATTGACGGCATCATCACCCAGCGCAGCGTGGACGTCGGCCAGACCGTGGCGGCCAGCATGCAGGCGCCGACGCTCTTCATCATCGCGGCCGATCTGACCAAGATGCAGGTGACCGCGAACATCGACGAGTCCGACGTCGGCCGCATCCGCCCGGGACAGCACGTCACGTTCCGCGTGGACGCCTACCCCACCGACACGTTCGAGGGCACGGTGTCGCAGATTCGCCTGCAGCCGCAGGTGATCCAGAACGTCACGACCTACGGCACGGTCATCGACGTGCCGAACGGCGATCTCAAACTCAAGCCCGGCATGACGGCGAACGTGAAGGTGGAAATCGCCAAGCGCACGGACGCACTGCGTTTGCCCAACGCGGCACTGCGGTTCCGCCCGACGACCGAGATTTTCGCGGCGCTGAATCAGCCGGTGCCGCCAGAGGTGCAGTTCGCCGGCGGACGCGGCGCCGGGCGCGGCGGATCCGGCGATCAGTCGGGCGACCGGCGCGGCGGTGGCGACGGTCGCGGCGGTTTCGATCCCGCGCGTCAGATGGAGCGCTTCAAGTCGATGTCGGCCGACGAGCAGAAGCAGTTCATCGCGCGGATGAAGGGTCGCGGCCAGGACGTGAGCGAGTTCGAGAAAGCGATCAAGGCCTCGAGCGCGTCGGCGGCGATCAAGCCGAAGTACGGCGCGCCGCAGTCGGCCGAGACGATCGACGCGCTGTTCGCGCCGCTGCCCGTCGTCGAGAGCCGCGGCCGCGCCTGGCTGTTCATGGATCACCAGTTGAAGGTCGTGAACCTGCGCCTCGGCATCACCGACGGGACCAATACGGAACTGCTCGGCGAAGCGCTGCAGCAGAACATGGAAGTCGTGACCAGCGTGACGGGCCTTGGCGCGACACGCAACATCGGCGGACCGCAGGGCACGGGCAACCCGCTGATCCCGCAGCGCGGCGGACCTCCGGGCGGGCGCGGTGGCGGTCGCTAGCATGTCCACCGTCATCGGCGTGAGGAACCTCGTCAAGACCTACGTGGTCGGCGAGGTCGAAGTGCGGGCGCTGCGCGGCGTCAATCTCGACGTCCGCCGCGGCGAGTTTCTCGCGGTGACCGGGCCGTCCGGGTCCGGCAAGTCGACCTTCATGCACATCGTCGGATGCCTCGACCGCCCGACGTCGGGCCAGTATCTCCTCGACGGCCAGGACGTCTCGCGCATGTCGAAGGACGCGCTGGCCGCGGTGCGGAACCGGAAGATCGGTTTCGTGTTCCAGGGATTCAATCTGCTGTCGCGCACGTCGGCACTGGACAACGTCGAGCTACCGCTGCTCTATCAGGGCGGCCTCAAGGCCGCCGAGCGCCACAAGCGCGCGATCGACGTACTGACGGCCGTCGGCCTCGGCAACCGCGCCGATCACCATCCGAACCAGCTGTCCGGCGGCCAGCAGCAGCGCGTGGCGATCGCGCGCGCCTTGATCAACAACCCGTCGATTCTGCTCGCCGACGAGCCGACCGGGAACCTCGATACGCGCACCAGCATCGAAGTGATGGGCATCTTCCAGCGCCTCAATCAGGAGCGCGGCATCACGGTGGTCCTCATCACACACGAGCACGACATCGCGGAGTACGGCACGCGCATCGTGTCGTTCCGCGACGGACTGGTCGTGGCGGACAAGGCCGTCACGCAGCGCCGCGTGGCGCAGGACGAGCTGGCGGCGCTGCCGGCGGCCGAAGCGGTTTAAGGAGCGGACATGTCGGTCTTCATGATCTTCCGCATCGCGCTGAAAGCGCTCGGGCGCAACAAGATGCGCACCGCGCTCACCATGCTCGGCATGATCATCGGCGTCGCCGCGGTCATCACGATGGTGGCGCTCGGCACGGGCGCGCAGACGTCGATCGAATCGCAGATTCAGTCGGCGGGCACCAACATGATCATGGTGTCGGCGGGCAACTTCTCGATGGGCGGCGTGCGGCAGGGCCAGGGCAACGCGAGTACGCTCACGCCCGACGACGCGAGGGAAATCGCGCGGGTGCCGGGCGTGCAGTACGTCGCCGCAGCCTCGAATACGCGCGGTCAGATCGTGGCGGGCAACCAGAACTGGAACACGCAGGTGCAGGGCACCGACGTGGACCTGCCGCTCATCCGGTCGTGGCCGACCCAACAGGGCGCGTTCTTCACGGCGCAGGACGTCGCGACGGCGTCCAAAGTCGCCGTGCTCGGCAGCGTCGTGCGCGACCAGTTGTTCCCGATGCCGGATACCAATCCCGTCGGCCAGGTCATCCGCATCTCGCACCAGCCGTTCACGGTGGTTGGCGTGATGGCCAGTAAGGGCCAGTCGGGGATGGGGCAGGATCAGGACGACACGATCCTCGTTCCGTACACGACGGTGATGAAGAAGCTGCGCGGCGTGACGTTCATCCAGCAGGTCACGGTCTCGGCGACGTCGGCGACCGACACGACACCCACGGCGGATCGCATCGCCGCGCTGCTGCGCACGCGCCACAAGATTCAGAACGGCGACCCCGACGACTTCATGGTGCGCACGATGGAAGAGATGGCGAGCGTGCGCGTCCAGGCGACGCAGACGATGACGGCGCTGCTCGCGAGCATCGCGGGCGTGTCGCTGCTCGTCGGCGGCATCGGCATCATGAACATCATGCTGGTGTCGGTGACGGAACGGACGCGCGAGATCGGCCTGCGCATGGCGATCGGCGCGCGCGGGCGCGACGTGCTGCTGCAGTTCCTCGTCGAGGCCGTCGTCCTCAGCCTGTTCGGCGGCTCCATCGGCATCGGGCTCGGCTTCGCGCTCTCGCAGGGCGTGACGTTCTGGATGCAGTGGCCGACCGCCGTGTCGGCCAACGCCGTGGCCGTGGCGTTCGGCTTCGCGGCGATGACCGGGGTGTTCTTCGGGTTTTATCCGGCGCGGAAAGCGGCGGCGCTCGACCCGATCGATGCGCTGCGATTTGAATAGATTCGCCGGCAACGGGAGCCGGCCATGGGATTAGCACGCATGCGTCTGTTATCTCTCGGAATTCTCGGATCGACAGTGAGTGCGGCCGTGATGCTGGCCGCCTGTTCAGGCAGTGAGGCCGTGCAAACCACGCCGCCGAGCGGACGCGGCGGCGGCCCGGGCGGCGGTCAAGGTGCGGCGGTGCCGGTCACCGTGGCGATGGCCGTCCGGAAGCCCATGCCGATCACGATTCAGGCGATTGGGACCGTCATCGCCGCGTCGACCGTCTCGGTGCGCGCCCAGATCACCGGGGAGATGACGTCGGTCAATTTCAAGGAAGGCGAAGACGTCGATCAAGGCCAGGTGCTGGTCACGCTCGACAAGCGTCCGCTCGAAGCGGCGCTGCAGCTAGCGCAGGCGAACCTCGATCGCGACCTGGCGCAGGCCGCCAACGCGCGGGCGCAAGCACGTCGCTACGACGACCTGGCCAACCGCGGCATCGCCACGCGCGAGCAGGTCGACACGTCGCGGACGCAGGCCGCGGCGCTCGACGCGACGGTGGCCGCGGACAAGGCGAACGTCGAAAACGCGACCGTGCAGCTGACCTATGCGACGATTCGATCGCCCATGTCCGGTCGCGCCGGCCTGCTGCAGGTGCATCCGGGCAATCTCGTTCGCGCAAACGACACTACTACGATCGTGACGATCAACAAGATCACGCCGGTCTACGTGTCATTTTCGGTGCCTGAAGCGCAGTTGCCGGCTTTGAAGCGATACCTGGCCGCGCAGGGGACGCTGCCCGTTTCGGCGTTGGCGCCGACCGAATCCGGGGCGCCGTCAACCGGCCGCGTTAACTTCATCGACAATGCGGTCGATCCGACGACCGGCACGATTAAGGTCAAGGGCACGTTTCCGAATGACGACCGGAGGCTGTGGCCGGGTCAATTCGTCAACGCCACGGTGACGCTGACCTCGGAGCCGAATGCGGTCGTGGTGCCGTCGGCCGCCGTGCAGACCGGCCAGCAGGGCACGTTCGTCTTCATGGTGACCTCGAACCAAACCGTGGAACTCCGGCCGGTCGCGGTCGCGCGGATCGCCGGAGACGACACCGTGGTGCAGACCGGCGTCGCACCCGGCGACACCGTCGTGACGGACGGCCATCTGCGGCTCGTCCCCGGGAGCCGCGTCAGCATCAAGAACTCGGGCGCAGCGAAGGGGACGCCATGAACTTGTCTGCCCTGTTCATCAAGCGGCCTGTCACGACGACGCTCGTCATGCTCGGCGTCATCGTGTTCGGGGCGATGGCGTATCGCCTACTGCCGGTGAGCGACCTGCCGACGATTGACTTCCCCACGATCAACGTCAACGCGGGCCTGCCCGGCGCGAGCCCCGAAACCATGGCGTCGGCCGTCGCGTTGCCGCTCGAGAAGCAGTTCGCGTCGATCGCGGGACTCAACTCGATTAACTCGACCAGTTCGCTGGGCCGGGCGAACATCGTGCTGCAGTTCGATCTGAGCCGCAACATCGACGCCGCGGCGCAGGACGTCCAGTCGATGATTGCGCGCGCCCAGCGGCAGCTGCCGCCGCAGATGCCGGCGCCGCCATCGTTCCAGAAGGTCAACCCGGGCGATCAGCCGGTGATGATGCTGGTGCTGCGGTCCGCCACGATGCCGATGGCGACGCTCGACGAATACGCGGAGACGACGCTGGCCCAGCGGATCTCGATGGTCAGCGGCGTCGCGCAGGTGCAGGTGTTCGGCGCCGCCAAGTACGCCGTGCGCGTCGACGTCGACCCGAAGAAGCTCGCCGCGCACGGCATCGGCATCGACGAAGTGGCGACCGCCATCTCGAACGCGAACGTCAACCTGCCGACCGGCACGATGTACGGCGAAAAGACGTTCGTCGTGCAGGCCAATGGTCAGTTGATCAAGGCGCAGGCGTACGCGCCGATGATCATCACTTATCGCAACGGCAACCCGGTCCGGCTCGACGAGGTCGCGCGGGTCTTCGACGGCATCGAGGACGACAAGCAGGCGGGATGGTTCAAGGGCGAGCGCGCGATCATGCTGCCGATCCTCAAGCAGCCGGGCACGAACGTGGTCGCCGTCGTCGACGCCGTGAAGGCCCTGCTGCCGACGCTCCGCGAGCAGCTGCCCGCGTCGGTCTCGCTCGACACGCGATTCGATCGATCGGCCTCGATTCGCGACTCCGTCAGCGACGTGAAGTTCACGCTGCTCCTCACCGTGGGCCTCGTCGTGCTGGTCATCTTCGTCTTCCTGCGGAACATCTCGGCGACGATCATTCCGAGCCTCGCACTGCCCGCCTCGATCGTCGGCACCTTCGCGGTGATGTACCTCCTCGACTACAGCCTCGACAACCTGTCGTTGATGGCGTTGACCCTGTGCGTCGGCTTCGTCGTCGACGACGCCATCGTGATGCTGGAGAACATCGTCCGGCACATGGAGATGGGCAAGTCGCCGATGGAGGCGGCCTTCGACGGATCGAAGGAAGTCGCGTTCACGATTGTGTCGATGACGGTCTCGCTGATGGCCGTGTTCATCCCCGTGCTCTTCATGGGCGGCATTGTCGGACGCCTCCTGCACGAGTTTGCGGTGACGATTGGCGTCGCGATTCTCGTGTCCGGTCTGGTCTCGATCAGCCTGACGCCGATGCTGGCGAGCCGCTTCATCAAGCCGCCGCACGGGCAACGACACGGGTTCGTCTACCAGACGATCGAGCGGATGTTCGACGGCTGGCTGCGCCTGTACGACCGGACGCTGCGCGCCAGTCTCCGCTTCCACCCCGTCATCGTGGCGATCTCGATTGCCCTGCTCGTCGGGACCTGGTTCCTGTTCCAGGCCGTCCCGAAAGGCTTCCTGCCGAGCGAGGATCAAGGGCGCTTCAGCATCAGCACCGAGGCGATCCAGGGAATCAGCCTCGAGGAGATGACACGGCACCAGCTGCAGGCGGCCGAGATCATCGCGAAGGATCCCAACATCGCGCAATACCAGATTCAAGTCGGCGGCGGCGGCGGTGGGGGCGGCGGCGGCTTGAACACGGGGCGCATCATGATCGAGCTGAAGCCCCGGGCGGAACGCCAGCTCAGCGTCGATCAACTCATCGCGAGCCTTCGACCGAAGCTGGCGCAAGTACCCGGGATCCGCGCGTTCATGACGAACCAGCCGCCGATCAACCTCGGCGGCCAGCAGGGCGCACGCAGCCTGTACCAGTTCACGCTGCAGGACACCGACACGGCGGAGCTCTACCGCTGGGCCCCCATCTTCGAGCAGAAAGTCCGCGAACTGTCCGGCATCGAGGACGTCAGCAGCGATCTGCAGGTGAAGAACCCGCAGGTACAGATCGATCTGAACCGCGAGAAGATTGCGACGCTGGGCCTCACCGTGAATCAGGTCGAGACGGCACTCTACAACGCGTACGGCACGCGGCAGGTGTCGCAGATCTTCGCTCCGAGTAATCAGTATCAGGTCGTCATGCAGGTTGCGCCCGAGTTTCAGCGCGACCCGTCGGCGCTGTCGATGTTGTACGTGCGCGCCTCCAACGGCAGCCTGATTCCGCTCGACACCGTCGTGAAGGTCAAAACCGACGCCGGTCCGCTGACGGTGAGTCACACGGGACAGCTGCCCTCGGTGACGATTTCCTTCAACCTGAGACCGGGCGTAGCCCTGGGCGACGCCGTCACCGCCGTTCAGCAGGCCGGGGTCGCCACGCTGCCGTCCACGATCGCGACCAACTTCCAGGGCACCGCGCAGGCGTTTCAGGACTCGCTTCACGGCCTCGGCCTGATCCTGATCATGGCGATCGTCGTGATCTACATCGTCCTCGGCATCCTGTACGAGAGCTTCACCCACCCGTTGACGATTCTGTCCGGCCTGCCGTCGGCGGGCTTCGGCGCGCTGCTCACGCTGCTGATCTTCAAGACCGAGCTGAGCCTGTACGCGTTCGTGGGCATCATCATGCTCGTCGGCCTCGTGAAGAAGAACGGCATCATGATGGTGGACTTCGCGGTCGAGGCGCAGCGCCAGCACGGCAAGAGCCCGCGCGAGGCGATCCACGAAGCCTGCCTCGTGCGCTTTCGCCCGATCATGATGACGACGATGTGCGCGCTCGTCGGGACGCTGCCGATCGCGCTCGGCCTGGGCGCGGGCGCCGAATCGCGACGACCGCTCGGCCTCGCCGTCGTCGGCGGCCTAATCGTGTCGCAGCTGCTGACGCTCTACATCACGCCCGTCTACTACGTGTACATCGAAAGCGCGCGTTTGTGGCTCGCGCGACGGCGCGCGCCCGCCACGTCCGCGCTGGACGTGCATGGCGTCGCGGCGGATTCAACCGGACGCGCGTAGTCCGAGACGTGGAGACGCGCGTAATCGTGCGATCATTGGATAAGGAAACGTTAAGCCGAAATCATAAGGATCACGTGCGCGTCATCTCTTCCGTGCTCATCTCTTCCGTGCTCATCGTCGCCGCGATCGGCCTCGGGTGCGACAAGATCTCCAGCCCCTCCGCCGCCGCCGGCGGCGGCGCGGGCGGCCGCGGCCGCGGCCGCGGCGGCCAGGCCGTCGTCACGCAGACGACCGGCGTGCAGCGTATGTCGGTGCAGCGCCAGGTCGATTTGTCGGGCACGCTGTTGTCCCCCGATCAGGCGAAAGTCAGCAGCGAGGTCGCCGGCATCGTGCGCGAAGTCCCGATCCAGCTCGGCACGGAGGTCAAAGCCGGCGACGTGCTGGTCCGCCTGGAGCCGCGCGAGCTGCAACTCGCCCTCGATCGCGCCGAAAGCGCGCTGCGCCAGGTCGAGGCGCAGCTCGGCATCACGCGGTCGCAGGATCGCGAGCCGCCGCCCGACGAGCAGATCGCGTCGGTCCGTCAGGCCATTGCCAATCGCGACGACGCGCGCGCGGCGTTCGCGCGGGCGCAGCAGCTGAACAGCCGCGGGCTCCTCTCGCAGGTCGATCGCGACACGGCCGACACGCGGCTCAAGGTGACGGAGGCGAACTACCAGGCCGCGATCGATACGGCGCGCAGCCTGAAAGCGAGCCTGCAGGACCGGCGCGCGGCGTTCGAACTCGCGCAGAAGAAGCTGACCGACGCGGTCGTACGGGCGCCCGTCGCCGGTTCGATCTCCGAGCGCCTCGTGCAGCCCGGCGAGTACATCCGCGAGAACACGCCCGTCGCGACCATCGTGCAGATGCAGCCGCTCAAGCTCAAGACGGCGATTCAGGAGAAGCACGCGAGCTTGATCAAAGTCGGCCAGTCCGTCGAGTTTACGGTCGAGGCGTTCCCGGACCGCGGGTTCGTCGGGCGCATCGCCTACGTCAGCCCGGCCGTCGATCAAGCGACCCGAACGTTCCCGGTGGAGGCGCTCGTGGAAAACGCCAGCCGGCAGTTGAAGCCCGGGTTCTTCGCGAAGGGCACGGTCCAGACCAAGGTCGACCGCGACGTCCTCGCCGTTCCTGAAGACGCCATCTCCACGCTCGCCGGCGTCTCGACGGTCTACGTGATCGAAGACGGGAAAGCGCGCCAGCAGCAGGTGACGCTCGGCGCGCGCGCGAACAACCTGGTCGAAATCACCAACGGGCTGAAGGGCACCGAATCGCTCGCCACGACCAATCTCAGCCAGCTTGCGACGGGCGTGCGCGTGGGCGCCGCGGGTGACGAGCCCGCGGGCCGCGGCCGCCGCGGTGGCGGCGAGGGAGGCCGCTAATGCAGCTCGCAGAAGTCAGCGTCAAGCGTCCGGTCTTCGCCATCATGATGACGGCGGCCCTGATCGTCCTCGGGGCGGTCTCGTACGAGTCGCTCGGCCTCGACCTGATGCCGAAAACCGACGCGCCCGTGGTCTCCGTGCAGGCGAACCTGCCCGGCGCGAGCGCCGAAGAGATCGAGACCACGATCACGAAGCGCATCGAAGAAGCCGTCAACACCATCAGCGGCATCGACGAGCTGCGCGCCTCCTCCGATCAGGGCAACTCGCGCGTGACGATCACTTTTACGCTCGAGCGCGAGATCGAATCCGCGACCCAGGACGTCCGCGACAAGCTGGCGCAGATCGTCAACCAGTTCCCGCGGGACACGCGGCCGCTGCAGATCACGAAGATGGATCCGGACGCGCAGCCCATCTTCGGCTTCGCCGTCTTCGGCCCGCGCGCGCCGAAGGAAATCACGGAGATCGCCGAAAAGCGGGTGAAGCAGGAGCTCGAGACCGTCAAGGACGTCGGCTCGGTCGGCTACAACGGCGAGCGCAAGCGCGAAATCCAGCTGATGCTCAACGCCGACCGCCTGAACGCCTACGGCTTGACCGTCGAGCAGGTCAGGACCGCCGTGCAGCGCCAGAACGTCGAGATCCCCGGCGGCCAGTTCACCGCCGGGCCCGCCGACGTCGCCGTGCGGACGATGGGCCGCATCAAGAACGTCGATGATTTCAGCCGCATCGTCATCTCGTACCGCTCCGACGGGTCCGTGATCACGTTTGGTGACGTCGGACGCGTCCAGGACAGCGTGCAGGAAGTCCGCAACGCGACCCGTCTGAGCGGCACGCCCGCGATCGGCGTCCAGGTCCGGAAGCAGTCCGGGACGAACACCATCGAGGTCGTCGACCGCGTCCAGGAGAAGCTGCAGCGGGTGCAGGCGCAGCTGCCGCAGGACATCCAGATCAGCATCGGCAACGATCAGTCGCGGTTCATCCGGCGCTCGTTCGAGGACATCAAGCTCCACCTCCTCCTCGGCGGCCTGCTCGCCAGCGTCGTCGTGTTCCTCTTCATCCGCAACGTCCGCGTGACCCTGATCGCGGCGCTCGCCATTCCGACGTCGATCGTCGGCACGTTCACGTTCATGAAGCTGTTCGGCTTCACGCTGAACAACATGACGATGCTCGCCCTGTCGCTGGCCACGGGCATCGTCATCGACGACGCCATCGTCGTCCTCGAGAACATCTTCCGGTTCGTCGAAGAGAAGGGCGTGACGCCGAAGGAGGCCGCGGCCGAGGCGACGAAGGAAATCGGCATGGCCGTGATGGCCACCACGCTGTCCCTCGTCGTGATCTTCGTCCCGGTCGCGTTCATGACCGGCCAGATCGGCCGCTATTTCTACAGCTTCGGCCTGACGTCGGCGGCGGCTATTCTGCTCTCCATGTTCGTCTCCTTCACGCTGACGCCCGCGTTGTGCTCGCTCTGGATGAAGAAGGAGGACGTGAAGTCTGACCACTCCACCACGAAGTCCGGCGGCGTCTATGCCAAGATGGACGCCGCGTACGGCAGGATGCTGCTCTGGGCCCTGCACCACCGCCCGGTCATGATCGGGATCGCTCTGGCCGTGGCCGCCTCCGCCGCGTTTCTCTATCCGTACGTCGGCAAGGAGCTCGTGCCCGACGACGATCAGGGCGAATTCAGCATCAACGTGCGCCTGCCGCGCGGCACGAGCTACCAGCGCACTGAGGAGTTCATCAAGCCGATCGAGAAGGAAGTCCTGGCACTGCCCGCGCTCCAGCGCGTGATGCAGAACGTCAACTCGGGGTTCGCCAGCTTCAACATCATGATGGTGCCCCTCGAGGAACGGAAGGTCTCGCAGCAGGAGTTGATGATTCGCGCGCGCACGATGCTGCGCAAGTACCAGGGCGCGCGCATCAGCGTCTCGGGCGGCACCGACATCTCCGGCGCGTCGAGCGGCGGCGGTGGCGGCGGCCGCGGCGGCCCGGGCGGTGGCGGATTCAACCGTCTCAACATCCTGATCCAGGGTCCGGACATCGAAGAGCTCCAGAAATACACCGTGGACCTGATGGACAAGGTCCGGACGATCCCAGGCGTCGTCGACGTGGACACGAACTTCGAACCCACGCAGCCTGAATTGCGCATCACCGTCGATCGTGCGCGCGCCGCGGACCTCGGCGTCAACATCGACTCGCTGGCGAACAGTCTACGGACGCTGGTCGGCGGCGAAGAGGTGTCGGAGTTCAAGGACGGCGACGATCAGTTCAAGGTGCTCCTGCGGCTCGACGAGCCGTATCGCAACGCCGACGCGCTCAACAGCCTCCTGATCGGCGCCGGCCCGAACAGGACCGTCAGGGTCAGCGACGTCGCCGCGCTGAACCGGGACTTCGGCCCGGCGTCCATCGACCGGTACAACCGCCAGCGCCAGATTTCGGTCAATGCCAACATTCAGGGCGTGCCGCTCGGCGAGGTGCTCGCCGTGGCGCGGCAGCGCGTCGACGAGTTGCACCTGAAGGCCGGCTACCAGGCCGTCTTCGGCGGCAGCGCCCGCACGCTCGCGGAAGCCTCCAATAATTTCGTCATCGCGATGGTGCTGGCCGTCATCTTCATCTACATGGTGCTGGCGTCGCAGTTCAACAGCTTCATCCACCCGCTGACCATCATGTCGTCGCTGCCGCTCAGTCTGCCCGCCGGTTTGCTGGCCCTGATGGCGTTCGGGATGACCCTCAACGTCTACAGTGCGATCGGGCTCATGATGCTGTTCGGCATCGTGAAGAAGAACTCGATTCTTCAGGTCGATTACACGAATACGCTGCGTGCACATGGGATGGAACGCCACGAGGCCTTGATCGCCGCGAGCCACGTCCGGCTTCGCCCGATTCTGATGACCACCATCGCCATCGTCGCCGGCATGATTCCCATCGCGCTGGGCAAAGGCGCGGGCGCCGGGTCGCGTGCGTCGATGGCGGTGACGATCATCGGCGGTCAGATACTGTGCCTGCTGCTGACGCTGCTCGTCACGCCGGTCGTCTATTCGTATTTTGACGACCTGCGCGAGTGGAGCCCGCGGAAGGCGGTCCGACGGCTCGTCGGTCGATCAGAAGGGCTGAGGGCTGAGGGCTAAGGCTCCCTTCTCCCTTCTCCCTTCTCCCTTTCAACCTTCCTTAACCCCTTCCCATCCAATCGGTGGACCGGTGATAGCGTGGCAACCGTAGCGATGACGCTGGGCGGCGAAACCTCGATCCAGGCAAGGACCGGCGACCCTGACGTCGCCCTGGCGGCGGCCGGCGACACCTCTGCCTTCGAGCGCCTGTACCGGACCCACGTGGTCCGCATCCACAACCTGACGCGCCGGATGCTGGGCGGGCAGGAAGCCGACGAGGTCACGCAGGACATCTTCGTGCGGACCTGGCAGAAGCTCGGGCAGTTCCGCGGCGAGTCGGCCTTCTCGACATGGCTGCACCGCCTCGCCATCAACGTGGTCATCGAGCGGCGCCGGAGCTTCGCGATCCAGCGTGAACGGATGTCGGACGACGCGGCCGCGCTCGACGGGCTGAGCGTCAAGCCGGCCCGGGCGGATCTAACCGTCGACATGGAGCACGCCATCGATCAGCTGCCGCCGGGCGCGCGCGAGATCTTCGTGCTGCATGACGTGGAAGGCTACAAGCATCGCGAGATCGCGGCGATGCTCGGCATCGCGACGGGAACGTCGAAGCGGCAACTGCATCGGGCGCGCATGCTGCTCCGGGAGTATTTGAGTGGGGGTTGACGTGCACGAGGAATGGACGGACCAGCTGTCGGAGTATCTCGACGATGAGCTCGACGCCGCGGGGCGCGAGGCCGTCGAGCAGCACCTGCGAGGCTGCGCGGACTGCCGCGCCGTGCTCAACGACCTGAAGCGGGTCGTCGCGCAGGCGCAGACCATTCCGCCCAGCCCCCTGCAGGCCGATCTATGGGACGGCGTCGCCGCCGGGATTCAGGGGACGGGGCGCAAGGGGGCGGGTGTCGATGCGGCACATCCTTCGACACCCGTCCCCTTCCGCCGTCGTTTTACGTTCACGGTGCCGCAGCTCGCCGCCGCGGCCGTGGTCCTGATGGCAGTGTCGGCCGGCATCGCGTGGCAAATCGCGGATCGCTCTGCGCAGCGCGCGCAGTCAACGGTGGCGGCCGGCGGCACGCGGACGGACAACGGCGCCGACGTCACCACGGCGCCTGTCGTCGCCTTGGAGCGGGACACTCCAGCCGGCGCATCGATCGTCCAGGTGGCTTACGCCGACGCGCAGTACGACGCCGCGGTTGCGGATCTCGAAAAGGCCCTCAAGCAGGGCCGGGGACGGCTCGACGCGTCGACCATCGCGATCGTCGAGCACAACCTGCAGATCATCGATCAGGCAATCGCTCAGGCGCGCGAAGCGCTGTCGGCCGATCCGGCGAACAGCTACCTGAGCGGGCATCTCGTGGAAGCCCGGCGGCGAAAGCTCGACCTGCTGCGCCGCGCCACGGCGCTGACAAGCGACACGAACTGACGGCCAGAGGTGGCCGACCAGGGTCGGCCGCTGCGGATCAACGACGCACGACTATTCGAAGGGCCAACAATGCCAGCACATCTCATCCTCGCGCTCGCCCTCCTGGCGCCAACCGATCAGACGGTGCCGGTCGCCAAGGGCACCAAGCTCGACGTCAACAACTTCGCCGGCGACGTCATCGTCAAGACGTGGGACAAGGACGCCGTGCGTGTCGAAGTGAATCACTCCGATCGCGAGATGATCGACATCAAGCAGGGCGAGCAAACGGTGACCATCCGCGGGCGATCGACCCGCGGCGGACCGTCGCGGTCGCTCGACTACACCATTACGGTGCCGGGCTGGATGGCCATCGGCGTAAGCGGCACCTACGCGGATGTGACGCTCGAAGGCGTTGGCGGCGACGTCGCGGTGGACACGACGCGCGGCGACATCAAGGTCCGCGGCGGCTCGGGGTTCGTCTCGCTCAAGTCCGTGCAGGGCGAGATCACGCTCGAGAAGGCGAAGGGCCGCGTCGAAGTCCGCGCCGTGAACGAGAGCATCCACCTCGCGGACATCAGCGGCGACCTGTCCGCGGAATCGACCAACGGCAGCATCATCCTGGACCGGATCGATTCGAGCAACGTCGACCTGTACACGGTCAACGGCAACATCTCCTACGACGGCCCGATCAAGGACAAGGGCGTCTACCGCCTGACGACGCACAACGGGTTGATCGCGATGCCGGTCGCTGAGCGCGCGAATGCGATGTTGACGGCGCGCACGTACAACGGTGGCATTCGGGCGACGTTCGCGCTGCCCGGCGACACCGGCGATCGGCGGACCAAGCGGCTGTCGCTGACGCTGGGCAACGGCGGCGCGCACGTGGAGCTGGAATCGTTCAGCGGGACCATTTCGCTGCGGCGGCCCGGCGAGGCGCGGCCGGAAACAGAGCGCAAGCGCCGCCAGAACGACAACGACAAAGACAAGGCCAAGGAAAAGGAGAAGGGCGACCAGATCGGGCTCGCCCGGTTCGGGCTCAACATCGACGCCGTCGTCGCCGAAGCGCTGGCCGAGGCGCAGGCGGCGGTGCCACAGGCCCTTGCCGAAGCGCAGGCCTCGATCCCGCAGGCAATCGCCGAAGCCGAGGCGTCGATCCCTGACGCGATTGCCGAGGCGCTCGCGTCGCTCGCGCTGCCGATGCCGCGACCCGCTCCGCGTCCGAAGCCCCGCTAGGCGTTCTTCCGCAGGTCCGCAATCGACGCGCCGGTCCTGGGATCGATCAGGTCCGGCGCAATCTCCGCCAGCGGCTCCAGGACGAAGCGGCGCTCGCGAAAGCGCGGGTGCGGCACCACGAGCCCGGCTTCCTCGATGACGGAGTCTCCAAACAGAATCAGATCCAGATCGAGCGTCCGTGGCGCGTTCGGGTAGGGCCGCTGCCGCTGGCGCGCATCTTCGACGGCGCGCAGCGCGTTCAGCAGATCGCGGGCGGACAGCGTCGTCTCCCCCACCGCCGCCGCGTTCAGGAACAGCGGCTGGACGACAGACGTGCCGACGGGTTCCGTTTCGTAGTACGTGGAGACGCGGGGATGACCGAGGAAGGTCCGAAGCTCGGAAACGGCGAAGTCCAGGTGCCCGCGCCGATCGCCGAGGTTGCTGCCGAGCGAGATCGCGGCGACGACGAGCTTACCCAATTACCCAATTACCAAACTACCCAATTACTCAATCCATCGAGTGGACATGACTGAACCCACTCGGACTCCGACGGCGTCGCCGCGGCGGCCGAGCAGGTCCGTGCGGCCGGCCAGCGCCTGTTCGAAGAACCGTTTCTGCTCGAGCGTCTCGCCGAGGATCACGCGCAGCATCTTCGCGTGGCGCGCGTTGGGCATCGCCTCCACGCGCGGCTCCCAGCGATCGACGAACGCCTGGGCGTCGCGGGCGTCTTCGCCGAAGATAGTCTGCGCGATGGCAGCCGCGGCCTTGGCGTTCTTCCCCGGCAGCGATCGATCCGGCGGCCCGGCGGCGTCATCCGTCACCGGCGCCTGCAGCTCGGTCAGGGCCACCGCCAGCCACGAGAGCTGCACGTCCTCGCGGTTGATGATGTACTGATAGGTGTTGTTCGCGTCGTACTGCCCCACCAGGCGCGCGGCCGCCTGATGCCGCAGCAGCATCGCCAGCTTCTCGCGGCGGAACTCCTGGAGCAGCGGGATCAGATCCGTCACAAGTTCTGCTTTTCCTTGCAAGTGATGCAGACGCGCGTCCACGGGATCGCATTGAGCCGCGCGGGGGCGATCGGCTCGCCGCAGTCGCGGCACACGCCGTAGGTGCCCTTCTCGAGCCGCCAGAGCGCCTCTTCGATCGCCTGCAGGATCTTGGCGTCGGTCTGTTTCAGCTTGAGCTGGATGTGAACTTCGTTGTTGCCGCTCGCCTGATCGGCCATGTCGCCCTGGCGAGTGTTGTTCTCCATCGACGCCTGCAGCGGCTTGATGCCGCCCGTGCCGAGGATTTCCGTGCGCTTCTTGAGGAGAGCGTCCTTAAACGTCTGCTCGTCCATGGGATATGAGACTCCTGCCCCTGCAACGTCCGATCGAGCCTGCGTAACACCCGATGATAGCACTACCGTTCGGCGGGTTCTACTCCGCGCGCAGCGTGGCCAGCGGTTTGTTTCTCAGCACTTCGAGGCTGGACAGGACGCCGATGACCGCAACCAGGAGCGCCGTCAGCAGCACACCTGCGGCGTGCTCGGCGGGGAAGATGCGCCAGGGAATCTCGAGCGCATACGTGCTCACGCCCCACGTCAGGGCCACGGCACCGAGCGATCCGATCACGCCTGCGAGCGATCCCAGCACCCCGTACTCGAACAGCAGCATCTTCGCGATGGTGCGCGTGTTGGCGCCGAGCGTCTTGAACACGGCCGCTTCGTAGACGCGCTGGAACTTCGTCATCGCCACGGCGCCGACCAGAATCAGCACGCCGCTCAGCAGCACGAGACCGCCCACGACGGTAATCGCCAGCGTGACCTTGGACATCACGTCGCGAATGGTCTCGAGCACTTCGTGAAAGTCGATGACGGACACGTTGGGGAACCGCTCGACGAGGTCGTGCTGGAACCGCGCGCGCGCGGCGACGTCCTTCGGTCCCCGGAACGGCGCGACGAAGGTTTGCGGCGCCCGATCGAGCACGCCGGACCGGAACACGAAGACGAAGCCGCCGTTGCGCGATTCGCGCCACTCGACGTCACGGATGCTGGTCACCTTCGGGCTGATGGTCTGGCCGAGGATGTCGAAGCGCATGGTGTCGCCGACGTGGATCTTCGCCCGCTCGGCGATCATCTTCTCGATGGAGACCTCGGGTTCAGACGACGGCCCGTTCCAGAACGCGCCCTCGACGACGTGCTCGTTCGATTCGAGATGATCCCGATACGTCAGCGTGAACTCGCGCCCGATCGACACACCCTTCTGCCGGACTTCATCGGCACCGTCGAGGGTCGTCTCGCGGCCCGAGACGCCGACGACGCGGCCGCGCAGCACCGGAATCAGCTGAAACTCGCCGATGTCTTGCGCCGGATCGGCGAGGAATGCCCGCACGCCCTCGGCCTGCGCGCGCTGCACGTCCAGCAGAAACATGTCCGGTCCATCCGCCGCCACCTGGACCGAGAACTCGCTGAGAAGGCTCCCCTGCAGCGATCGCACGCCGACGATGAAGAACGCACCAAGGCCGACGGCGAGCAGGATGACGCGCGTCTGATTTCCCGGGCGCGACAAATGCAGAACGGCGTGCCGCAAGGGGAACGACTTCGACTTCGCGAGCGGCGCGACGAGTCGGATCAGGCCCTGACCCGCCAGTTGCAGGATGACCGCCAGGCCCGCGAAGCCGGCGCACACGACGATCCCCGCTTTCAGGGACGCGGCCTGCCAGGCGGTCAGCGCGACCAGCGCGGCCGACACGGCGACGAGCACGGTCAAGCCCAGCCAGTCCATCCGCCGCCGCACCGTTTCGTCGCGCAGCAGCAGCGACGGTTTGATGAACCGCACGTGCAGCAGCGGCACGACCGAGAACAGCAGCGACACCAGCACGCCGATGCCGACGCCCTGCGCCGCGGCGCTCCAGGTGACCCCGTAGTGCACGGTGGCGAGGAGCGACGTCGAACCGCCGAGCGCCATCGGGATGGCCGCGACGATGCCGCGCGCGAGCACGATGCCGAGCAGGCTGCCGGCCAGGCCCAGCGTCACGACCTGCAGGATGTAGACCGTCACGATCTGCAGGCTGCGCGCGCCGACGCACTTGAGGACCGCGATGCTCCGGATCTTCTGCAGGATGAACACGCGGGTGACGCTCGAGACCGCGATGCCGCCGAGGATCACGATGATCAACCCGACGAGGCTGAGGTAGTTTTCGGCGCGGTTGAAGTCGCGCCCGATCTGATCTTCCGTCGAGCGGAACGAGCGCGTGTTGATGAAGTCGTCCTTGAAGTCGTCCCGCAAGGTCGTGACGAGCGGCTCGATGCGCGACTCGTCGGGCAGCTTCACGAGCACGACGCGGCGTGCGCGGCTCCCGAAGCTCAGCAGTCCCGTCGACGGCACATCGTCGTAGTCGACGATGACGCGGGGGCCGAGGCTGAACTCCCCCATCCCGCGTCCCGGCTCGCGCGCGATCACGCCGCGGATCGTGAACGTCGACTGTCCGATGATGATCTGATCGCCCACGGCCACGCCGATCGACGTCAGCAGTTCCGGCCGGACGAGCGCACCGTGCCCCTCGATCAGCGCGTACGAATACGTCTGGCCGCCCTGCAGCTCGACCGCGCCGTAGAGCGGGAATCCGCGCTGCACCGCGCGCAGCTCCGCCATCTTGGCGACCTGGCGCGACCGATCCGCGGGCCGGACCATCGTCGGCGTTTCGGTCAGCTCGGTGCGGTCGGTTGCGCCGGCGGCGGCCAGCCGGCGATCGATGGTCCGGCGGATGTCCGGCGTCCAGTCGCGATTGGTCGCAATCAGCAGGTCGCCCGCGATCAACGCCTTCGCTTCGGTGCCGAAAACCTGCCGGACGCTCTGAATCACCGAGCGCAGCGTCACGATCGCGGCCACGCCCACGGCGATACAGATGAAGAAGAACAGCAGCCGCCGCCACGACGACCGCGTTTCGCGCGCCGCCATCCGCAGGACGAACATCATCAGCTGCGCTCCACGACGCGGCCGTCGCGCAGCACGAGGCGCGCGTCAGCCAGTCTCGCCAGTTCCGCATCGTGGGTCACGAGCACGACCGTCGTCCGGCGCGTGTCATGGATGCGCCGCAGCAGGTCCATGATGTGCCGTCCGTTCGTGCTGTCCAGGTTCCCCGTCGGCTCGTCGGCCAGCACGAGCGACGGATCGTTGGCCAGCGCCCGCGCGAGCGCCACGCGCTGCTGCTCGCCGCCCGACAACTGCGAGGGATAGTGATGCGCGCGGCCGGTCAGCCCGACTTCCCCGAGGAGCGCCTCGGCGCGCGCGCGCGCGTCGGCGGCGCCGGCGATTTCTATCGGCACCGCGACGTTCTCGTACGCGGTCAGCGACGGGATGAGGTGGAAGAACTGAAACACGAAGCCGATCTTCTCGCCGCGCAGCTTCGCCAGCGCGTCCTCGTCGAGCCGCGTGATGTCCACGCCGTCGATCAGGACGCTGCCCGACGACGGCGCGTCCAGGCCCGCGATGAGGCCGAGGAGCGTGGACTTCCCGCTGCCCGATGGTCCCACGATCGCCGTGAACTGGCCGCGGGGAACGGTGAGCGTGAGCGGATGCAGGATCGTGAGGGGCTCGGTGCCGCTCACGACGGTCTTGGACACGTCGCGCAGTTCGATCATGTGCCGGAGCGTTTCTCCACGCGCTTCTCTCTCGCAATCGGCTCGAGGACCTTCCACACGTTGTCGGCGACGAGGCGCGCGCCGGCGGCCGTGGGATGCATCCCGTCCGGCTGATTCAGGGCATCGATGCCCGCCACGCCCGCCAGCAGGAACGGCACGAGCGCGACATGGTACCGCGCGGCGAGCGCGGGATAGACCAGGTGAAACGCCACGATGTAATCGCGGCCGAAGTTCGGCGGCGCTTCCATCCCGGCGAGGACGACGGTGATCCCGCGCGCCTGGGCGCGCTCGATGATCGTCGCGAGGTTGTCGCGCAGCTGATCCGTCGGCAGCGCCCGCAACGCGTCGTTGCCGCCGAGCGCGACGACGAGGACCCGCACGTCGCCCTGCAGCGCCCAGCCCAGCCGCGCGAGCCCGCCGGCCGACGTGTCGCCGGACGCGCCTGCGTTCACCACGTCGTAGTCGAGCCCCTCGTCATCGAGCCGCTGCTGCAGCAGCGTCGGGTACGCCTGGCTTGGCCGAAGTCCGAGACCCGCCGTCAGACTGTCGCCCAGGATGGCGATGCGCGGCCTGGCCCCGGCCTTCGCGGCGGTCGTCGCGGGCGCGATTGACGATGATGACGATGATGACGATGATTCCTGGGGCGCGGACGCGGGCGCCCGCGCGCCGGCGCCCTCGCGATCGTCCTCGCGCGCGGTGCGCGCACCGCACGCGCCCATCATCAGGACGCCGGCGAGCGCCAGGATCGCGACGCCGCCCCGTCCAGGCATCCTCATCATCTCTATGTCTATGTTACGACGCCCGGCTTCTCGAAGCGTTGCAGCTGATCTTCGAGCGCGCGAATCGCGTCCGCCAGCATCTGGCGATGCGGGGGCGTGCGAGCCTTCTCGAGATCCGCGCGCGCGCGCGCGAGCGAGAGCTCGACCGTCCGCCGTTTCGCCAGCGCGTCACGCTCGTCCTTCGTCAGCGGATGCCCGACGGTCTTCGCACGCTCCGCCTCGGCCTGCTGGAACTCGACGTCCTTGCTCTCGAATCCTCGCGCCATCGTTGTCTACCGGGCCTACAGTATCCTACCGGGATGGACGCCACGCGACGGCTTCGCGACTCGCTGCGACTCGTACCGGGGCCGCTCGCCGGCGCGCTCGACGCCGCCGCCGCGGCAGCCGCTCGGGCAGCGAAGGCCTCCGGCGGGCGGACCCCTCGGCGTGGAGTTCTGACCCGGCGGTCCAGAAGAAGATCGCCAATCGCCTCGGCTGGATGCGTTCGCCCGCGCTGATGGCGGAGAACGTCGGCCGCATCGTGACGTTCGCCACCGGCGTGAAGCAGAACGGCTTCACCGACGTCGTCCTGCTCGGCATGGGCGGATCGAGCCTCGCGCCCGCAGTGCTGCGTGCCGTCCTCGGCGCGACGGCGGGCTGGCCGCGCTTTCAAATGATCGACTCGACGGATCCGGACGCGGTCCGCGCTGCGGCGACACCGCCGCTGACCACGCTGTACCTGCCGGACCGGCGACGGTCGCGGCAAGGCCGCCCAGGCGTCGTTACCCGGGAACGCGCCGGTCGTCGAGATCGAGGTGCCGGAGCCGGCGGCGCTGGCCGCGGAATTCGTGCGATGGGAAATCGCGACGGCCGTCGCGGGCGCGCTGCTCGGCATCAACCCGTTCGATGAACCGAACGTCCAGCAGGCCAAGGACGCGACCCGGGCGCTCCTCGATCAGTACAAGACCACGCATGCCTTGCCGGCGCCGGCGCCGGACCGCACGCGCGACGACGTTCGACTGACGCTGACCCGCGCCGCCCGGACGATGTTGGGCAAGCGCGATCCCGAGGCGATGCTGTCGCTGCTTCACCACGGCGACTGTCTCGCGCTGCTCGCGTATCTCGGTCCAGACGAAGCGCTCGCCCGATCGCTCGGCCGCTTCCGCGAGGCCGTGCGCGATCGCACGCGCGCCGCGACGATGTTCGGGTACGGTCCCCGGTATCTGCACTCGACGGGACAACTGCACAAGGGCGGACCCAATACCCGGTGTCTTCGTGCTGATCTCGGCGGCGCCGGCCGGTGACGTGCCGATTCCGGGCGAGGCGTTTTCATTCGGAACGCTCGAGCGTGCCCAGGCGCTCGGCGGCTTCGCGTCGCTCGACGAGACGCGCCGCCGCGCGCTGCACGTCCACCTGCCGTCGCCGGATCCGCTCCTGCTGGACCGAGTCCTGAACGCGCTATTGAAGGACGCGTAACGGGCGCTACAATTCACCCATGCGCTACCTGGTCACGGCCAGACTGAAGCCCGGGCGGGCGGACGCGCTCGCGCGCGCCATCGACACCGGGACGCTGGGCCAAGGCTCGGTCGCCGGCGACGAATATTTCCGCAACATGGAGGCGGCGCGGCGGCTGGACGATGGCCGTGTGCAATGGGTGGAAGTCTGCTACTGTCCAACACCCCTTCAGGAAGAGCGGGAGTACTGGGAGCCGTACTTCGATCTGCTGAACGTGCGCGACGCGCACGCGCGGAGCCGCTGCCGCGATCTCGCGGGCGCCGAGCCGTGGGCCTGCGGCGAGTGCGACTGCTCGGCGCGGCTCGAAGCCCGTCTCGCGACAAAGAGCCGCCCGTTTCTGCGTTCTTCCTCCTAACTTCTAAGTTCTAACTTCCAAGTTCTAGGTTCTATACTTCCCCCGTGCCCTCGTCCTCGCTCCAGGGACTGCTCGCGCGCGCGGGCGCCGCGCTCGAGCGCGGCCGCGGCGCCGAGGCGGCGCAGGTGGTCGCGCCGGCGATGCGCTCGTCCACGATGACGCGCGACGACGAGTTGACCGTGCGGTCGGTGCTCGCCGAGGCCCTGCTCCTGCAGGACGACCTCGACCAAGCCGCGAGCGCCCTCGGCCGCCCGCCGGACACCTTCCGCGACACCGTGCCGCCGCGCCGCCTGTCGACGCTGTGGCGCCTGCACGGCCGGCTCGCGTCGGCGCGGGGCGATCAGTCGCGCGCCATCGCGCTGCACGGCCGCGCGCTGAAACAGGCGGAGGCCGCGCACGACTCGCGCGCCATCGGCCTCGCCCACTACGAGCTCGGCCAGTGCTACCGCAAGGTCGGCGACATCGCCATCGTCCGCGAGCACATCGCGAAGGCCGCGTCGGCGCTGCACGCGGCCGGCGATCGCCGTCACCTCGCACTGGTCCACTCGCTCTCGGGCATCGCGCTGGCGCAGCTCGGCCGGTACGACGAAGCCATGGCGGCGCTGCGGCAGGCCGAGCGCCTGGCGTCGATGGTCCAGGCCGACGACGTGCTGGCGACGGTCTGTGGCAATCAGGCCAGCGTGATGATGCTGCAGCATCATTACGAGCAGGCGCTCGCGCTCGCCGAGCGAAGCGTCGCGCTGCATGAAGCGCACGGATCGGGACACGGCCTCGCGGTCGCGCTCGCCACGCTCGGCCAGATCTGCGTCCGACTCGGCGATCTCGCCCGCGCCGAGGACGCGCTGCACCGCGCGCTCGAGGTCCGCAGTCCGATTCAGTTCCACGAAACGACGGGCGCGGTTTTCGACACACTCGCCCAAATCCACATGATTCGGGGCCGCTACGACACCGCCGCGGACTTTCTGGGCCGCGCCAGCGACGCGTTCGGCGCCTACGGACGCCAGACAAGCCAGTGGTACGAATGGTCGGTCCGTGTGCTCAGCGCGCGCCTCGCGCTGCGCGGCGGCACGCTCGACAAGGCCGTGGCCGGCGCCGACGAAATTCTCGAAGCCGGGGCGCCGCCCTTCGACGCCCTCCAGGCGACGCTCATCGCCGCCGAGGCCCTCACCGCTGGGAATCTTCTCGCCGCGGCCGAAGCCCGGCTCGCCGCCGCCGCCGATCGACTGGATCCACGAGTCGCGCCGGCGACCTGGGGCGAGTACCTGCGGCTGCGCGGCGCGCTGCACGCGAAGAGCGGCAACCCGGCCGACGCCTACCACGACTTCTCGCAGAGCGCGACGCTGCTCGATCTGCTCGGCGAGCGCTATCAGTCCGGCCTGAGTCACCTGGCCCTGGGCCGGCTCGTCGCGGAGACGGGCGCGCGGTCCGTCGCCGAACGTCACCTGAACACGGCGCTCGCGCTCTTCCAGCAACTGGGCGCGGAGCGCGATCTCGAGGACACGCGGGCCGCGCAGGCCCTGCTCACGACGATCGGCACCGGCCAGTACGTGATTTCGCCCGCCGACGCCGACGACGCGATCGTGCGGCGGATCGTGGACGCCGCCGCGCTGCCCGAGCTGCTCGGACGCGAGACCGCCGCCGCCCTGTTCGAGGCGGCCGCCGGCGACTGCGGCGTCGTCTACGTGGACATGCCGGGCGGCGACGTGCGCATCATCGCCTCCGCCGGATGCGAGCCGGGCGCGGCGCGCGCCATTGTCCGCGCGGCCGTCCACGGCACCTCGTACGGCCGCGGCACCGTGATCATCGAGCCGCTCGGCCGCGATCCCGAGGGCCCGCGCTTCGCGGTCGTCGCGTCACCGCGGCCGATTGGCCATCCGGTCATGCGCCGCCTGCGGATGATTGCCGCCGTCGCGCGCCAGGGCTTTGCGCTGTGCGCCGCGCGGGACCGTCCGGCGCCGTCGGCCGGGCTCATGGTCGATCGATCGCTCGAGCCGCTCCTGCCGGGCTTTCTGTCGGCCAGCGCCGCAATGACGCGCGTCGTCGAGCAGATTCAGCGGCTGCAGGGGAACGACCTGACCGTGCTCATCACGGGCGAAAGCGGCACGGGCAAGGAACTCATCGCGCGCGCCATTCACGTGGGGTCGCAGCGCAGCGCCGCGACGTTCCTGCCCTATAACTGCACGACGACGGGCCGCGAGCTGGCGGACAGTCAGTTGTTCGGGCACCGCCGCGGCAGTTTCACGGGCGCGGTCTCGGATCAGCCGGGCCTCGTGCGCACAGCGGCCGGCGGCACCTTGTTTCTTGACGAGATCGGCGACTTGTCGCTCGACGTGCAGCCCAAGCTCCTGCGCTTTCTCGAGCAGTCGGAAATCATGCCGATCGGCGAGAACAAGCCGCAGCGCGTGGACGTACGCGTGCTTGCCGCGACCAACGCCGACCTGGAGCAGCGCGTGGCTGAGGGCAAGTTCCGCGAGGATCTCTACTACCGTCTCGCGGTCATCCGCATTCACGTGCCGCCGCTGCGCGAGCGGCGCGAGGAAATTCCCCACCTCAGCACGTTCTTCCTGCGCGAGGCCATCGAACGGCTCGGCAAGCCCGACATCCATCTGAGTTCCGAGACGCTGGACGTGTTCTCGCATTACTGGTGGCCGGGCAACGTCCGGCAGCTCAAGAACGAGATCCAACGGGCGGTGGCGCTCTCCGCGCCCGGCGGGACGGTCGAGCCGGTGCACCTCTCGCCCGAACTCGGCGCGGTGCAGTCAGCGCCGGCGCCAATGTCGTCCTCGCGGCACGCGGCCGGCGGACAGCATCTGGCGTCGGCGGTTGAGCACGTCGAGCGCGAGATGATTCAGGCGGCGCTGGACCGCTCGGGCGGCAACATCTCGGAAACCGCGAGGGCGCTGGGCTTAACGCGACGAGGGCTGTACCTAAAGATGAGGCGCCTTGGGTTGGATGCCCGCGTCGAGGCAGACGCGCGGTAGCGTATACAACGTATACGTTACAACACATTAATGGATACTAAGTGAACGATTTGCACAGAGACTGTGCCGGCTGCACAGATTCAACAAGCTTTTTATTTTCAATAACTTAAAGTAGAAGACCTGCCAAGAAATTGCACAGTTCCTCACTGGGCGCGCTCCTTGATACCTAAACTCGCAGCGCGACTCGCCGACTGGGGGAACACGTGAAGCAACTCTGGATCAACGACACGCCGAAGCAGCTGAACAAACGGACGACCGAGCGTCGTGCCGTGAGACTACCAGCCCGTCTCACCTGGAAGGACCAGCGCGGGACCACTCGCTTTGCGTCGGCGATCACCCACAACGTCAGCGAATTCGGCGTCTACGTCGAATGTACGTCGCCGGTGTCCATCCCGCTCTTCCGTCTCGTTCAATTGCAGCTCGAGCCCGACCTGCGCCAGACCGCCGTGCTGCCCTCGGCGTTGCAACAGGGCCGCGTCTTGTCGGCGGTCTATCGCGTCTCGCCGCCGAAGGCCTCGCAACCGCAAGGCCTGGCGCTCAGGTTGATGGTGGATCCGCGGCGCGCGACGGTCGAACAGACGCGCGTCAGCGCGTAGTCGTCGGTCGTTAGCGTTGGGTCGTTCGTCCCAGCCCACCCGCCACTAGCCGTCTGACTTCTTTCTCCAATACCTCGCCAGCCCCCGCCAGCTCAGATCGAATCGTCCCGCGACTTCATACGCGTGCGCATCAGACTCGCTCATGCGCCGCCGCAACTCGCGGCGGATCTCGTTGGCGAACCACGCCTCGCGCGACTCGTCGCTCCCCTCGCGGGCGAGTGACGCCTTCACCAGCCCGCTCGTGAGCTGCAGCATGTCGGCGAGATCGGTCAGGTGGGCGCCGGACGGCGCGTGCGGGCCGAAGTGGGTGATGAAGAGCGTCTGCGGACGCCAGCGCCCGATGCGCTCGACGCTGTCGCGCCACGCCTCGAGGTCGATGTCGGGCGGCGGAGTCGGTGGCATGTTGAATCCACCGGTCCGCAGGCGGACGCCTGCGGTGTCGCCGACGAACGCGACACCGGTGTCCGCGTTGTAGAAGCTGACGTGATGCGACGCGTGGCCCGGCGTGTACGCGACCTCGAGATCGCGCCCGCCGGCCTCGATGCGCTCGCCGTCCTCGAGAATCGACAGGCTGGCCGCCGGCACGGGAAAGACGTCTCCCCACAGCCGCGGCATGTCGTCGCCCCACAGCCGCGTCGCGCTCGCGACGAGCTTCGACGGATCGATGACGTGGGGCGCGCCCTTGGCGTGGACGAAGACACGCAGGTGCGGATGCTCGCGCACGAGCGATCCCGTCACGCCGGCGTGATCGAGATGCACGTGCGTCAGGGCGATGGACCGCACGTCGCGCCAGGGAATGCCGGCGTTGGCCAGCTCCGCGGTCAGCGTCCTGGCCGTGCTCGACGGACCCGGATCGATCAGCGCCACGCCGCCGGGTCCGTGCAGCACGACCGTCGCGATGATGCGCGGCGCGCCCAGGAACTGCAGATCGAGGTACGAGACGCCAGAGGCGAGTGTGATCATGAAGTCTGCCGCCGCGCGCGCAGCGCACCAATCGTCACCAGCGCGCCGACGATGGCCAGCGCGATGAGCCCGGTGCGGCCAATCCACCGCTCGAGGCGCTCCCAGCTGTGCGCCAGCGCGTACCCGGTTGCCGCGATCGTCGCCGACCAGACGACGGCGCCGGTGGCGTTATAGAACAGAAACGCCGGCCACGACAGCTCGCTCGCGCCGGCGAGGACCGCGCAGAACACGCGCAGACCCGTCACGAAGCGCGCAATGAACACCGTCGCCGGACCGTACCGCAGAAAGAACTGATCGAACAGGTCGAGGCGGGCGCGCGTCAGCCCCACGCGCCGGCCATGCCGCTCGGCCAGCGCCCGTCCGCCGCGCCGTCCGATGTAGAAGCCGAGGTTGTCGCCGCAGATCGCCGCGACGATCGCCGTCGCGATGACCCAGCCGATCGACAGCGACCCCACGTGCGCGAGCGCGCCGCCGGCCAGCACCATCGTCTCCCCGGGGACCGGCAGGCCCGTATTCTCGAGGAAGACGCCCAGGAACACGGCGGCATAACCGTAGTGCGCGAAGAGATCGAGCAGCCAGGCGGGCATAGTGAAATGCGGAGTGTGGAATGCGGAATGACTACCGCATCGGACTCGCGCGATAGCCGGGGCCGCGCAACGGCCGACCCGGGCGCTCGCTCGTGATCGTTCCGTCCGCGACCACCCGCCGCCCGTTGACGAGCACGTGACGCACGCCGGCCGAGTAGTGTTTCGGATTCTCGAACGTCGAGACGTCGTGAATCGTCGCGGGATCGAAGATCGTGACGTCGGCCACCATCCCGGGCCGCAGGACGCCGCGGTCGTGGAGGTGCACGCGGTCCGCGGCCTTCGATGTCATCTTCCGCACGGCTTCTTCGAGCGTCAGCAGATGATCATCGCGCACGTAGTGCCCGAGGATGCGCGGAAACGATCCCCACGCGCGCGGATGCGACTTCGAAATCGAGAGAGGGCCGTCCTCCGCTTGAGCGCCCGAGTCCGTGCCGACGCCGACGAGCGGGTGCTTCAGCGCCGTCCGGACGTCGTCTTCGCTCATGATGGACGTGATGACGGCGCTTTCGCCGCGATCGGCGATGACGAGATCCATCACCGCATCGCGCGGATCCTTCCCCATCGCCTTGCCGATCTGCGCGAGCGTCATCCCTTCCCACTTGCGCAGGCCGTCGTTGAGCACCGACGACAGCATCACGCCGTCGCCGCCCTGCGCGCCGTGCCACTGGTTCTCCCACGTCGTCGCCGTCGCATCGTCCATATCATGCTTGACGCGATCCCGCGTTGCGGGATCGCGGAGACGCGCGATCGTCTTCTCGAGCCCGCCCTCGCGCGCCCAGAGCGGGATGCACGAGTCGAGGCCGTTCGACGCGCGCGTGTAGGGATACTGATTCGCCGTCACGTCGAGACCGCGGGCGCGCGCGGCCTCGATGCGGCGCAGCACCTCCGGCATCTTGCCGAAGTTGGCTTTGTACGCGGTCTTCAGATGCCAGATCTCGGCGGGAATGTTCGCGCGCTCGGCGATGGCGAACACTTCGTCGAGCGACTCGAAGATCTTGATGCCCTCTGACCGCTGATGCGAGAAATACACGCCGCCGTACCGCGCCGCGACTTTCGCCAGCTCGACGATCTCGTCGGTCGACGCGAACCGGTCGGGCACGTACTGCAGTGACGTGCTGAGGCCGAGCGCGCCCTGCTCCATCGCCTCCGCCGTCAGCCGCCGCATCTGCTCGAGCTCGGCCGGCGTCGCCGGGCGATCGTCTTTGCCGATGACGTAGTTGCGCAGGCCGCCGGCGCCGACAAACGTGCCGACGTTAATCGCCGTGTGCGATCGCTCTTCCAGGCGCCTGAAGTAGTCGCCCAAGGTCCGCCAGTCCTGCGCGATCTTGAAGTGCGCGGCATTGGCCGCGGCCTCCTCGATCAGCCGGTCGTTGACGGGCGCAATCGATGACCCTTCACCCGTGACTTCCGTCGTCACGCCCTGCAGGATCTTGCTCGCGGCGCGGCCGTCCACGAGGACGTTGAACTCCGACTGGCCGAGCAGATCGATGAAACCCGGCGCGACGGCGAGGTTCGTCGCGTCGATCCGCGTCGCGGCCGTGGCATCGCCGAGCGACCCGATCGCCACGATGCGATCGCCGGAGATCCCGACGTCGCCATGGAACCACGGCGCGCCCGTGCCGTCGACGATGCGCCCGTTGGCGATGAGGACGTCGAATCTCGGTGCCTGGCCCCGCAGAACGCCCGCAGTCATGGCGAGCACGAGCAGCGCGGAGCCCAGAGCAACGCCTCTCACGGCAGTCCGATTTGATGTATTGGCCACAGTGCGACCGATTTTACCCGCATTCCGTGGCAGAATCTTGTATGTGGTCCTCAAACAGTTCTATCTCGGCTGCCTCGCGCATGCCTCATATGCAATCGCCGACGAGCAGACCCGCGTCGCGGCCGTCGTCGATCCGCAGCGCGACATCGATCAGTACCTCGCGTTCGCCGCCGAACACGGCCTTACGATCAAGCACGTTCTGCTGACCCACCTGCACGCCGACTTCATTGCCGGTCATCTCGAGCTGCGGGATCGAGTCGGCGCGACGATCTATCTGGGCGCCGCCGCGGAGGCCGAATACAAGTTCACGCCGCTCCATGACGGTGACCGCGTCGAATTCGGACGGGTCCGGCTGCAGGCCCTCGAGACGCCGGGCCATACGCCAGAGTCCATTTCGATTCAGGTGTTCGACCTCGACAGGAGCGACACGGTGCCGCACGGCGTATTGACCGGCGATACGCTGTTCGTCGGCGACGTCGGCCGTCCGGATCTGCGCGCGTCGCTCGGCTGGTCGGCAACGGATCTGGGCGCGAAGCTCTACGACTCGCTGCGCGACAAACTGCTGACGCTTCCGGACTCGAGCCTCGTGTACCCGGCGCATGGCGCCGGCTCGCTCTGCGGAAAAGCGCTCGGCAAGGAAACGGTGTCCACGATCGGCGAGCAGCGGCGCGCGAACTATGCGTTGCAGCCGATGACGAAGGCCGCGTTCATCGATCTCGTCACCGCCGATCAGCCGGACGCGCCCGCGTACTTCACCTACGACGCCGTCCTGAACGCGAAGGAACGGCCGACGCTGGACGAAGCCCTCAAACGCGAGCTGAATCCGATGACGCTCGACCTCGTCCTGGCGCTGCAGCGGACCGGCGGACAGATTCTCGACGTGCGCGAGCCGGAGGAATTCGCCGCCGCGCATCTCACGGGCAGCCTCAATATCGGCCTCGGCGGCCAGTATGCGACGTGGGCCGGGACCATCCTCAGCCGCGAGCGGCCGATTGTGATCATCGCCGCCCCGGGCCGCGAGAACGAAGCCGCTGTCCGCCTCGGCCGGATCGGCTTCGACCACATCGTCGGGTATCTGAAGGATGGATTGCTGAGCCTGGCGTCGCGTCCGGACCTGACGACGACGACCGAGCGCGTCGCCGCGCCGCTGGCCGCCGAACGCCTGGCCGGCGCTCACGCGCCGCTCGTCGTCGACGTGCGCGCGCCCGGCGAGCATCAGCAGAAGTCGGTCCGCGGCAGCGTCAACGTGCCGCTGAATCACCTGACCGAGCGGCTGCAGGAACTGCCGAAGGATCGCGCCCTCCTCGTCCACTGCGCCGGTGGCTACCGATCGTCCATCGCGGCGAGCCTGCTGCAGCAGCACGGCTACGAGGTGAGCGAGATGGCGGGCGGCATCGCGGCGTGGGAGACCGCCAGCCTTCCAATCGAAACGTCACCGCTCGCCTGACAGGCTCGCCCTACGCCTGCCGAGTCCCGTAGCGCGGGCCTTTCAGGCCCGCGATCGCGTTACGGTCGCCTCAGCATCGTCTTGCGGATCTTGGCGACGACGGTGAAATTCGGATCGACGACGTTGGCGATCTCGTACTCAGCCGCCTGCCCCATGAACGCCTGCGCGCCGCGCTCGGTGTAGCCGTAGTCCGCCATCAGCCACTTCTGCAGTTCCGTCGTCGCGTGCTGGAACGCTTCGAGCAGCGGACGCGCGCTGCCGAGCACCATGATGTGCGTGTCGTTCTCGAGACGCGGCCACGCCGCCGCCTTCTTCTTGATCAGATTCACGGTGAACTCGACGTCCATCGACGTCTCGAGCCCGGTGCCCGCCACTTCGCCTTCGCCCATCCGCGCGTGACCGTCGCCGAAAAACAGCAGCGCGCCCTGTTCGTTCACCGGCAGCATCAGCGTCGCCCCGGCCCCCATGCCCGCGTAGTCCATGTTGCCGCCCCACGCACCGGGCGTCGCGGTGGAGATCGCTTCCCCGCGCGCGGGCGCGACGCCGACGCAGCCGAGCATGGGATGCAGTGGCAACGTCATCCCGCCGGGCTGGACGTCGGCCTGATCGAGCGTGACCACGCCTTTCGCTTTGTCGATCGTCCAGGTCAGACGCTTCGCCTCGCGATCGACGCGCGCGGCAATCGCCGTCGGATCGACCGTGTACGGCGAAAGCAGGCTACTCGAATACGCAGAAGCGCGATTGGTCTCAAGTCGGTCGATCGTGATCACGAGGAGGTCGCCGGGCTCGGCGCCGTCGATGAAGAACGGGCCGGTCTGCGGATTCGGTCCGCGGGCGACGGACTTCCCGTCCCAGTCGACGCCGGCCGCATCGATCGTCTTCGTGACAACGCGGTCGCCCGGTTTGACGTGCAGCGCGGGCGGATGCGCGGCCGAGTAGGTGTTGTAGAACCGCTGCGGAACGAAGCGGAGGGTTTCCGCTTCGACCCGCGCCGTAGCACCGATCAGCGAAACGACGATCAGCAGTCGAACGGCTCTCATGGAACGTCAGCGTCTACTTGAACGGGTTCTCGTCGGCGCTCGGTCCGTAGATCGACGGGACGGGCACGTCGAGCAGCCGCAGGTACACCGACAACTGCCCGCGGTGGTGATACACGTGGTTGAGCATGATCGTCCGCACGAGCGCGCCCTTTGGCATCGTCATGAGCTGCTTGCCACCGGCCATGGCCGTCCAATTCTGGCCGAGTCCCGCGTCGCCGAGTTTGTTCATGTTCTCCTTCACCGTCGCGACGCCGTTGTCGTGGACCGCGAGGATCTCGGCGGTGTTGGCAGGTGTCGGCGTCGGATCGCCGGAGAACTCGTAGGTATCTTTGAGCGGCCAGCTCGAAATATACCCGGGCGCCATCGCGATGTGCATCGCGAGCGTCCCGAGCGACATCGACTTGGCGTGCGGCTTCCAGGCGAGCTTGTCGGACGGCACGCGATCGAGGACGCGGCGCGTCGTGGCGGCTTCCTTTTCGAACTCCTGCAGAATGGCGTTGATCGACATCACACTCTCCTTGGATTGGATCCCGCGGGAAGCAAGCATTCTACGTCGCCGTCCAGCCGCCATCCACCAGAATGTCAGCGCCTGTCACGTAGCTGGACGCGGGCGACGCCAGAAACAGGCACGCCGGGATCACCTCGTGCGGCTCGGCGAAGCGCCTCATCGGGACGTGCTCGCAGAACTTGTCGTACGCCTCCTTGTTGTCGAGGAGCGGCCGCGTCATCTCTGTCACGAACGGGCCGGGCGAGATCGCATTGACGGTGATGTTCTTCCCTGCCCACTCGATCGCCAGCGTGCGCGTCAATTGCAGCAGTGCGCCTTTACTCGATGCGTAGCTCGTCCGGCCGGGAAACGATCGCGAGGCGAAGATGCTCGTGATGTTGATCAGCCTGCCCCACCCCGCCGCTTCGAACAACGGGAGCATCGCTTTCGAGAACAGGAACGCGCCCGTGATGTTGGTGCGCTGAATCGATTCGAATTCCTCGAGTGTGATCTTCTCGATTGGATTGCGCGTGTTGATCCCGGCGGAATTGATCGCGATGTTCAGCCGGCCGCCGCAGCGCTCGCTCAGCACGTCGCCCAGGCGGTTGATGGACGCCTCGCTCGCCGCGTCCGCGATCCAGGGCCAGCAACGCCCGCCGTTCTCCTCGGCGATGACGTCGGCGGTCGCCTTCGCCTTGTCTATCGATCTCGAGACGACGCACACAGTGGCGCCGTGGGCTGCGAGCCCTTCCGCCATCGCACGGCCGAGGCCGGTGGCGCCGCCAAGGACGACGGCGGTCGCGCCGGAAAAATCAAAGGGTTGCATGCGTCAATGTTCTCCCGATCACTCGCCACGCCAGGACCAGAGACGTGACGCATAGTCCCGTCCCGCCGAGCATGAAGACGATCACGACGATGTCCCAGAGGGGACGGTGGTTGTAGAGCCACGGAAAGTCGAGCGAGTGCAGAAGATGATAAAGCCAGCGGCTCATCCAGCCCCGCGAATTGTAGCTGCCGGCGATCCGCACGGTCTTCGGATCGATGTAGAGACGCGTGTGGCCCTCGTCGTTCAACTGCACGAGGATGACGGGCAGCGGCCGCTGCCGGCGGCGGTCCAGGTAGTACAGATCGTACTGATCCAGCACGTGAATTTCAGCGACGCAGTCCGGCCCGGACGCCTTCTTGACGAGCGCTGAAATCCGATCACGATCGAACGCGCGACGCGGCGGTCCGTCGAGCGGCACGATCCGTGTCTCGCCGGACGCGAGCGTGGCGATGTAAACGGGCTCTCCGGCCGCAACCGCGAGTTCGAGTTCCTTGACCTGCAGATTCACCAGCTGCGCGAGCGCCTCGCGCGGAGGATGGTCCGCGAACGCGCTCAGCGGCAGAGGTCCGCGCAGGGCCTGCGACACGTCGGCCGGCGTCGACGCTCTCGGCGTTGAGAACGGATCCATCGACAGCATGCCGCTGAACGCCCACGTCACGGCGCCGACGCCGAAAATCAAGCCGAGCATGGCGTGCCACAGTTTCTGTCCCTGATACGGAAAGCTCGACGGCGCGCCGCCGATCCGGAATCGCCGTGACGGCGAGTACATCCAGACCCCGATGACGAGGCCCAACAATGCGGCGACCGTGCCGATCCCGGACGACCAGATGACGACGCGTGTCCACGCCAGTTGGTGCTTCCGCAGCGGCGTGAAGTAGAGCCAGTGCGGGATGGGTCCAAGGTAGGCGCCGATGCGCGACGCGGTCGTCGTGTACTGCACGACCTCGCCCGTCACGAGCGACAGGTAGACCTGCTGGCCGTCGGGCCAGGCGTACTTCCACAGCGGCGCGAGCTCACGGAACGAGCCCTGCACGGTCCATTGATCAACGTCGATCTCTTCTATCGTCGCCTCGCCGGCGGGCTGTCCAGCCCACGCCGCGGCGAGGCGCCACAGCAGCTCCAGCGTCGGCCGGCCCTGGCGCTCGCCGGTGTCCGCGTAGACGAGCGCGTCGTTGTTTCCCGGGCGTCCCGCACGGAAGCGGTACGCGGGGCGGCCGTCGTACATCACGAGGCGCGCCTGCGCGGGCGGATCTCTGCGACCCAGCGACGCGTAGGCTTCGGCGGGTGACACGACGATGCGCGCGGGCTCGAGCGCCGGCGATCGCGCGAGCCGGTCCGCGTTGGTGACGCTCGGGAAATCCCAATACATCATCCCGATCGCCGATGGGAACCAGAGTAGGAAGAACAGACACAGGACGACGCCCAGCCAGCGATGGATGAAAATCAGTGTGCGCTTCACGTGGTCGATATGGGTGACAGTCGTCGCGGCAGGATCGTAACATCACGCCGGTCGGAAGGAGGACCCATGGGATTCAATCTGGCGACCTACACCGCCGTGCACGTCGTGTTGAGTCTGGTGGGCATCGGCTCCGGACTCGTGGTCGTATTCGGCTTCCTGACCGCGCGGCAGAGCGACGCCTGGACGGCCCTCTTCCTTCGCACGACGATCGCCACGAGCCTGACCGGCTTCGGCTTTCCCGTCGACCACCTCATGCCCTCGCACATCATCGGCGGCATCTCGCTCGCGCTCCTGGCCGTCGCGGTCTACGCGCGCTACCAGGCGCGCCTCGAGGGCGTCTGGCGCCGCACATACGTCGTGTGCGTCGTGATCGCGCTCTATCTCAACGTCTTCGTGCTGGTGGTGCAGAGCTTCCGGAGAGTGCCGGCGCTGAAGGAATTGGCGCCGACGCAGTCCGAGCCGCCGTTTCTGATCGCGCAGGGCGCGGTGCTTGTTTTATTCGTCGCGCTTGGCACGTTCGCGACACGCGGCCGCACGCTGGACTGACAGATCGCGCGGGGGGCGCGTCAGTCCGCGCGCAGCGCCTGCATCACATCGATGCGGGCGGCCCGGAGCGCGGGGAGCGCCGACGCGACGACAGCGGCCATGAGGAGAACCACTGCAGCGCCGACGACGGGCACGGCGCCCGGCGTCTGCACGACGTCGAAGTAACTGGCCGCCACGCGCGCGAGCGCGAAGCCGGACGCCACGCCGCAGACGACCCCCGCCACCGCCATCCACGCGCCTTCCGCCACGACGCCGGTGACGACGTCCCGCGGCTGCGATCCGATCGCGAGCCGGATCCCGAACTCGCGCGTCCGCGCGCTGACCGAAAACGCCAGCACGCCCGCGACGCCCACGACCGCAATCAGGAGCGCGACCGCGGCGAAGCCGCCGAACACGAGCGTGTTCAGGCGATCGGGTGTGAGGACTTCGGCGCGGATGTCTTCCAGCGTGGCCGCGCGTTCGACCGGCTGATCCGCGGACATGGCGCGGATGATCTTCGTCACCGGCGGCACGAGCGCGTACGGATCCGTGCGCGTGTGCACGAAGACGCCGCCGCCGAACATCGGGGCCTGATCGAACGGGTGATAGACCGTCATCGCCTGCCCCGGCGTGATGTTCTCGTCGTCCACGTCGGCCGCGATGCCGATGATGCGCCGCGGGTTGGCGTCGATGCTGGTGAACTTGACGATGGGATCGGTCCACATCATGTGGCGGTTCACGGCGTCCTGATTCGGGAACATCCGCTGCGCGAGGCTCTGGCTGACGATGACGACGTGCTCGCGGTCTTTGCGATCGGCGTCGGTGAAGTCGCGGCCGGACATCATCGGGACCCCGAGCGTCGCGAAGTACCCAGGCGAGACGACGCGGAACCGCGCGCGCGGGTCGTCTTCGCCCGGCGCCTTCACGTGGCCGTCGGCGGAGAACTGGAAGCCGGGGCCGAACGCGCCGGCGTCACGCCACGGCACGAACATGCCGAACGCGACGGTGTCCACGCCAGGCAGCGCCGTGATCCGCCGCAGTGCGTCGCGGTAGAAATCGACGACTTGATCCTGCGTCTTGCCGTACTCCATCACGGGCACGGTGACCGAGAGCACGCGGCGCGTGTCGAGGCCGGTCTGCACGCCCTGCAGGGCGAGCAGCGCCGTCAGCAGCATGCTGGCGCCGGCGAGCAGGACGAAGGAGGCCGCGATCTGCGTGACGGCGAAGACGCGCAGCCGCCGCTTCGTCCCGCCGGTGATCCGCACGCCGCCGCTCGACGCAGAGAATCCCTGTGACGTATGCGCGGACGGCAGGCGCGGCACGAACGCCAGGAGCACGGCCGCGACGATCGCGAGTCCCGCGCCGACCCACAGCACGCTGGAGTCCACGGTGAGGTCGAGCGCGCGGACCGAGAAGCGCGACGCGTACCGTGCCAGGATCGCGACCGTCGGCCGCGCGATCAGGACGCCGAGCAGCGCGCCGGCCCCGCACAGCAGCAGGCTCTCCGCGAGCAGCGTCCGCCGCAGCGCCGCCGTGCTGGCGCCAAGCGCCGCGCGGATGCCGAGCTCCCCTTCGCGCCGCACCGTCCTCGCGAGAATCAGGTTCGCGACGTTCGAGCATGCGATGACGAAGACGAGCGCCGCCGCGCCGAGCAGCACCAGCAGGACCGTGCGCGCCTTGGACGTGATCTGATCGCGCAGCTTCACCGCGTCGATCCGGAAGTCCGCCTTGGGTGAATACGACTCCGGGTGATCCTTGACCATCGTGGCGTGGACCGTCCGCAGCTCCGCGCGCGCGGACTCGAGATCGTTTCCCGGCGCCAGTCGCGCGAAGAGCTCCGTCATCCGGTGCACGCGTCCGGTCACCATCGTCGCCGACATATGGTGCGGGCTCGTGACGACGTTGGCGATGATCTCGGTGTCCGCCGGATACGGGACCGAAGGTTCGAGGACGCCGACGATCGTCGCGCTGCGCGTGCCGAGGCGGATGACCCTGCCGAGCACGCCGGAATCGCTCTTGAGGCTGCTCGTCCAGAAGCGGTACGTCAGTACCGCCACGCCCGCCGCGCTCGGGCCATCGTCTCGCGAGTCGATCAGCCGACCGAGCACCGGGTGCAGGCCCATGACCGGGAAGTACGAGCCCGACACGACGCCCGAACGGACGACGCGCGGCTCGCCGAGGCCGACCATCGTGAATTCGATCGTCGAGAAGTCGCCGAGCGCGCTCAGCGACTTGACGGCGCGCAGATCGTCAATCTCCGGAACGGAGAACGCCGCGTTTTCGGCGCCGATGCCCTTCGCGCTCTGGCGGATGTAGATCAGCCGGTCCTCGTCGCTGTTGACGAGCGGCCGCAGCAGGACGCCGCGGACGACGCTGAAGATGGCGGCGTTGGCGCCGATGCCGAGTGCGAGCGTCAGGATGACCGTCAGTGTCAGTCCCTTGGTGCGCGCAAGCGAGCGAATCGCGAATTTCAGGTCGTTCACGGCTGTCGTCCCTCCCCAAGGGTGAATCTTACTTGTCGGGGTAGGCCGCGTGCGACCGGGGCATGCCTTGGCGGGCCCAGGGTAAGGCCCTACTTCAGGGCGGCGAGGGCCTTCTTCGCGTCTTCGTTCTTCGGGTTGGCGCCGAGCGCGGCCTGGTATTCGGCCCTCGCCTGATCGCGTCGGCCGACCTGCTCGTGAACGACGCCCAGGCAGTAGTGCGCGATCGCGGTGTTCGTGGCCGAGGCGTCCTTCGGCGGATTGGCCAGCCAGAGGCGCACTTCTTTTTCCCCGCGATCGTAGTTCTTCAGATTCTCGATGTAGACCCGGCCGAGACTGAGGTGTGCGGTGATGAAGTCGGGCTTCGCCTTCAGCTCCTTCTCGTACATCGCGATGGCGTCCGCCCACCGCTGCCGCCGCCGGTAGAACGACCCCGCTGCGGTGTGCCCCTCGGTGCTGTCCGGCGCGGCGGAGACGGCGGCGAGGAATTCCTTCTCCGCGTCGGCGTAGTCCTTGGCGTTTTCGGCGAGCGTCCCGTAATCGGCGTGGCCGCGCGCCGGATTCAGCTTCAGAATCGCGGCCGCTTCCTCGCGCGCCTTTTCCACGCCGCCGCCTATGGCGGCCGGGGCGTTCGACAGGAACATGAAGAGCCCCTGATGCGCGTCGACGAGCGTCGCGTCGAGCGCGACGGCCTGTTCGTACTCAGCCTTCATCTGTCGCGCGAGAAACGCCTGGCGCAACATGCCTGCCTTTTCCGTCTCGCTGCGAACCGCATTGCCGAGCCACAGGTGATGTGTCCCGCTCCTGCCGTTGATCTTGACGGCTTTGTCGAGCCACTCCACGGCGTCGGCCGATTCGCCCTGCTCGAGCCGCAACCGGCCCATGCATTCCATCGCCGCATCGTCGTTGGGCGCGCGCTTCAGCTGCGCCTGCACGTCCGCGCGTGCCTGATCGTACTTGCCGTCGGCGATCAATGCCTGCACCGGCGCCGCGCATTGCGCGTACGCGGCCCCGGGAAAGACGACGACACAAGCGACGACAACGCCGGCCAGCCGGAGCCTGAACATGTACTTCCTCATTGATGCCGCAGCGCGCTCAGCGGATTGGTCCGCGACGCGCGCCAGGCGGGAACGATGGTCGCGAGGATGACGCCGCCCAGGACGATGGCCGCCGCGAGCGTGAACGAGACGATGTCAGTCGCGCTGACGCCGAACAGCACGCTCGCGAGCAGCCGGCTGACGCCGAGCGCCACCACGATGCCGAGGGCGGCGCCGGCGGCACCGAGCCGCAGGCCGCGTCCGAGAAAACTGCGAACGACCGAAAGCGCGTCCGCGCCGAGCGCCATGCGAATACCG
>JACPZW010000027.1 GCA_016195265.1 Acidobacteriota bacterium | reverse complement strand
GTCTTGGACCCGGCCTACACGTCTTGGACCCGGCCTACACGTCTTGGACCCGGCCTACACGTCTTGGACCCGGCCTACACGTCTTGGACCCGGCCTACATGGCTGGCTTCGCCATCCGCATATTCCACATCCGCCCCATGTGACCCGCGGGCGGGCGCACGCGCAGAAACACGTGTGCGGACACCGGATGATCGCCGTGCGACGCGCGCAAAGCGTCGGGCACGGCGTACAGCGTGACGTCCGCGCCGGTGCCGATATCGAAGCCACGCCATCGCGTGACATCACGGACCGCGCCGATCGTCAGCGCCGTCACGCGGCTTGGCGGCAGGTCGAGTCCCACGTCCGGGGCAAGCGGGTTCTGAAGCAGCGCCGTCTCCGTGTCCACGGATTCGAGACGTCCGTAGAGCGAGGTTGCGCCGCGGTGCGACGTGAGCTCCGCGAGGAACGCGTGAAACGCGCCGCGCGCCTTGTCGTTGCGGCCGACGGCAAGCGTCGCTGCCGTGAAATCCTCGCCCGTGGAACTGAGCCAGTCGATCGACGCCGTCGTCCGCCGCACGTCGCCGGGCTCGAGCGCCTCCGGCTTCTTGAGGAAGCCGTGCGAGACCTGCAGCTGCCATTGCGCTGACAGCCGCAACCACGCGCGCGCCGACCACGAGTCCAGCGCGCCGGGGTCCATCAGGTCCCAGCGATTGTCGTCGGGCTCGCCGCCGTGAAAGATCGATCCTTCGATCGCGAGCGGTCCGCGCTCGACGGCCGTCGTGAGCACGCCCATCGCGATGTGCGTCGAGTCGAGGGTGTGGTGCGCGAGCGGCGCGGCAGGATTCTCCACGGCGGACGGCCGGTGCATGAACGCGATCGGCCCGAGCGCCGGCTCGCCGACGGGCGCGCCCGCGAACGTGATGTGCGACTCGGTTCCAATCGGGACGCGCCAGACGACGGCGGCCTGCATCAGAAAATCGTGCGGATGCTGTCCATCGACCAGGGGCTGCCCCTGGTAGATTTCGCCGACCTGAAACAGCTCGCGATAGCCGCGCGAGGTCGCGGTCGCCTGATCGAGACTGATCATTCCGGTGAGCGTCAGGCGGCCGGGACCGGCGTTGCGGCTGGCCATCCCCATCCACCAGTTCGTGGACTTGAACTCGTCGCCGCCGCGCGGTCCGCCCTGATGGTTGAACGTCGCGAAGACCACGCCGTCGGACATCAGCATCCACGGCGACGACGAGTGCTCCGCCGTGTCGTGCGCGGCCGGCTGCGGATCGTCCTGTGCGCGCGCCGTGACGACGGCGCCGAGTACACACAGATAGAAAACGAGAACACGAGTACGCATGCTGACGGCTCTCCAGATGTAGGCCGGGTCCCGTCGGATGCAGGCCGGGTCCTTTCGGACCCGGCTGATCCGGCGAATCCCAAAGGACCCGCCCTACTGAACCCGGCCGGTCATGCCGGGTCCAAGCGGGACCCGGCCTGCTGGGGATTAGCTCAGATGCGCAGAACGTCGGGACGGGAACCGCGACGCGGAAGCGTGTGCGGCGGCGCGACGGGAGAGGCCGACGTGAAGACCGCAACGCGCGCCGGCGATGGCGCGGTGGCGATCGCTGCCGCAAGAACAGGCGCCGCCACCACGACGGTCTTCACGAGGGCCGCGCGGTCGATGGAAAGATCGTGCGTGCAGCGCCCGGGAGTCTCCGGTTGCGGACGAGGCGCGGTCGACCCCGATCCGCCGCCCGCGTGCAGCGGGCAGGACGGATCGCCCGCCGACGTCCGGGCTGATGCGAGCGGCTGATCGAGATTGCAACAGGCGTCGTTGGCCACCGGCACAACGGCCAGCGCGAGGATCAGGACCAGAAGCGCGCGACGCATGGACCTTATATATAGCATTGGAGGCTGGGGGCTGGGGGCTGGTGGCTGGTGACTGTGGAAGGGCTGAGGGCTTAGGGCTGAGGGAAGATCACGCCTGGCGCGAGCTTCCAATCAGGATCCAGCGCGCGCTTCACGGCGCGCATCTGGTCGATGCCCTCACGTCCGTAGAGGTCCAGAAGCAACTGCTGCTTGACCGGATTGCGCCCGACGCCGTGCTCGGCGAGCGGCGATCCGCCGAGCCGGTGTACTTCGCGCCCGAACGCGAGGATCGCGTCCTTGCCGGACTCGACGTCGGCCATCGACCGCGGGATCACGTTCGGATGCAGGTTGCCGTCGGAGACGTGTCCCCAGACCGCCGCGTCGAGGCCGCGGCGCTCGAACTCCGCGTCGTAAATCGTGAGCAGCTCGCCGAGCCGCTCGAAGGGCACGATCATGTCGGCGGCGGTCTTCGCGATCCGCGCGTCGATGGCGTGCTTCGCGCGGCCGACCCGCGCGTTGACGGCGGCCGGCACGGCTTCACGGACCGCGAGCAGCTGCTCCGCTCGCGCGTGATCGCCAGGAACCGCGATCTCGACCGCGTCCAGCACGCCTGCTCGATCGAGTGCGCGGCAGAAGCGGATCAGCCGGGTGTCCGGCGCGCCGGCCTCCCGTGCGCGGCCGATTTCGTCGAAGGCGAGGGCCGACGTCATGTCCGGCGGCAGCTCGAGCGTGACGAGCAGCGCGATCGCGGTCCCGTCCGGAATCGTCACGCCGCACTGACGATCGACGCCGTCCTCGCGCAGCAGGGCGAGGCACCGCGCGTCCATGTGCTCGATGGCCGAGATGTCGAGCCCATTCGGGTCGCGTCCGCGCCAGGTCTCCAGCGCCGCGCGCCGCAGCTCGGCGACGAAGTCGAGCGCCGCACGTCGATCGGCGAACGGCACGAACGCCAGGCATTGCGCGGGGCGCGACGGCAGCACGCGCAGCGTGACATCGATCACGACGCCGAGCGTGCCTTCGGAGCCGATAAACAGATCGATCAGGTCCATCCCCGGCGCGGCGAAGTAGCCGGCAGACAGCTTCGCGACGTGCGGCATCTCGTACCGCGGCACCGCGACTCGCGCCATGCGATCGGAGAGCGCGATGTCGAACGAGCCGTCCGCGCTCGCAAACACGTGTCCGCGCTCGACGTCGAGCGCGTCGCCGTTGGCCAGCACGATCGTCAGCGCGCGGATCCAGTCGCGCGTCGTTCCGTACTTGAACGTCGCGGCGCCGGCCGCGTTGGTCGCCACGGTTCCGCCGACGAACGCGCCCGTGAACGTCGGCGCCGGCGGATAACATTTCCCGGCCCGCGCGAGCGCGCCGTCGAGTTCGGCGATCGTCACGCCGGCCCCGGCGCGGACCGAGTCGCCGGCGATGTCGAGGCTATTCAGATGCCGGGTGCTGAGCACGATGTCGCCCATCGGTGTCGCGCCGCCGGTTAGCGAAGACTGCGCGCCGATCGGCAGCACCGTGGGTGCTTCGCGGACCGCGCGCGCCACATCGGCCTCCGTCGTCGGGAAGACGGCGCCCGCGGCGTGGCCGCCGGCGAAATGCGCCGCATCTTCCAGAAACGCCGCGAGGACGTCCGGATCGCTTCCCGCGGGCGGCGAGGCGGCGATGCCGCGGGCCGGGCGCGCGGCGATGGAATGAGCGGACATGAGGCTATATTAGATGGATGCGCATTTCACGTTCGTTTCCGCGGCATCGGGGTCGTTGTGCCGCGGCTCTCGCCGCACTGATCGCTCTTGCCGCGGCGTCCGGTGCACCGGTCCTTGCTCAGAAGGGCGACGCGCGCGGAATGGACGGCGCCGCCAGGATCACGCAGGCGCAGTTCAAGAAGTTGATCGCCGCCAGGACCGTGATTATCGTCGACACGCGCAACGCCGACGCGTTTGCCAAGGGCCACATTCCCGGCGCGCAGCTGCTGCCGCTCGAGGGCCGCATGACGTGGCCCATGGAGTTCGAGAAGTTCGCGCAGTCGCTCGAGAAGACAAAGAAAACGGTCGTCACCTACTGCGCCTGAGAGGACGAAGCCACGAGCGCCCGTGCGGCGCTCATCCTGGAACAGCGCGGCGTGAAGACGGTCAAGGCGCTTCTCGGCGGTTGGAATCAATGGGTCGCCGGGAAGAATCCCATCGTCAAAGTTAAAACTGAAAAGTGAAAAGGGAAAAGTTAAGAGTAAAGCGGAGCTGCGAGATTCGTGCGTGAGTTTGTGACGGTGGCGCGCGTCGCCGACATTCCCCCCGGTCAGGCCCGCCAGGTCACGGTCGACGATCGGTGGGTTGGTCTCTTCAACGTCGACGGCGAGTTCCACGCGGTCGACAATCTCTGCCTGCATCGCGGCGGTCCGCTCTGCGAAGGCGTCGTCAGGAACGGCATCGTCACGTGTCCGTGGCACGGGTGGCAGTTCGAGATTCGGACCGGCGTCCTCGTCCAGGATCCCGTTGTTGGCGTCACGAAGCACGAGACGAGAGTCGTCCGCGATGACGTGCAAGTCCGATTGACGGACTGAGGACCGCCTGAAGGCGGACACTACCGGATATACTTTCTTGATGCGCTTCGCCCCGGAATACGTCACGTACGTCCTCAACGAGAACTTCGAAGACGCGAAAGAGCTGCTGCTCTCGCCGCTGATGGCGATCAACTACGCGCACCTCGTGATGCTCGCCTCGCAAGGGATCCTGTCCGCCGCGGACGCGCGCGCGCTGCGCGACGCGCTGGACTCGGTGTCGCAAGACGAGGTGCGCGCCGCGAAGTACGACGGGACCTGCGAGGATCTGTTCTTCTACGTCCAGCGCCTGATCACCAACGCCTGCGGCGAGGAGACGGCCGGCCGCCTGCACACCGCGCGGTCGCGCAACGACATCGACATGACGATGTACCGGATGCGCCAGCGCGAATTCATTCTCGGCCTGATGGCGGCGAGTTTCGAGCTGCGCCGTGCGTTGCTGGAGATCGCCGATCGCCACAGCGCCACGATCTTCGCGGTCCACACGCACACGCAGCGCGCGCAGCCCACGACCGTCGCGCACTACATGCTGGCCGTCATCGAACAGCTCGAGCGTGATGCCGCGCGGCTGCGAGGCGCTTATGAGCGCACGAACAGGAATCCGCTCGGCGCGTGCGCGATCACCGGCACGGGATTTCCGATCGATCGGCAGCTGACCTCCGAGCTGCTGGGCTTCAGCGGACCGACGGTCAACACGTACGGCAGCATCGCGACGGTGGACTACCTGCTCGAGAGCGTCTCGGTCGCCGCGGTTCTTCTGACCGGCCACGGCCGCTTCGTGCAGGACCTGCTGCTGTGGAGCAGCGCCGAGTTCAGCTACGTCCGCCTCGGCGACGGCTTCGTGCAGGGCAGCAGCATCATGCCGCAGAAGCGCAATCCCGTCGCTATCGAGCACGCGCGCGCGATTGCCAGCAAAGCGCTGGGGCAGGCGCAGGCGATCGTCACGTGCGTCCACAACACGCCGTTCGGCGACATCGTGGACACCGAAGACGATCTGCAGCCGCTCGTCTTCGCGATGTTCCTCGACGCGTCGCGCGCCGTGAAGCTGGTCGGCGCGGCGATGAAGACGGCCGAGTTCGACGCCGCCCGCCTCGAGGCGCGCGCCGCCGACGGCTGGACGACGCTCACCGAGCTGGCGGATACGCTGGTGCGCGACAGGGGACTGCCGTTCGGCACGGCGCACGCGATCGCGAGCCGGCTGATGGCCGCGCGCGACGGCGAGCCGAAGCAGTCGCTGGCGGCGCTCCTGGCCGATGTTTCGCGCGAGGTGCTCGGGACGCCGCTCACGTACACCGACCAGGCGCTGGCGGAGATCATGAGTGCGCGGCACTTCGTGGAGGTGCGCAAGACGCTCGGCGGGCCAGCGCCCTCGGAAACCGCGCGCGCCGCCGGCGTCGCCCGGCGTCAGCTCGAGCAGGACGAAGCGTGGTGGACCCGCACGACCGACGCACTCGGCGCGGCGGAGAAGACGCTCGCCGAACGGAGCACGGCGCTTTGATTGCGGAACGCGGATTGCGGAGTGCGGAATGTTAGAACCAAGAACCATGAACCCTGAACCCGATCACGATACGCCAATGACCGGCACGTACGTGAAGGTCATCGTCCTTCAGGTCGTGATCCTCGCGCTCTTGTGGATCTTCGGGCGGATGTTCTCGTGATCACCAGCCACCAGCCTCCAGGCGCCAGCCACCGTCGTTCCAGCCACCAGTCACCAGCCACCAGCCATTAGCGCATGCACCTCATCGACTGGCTCGTCGTCGTCGCTTACATCGGCTGGGTCATCATCGACGGCCTGCGCCGCTCGAAGGGCACGGACAAAGTGGACGGCTACCTGCTCGCGAATCGATCGCTGCCCTGGTGGGCGGTCGGCTTGTCGGTGATGGCGACGCAGATGAGCGCGGTCACGATCGTCGGCACGACCGGGCAGGCGTACCTCACGGGCCTGCGATTCGTGCAGCTCTACTTCGGCCTGCCGCTGGCGATGATCATTCTTTCGCTGACGGTCGTGCCCTTCTTCACGCGCGCGCGCGTCTACACCGCGTACGAGTATCTCGAGCGCCGGTTCGACGTCCGCGTGCGATCGCTCGCGAGCCTTCTGTTTCTCGTCGCCCGTGCAGCGTCGCTCGGCGTCGCGCTCGCGGCGCCGGCGGTGTTGATGTCCACAATCCTCGGGTGGACGATTCCCGCCGCCGTGCTCGTAATCTGCGTGCCGATGATCGCCTACACGACGATCGGCGGCGTGCAGGCAGTTGCGTGGACCGACGTGAAGCAGATGTTCCTCGTCGTGTTCGGAATGTCGAGCGCGATCGCCGTCTTGTTGTACGGCATCTTCCACAGCGTCGGTCTGTCGCAGGCGCTGCACCTGGCGGGCGCGACCGGCCGGCTGCAGGCGATCGACTTCACGTTCGATCCGCGGGAGACCTACACGTTCTGGTCGGGAATGATCGGCGGGCTCTTCCTGATGCTGTCGTACTTCGGCTGCGATCAGAGCCAGGTCCAGCGATATCTGACCGCGAAGTCGATCGATGAAGCGCGGCAGTCACTGCTGATGAGCGCATTCGTCAAGATTCCGCTGCAGCTGCTGATTCTGTCGACCGGCGTGCTGGTGTTCGTCTTCTATCTCTTCCAGGCGCCGCCGATGCTCTTCAACCGCGTGCACGACGCGACGGTCGCCTCGAGCCCGCAGGCCGGCGAGTACGCGGCGATCCAGCGCGATTTCGACGGCGCGATCGCCGCAAGGCGCGCCGCCGCGACACGCGGCGATCGCGAGGCGTTTCTCTCGAGCGACGCGCGCGTGAAGGACATCCGCGCGAAGGCGACCGGGGTCGTCAAACAGGCGACGGGTGACGCGAGCTACAACGATGTCAACTACGTCTTCCCGACGTTCATCCTCACGCGCATGCCCATGGGCCTGGTGGGATTGATGATCGCGGCGATCTTCGCTGCGGCGATGTCTGCGAGCGGCGGCGAGCTGAACGCACTCGCGACCGCGTCGGTCATCGATTTCTACCGCCGGCACTTCGTCACGACGGGCTCCGAGACGCACTACCTTCTGGCGTCGAAGCTCGCGACGGTGTTCTGGGGCCTGTTCGCGTGCGTCGTGGCGACGTACGCGGCGAACCAGGGATCGTTAATCGAGGTGGTGAATCGGTACGGATCGTTCGTCTACGGATCGCTGCTCGGCGTGTTCATCCTGGCGATTCTGACGAAACGCGCGACGGCCACCGGAGCGCTCGTCGGATTGGTCGCGGGCCTGATTTCGGTCGTGACGGTCGCGTGGGAGCTGCCGTGGATCGCGTACCTGTGGCATAACCTCATCGGCGCTGTAGTTTGTGTGGGCGTTGGAATGATAGTGAGTCTGCTGTTGCCTGAGAAACTCAAAACCGAAAAGTGAAAACCGAAAAGTGAAGGCTGAAAGGTAAAACGGAAGAGTGAAACGTGAGAGCCGTTAGATCCTTTTCAGTTTTCTCTTTTCACTTTTGAGTTTCAGCCTCACCCGCATCGCGGTCGCGCCGGTCACGGCGACCGCGCACGCCTCTACGTACACCTTCTCCGCGTCAATCCAGTCCACCGGCTGATTCTTCAGGTTCGGATCCGCGAGGACGCCGTGAAGAAAGAAAACGGCCGCGGCGGCGTAGGCCGTGTAGTGCAGCCGCTTCCACGTGTGGTGCGCGTACAGGCGGCGGATGTAGGACGTGATCACCACGAACGCGACGAGGTACAAGGCGATCGCGCCGAGCGTGTTCTCGAACGGCTGCGTCGGCGACCAGATCGGGACGAGGATGTCGAACAGCCGGAATCCCGCCGTCGCCGAGAACAGCAGGATCAGCGGGTGCGTGAACGCCGTCGCAAGGCCGATGTACCCAAGCCAGTTGTGGAACGTGAAGAGTTTGACGCGCCGGCGCGGAAACTTCCGGACCGGGTTGTAGCCGACCGACAGCAGCAGGCCCAGCAGAATTTGCGCGGTGAAGATCCCGATGGCGATGAGTCCGACGACGGACGAGACGTCGATCGCAGTTGGCAACTCGATGTCTGACAACACGGATGACAGTGTATCGATAAGTGCAGGGCGGGTCCTTTTGGACCCGCCCGATCAGCCGCCTGATCAGCCGGGTCCGGAAGGACCCGGCCTACATGCCTTTCTCAGAAACTGAACCGCACCTGCACCTGCACCATTCGCCCTGGATCGGTGGCGGCCAACCCCGGCGTCGCCTGGCCGAACGTCTCGAGCGGCGCCGGCGTGTCGCCGTAGGTGCCGTTGCGCGCCAGAATGTTCGCGCGGTTGAACACGTTGAAGCTTTCCGCGCGCAGTGTGATCGCGCGGCCCGGCGGCAGCTGCAGTTTGTACTCGGCGAAGAACGCCACGTCATAGAGCGGCGTGCCGCGGAAGGAGTACCGGCCCGCTACGACGCCGTTAATGATCGGGCGGTCGTTGTTGTTCCCGTCACCGTTGTTGTCCACACCAGTTGTCGGATTGAACGGCTTCGCCGACGCCAGTGACGTCATCGTGCCGAGCGTCACGTCGAACGGCAGCCGCCGGCTCAGGACGATCACCGCGCGATGCCGCTGGTCGAGCAGGCTCGGCCCGCGCTCTTCCTCGCCGAGCCGATTGAAGTCCTGCTGCGCCGCGCCGTTGCCGTTCGGCTCGGTGGTGTTCGTCGCTGACGACAGCGTGTAGCTGACTGAGACGAACGTCCGCTCGTTCTGCCACCGGAGCATCGTCTGGAGGCCGTCGTAATCGGCGACGCCCATGTTCTCGACGACGTTGATCGATCGAAAGCCGCCGTTGACGGGCACGATGGGCCGCGTTGCGTCAGCTGCGATAGTCGAACGCACCTGGCCCGGCGCGGTGCGCACGAAGAGCGATGGCGCGTTCAGGTCGACCGTGCGATCGAGATCGGTCCAGTGCTGCTTGACGTAGTCCACCGAGACGAAGAGGCGCGGCGCCAGCTCGCGCTCGATGCCGATCGATCCGACCTGGCTCTTCGGGTTCACCCACGTCGCGCTGCTGTAGGCGGTCAGCTTCGAGACGTCGAAGAACTGCCGGTAGAACGACGCCATGCCGGGACGAGTCGTGATGTTTCTCGCCGGCAGTGCGTTCCTCGCCGCGTTCTGATCGAACGTCACGGGCGTGCACGTCAGGCACGTGGGAAAGCCGGTCTGCCCTGGCGTCGCCTGATACGTGAAAATGCCCTGCGGCCCGCCGAGATCGACGCTTGCGTCGTTGTTGGCGCGCAGCATCGTGTAGTACAGCCCGTAGCCGCCGCGGACGGACGTGTTCGGATCGCCGGCAGGATTCCATCCGAATCCGACGCGCGGTGCGACGTTCTTCGTCCCGTCGCTGAATGTCTGGCGGTCGTAGCGCAGCCCGAGGTCGATCGTCAGATCGCTGCGCGCGCGGATGCTGTCCTGGGCGAAGACGCTGAAGATCTTCTGGCCGAGCTCGTACGTGCCCGCGCCGAAGTTGAAGCTCTGCTGGTAACGCTGCACGTCGGCGAGCGTCAGCTGATCGATCGTTCTCGTCGACGTCGCGTTCAGTGTGTACTGGCCGAGGACGAACGCGCTGCCGAACTCCGTCCCGTCGCCGCCAGACGTGTTCTGCGCGATGCTGCCGCCCAGACGCACGTAGTGTGTGCCCTTCGTCCACGACAGCGTGTCCGAGAACCGCGCGACGCGGCTGAACACGTGCGCAAAGCGCGACTCCCCTGAGGTGAACGGCAGCGAGCCGGCGCGCGTGTACTGCGTGGATGGCGTCAGCGGATCGAACGCCGTCACCGGATCGGCGCTCTGGAACTCGAATCGCGCCTCGTTGAGCATGCTCGGCGAGGCGACCGCCGTGTGATTCATCTGTCCGGTCCACGCGTGGCGCGTGAACTGGCGGCCGGCGCTCGGCAGCACGTTGCCGGACACGGCGTCCTGCGGATTCGTGTCGTAGAAGCGATCGAGATTGAAGCGGACCAGTATCGAGTTCGTCGGGTTGATCTTGTGATCGAGCCGGCCGTTGACGAGCGCCTGTCGGTAGTTGCCGACGATCGTCGTGCCCGACGCGACCAGCGGCGAGGTGACCGCCGCGGTCCTGTCCTGATGCGTGTAGTCGGCGGCGACGAAGTAGTGCGTCCGGTCTTTCACCAGTGCTCCGCCCAGCGCGAAGGATCCCTGCGCGAGCGAATCCGGGATGTCCGGCGGGACGAGCGCGACTGCAGCACCGTTGGCGGTCGGCACGACGCACGTCGAAATCGAATCCGGACATTGCTGATCGGCCGAGAACGTCGTCGACTGCAGGCTGCCCGGCCGTCCGAGGAGGAGCGCGTCGCCGTGCGTGTCGTTCGACCCGGACTTCGTGACGATGTTGATGCCCGCGCTCGCGGTCCAGCCGAACTCGGCCGAGAATGCGCGCGACATAATGTTCATCTCCTGCACCGCCCCGACCGGAATCGTCGAGAACATCGTCTGGCGGCCCCACGGCTCGTCGCCGCTCGCGCCGTCGACGACGAAGTCCGCTTCCCGCCGTCCGCCGGCGCCGGTGACGACGTAGACCGAGTTCATGAAGATGTCGCCGGTGCCCTTCGCGTTGCGGAACGCGGCGTTGAGCAGCGGGACGGAAGAGATCTTGCGGCCGAGCAGCGGCGTCTGCTCGATCCGACCCGCGTCGAGCCGGACGCCGAGCTCGGGATCGGTCCGGACGCCCCGCGTCGTGCCGTACACCGTGACTTCGCTTGCGCCGCCGCTGGCGACGAGCTTCACGTGCACGGCCGCGGTCTCGCCCGCGCGCAGTTCGACGCCCTTCAGCGCCTCGGATCTGAAGCCGGCCTTGGTGACGGTAATCGCGTACGTGCCGCCGACTGGAAGCGCGGGCAGCGTCAGCGATCCGTCGGCGCTCGCCAGACCTTCACGCAGTGAGCCCGTCGCGGAATTGACGACCGACACCTGCGCGCCAGAGACCCTGGCGCCGGTCTGATCGACAACAATGACAAAGAGAGTCGCCGTGTTCGGCGATTGCGCAAACGCAGGAACCGCAAGGAAAGGAACCACCACGTAATCCTTGAAGTAGCTGGTTGTATCGGTCTTGGCCCACAGTCCCACCTTGCCCACGACCGGGGGACGCAGGACCGCGTTGTTTGCTGGAATCAGATCCGGGTTCGGCGCCGCCCCGCCCCGGCCAGGGCCCGGCGTCGAACCGAGCGTGTACTCGAGCGCAAGCTCGCCGTCGAGCCACGTCTTCAGATCGGCGCCGTCGACCGTCAGCTTCAGCTCGTGGTACGTCGCGCGATCGGGCGTGAACTTCTTCGCGCGATCGCTGAACCGCATGTTCCTCCGGATGCCGTTGTGAAATTCCCAGAGCGCGACGTTGTTCTCGGTATCGTTGTAGCGGACTGCGAGCCAGTCGCCGTTCGGCTTCACGTTGAAGAGAATGCCGGACGCGCGGTCGGCGTCGCCGGCGATCGTCTTGAACTTCAGGCTGATCGTGCCGTTGGTGAAGTTATCCACGCTCCTGAGCACGGCGACGGGGTAGTACGCGAACTGTTTCGCGTTGTCCATCAGCTCTTCGTTGTTGGCCCCGTAGAGCCGGCGCGCGCTCTCGATGAGCAACTTCGTCGGGTTGTCCTTGCTCGCCACCCACGGCCGGCCGTCGACCATGATCGCCTTGTCAGGGCCATCCTGAACGACGACCCACGTCCCGACCATCGGCTCGAACGTCACCGGCGTCCGGCCGACCTGTTCCTTGCTGAGATCGACTTTGATGTCGGCCGCACGCACGGAAACGCACACGAGGGCGAGAGCGGCGAGCGCGAGCGCGGATGCAGGACGCGCCATCGCGGATGCAGCGGATGTGGGGCGGGTCCTGCCGCGTTCGATTGTAGGGCGGGTCCTTTTGGACCCGCCTGAAGCCATCGGTGCATTCATGCGTGTCTCCTGCGAACCAGAAATCCGACGGCGACGATCAACGCCGGCCAGATGCTATAGAAGACCGCGGCGGCGCCCTTCGGCTGCACCGCGAGCGGATGCCCCCGAAAGATCTCCGCGTCATTTTCAATCGGCGGTTTGACGTCCGCGAGCGCGTAGATCGTCTCGAGAACGCCCTCGGCCGTTGTCAACCGGCTCATCTCACGCTTGCCGCCGAGGTCGTACCAGATCTCGCCGTAGTGCGGCGCGCTCTGCTCGAACAACCCGATCGACGTCGCCGACACGTACTGCACCGTCGTCTTCGGCAGGACGCGGCGCAGCTTCGACAGCGCGCGGCGCTCGAGGTCCACGCGTCGCGGATCTTCGGGCGCCAGGTGCGCTTCGATGTGGAGCGACGCGCGAATCGACGCCAGCGCGGTCTCGTCGGCTTCGGGGAACGAGTTCATCCGGTTCTCCGACGTGTCCCAGCTCGGCGTCGCGAACGTGCACGCGATGACGACGGCGGTCGCTCCCGCGGCGAGCGCGAGCGATTCGGACGTCCGGCGCCTGGCCGGCACGCCCAGCCGCATCCACAACGCGGCGAGCGCGAGGCCCGTACTGATGAGCGCGATCGCGATCAGGACGACGTCGAGGCGGATGAGGCCGTGCTGAAACTCGGCCACCATCGCCGTTGGCGTGTAGCCGGCCGCGCGTTCCCACACGCCGCCCTGCACGGCGGCGATGAAATTCAGAATCCACGTTCCGACAGTGACGCTCAGCGTGAGGATCGCCGCCGTCGACGGATGATCGGTGAGCGACGCCGTCGCGGCCGCGAGCGCGATCGTCAGTCCCGCGTTCAGCACGTGGCCCAGCGCGATCGTGACGAGCTCGGGCGCGTACGCGCTGCCGCCGTACATCTTCCAGAGGATCACGGCGACCAGCGGCGCCGCCGACGCGAGGCACCAGCCGGCGAGCAGCACGAGCGCCTTCGCGGCGATGCGCGCGAGCGCGGACATCGAGTGCTGCAGCTCGATCTTCAGCGCGCCGCTCTGCTTGTCTCCGGACACAAGGCGGATGCCGACGAACGGCAGCAGGAACGCCGCCGCCAGCTCGCACGCGCTGAAGGTCGGCGCCCAGACGCCGACGAGCGGCGAGAACGCTTCGCCGACGCCTGCCGCGGTCCCGTTCAAACCGCTCGCCTCGGCGTACGTCCGCACGACGCCGATGAACGAGACGCCGACGAGCGGACCGATGAGCAGCAGCAGCACCCACCAGGCGCGCGACGACAGCAGCTCGCGCCATTCCTTGTCGAGCAGCCACAGAAAAGCAACCGCCGCGCGCGCTGAGCTCGCGGAGAAGACATTTCGTTTTGCGCTCTTCGCGTTCTCGGCGGTTCCTGTCTTCTCAGGTAAGCGCAAGGAACACCTCTTCGAGACTCTGATCGTGCGGCGCGGCGCCGCGGACGGCGGCCATCGCCGAGAGTTCGGCCAGCGTGCCCTCGCCGCGGACGCATCCGCCGCTCAGCAGCACGAAGCGATCGCAGATGCGCGCCGCGTCGACGATCTGATGGATCGACAGCACGAGCGTGCGTCCGCCCGCGACGTGCGCGCGCAAGGCGTCGGCGACCTCGCGCGTCTGGCGCAGGTCGAGTCCGTCGAACGGTTCGTCGGCGAGCAGCACCGGCTGCGGCGTCAGCAGGCTCATCGCCAGCAGCGCGCGCTTGCGTTGTCCTTTCGACAGCGCGCCGATGGGGGAGTCGAGGATGGAGTCGAGATCGAAGCGCGCGACGACGTCGTCGAGCGCGTCGAGCCGGCCGCCGAAAAATCCGACCGTGTAATCGAGCGCCCAGCGGACCGGCTGTGCCGGCCACGGCGCGATCGCATCAGGGAGGTAGAAGAGGACCGAACAGCGGTCGCCCGGCGCCAGCGTCCGCGCTTCGTCCGCGACCGTGCCCGCGTCGGCGGGCAGAACGCCCGCGAGACACTCGAAGAGCGTGGTCTTGCCGGACCCGTTCGGCCCGATCACGCCCAATACTTCGCCCGGGCGGATCGAGAAGGACACGTCGCTCAGCGCGGTGAGCTGTCCGTAGCGCTTGGTGAGATGGCTGACGCGGACCACAACCACCGAATCTATCGGCGGTTAGGCCCTTACTACCAGCAGCCGTAGGTCAACGAAATGCAACATCGCTGCTGACTTAACTAGCCTGGGCGCCGAGCGAGGGCGCGAGCAGCCGCCCAGCGATGGCGACGAGACGGGTGGGCCGGATGGCGTGCATGGACCGCTCCTTGGATATGGGGGATTGCAGGGCAGGGAGGGGCGGGAAAGGCAGGAAGGGCGGGTGGGAAGGGCTCGGGGGTAACATCGGGATCGATGGAACACAACGCAGCCGATCTCCTTGCCGGCGCCAGGCGCGCCGTGGCGTCGCAGCCGTTCAGCGCGCTCCTCGGCGCGGAACTCGTCGCGATTGGCGCCGACCACACCGAACTGCGTGTGCCGATCCGCGACGACCTGAAGCAGCAGCACGGCTTCGTGCACGGCGGCGTCCTGTGTTACGCGGCCGACAATACACTGACGATCGCCGGCGCCGCGGCGCTCGGCACCGGCGTGGTGACGTCGGAGTTCAAGATCAACTACCTGCGGCCGGCAATCGGCGACCTGCTGATCGCGCGCGCGCTCGTCGTCTCCGCCGGCAAGACGCAGGCAGTGTGCCGGTGCGACGTGTTCGTCGTGCGGGACGGACAGGAGCGGCTCTGCGCCGTGGCGCAGGGCACGATCGCCCTGCCCGCGCGTGGGACCGACTAACGCAACGCCACGCGGCGTACGCCCGCGATCGCGTCAAAGCCCGCGTCGAAGGTCGCGATCTTGGAGACGTCGTGGTTCAGCATGACCGCCGCATGAACGGCATCTCGCACGCTGATCCCTCGCGACGAACCCAGCAAGGTCTTGGCGCGGTCTGTGTCCGCCAGTGCGACGGGCAGAATCGTCGGGCAGATGTGCATCGGTACATTTCGAATCGACGACGACCGTCAGCCTCGCCCGGCCTCGATTTCGGCGAGCATCTGCTCGATGTCGCCGGTCGGCGCGCCGAGCTGGTCCAACGGATCGCCCTGGCGATCTTTCTGAAGGGCCTGGTCGATCGCCTGGCGCACCCACGCCCCCGCGGACAGGCCAGGCCGGCGCGCGGCCATGCGGATTCGGCGATCGAGTGCCTCTGGTACGAGAAGCTGCAGTCGATGACTCATCAGATCAAGCTAGTATAATCCGCGCGTTTCAAGCATCTCTTCGGGAGGCTCTTTTATGCGGGCTGTCACCTGCGTCCTCTTCATACTCGGCCTCGCGCCGCCGGCGCTCGCGCAGGACGGCGGGGCGCTCTACGCGCAGTACTGCGCGCGGTGCCACGACGCGGGCCAGCCGCGCACGCCCGCGCGGCTCGCGCTCACGCAACTGGCGCCCGAAGCGATCGTCGCCGCGCTCGAGACGGGCTCGATGCGCGTCCAGGGCGCCGAACGGACCGCGGCGGAGCGGCGCGCCCTCGCGGCGTTTCTCTCCGGCAAGGCGATCGGCGAGACGCCGGCGCCGCCGCCGCTCAAGATGTGCGCGGCGCCCGCGCCCGCCGCGTCAGCCAACGCGCCCAACTGGTCTGGATGGGGCCTCTCGCTCGCGAACGATCGTTTCCAGCGCGCCCCGAATCTCAAGGCAGACGATGTTTCGAAGTTGAAGCTCAAATGGGCGTTTGCGTTTTCGGGCGACGCTTCCGCGGCAGTCCAGCCGAGCGTCGTCGGCGACCGTGTGTTCGTCGGCAGCGTCACGGGCCGCATCTACTCGCTGAGCCTGCGCGATGGCTGTGTGTACTGGACGTTCGACGCCGGCGCCATGGTGCGCACCGCCGTTGACGTCGGCGACGCCGGCGGATCGAGCCTCGCCTTCTTCGGCGACGTGGCGGCCAACGTGTACGCCGTCGATGTCGCGACCGGCGCGCTGCGCTGGAAGCGCAGAGTCGATCCGCATATCGTCGCCCGCGTCACGGGGACGCCGAAGTTCTATCGCGGCCGCGTGTACGTGCCCGTGTCGTCGGTCGAGGAAGTGATCGGCGCCTCGCCCCAGTACCCGTGCTGCACGTTCCGCGGCAGCGTCGTCGCGCTCGACGCGGCCACCGGCGAGGTCGCGTGGAAGACATTCGCGATCCCCGAGGCGCCGGTGGCGCGGCGCAAGAACCAGGTCGGCACACAGTTCTTCGGGCCGTCGGGCGCGGCCATCTGGTCGTCGCCGACGATCGACGAGAAGGCGCAGGTGCTCTACGTCGCGACGGGCGACAGCTATTCCGATCCGCCGGCGGAGACGTCCGACGCGATCATGGCGATGGATCTCCAGACCGGCGCGATCAAGTGGGCGCAGCAGATGACGAAGGGCGACGCGTTCAACCTCGCCTGCGGCGCCGCCGATTCGACCAACTGTCCAGATTCGCGCGGGCCCGACGTGGACTTCGGGTCGCCGCCGATACTGGTGACGCTCCCGTCCGGAACGCGCGCGCTCGTCATCGGCCAGAAGTCGGCCGTCGTGCACGCCCTCGACCCGGATGACGGCGGAAAGCTCCGCTGGGCCACGCGGATCGGCCGCGGCGGCGCACTCGGCGGCGTCGAGTGGGGATCGGCCGCGGACGGGCAGAACATCTACGTGCCGCTGTCGGACATCGCGTTCAAGCAGGCGGCGCTCGACATCAACGGGATGACGCCCAACGGCGCGATCGGCGGCGGTCTGTTCGCGCTCAAGTTGTCGGACGGCAAAGAGGCGTGGCACGTGCCGATTCCCGGATGCGGCGATCGCCCGCGCTGCAGCCCCGCGCAGTCCGCGCCGGCCTCGGTGATCGACGGTATCGTCTTCTCCGGATCCGTCGACGGCCACATGCGCGGCTACTCGACGCGCGACGGCCACATCGTGTGGGACTTCGACACCGCGCAGGAGTACACGACGGTCAACGGATCGAAGGCGCGCGGCGGCTCGATTGACGTCGGCGGCCCCGCGATCGCCAACGGCGTCCTGTTAACGACATCCGGCTATGCCCAGTGGGGCGGGCTGAATGGGAATGTGCTGCTTGCGTTTTCGGTGGATGGGAAATAGGTGGCTCGTGGCTGGTGGCTGGTGGTTGGAAGGGCGATGAGCCGTAGTGTCCGGCGTCAGCCGGACCAGGAGTTGGTCATGCGAACGTTGTTCCCCCGTTTCTTCTTCGCGCTCGCGATCACGCTCTCGTCGGTAGCTCTACTTCCGGCGCAGACCGCCAAGCGATCGCTGTCGCTCGACGATCTCGCGAAGATGAAAGACGTGCGCGATCCGCAATGCGCGCCTGACGGCAAGTCGGTGGCCTTCACGGTCCAGACGACGGATGTCAAGGAAGACAAGACCGTCACACACATTTGGACCGTCGACATCGGCGGACAGAACGAGCGGCAGTTGACGTCGAGTCAGGACAGCGAGTCCACTCCGAAGTTCAGCCCCGACGGCCGCTATCTGTCGTTCACATCGTCGCGGCCCGGCAAGGCGCGCGGCAATCAGGTGTGGCTGCTCGACCGGAGCGGCGGCGAGGCGTTTCAGCTGACCGAGGTCAAGGGACGCCTGCAGGGATACGAGTGGTCGCCCGACTCGAAGCGCCTCGCGCTCGTCGTCGGCGATCCCGATCCCGAAACCGCGGACGCGCCCGCGGCAGGTACAGCTCCGGCAGGCGGCGGCACCGGTGCGGCAGCCGGTGGAAACGGCGGGCGTGGCAACAACAACGTCCCGAAGCCGATCGTGATCGATCGCTACAAGTACAAGCAGGACGGTCAGGGTTATCTGCTGTCGGACCGGCACACCTTTATTTATTTATTCGACATCGAGTCGAAGAAGCTCGATCGCCTCACCAACGCCAAGGTCGACGAATCGGGGCCGTCGTGGTCGCCGGACGGATCGCGCGTCGCCTTCATGAGCAACCGCAATCCCGATCCCGATCGCGAGCCGTCGAGCCAGCTGTTCGTCGCCGATGCGAAGCCCGGATCAACAGAAAAGGCACTGACGCCGATCACGAGCCATGGCGGCCGCGGCCGCGTCGAGTGGAGTCTCGACGGCAAGCGGATCGCGTTTCTCGAGGGCGACGAGAAGAAGTACGGCGCGTACGGCATGGAGCATCTCACGATCGTTGCAGCCGATGGTTCCACGCCACCGCAGCGCGTTGCGTCGAGCGAGGCTCTCGACCGCGGCGTTTCGCAGCCCCGGTGGGGCGCGGATGGCAAGAATATTTACGCCATCGTGACCGATGATATGTCCGCCTACGGCGCGCGCATTCCGGTCGGCGCGGGAGGCGCTGTGGCGATCACTGATAAGCCGATCGTCCTGGGCCAGCGTCATAGCGCGGAATCGTGCGCGGTGGCGATCTCGGGCGACGATCAACATCCCAACGAGATTTATTCCGCCAGTGTCGTGGGCAGCAAGATGAAGTTCCAACCGCTCACGCATCAGAACGACGCGCTATTCAGCGAGCTGCAGTTCGGGAAGACGGAAGAGATCAGCGCCAAAAGCAAGGACGGCACCGATGTCCACGCGTTGCTGACGACGCCGCCCGGGTACGTGGCGGGGACGAAGATTCCGATGCTGCTGCGGATTCACGGCGGGCCGAACGGACAGGATCAGCACACGTTCAGCTTCGAGCGTCAGTGGTTCGCGGCGAACGGCTACGCCGTGCTCAACGTGAACTACCGCGGAAGCTCGGGCCGCGGCGCGAAATTCTCGAAGGCGATCGCCGCCGACTGGGGCCACTACGAAGTCGACGATCTCGAGGCCGGCGTCGACGCCGTGATCAAGATGGGCATCGCCGATCCCGCGCGGCTCGGCGTCGGCGGCTGGAGCTACGGCGGCATCCTGACCGACTACATGATCGCGAGCGACACGCGGTTCAAGGCCGCGACGAGCGGCGCGGGCACTGCGTTCACCGTCGCGTTCTACGGAACGGATCAATACATCATTCAGTACGACTACGAGATCGGCCCGCCGTGGGACCCGAAGGCGTGGGAGACGTATCAGAAGATCTCGTATCCGTTCCTGCACGCCGATCGCATCAAGACGCCGACGCTGTTCCTCGGCGGCGAGCGCGACTTCAACGTCCCGGTGCAGGGCGGGCAGCAGATGTACCAGGCGCTGCGCAGCCTGAACATCGACACGCAGCTGATCATCTATCCCAACGAGAACCACGGCATCAGCCGGCCGAGCTACGTCAAGGATCGCTACGAGCGCTACCTCGCCTGGTACGCGAAGTACGTGAAGAGCGGATCGACGGCGCCGACCGCGGGCGAGAAGTAAGCCGGGTGAGGAGTAGGCCGGGTCCTTTTGGACCCGGCGCGGGTACGTAGGCCGGGTACGTAGGCCGGGTCCTTTTGGACCCGGCATGAGCAGGGAGGGCGGGTGGGGCAGGTGAGGCGGGTAGGGAAATACATCGCACGAGCCCTCATTGCTGCCGCTTTCGTGTTCGGCGCCCGCGCGGTGGTCGCGCAGCCTGCAAACGCCTGTCAGGACCAAGTGTCCCCGGCGGTGATCACCGCCGGCGGCGCCGGCGGGAGCGGCCGTGTCACGGTCACGGCCGCGTCGAACAAGTGCGCGTGGACGATCGACACCGGCGATGCTGGATGGATCGCGCTGTCCGCCAAGACGCGCAAGGGAACCAGCGCGGTCGACTGGAGCGTCCGTCCAAACATCACGGGCGCCACGCGATCCGCGACCGTCACGATTGCGGGCATTGACGTCAGCGTCACGCAGACCGCGACAGCCCTCAGCCTCAAGCCCACCGAACATCTCGAGTCGTACGGCGCCAGGCGGTCGACGTTCAAGACGGCGTGTCTCAATCTCGCGTCGTGGCCGACCGTGGGCAGCCGGACGACGTTTCTGGCGAACGCGGACTGGTCGGTCAACATGATGACCGACGGGGAACAGCGGACGTGTTTCTCGAACCTGGCGACCGTCGGGATCACGATCGGACTCGAAGTGGGCGTGCTCAAGCCCGGCGCGGACTGCAGGTCGGCGCGTGGCTGCTTCAGGGCGGGGCGGACGCTGTGGGACCGCATGGTGAAGAACGGCGCGCGCATCGGCGTCTTCTTTCTCGACGAGCCGCTCCACGCCGTCGTGAGCGGGATGGTGGCGGGCGACGTGGACTACGCCATCAATCAAACGCGCGCGTTCGCCGATTTGATCCGCGCCAGGTACCCGGACGCGCGCATCGTCGACATCGAGCCGTTTCCCACGCAGGACGATCGCGCGCTCGGCGCGTGGATCGATGCGCTCGGGTGCTGCAACGGCACGCCGGCGGTGGACTACATCGAGGTCGATCACGACTGGGCCCGCGCGCTCGACGTCGATCCGCTGGTGTCGCTGAAGGATCGCGCGCACGCCGCCGGCCTGGGCTTCGGACTCATTCTGTGGGGCGCGAGCGTCGCGACGTCGTTTGACGATCAGGGGTGGTTCGACGCCGTGACGTTACAAGCGAACGCGTATCGCGTGAAGGGTCTCGTCGCGGATCTGTACGACTACTCGAGCTGGCTCGAGGGACCGTCGATCATCGTGCCCGACGATCGGCCGCTGACGTTCATGTACGCCATCAGCAAGGTGATCGCGAACGGCGACATCGTCTATCCGTCGATCGATACGGGACGGGGCCTGGCGCCGGATCAATCGGTGCGATCGCCTGACGGGCGATTCCAGCTCGTCTATCAGCGCGACGGCGACCTGGTCCTCTACGGGCCGGATCGCGTCCGCGTATGGAGCAGCGGGACGGAAGGCGAGACGGCGGGGCGCGCGATCATGGACGCCGGCGGCGACTTCGTCGTGTACGACGCGGACGGATCGGAAGTGTGGAGCGCCGGCTCGGGCAGTCATCCCGGCTCGTACCTGGTCGTGCAGAACGACGGACGCGTCGTCGTCTACGCGCCCGGCTACGTCGTTCTCTGGACCAGCGACCCCGATGGACTGCTCGCGTCGGCGCTATACTGAGTCTCCCAGCGATGGAATTTCGACTGCAGCGCGTGGTTCGCGTGACCTCGTTCGAGGAGGAGCGCCGCGATCGGCCGGCGCTTCGCTATTGGCTCTCGCGGCCGCCGGCAGAGCGCATCGCCGACATTGACGCGCTCGAGCCCGGCGAGTGATGGACGATCACGTTCGTTTATTCCGCTCGGCTGAGGCTCACGCGACGTCTTTTCCAGCCACCAGCCACCAGCCACTTACGGTTTGGGGCCGAACACCTCGTCGATCGTCATCATATTGATCGGCCCGAGATTCAGCGAGCGGATTCCCGCTTCGATCGCCTTCTGATCCCCGACGACGACGACGGCGAAGCGGCCGGGGGCGATGTACTTCCGCGCGACGCGCTGCACGTCGGCGGCGGTGACGGCCTGGATGTTCTGCACGTAGGTGGAGAAGTAGTTGTCCGGCAGGTGGAAAACGAGCGCGTTCTCGAGCTGACGTGAGACGTCGCCGGTGGTCTCGAATCCGCCGGGATACCGCAACGCGACGTAGTTCTTCGCGCGCGACAGCTCTTCGGCCGGAACCGGTTTGAGAATTCCATTCAGCTCGTTGAAGAACTCCGTCAGCGATTCCCTGGTCTTGTCGGTCTGCACGCCCGCGGCCGCGGAGAACGGTCCGGCGGCGGCGCGCATATCGAACTGCGAGGAAGCGCCGTACGTGTAGCCATGCTGCTCGCGCAGGTTCATATTCAAGCGAGAACTGAACGAACCGCCGAGGATCGTGTTCATGACGACGAGCGGGAAGTAATCCGGCGTGGACCGCGGCACGCCGATCCAGCCGATGCGGATCTGCGACTGCGCGGCGCCAGGCTTGTCCACCAGGTAGATCTGCCGCTCGGCCGGTTGGTCAACGGCGGCAATCGTCTGCTTCGGCGCGGCGGCGCCGGATGCTTTCCAGACGCCGAAGCTCTTCTCGAGAAGCGGCATCACGTTGTCCGGCGTCAGATCGCCGACGGCGAGAATCGTCGCGCGGTCGGGACGGAAGGTCGACGAGTAGAACTCGCGCAGGTCGTCTGGCGTGAACGTCTTGATCGTTTCAGCCGTCCCGCCGATCGGCGTGCCGTAGCGATGCCGCGGTCCGTAGAGGACGCGCGGGAACGTGGTGCTCGCGATCGTCTGCGGATCGTCGCGGCCCTGGATCATCTGCGTCAGCCGCTGCTGGCGGAGCCGGTCGAGCTCTTCGCTCTTGAACGCCGGCCGCAGCGCGACGTCCGCCATGATCGGCAGCGCATCGGCCAGGCGCGCGACCGGCACGTGGAGGCGGACTGCCGTCGAGTCGATGCCGCTGCCCGCCGAGAGATCGGCGCCGAGGAAATCGATCGCATCCGCGATCTCGAGCGCCGAGCGCGTGCCCGCGCCCTCTTCGAGCATCGCCGAGGCGAGGCTCGCCGCGCCGAAGCGTCCCGGTGGATCGTCGGCGCTGCCGCTGAAGACCAGCAGGTTGATCTGCGCGACCGGCACGTCATGCAGTTCCACGATCCAGACCGGCAGCCCGTTCGAGAGCGCGCGCTTCTGGATCGGCGGCATGTGCAGCGCCGGCGCCGGCCCCGGCTGCGGCGGATGACTGCGATCGGGCGCCTGTGCCGAGAGCACCGTGCCCAGCAGGAGAACGAGTGGAGTGATGCATCGACGCATGGAGGTTGTCATTTCGTTGTCTGCGGAACGACAAAGGACACAGAGGACACAGAGGACACAGAGGGGAATGGGCCACAGAGGCACAGAGTCACGGAGCGGACCGAAGAGATGTTCGACGCGGGCAGCCTGCGATGCAGGCTGAACCGCCGCTTCGCGGCGCCGCGTCGAACATGTGCCTCCCGATCAATCTCTGTGTCTCCGTGAGCTCTGTGGCTACCTAATCTTCGTCTGCCTACGGCTTCTCAGGCTCGACAACGAGCTCGACGCGCTTGTCGAGCGGGAGGAACTGCGCGGCGGCGGCGCGGATGTCGTCCGCCTTCAACGCGCGGTACCGCGCGAGATCCTCGTTGAACCAGTTCGGATGGCCGGTCTCGGTGAAGTACGCGTTCAGCTGATCGGCCTTGCCGCCGAAGCCGCCGACGTGCTCCATCCGGTTGTAGAACGACGCCTCGATCGTATTGATTGATCGCTCGAACTCGTGCGCCGTCGGCGCCTCGCGCTGCAGCTTCTGGATCTCTTCGTCGATCACCGTCTGCAGCTCCGCGACCGTGTGTCCCGGCCTCGCCGTGGCGACGATCTGGAACGATGACGACAGCGCCTGCGACTGCTGGTTCGCGAACACGTTCTGCGCGATTTGCATGTCGTAGACGAGCCGTTTGTGCAGCCGCGAGTTCTTCCCGCCCGCCAGAATGTCCGCGACGACGTCCATCGTCGCGTCGCCCGGCGCGAAGTGCGGCGGCGTCAGCCAGGCGAGATAGATCCGCGGCAGCTGGACCTTGTCCGTCATCGTCTTCTTCTGCACGCCGGTCAGGACGGCGGTCGGCTTCGGCATCGGCTCCGGCGCGGGCGCGGCCTTCACGTCGCTGAACCACTTCTCGATCAGCGCGCGCGCCGCGGCCGTCTGGATATCGCCAGCGACGACGAGGCTCGCGTTCGACGGCGCGTAGTACTTCGTGAAGAACGCGACGACGTCCTCCTGGCTCGCGGCCGTCAGATCCGGCATGTAGCCGATCACCGGCCAGTGATACGGATGGCCCTCGGGATACAGCATCTCGCCGATCGTCGGCTCGGCGAGCCCGTACGGCCTGTTCTCGTAGCTCTGCCGCCGCTCGTTCTTGACGACGTCGCGCTGCGCGTCGACGGTCTTGGGCGTCATCGTGTCGAGCAGATAGCCCATGCGATCGGACTCGAGGAACAGCGCGAGTTCGAGCGCGCTCGACGGGACATTAATCCAATAGTTAGTGCGATCGTTTTCGGTCGAGCCGTTGTTGTCGCCGCCGGCCGCTTCGAGCCATTCGTCGAACTGTCCGGGCTTGACGTGTCCCGAACCCATGAACATCAGGTGTTCGAAAAGATGCGCGAAGCCCGTGCGGCCGGTGCGCTCGCGCGCCGAGCCGACGTGGTACCACATGTTCACCGTCACGATCGGCACGCTGTGATCCTCGTGGAGGATTACCGTGAGACCGTTGGGCAGCGTGAACTGCGTGTACTGGACTTCGATTCTCGGCGCCTGCGCCGCCGTGCGCGCGGTTAGCGCCGCGAGGAGAACGACGAGCGGGAGTAGCGCGCGTTTCATAAGCGGCGATTTTACGTCCGGCTAGAGCCGGACGCCACAGGAGAAGATGTCCGCTTCCGGGATTGCGGTATTATTTTCCAGCCACCAGCCACCAGCCACAACAATGACAACACCCCTCGTCGGCATTCTCATGGGCAGCAAGTCGGACTGGGAGGCCATGCGCCAGGCCTCCGAGATGCTCACCAAGTTCGGCGTGGCGCACGAAAGCCGCGTGATGTCGGCGCATCGCACACCGGGCCTGGTCACCGAGTACGTCTCCGGCGCCATCGGCCGTGGGATGGAAGTCATCATCGCCGGCGCCGGCGGCGCGGCGCACCTGGCGGGCGTCGTCGCGGCGCACACGATTCTTCCCGTGATTGGTGTGCCGATGCAGAGCTCCACGCTGAATGGTCTCGACTCGCTGCTCTCGACGGTGCAGATGCCGAAGGGCATTCCCGTCGCGACCGTGGCGATCGGTCCGTCAGGCGCCGCGAACGCGGGTCTGCTCGCCGTCGCGATTCTGGCGAACTCGCGACCGGAGTTGCGCGCGAAGCTGCAGGCCTACCGCGACGAAATCGCGGACCAGGTACGGCGCGAGACGCTTTCTTAGAATGCGTTGCAGAATTAGCGGCACGGGTCCTGACGCCGAACAGCCCCTCCCAGCCACCCCACCGCGTTGGGAAACACGCGGCGGGGACCCCGGGGTGCTCGCCCCAAAAGCACTGAATCCGGGACCGGGGCTCCGCGCCGGGGGGGGCGCCCCGTTCGGCGCCACCCGCGTTCGGCTAATTCTGCAACGCGCTCTTAGGATTAAGGCCGGCTTTACGTTTCCTCGGTCCAGGGATGATCGCTGACGGCCAGCTTGCCGCCATCGAGCGTCACCACTCGCTCCGCCAGATTCCGCGCGTCCTCCGCCTGATGAGTGACGTAGATCGTCGGCCCCGGCACCCGCCGTCTTGGTTTCTTCCGTGTCGTACAGCGGCAGCACCTTGACGCCGGTCTTCTGTTCGTACGCGCGGAAGATGAGCTCCGCGAATTCCTTGTCCGCCGACGAGTACACGACCACGCTGCGGCCGCCCGCGCCTCCGGTGGAGGCGTGCGACGATGGCTTGCCTTGGCACGCGACGAAGGCGGTCAGAAGCATTGCGCCGGCGATGAGATTCGCGCGCCGCATGCGCCCTACTTTCCGAAGTACGAAAAATCGTCGAACTCGGTCACCGAGTCGGCCTTCGTCCAGACGCCGACTTTTCCCGCGTCCTTGAACGTTTCGTCGTCCCACTCGATGGCCTTCTTGCCGTCGAACGTGACGGTGAAGTGATTGCCGGCAAAGTCCGCCCGCAGCGTGTGCCAGACATTGGGCGCCACCTTCATATTCGTCCGCTTCTTCTCGGTGCGCCTGCCGTTGATGGTGTGATAGATGGTGACGTTGTCTTCGAGCGCATTGGCCCGCGCCACGTAGTAGTTGTTCGCGTCCTTCAACCGCCAGACCACGCCGCCCGCCTGATCCTCCTTGCCGGAGATCGACTTGAATTTCACTTCAACGAAGCCGTCCTTGAGATTCGCGTCGTTCTTGAAGCACACGGGATACATTGCGACGCCCGATTGCTTCAGGACATTGGGGCCGCTCGGCGCGGTGCTGTCTTGCTCGATCGTCCACTTCGCGAAGCCGCTGCCGGTCTGAGTCGCGGTCCAACCGGCGGGCAGCGCGCCGGCCTGATCCTTTTCGAAATCGACCTTCGTCGCCTGCGCGAGAAGGGAAGCCGCCATAACGGCCGCGCCGGCTGTCGAGATCAGGCGTTTCATCGTGTTCTCCAATTAGAAACGAAACGTGTACTGAAGCTTCGACGACGCGCGGTCGAATGTCGATTCGAAGCCGCCGTCGAACGTCCGCGTCCATCCGCGATTCACGACGACGAACAGGTCGTTGCCCGGCTTCAGAATCCAGCGGAAGCGGCTCTGGAACGCGAGGAGCCGCGAGGCGTTGTCGTACTGCTGGAGGTTCTGCCAGGAGACGTCCGGCGTGAAGCTGTAGTCCAGCCGCGCCGTGACGACCTGCGTAAAGAAGGCGCCTTCGCGCAACGCGATGTCGTTGCGGTCGACGCGGACCGCCATCGATACGTGTGCGTTCGGTTTCAGCGTCAGGCCGGCGCCGGTCTGCCGCCGCGTGCCGTCGTAGAGCCCGCCCCACCAATACGTGAGGTCGACGACCCAGCGGCGCTTCGTCGCGGTGTTGGCCTCCGCCCGAAAGCGATGCCACTGGTACGATCCGATCGGCACGACGACGCCGGGAGAAATTTCGAACGCTGCGTCGAGACGCTCGAACTCGGGCACGAAGTTCCACTCGAGGTGCTCGCCAGACTCGGTCCGGACGTTGAACGGCGCCGTGAAGAGACGCCAGTTCTCAACGGTGTTGTGCAGATCGGTGATGTATTCCGGTTCGAATTCGAAGAAGAACTGCCGGATGGCCCACCGCGCCGGCCTTGGCTGGAACGCGACGCGGGCGACGGTCTTGCGAATGCCCGCGCGCGGTACGAATCCCAGCGCCGGCTGGAACCGCTCGCCGATCTGTTTCCAGTCGAGCCAGAGATCCCAGCGGTCGTTCGGGTACGTCACGAGGAATCCGCCGGCGTAATCGACGCCGCTGGCGTGGTCGTCCGTCCGCTGCACGAACAGCGCGAGGCTGGCGTTCTTGTTCTCGTGAAACGTGGACGTCGCGAACCGCGCGTCCGCGCCGATCAGGTTGTTGCGGCCCGAGCCTTCGGGATTGCCGTTGGTCACGATCGCGCCGATGGACGATTGCTGAAACAGATTGCGGCTCAGCCGCGCGGCGAACAGATTCTCGGGGTCGAGCGGCGCCTCGGGCACACGGCGCGTCTGCACGTCGAGCACGCCGATGTTGTAGTCCGATTGCCGTCCGACGATCTTCGCCCCGGCGGCGATCGGGACCTGACCGCCGGTGTCCTCGTCGCCGTGCAGACCGATGCGGCGCGTGAACAGCGGAATCAGATCCGTGCCGCTGGCGAGGCCCGGGACGCCGAACACGCCGGCGCCCTCGAGGAAGAACGTGCGCTTCTCCGGAAAGAAGAGGGGAAAACGCGTCAGGTTCACCTGGCGGATGTCCGCCTCGGTTTCCGCGAAGTCCGTGTTGACCGTGATCGACGCGTTCAGGTTCGGCGTGAGATTCTTGAACACGTCCAGTCCGCCTGCGAACTGCGCGTCGCCTGTGTCTCTTCCGCCGGACACGTACGGACGCGCGTCGAGGCCCCGGCCCTGACGCGCGTCCTCCAGACCGGTCAGCTGCCCGGCATCCGCGAGGTTCCCGATCCAGCTCGTGACGCGCGCGGCCGCCCATCTGTCCGTTTCGAACAGATGTTTGGTTTGACGCTCGACGTTGAAGCCCCACACGGCCTGGCCGGGCTTGAATCTCAGCGTCTTGAAGGGAATCGCGATCTCGGCGGTCCAGCCGTCCGCCGAGCGCGTCACCGCCGCGTCCCAGATGCCGTCCCAGTCGCGGATCAGATTCTGAGCATTGTCCGAGATCTGGCCATCCGTCCGCGCGCCGGCCGGGTTGACCTGGAAGAAGAATCCGTTGCGATGATCGAAGAACGGATCGAGCACGATGGTGACCCGATCGTCCACGTCGAGGTTGGCATCGCGCGTCAGTTGGGTGGACACGATCCCGCGCGGATGATCTTCGTGACAGACGATGCCGACATACAGAGCCTCCTCGTCGTACAGCACGCGGACCTCGGTGTCCTCCGTCGCCGGCTGACCCTGAAGCGGCTCGCGTTGCGTCAGCGGTCCAATCGATGGCGCGATCAGCCAGTCGGACTCGTGCAACCGGCCGTCCATCGCGATCGGTCCCGTCGCGCGCCTGGCGGTCGCGACGGGTGTCTCACCGCGAGCGTCTCCAGGCTGCTGCGCGGCCGACGCGGCGCCTGCCAGATTCCAAGCGGCCGCCATCAGCACAGCGATCCGGACAGGACTCATTCGAAACGCAGCACGTCGATCGGGTTGAGCTGCGCGGCCTGGCGTGCAGGTTTAGTAACGTAGACGCCCTTGGCGCCCATCGTGCGATCGAGCGCCGCACGCGCCTGCTCGGAAATTGGCGGCATCGCCGCAGTCGAACACATCGCAGCGAAGGCTACCGCCCACGGACGCCACGAGCCGAGCATACGTTGGCCTCGCTAACTTGCTTTCGCCGGCTGCACGTTGACCTTCGCGCCCTCCCGGATCTCGTCGGTGCCGCGCCGGACGATCGTGTCGCCCTCCTTGATCGCACCAAACACCTCGATGAGGTCGCCGACACGCGCGCCCCGGCCCACGTTGACCCATTGCGCCACGCCGTTGTTGACTCGAATCACGAACGTGCGCTCCGTCGTCGTGACGATGCTCGTGGGAGGCACCAGCAGGGACGGCTGGGGGCGCCGGATCGGCCACTGCACTTCTGGATACATTCCCGCGCTGAGCCGCAGGTCTGGGTTCTTCACGTCCAGTTCCGCGGCCATGCTCCGCGTCTTCTCATCCAGATCGTGGGCCATGAGGTTCAGCACACCGTAGAACGTCTCGCCGGGGTAGGCCGGCACGGTGAAGGCGACGCGCGCACCCTTCACCATCGCACCGACCAGCGCTTCAGGCACCGCGACGACGAGGCGCAATCGAGAGAGCTGGTGCAGTCTTAGCAGCGGCGTCGATCCGGCTCCCTGCCCGACCAGGGCTCCCGGATGAACATTGCGCTCCGTGATAATGCCGTCGAACGGTGCCTTGAGCGTCAGGTACTGTTCGAGGTCTTTGACGGATTGGACCTGTGCTTGTGCGGCCTTGATCGAGTCCTCGTACGAGCGCACGAGCGCTTGCGCCGCCTCAGCGGTCTTTTGCGCCACAATCACGTCGTTCTCTGCGACGACTCCTGGTGTCGCGGACGCGGCCTTCAGCCGGTCGTATGTACTCTGCGCTCCTGCCAGCTTGGCTTCGGCTTCGGCTCGTTGCAGCCCAAGCGCCTGCGCCTTTGACTGCGCTTCGGCGATCTGTGCCTGCATTTCTGGTGCTTCAAGGGTCACCAGCACCTGGCCTTCTTTTACGGTGCTTCCCCGATCAACCGCGACACGCTTTACGAATCCCGGAAGTTTCGCGTAAATCGGAACAGCCAAATACGGCTGGAACTCGCCGGGCAACTTGACCTGCCGGTCCACAGCCTTGGAAATCACTCGGACGACTTCCAATGGCGCAGGGGCCGAGGGAGGCGCCTGTGCGGCGGCGGTCGCCGCGAACAAGAGCAGCGTGGATACCATCGAGAACCTAGTTGCGTTGGTCATAGTGTGAGCTCGCGGGATCGTTCGGATCCAAAGTGGGTGAAAGCGTGCGGACTCGCGCCTGCACGAGGGTGTACATCGCCGGGAGGACAACCAACGTGGCGACGGTCGCCAGAAACAGACCGCCGATCACCGCGCGGCCCAACGGCGCCGTCTGCGCTCGCTCGCCCGTCCCCAGCGCGAGCGGGATCATGCCGGCGATCATCGCCGTGGCCGTCATGAGAATGGCCCGCAGGCGGCCATGGCCACCCTCGACAGCCGCGTCGTGAACCGACGCGCCTTCCCGCCTGGCGTTTTCGGCAAACGTCACCAGAAGGATCGCGTTCGCGACCGAGATGCCGATGGCCATGATCGCGCCCATGAACGACTGCACATTCATGGTCGTCCCGGTGACGAGCAGCATCAACAACACGCCGCAAATCACGGCCGGGACAGCCGTGATGACGGCAAAGGCGAGGCGGAACGACTGGAAGTTCGCGGACAACAACAGAAAAATGACCAGAACCGACAAGAGGAGACCGCTTCGCAGACCAGTGAGTGTTTCTTCAAACGCCGGCACTTGTCCGCGGTTGTTGACCGTGATGCCTCGGGGTGGTGCACCGGCGCGCGCGATCGCCTGCCGGATGTCGGTGACGACCTGACCGAGCGGTTTTCCGTGTACGTTGGCGGTGAAGCTGACGACCCGTTGCATGTTGTAGCGGTCGACCTCACCCGGAGTGGTGCCGTAGTCGACGGTCGCGACGTCGGAGACCAGCGGACGCCCGGTGCCACCCGTATTGCGCGCCATCACCGGCAGGTCCGCCACGTCCTCGATTGATGCCATCTTCGCTTGCGGAATCTCGACCTGAATCTGAAACCCATTACCGCTTCCCGGATCCCGCCAGAAATTGAGATCGGTGTAGCGGCTGGACGAGGTCGCCGTCGCGAGCGACCGGCCGACATCGGCCGCGGTCACGCCGAACTGTCCGGCGCGATCACGGTTGATTTGGATTTGCAGAGACGGGTAGTCGAGTGGCTGCGCGTACTGCAAGTCGCGCAGCGAATCGATCTTCACCAGTTCAGCTCTGATCTTCTCGGCGAATGCACGCGTCGCCGGCAACGCCGGGCCTTGGACCGCGACTTCGATGGGAGTCGGCGATCCGAAACTCATGACCTGACTGATGATGTCGGCGGCCTCGAAAGACACCGCCACCTCGGGCAGCGCCTTTTTCAAGTCGCGACGCAAGTGCTCCTTCAGCGCATCCGTGACCGCGGGTGCATCGGGTTTCAATGACACGCCGATGACGGCTTCGTGCTGACCGCTCGCGAACAGGTAGATCGTGTTGATGGGATAGTTCGGCGTCTGCACACCGATGAACCCGGTCGTAATCTCAACGTTCTTCGGTCCGACCAGGTTCTTGACGACGTCCATCGCCTTCATCTCGATCAACTCGGTGCGTTCCAGGCGCGTGCCGGTCGGCGCTCGCAGACGGAGCTGGAGCTGCTTCGTTTCGACCGCGGGAAACACTTCCGTGCCGATACGCGGGAAGAGAATGACGATCAACGCCACCGATGCCGCCAGGTAGACGCCGATCACCGCCCACCGAAGCCGCAAAACCGTTTGGAGTCGATCGCGATATGAAGACCTGAGCCGTTCGAAGAAACGCGGCTCGGTGCTGTGTCCTGCGCGCAACATCCACGTGGACAGGATGGGCACCAACGTACTGGAGAGCACGTACGACGAAATCATCGCGAAGCCGACGGCCAGCGACAGTGGCACGAAAAGCTGCCGTCCCACGCCCGCCATGAATAGAGCCGGGATGAACACCGACAGCACGCACAACATCGAGAGCAGTCGTGGCGTGATCGTCTTCTGACACGCTTCGAGAACGGAGCGCGCTTTCGACATCCCGCTGCCGAGGTGCGTATGGATGTTCTCGATCTCCACAGTGGCTTCATCGACCAGCACGCCCACGGCGAGCGCCAGCCCGCCGAGCGTCATGATGTTGATCGTTTGGCCTGTCACCCAGAGGCAGACTACGGCGGAGAGGATCGAAAATGGAATCGTAATAACCACGATGAGCGCACTGCGAAAGTCGTGGAGAAAGATCAGCACCATCAAGCCGGTCAGAAAGGCGCCGAGAAGGGCCTCCCCGATCAGCCCGGTCAGAGCGCCGACCACATAGCGGGACTGGTCGAAGACGAGATCGATCTTGACATCTTCAGGTGCCACGTTCCGCATGGCAGGCAGCGCCTGACGCACGTTCCGGATGACGTCCAGCGTCGAAGCGTCAGCGCGCTTCGTCACAGGGATGTAGACGGTCCGCTTGTCGTCGACGTGCGCATAGCCAACGACGATGTCGGCCGTGTCAGTGATCGTGCCCACGTCTCGCAAATACACAGTCGGACCTGTACCAATCCGAAGAGGCGCATCCAGCAACTCCTGAATGTTGCCTCCGAGCGTGGCATTCGTCGACGCGATTCGAATCAAGTCGCCCGTTCGGACGTTGCCTGACGGCAGAACGATGGTCGCCCGATTCAGGGAGGACACGACTTCATCCGGCGACAGTCGATACTGTCTGAGCTTCTCGGGATCCACTCGGACGACGATCGTGCGTTGACTGCCACCGAATGGCGGCGGGGCCGATACGCCGGGCAGGGTGGCAAAAATGGGGCGTACGCGATTGAGTGCGATGTCCTGCATTTCCGGTACACTACGCGTCGAGCTCGAAAAAACGAGCTGAGCGACGGGCACGCTGCCGGCATCGAACCGCATGATGAATGGCGGCACCGCACCCGTCGGCATGAACGCGCGGGCGCGGTTGACGTATCCGACCACTTCCCCCATCGCCTGGCTCATGTCGGTCTCGGGGTGAAACACGAGCTTCATGAGCGCCACGCCCTGGATGTTCTTCGATTCGACGTGCTCGATGCCGGTGATATAGAGGAAGTGGTACTCGTAGTAGTACGTCAGGTACCCTTCCATTTGGGACGGGTCCATGCCGCCGTACGGCTGCGCCACGTAGATGGCGGGTGCTCCGAGCTTCGGGAAGATATCGACCTTCATCTGCCGGATGGCCATGATCGACGTCAGGGCAACAGCCAGAACGGCAACGAGAATCGTGATCGGCCGTCTCATGGCCGTGAACACTAACCACATGCGCTGTCTCCTCTGAACCGTCGCGCGTCTGTTATCAAGAGCGCTGACAAGCTCGTCACGGTCTGACCTTGTCGAGAAACGGCGCGAGATCCCCATGCGCCTGCGCCGTCGCGAGCAACGCGCGCCACACACCGAGTCGCGCCACGGCGTCATCGGCTTCAGCCTGCGCAAGCAGACGCTGCGCTTCGGCCACCTCGGTTACGCTGGCGAGTCCGTTTTGATACCTGGCACGCGCCTGGCTCTCTCCTGCGGTCGCGGCTTGGCGCTCAACGGGAGTGTTCCTGGCGATGTCCGTCGCCGCCTTCATGAGCGCACGAGCCTTGGCCTCCTGGGTCGTTAACGCTTGAATCGTCCGGTCGTAGTGCGCCCGCTCCGCCAATTCGTTCTGTAGCTCGACGCGCTTGCGTGCGTTGATGGAAAAGAGGTCGAAGGCCGGGAATGTCACCGACGCGCCGATGGCCCAATTCGGAACCTGCAGCCACAGGCCGTTCCCGAATGACGGCGCACCCGGAACTTCCGCGCCGGTTCCCCGTCCCGCGAACGCGGACTGCAAAGTGATCTGCGGGAAGTACGCCCGATCGAGCGCGCTCTGGCGCGCATGCACCACGTCGACAGCAGCCTGTTCCACACGCACGGCGGGATGAGCCCTCAGGTCCGCGGCCTCGGTCGCAAACAGTGGAAGTGTCGCCAGCGCTCCTTGCGACAACTCAAGGGACGTCCCCGCCGCGCCGATTGCATCGGCTAGCGATGCACGTGCGACCTCGGCGATCTGCACTGCCTGACTGAGTTGATTGTTCGCGACCGCTAATTCAGCCTCGGAGCGGGACTGGTCCGCGCCTGGACGCAGCTGGTTCTGCACGAGCGTCCGGACGTTATTCGCGAAGATCTGCAGCCGATCGACATTCGCGCGAGCCGCACGAACCGATTCTTCCGCGGCCAGTACGGTAAGAAACGCATCGGCCGCGGCAGACGCCACATCAAGCTCGGTGACCGCCGTCTGATTTCTTGCCAGAGAAGTCTGTGCACGGGCCACGTCGACGCTCGCTTTACGCTGCCCGAAGTCGACGGCTTCCCACGACAGCCACACACCAGCCGCACTGCCCCACACGCTGTCGCCAAGCGAGCGCGTGCCAAGCACAGGCCCCGAGATGGAGGGTACGACCGATTGCGGCAGCAGCAGCCCGAAGACGTTGTTTGTCGTCGCTCTGTTCTCCTGCCAGACCATGTCGAGCCGTGGCAGGTACGCGGCTCGAGCGACACCGACCCCTTCCTCGGCCGCCTGCGCTCGGGCCCGACTCTCCTTGATCGCCGGGTAGTTCTTGAGCGCGAGCTGAATCGCATCGTTCAGCGTGAGCGGATTGGCCCCTGGGCTCTGAGCCGATATGTTGACTGCGCCGAGAACGCAACCGGCAATCGCCGACCCGATCCACCACCAACGATGACCCGCTGAGCGCTGACGCATCAAGATCCTCCTAATGTCGCGGTCGGGAAAGCCTTGTCGTTACCCGGCATGTGGGCGTGCTCCTCGTCTCCACGACTACCGTTTCGTCGCGGCAGGCGCCTTCGCCTTGCCCGTTTCGCTCAACGCCGCTTTGAAGCCTGTTGCCAGCTTCTCCGCCGGTCCGGTGCCCCAGTAATGCAGGAAGTAAATCGTCGGCTGCGTGCCCGTCATGTGATGGTGGATCGCGACGACGTCAAGCCCGTTCTTGCGAAGCGCCTTGAGCACTGGCTGGACCTCATTCGCCAGCATCGCCACATCGCCGGCCACCGCCGCGTTGTCGTTCGTCCCGACGAACGCCGCCCAGGTATTGAGGCCCATGCGCGCGTTGATCGGCGCTCCCATTTCCGTCAGCTTCAGGTCGTCCCGGCCTATCGTGATCTTGTAAACGGCGCCGGACTGTTCGCCCTGCGTGCCAACGATCTGCGCGAGCTTCGCAGTATCGATCGTCGTCCCCGGAGCAGCGGCTGGTGCGGGCGGCGCGGCGGGCGGCCGACTCGTGTTCTTTCCGATCAGATCAACTGCCGGCTTCAGCTTGTGGGCCAGATCGGCGGGCTTGCCGTGTGCGTGCACGTGCATGTAGAACATGCGCGGCTCGTCCCACAAGAAGTGGTTGTGGAGCGCGGTGACGTCAATGCCGTTGTCGATCAGCGCGGACATGACCGGGTTGACCTCGTCCTGCGTCAGCACGAGGTCGCCCATCATGACGTCCATGCCGCCGGTGCCCTTCGTCATCGCCACCCAGCCGCCAAAACCGAACGGGGTCGGCGTCTTGACATTGGCCACGGTGACACTGACATCGTTCCGCGGAATGTTGACTTTCAGCACGTTGGCTTTGTAGTCGCCCGTCTTGCCGAGCGCGGTGAGCACCTGCTGGTACTCCGCCGGAATGTCCTGCGCCCCTGCGACGGGCGCGAACGACAGCGACAACGCTCCACAGATCGTCAGGAAACGTTTCATACGTGTACCCCCATGCGTTGAGTTGCGCGTTCGTGATCTGAGGCTATCGGTGGCGTGCTAATCGGCAGCACGATGCGGAAGACCGAACCTCCGGCGGCACCGTTTTCGACGCTGATGTGACCGCCGTTGACCTCGACAGCCCATTTGGCGATGGCCAACCCGAGACCGGCGCCGCCATTCTCCCGCGAACGGGCTTCGTCAAGCCGAAAAAATCGATCGAAGATCCGTTCGCGATCGTCAGCCGCGATCCCTGGACCTGCGTCAGCGACGGTGAGATCCACCTGGTGGCCATCCGCGTCGACGCGAATGTCAATCGCCGACGCCCGAGGGCTGTACTTGATCGCGTTGTCGACCACGTTCGTGATCGCCTCGCGCAGCACGAGGCGGTCGGCGGTCACTGCAATACCATCGGCAGCGTCGACGGTGACCCGCTGATTGCGCTCTTCCGCGAGAATCCCGAGTGAGGAGACGACATCGCGCGTGAGCTGCCCGAGATCGATCGCGCTACGGGAGAGCCGGACGGTGCCGGCGTCTCCGTGCGACAAACGCAAGAGCGTGTCGACCAGGTTGGTGAGGCGGTCGACCTCTTCCAGCATGCTGCCCATGGCCTCTTTGTATTCCGCCGGCGTCCGCGTTTCCCCGAGTCCGGCCTCACCAATGCCGCGAATGACAGACAGGGGCGTGCGAAGTTCGTGCGACGCATCGGCGGTAAAGCGGCGAAGCTGGTCGAACGACGACTCGAGGCGGGCGAACGTGTCGTTGATGACCGCCGCAAGCCGGCCAATCTCATCGTGTTGATTCGGGACGGATAGGCGTTCGTGCAGGCGTTCGGCGGTAATGCGCCGGGCTTCGGACGCCAGATGATCGATGGGCGTCAGCGCGCGCCGTGCCAGCGCGAACCCGCCGACTCCGGCCAGCACCACGACGACCGGAAGGCCCAACACGAGAACGACGAGCACCTCCCACAGCTGCGTGCGAAGGTGCGTTTCCGAACGAGATACCCTCAACACGACTGCCCGTCCGCCTACTAAGGACGTACCGGTAAGCGTCCGCCACGGGTGACCATCCGCCACGATTGATTCGTACCGCCGCTGCGCGGTTGTCGCCGCGAGCGCCACCGGAGGCAAAGAGGCAGACGCGCCGGATCGGTACACCGGCTCACCACTCGCCAACCAGACATCGCTGCCGCGATCCTCGTCGTTGTCCGGATCGTGACGGCGATCGCCGGACCAAACCACCCGGCCGTCGCCCGCGGAGGTGAGAAAACCCTCAGCGGTTTCGAAGTCGTCGTGCAGCTGATCGTCGAATTGCTCGAAGAATTCATGGCGCACTGCGACGAATGTCGCTGTAGCGTACACCGCCAGCATCAGAGACAAGACGAGGGCGTACCAGGCGGTGAGCCGGACACGAATGGATGCAGCGGACCACCACGGTGTCATGGTTCGCCTTCTCGCAACACAAACCCGACGCCGCGAACTGTGTGAATGAGCCGTGCGGCGCCTTCGGTGTCGACCTTCTTCCGCAGCCGCGTGATCTGCACATCAATGACGTTATCGAGTGGAGTCGCCCGCCGCGGCTCCTTCCAGACCTCGCGCGCCAGCATCTCACGCGACACGAGGTGGCCCTGATGACGGAGCAGATACTCGAGGAGCTCGAACTCTCGGGCGGTCAAGTCGAGGGACCGTTCACCACGCACCGCCCGCCGTGTCACGAGGTCCAGTTCCAGATCCGCCGCCTTCAACCGAAACACATCCGACGGCCGGCCCCGGCGCAGCAAGGCACGGACGCGAGCGAGCAGCTCGGGCAAGGCAAACGGCTTGACCAGATAGTCGTCCGCTCCGCGATCCAACCCGAGCACACGATCGTCCACGCCGTCGCGGGCGGTCAGAATGAGCACCGGCGTTTCGATGTGCCGCTGCCTGAGCGTCTGCAGGATTTCGAGTCCGCTGCGACCGGGTAGCATCAGATCGAGAACGACCAGGTCGAACACCTCGGCGTTCGCCCGGAAGAACCCGTCCTCACCGGTCCGCGCAACCACGACGTCATAATGCTCCGCCTGGAGCGCCGAAGCCAGGACCTGAGCCAGCTTGCGTTCGTCTTCGACCACCAGGACACGCACAACTCATGAATGTTAGCGGCGTCACTCTGACAATGTTCCTGATTTTTGTGTCAGGAATGGCCTGCCGCCCGTTACTTCACCGACTTCACGAAGATCATCTGCGCGCCGCCCTTCTTGACCAGCGTGCCGCTCACCTCGACCGCCTCATTCATTTTTCCGACGAGAATGTCCCGCGCGGGCTGGTGATCCTGGAGTCCTGACACAAGATACACAGTGCCCTTCGCGTCGACGATCCCGATGCTGTTGCCGGCCTTCGCGCAGGCTGTTGCGCACTCCTTGTTGGCCGGGCCGCGGTCGCCACCTTCCATGTAGCACCACAGATCCACGGCCTCACCTTTGATCGTGACGGTCGCGCCTTTGGGCTGTGCCAGGCCGACGGCGGCGGTGAGAACGACAAGGCCAACTCCGACGAATGAGACGCGCGCTGTGTGTATTGTCATGACCGCATGCTAGCGCGCCGCATGCCGCCCGAACCTGATATCTTCCTGACATCTTCGTAAGGAGTTGACGGGCGCGAACTGGATCTTCGCGACACGCCACCAGGCGCCGCGAATTTGCATCGGCGCACTCGGCTCACAGGCGACGCCAAATGCTCATACCGGCCGCACTCCGACGTCTCACCGGTGATGCGTGGCTGCTCTTCGCTACTCGATTTGTCCGGTTGTTCGCGTACGGCTCGTTGTCCGTCGTCCTGGTCTTTTATCTGGTTGGCATCGGATTGAGCGAACCTCAGACCGGCATGCTCTTAACCATGACGCTGGTCGGCGACACCATCGTCTCGCTATTCCTCACCACTCGCGCCGACCGCATCGGACGTCGCCGCATGCTCACGATCGGCGCTACGCTGATGGCCGGTGCCGGTCTCGCCTTCGCATCGACAAGGAACTGGTGGCTGCTCGTTGTCGCCGGCACCATCGGTGTCATCAGCCCGAGCGGAAATGAAGTTGGCCCATTTCTGTCGATTGAGCAGGCCGCACTTTCTCATCTGGTCGGTGATCGGACCCGTACCGACGTGTTTGCCTGGTACACGCTGCTGGGATCAATAGCGACCGCGCTCGGCGCGCTGGCCGGCGGGGCCGCCTCACGGGTGTTTCAAGAGAGGCTGATGCCACCCGTGAACAGTTACCGGATGGTAGTGATCCTGTACGCCGCCCTCGGCGCGCTCCTGGCGCTCTTGTTTTCTCGTCTCTCGCGCGCCGCTGAGGCGGCGACCTTTGGCGCGAAGAAGCCGTTTCGAGCGACGATTGCCGACCTCTCCGGACTCGGGCGATCGCGCGATGTCGTCGCGAAACTATCGGCTCTGTTCGCGATCGACGCGTTCGGCGGCGGGTTCGTCGTCCAGAGCTTCGCTGCGTATTGGTTCTACCTGCGGTTCGGCGTCAACCCAGGAACGCTGGGCGCGATCTTTTTCTGGGCGAATATCTTTGCGGGAATCTCCGCGCTGCTTGCGTCACGACTCGCGTCGCGCATCGGCCTGATCAGGACGATGGTCGCCACGCATCTCCCCTCCAACATTCTGCTCATCTTGGTACCGCTGATGCCGACGCTATCTTTGGCCGTCCTCGTGCTATTGCTGCGATTCACCATCAGCCAGATGGACGTACCGACCAGACAGTCCTACCTCATGGCCGTCGTGAGTCCGGAGGAACGATCGGCCGCATCTGGAATAGCAGGTGTCGCACGGACGATAGGCGCCGCCATTAGTCCTCTGTTTGTCGGCTTCATGTTTGCCAGGCCCGCTCTGATCAACCTACCGTTCTTCATCGCAGGCACCCTGAAAATTGGCTACGACCTGCTGCTCTATCGACAATTCTCGGCCGTGCAACCACCTGACGACGTAGGCGGCCAACCACTCCCCGCCGTCAGCAGTTCCTGCTCGTTCACGATGCTGTAGCGATCAAAGACCGGGGGCGTCTTATGGCCCGTGCGCAGCCTGTCTGAGATGCCACGGGCCGGGGTCGCCGAACGGGCCGCACAATCTTGCGACGATTGAAGAGCATACGCATCACCGCGCGGGAAGCGCGGGGAACGACTGCGTCGCGTGCCACATGCTCAAGATCGCGCAGGATGGCGGACGTGAACGTGCGCAGCCACCACGTTTGCGTTCATCACGCCAACGATGAGCGGACGAATACGAGATTCCGAATCCCTGCACAGGATGTCACACGGATCGTTCGACCCGGTGGGCGCGCGACGCGATCCAGGGATGCCGAGGCACCTCGCCGCGGCGCGCGAAATCGCGCGCCTCTGACGAGGGGGATTTGGGGGTAACATGGCGGTCATGGTGCGACATCTGCTTCGGCTGATCGTCGTGGTTGCGGCGGCGGGGTCCATGGCGGCGCTTCACGCGAAGACGCCGAAGGTCCAGGGCCACGCGGACGTCACCGCGGCCGCGCTGCAGCGCTTTCTCTCGCGGACCGACGAGCCGCAAGTTCCGTACCGCGCGCTGCGGCATCTGGAAGCGCAGAATCCCAAGTTCAAGCAGAAGGCGTGGATGGACGTGTGGACCGAGTTCGATCGTGCGAACGGCCTGCGCTACCGCATCGTCGCCGAAGGCGGATCGCAGTACATCCGAACCAAGGTCTTTCTCGCGGCGCTCGACGGCGAGCAGAAGATGTGGATGAACCGCGAGCCGCAGAAGGCATCGTTCAACCACGACAACTACGAGTTCGAAAAGGGCACCGCAACGGCCGACGGCCTGACGTCGGTCAGCGTGAAGCCGCGCCGTAAGGACGTCCTGCTCGTCGAAGGCACGATCTTCGTGCAGCCGGAGGACGGCGATCTGGCGCGCATCGAAGGCAAGCTGTCGAAGGCGCCGTCGATCTGGACGCGCCGCGTGGACATCGTGCGCCGCTACGAGCGCATCGCCGGCGAGCGCATGCCCATCTCGATCGAATCGGTGGCGCACGTGCTGATTGCCGGCCGCTCGACGTTCAAGATGACCTACGAGTACGAAATCGTGAACGGCCAGCACGTCGGCAGTCCGCAGCCTCCGCACTCGCCGACCAGCGCCGCCGCCGCCGCGGCGCATTGAAACTGAAAACCGCATTAGAAGATATGTAGGGCGGGTCCTTTTGGACCCGCCGGTCGTGCCGGGTCCGGAAGGACACGGCCTACGTACGCTGAACCCTGAACCCTGAACCGTCGCTATACTTCCCGCTTACGTGGGGGTGTGTATGCGTAAGCGGCTTCGTTTCCACTCGACCGTCGCGGTCGTCGTCCTGCTCTGGATCGGGAGCGCCGCGGCGTTCGCCCAGCCGAACGCACCGCAGAAAAAACCCATCACGCATGACGTCTACGATTCCTGGAAATCCATTCAGGGCACGACGCTCTCGGCCGACGGCGTCTGGCTGGCCTACGCGCTGACGCCGCAGGACGGCGACGGTGAGCTCATCGTCCGCAACCTGAAAACGAACGCCGAGATTCACGCGGCGCGCGGCCGCGATCCGAACTTCACTCCGACAGCCGTTTTGTGACGTTCGCCCTCGCGCCATATAAGAAGGATGTCGACCAGGCGCGCAAGGCGAAGAAGAAGCCGGAAGAGATGCCGAAAAACGGCGTCGGCGTCGTCGATCTGACGAAGGGCACGGCGACGGTTCTCGCCGAGCACGTGAAGAGCTTCCGAGTGCCGGATGAAACGCCGCAGGTGATCGTGTACCTGACGGCGCCGCCCGCGACGTCGCCGGGGGCAACGTCCGACAACGGATCGTCGACGCCGAAGCCGCGCGAGAAGAAGACGCTCGGTACCGACCTGGTCATCCGCGACCTCTACACCGGCCGCCAGACAACGATCGCCGACGTCAGCGAGTACGGCATGAGCAAGAGCGGTGCGTGGCTCGCGTACGGCGTGTCGTCGAAGACGCCGGCCAACGACGGCGCGTTCGCCCGGGGCATCGCGAACGGCGTCCGCAGGACGCTGCTGACCGGGACTGGTCACTACAAAGGCTTCGTGTTCGACACCAACAACACGCAGGCAGCCTTCATCAGCGACCGCGACGACTTCAAGAGCGCCGCGCCACGCTACAAGCTGTATCAGTGGTCCACGACGGCGGATTCGGCGAGCGAACTGGCGCTCCCGTCGACCGCCATGCCGGTCAGCGAGAACGGGCGCCTCGAGTTCTCCAAGGCCGACGATGGTGTGTTCTTCGGCACGGCGCCGCCTCGCGCACCCGAGCCCCCCGGAAACAACGACAACGCCGATCTCATCCAGGTCGACATCTGGAACTACAAGGACGCCGAGCTGCAGCCGATGCAGAAGGTGCGCGCGGAGGAAGAAAAGAAGCGCAATTACCGTGCGGTCTTCCATCTCGCCGACAAGCGCTTCGCGCAGCTCGCCACGCCGGACATGCCCGCCGTGCGGACCGGCGACAACACTGCGCGCCTCCTCGGCGTCAGCAACCTCCCGTACCGCCAATTGGTCTCGTGGGACGGCAACTACGACGACTACTACCTCGTGTCGATCGCCGACGGATCTCGGCAGAAGATTCTCGACAAGGAACATTTCGGCGCGACGCTCTCGCCCGGCGGCAGGTACGTCCTGTATTTCTCCACGGCCGACGACAACTGGTACGCGGTCAGCACGAGCGATGGACAGAAGACGAATCTGACCAGGGGCCTCGGCGTGAAGTTCCAGAGTGAGACCGACGATCGGCCCGAGCATCCGACGCCGTACGGCCAGGCGGGCTGGACGACCGGCGATGCGTCGGTCCTTCTCTACGATCGCTACGACATCTGGGAAGTGAAGCCGGACGGCACGGGCGCGCACATGCTGACGGCCGGAACGGGACGCACGCAGCAGATCGTCTTCCGCTACAGCCGCACCGAGGCAGCGCCGACGAATCAGGAGCCGGAAGAAGAAGTCGGACCGCGCCGCCAGACCGAACAGCCCGCCATCTCGACGACGCGGCCGCTGCTGCTGTCGGCGGTCGACGAACGGACGAAGGCGAGCGGTCTCTATCGCGCGTCGTTCACGAGTCAGGACCGGCGGGCAGGGGCCCCCGGAGTGAACGACGCCCCGACGAAGGTCGTCATGCTGGACAAGGCCTTCGGCACGCCGATCAAGGCGCGCGACGCCGACGTGTACACGTTCACGCTGTCACGCTTCGACGAGTTTCCGAATCTCTGGGTGTCGAGCGGCGCGTTCACGGACATGAAGAAGGTGAGCGACGCGAATCCGCAGCAGGCGCAGTACAGCTGGGGACGCTCGGAGCTGATTGAGTACGTCAACGCCGACGGCAGGCATCTGAAGGCGATTCTGACGAAGCCGGAACACTTCGATCCGTCGAAGAAGTACCCGATGCTCGTGTACATCTACGAGCAGCTGACGAACAACCTGCATCGCTACGTCGCGCCGGCGCCCGGCGGCAGCAGCATCAACGTCACGCGCTACGCCAGCAACGGCTACATCATCCTGCAGCCCGACATCGTCTACGACCTCGGCTACCCGGGCCAGAGCGCGCTGAAGTGCGTGCTGCCTGCGGTCCAGACCGTTCTGACGATGGGCTTCGTCGATCCGGCGCGCGTCGGCATTCAGGGTCACAGCTGGGGCGGCTATCAGATCGCGTACATGATCACGCAGACGAACATTTTCCGCGCCGTCGAAGCCGGCGCGGCGGTCGGCGACATGTTCGGCGGCTACGGCGGGATTCGCTGGGGGACGGGGATGTCGCGCGCGTTCCAGTACGAGAAGACGCAGAGCCGCATCGGCGTCCCGCCGTGGGAGAACCCGCTGATCTACATGGAGAACTCGCCGCTGTTCTGGATCGAGAAGATCCACACGCCGTACCTGACGATGGCGAACGACGAAGACGATGCGGTGCCGTGGCAGCAGGGCATCGAGTTCTTCACGGCGATGCGGCGGCTTGGGAAGGAAGCGTACATGTTCGTGTACAACGGCGAGAAGCACGGGCTGCGCCAGCGCGAGAACCAGAAGCACTGGACCGTGCACATGGCCGAGTACTTCGACTACTTCTTCAAGGACGCGCCGAAGCCGGACTGGATGGAGCGCGGCGTCCCGTACCTCGAGAAGGGGAAGCGCGACGTGTCGGTGTTCTATAAGAAGACGGACGGGAAGTAGGACACGTAGGCCGGGTCCTTTCGGACCCGGCGAGATTTGAAGATGTAGGGCGGGTCCTTTCGGACCCGCGTGATCATTTCGTGTCCATCGCGCGGAAGGCGATCGCGAACAGCAGGAACCCGACCGCGCCGCGCCAGTAGCCGACCGGCGGCAGCAGGAATTCCTGGTGTGCGAACGCCGTCACCGTGCCGACGCAGAACGCCAGCGCCGCCAATCCGATCAACAGCCAGCAGAGGTTCTTCATTTCATCTCCCTCACGTGAGCCACCGTTTTCTGCACGAGGCGCAGGTACGCGCTGATCGTCTTCTCGAGATGCTGCGCCGGCGTATCTTCCTCCTTGCAGTGCGATAAGCCGTTTGACGAGTAGGCGAACATCATCACGACCGGCATGTGCGGCACCATCTCGGCCGCGTCGTGCAGCGGACCGGACGGGAGCCGTGGCGCGTCGCCGGTCTCCTCGCGCACGGCGTCCTCGCACAGCCGCAGCAGCGCCGGATCGAACGGCCGCGGGTTGATCCGCCACAGCTCGCGCCATTCCACCTTCACGTTGTTGTCGCGCGCGGCTTTCTCCGACGCCTCGCGCGCGTCCTTCAGCATCGCGGCGAGGACCCCGGCGTCGAGCGCGCGCTGATCGATCGAGATCTCGCAGACGCCCGGCACCGCCGTGACGATCTTCGGCTCGACGTTGACGATGCCGACCGTGCAGACGACGCCGGCGCCGGGCTTTGAATGACGCAGCGCGATCCCGCGGCAGGCGAGCGCGGTTTCGGCCGCGGCGAGAAACGCGTCCCGCCGCATCGGAATCGGCGTCGATCCGGAGTGCGCGGCCTGGCCGGTGAAGCGGATCATGTTCCGCTCGACGCCGAACGTCCCGAGCACGACGCCGGTCGGCTTGTTGATCGACTCGAGCACCGGCCCTTGCTCGATGTGCAGCTCGAGGTACGCGCGCGCGTCGATCTTCTTCAGGTCGCCGTGCGCGTCGAGCATGCGATCGAGCTGGACGCCGTTTTCAGCGAGCGCGTCGACGAGCCGCGTGCCCTGACGATCTTTCAGCTCGCGGACCTCGTCGACCTTGAGGCTGCCGGCGGCCGCGGCGGATCCGAGCAGGCTGCGGCCGAATCGCGCGCCCTCCTCGTCCGCCCAGTCCACGAGCTTCAGCGTCACCGGCGGCGTCGCGCCCGCGTGCATCCGCAGCGCCTCGAGTCCGGCCATGACGCCGAGGCAGCCGTCGAGCCAGCCGCCGTTCGGCACCGAATCGAGATGGCTGCCGACGATCACCGTCTTCGGTGACGCCCCCGGCAGCGTCACCCAGTTGTTGCCGGCGGAATCGGTCTCGATCCGCAGTCCGAGCGCGCCGATCTTGCCGGCGAACCACTCGCGCGCCTGGCGCCACACCGGCCCCCAGGCGAGACGCTGCGCGCCGTCGGCGGTCGAGGTGAGCGCGGCGAGCTCGCGCAGGTCGGCAACCACGCGTTGGGCATTCATCGGCTCGGATTATAAGACGGGGGGAACGCAGAGACCGCAGAGTTCGCAGAGTGAAGGTGTGTTGTGGGCCGGGTCCTTTCGGACACGGCAAACGGATCAGGCGGGTCCAAAAGGCCCCGCCCTACGTCTCATCCGACGAACGGGATCAGGCGGGTCCGAAAGGACCCGCCCTACTGATCTCGCAGGACGACGTTCGGATCGATCGCCGCGGCGCGGCGGGCGGGAAGACACGCGGCGAGCGCGGCGACGGCCAGCATGACGGTCGCGCCGATCGCGAGCACGCGCGCGTCCGTGGCGGTCACGCCCACGAGGACGCTCTGCAACAGGCGCGCGGCGACGAGCGCGGCGGCGATGCCGAACGCAGCGCCGATTCCCGCGAGGCGCACGCCCTGGCCGAGGACGAGCGCGAGCAGGCGCCTCGAGTCCGCGCCAAGCGCGAGACGAATGCCGAGCTCGCGCATCCTCGACGACACGGTGTACGACAGCACGCCGTAGACGCCGATCGCCGCGAGCAACATCGCCGTGCCGGCAAACGCCGCGACGACGGTCGCGTTGAAGCGCGGCCGGGACGTCGCGCCCACGATCCGCTCATCGAGCGACTGGACGTCGAAGATCGGCGTCGACGCGTCGACTTGCGCGATCGCATCGCGCAGCGCGGGCAGCAGCGCCGACGCCGACGCGCGCGCTTTGACGATCACGATCGAGTCTGGATACGCGAATTGCCGGAACGACGTGTAGAAATCCGCGCGGCTGGGATCGACCTGCTCGACGCTTTCGTATTTCACATCGCCCACGACACCGACGATTTCCACCGCGTGCGCGGCGTCGGAAAACGGACCTGTCGTCGCGCCGAACCACACGCGCTTGCCGATCGGGTTCTCGCCGGGCCAGAAGCGCCGGGCGCCGGTTTCGTTGATCACCGCGACCGGTGGGCGGCCGGGACGATCGCTCTCGGCGAGCGTGCGGCCGGCGCGCAGCGGAATCCCGAGCGCGCGGAAATAGTCCGGCGAGGTGTAATGCCGTCCGACCATCGGCGGAGCCGTCTTCTCGGCCGGGCGATCCGGAAAGAACGCGACCGTCCGCGCGCAGCCGGTGAAGGGAACGCAGCGGTTGATGGCGGCGGCCTCGACGCCGGGCAGCTGCTCGACGCGCGTCAGCACACGCTCGAGAATCGCCGGGCCTGACTCCGGGGGGTAGCGCGAGCTCGGCGGCCGGATCCAGAACGTGATCACGCGGTCGGTCGAAAAACCCGTGCGCAGGTCCAGCATCCGCGCGAAGCTCTCGATGAGCAGGCCGGCGCTGGCGACGAGCAGGACCGCGATCGCGACCTCGCCGACGACGAGGCTCGCGAGCGCCCGATGGCGTTGTCCGCCGCGCTCGTCGGCTTTCAGGTCTTGCACGAGATCGGGCCGCGAGGCCTGCAACGCCGGGACGAGCGCGAAGAGCAGCGTCGTGCCGACGGTCGAGACGAGCGCGAAGAGCAGCACGCGCACGTCGAGCGTGGGCATCGCAAACGCCGCGACGGCCGCGTAGTCGTTGCGCGCGGTCGGTGAAATGCCCGGCGCCGTGCGCGCGAAGAACGCCACGCCCCATGCCGCAACGATCGTGCCGCAGACACCGGCGGCGAGCGCGAGGAGGAGACCCTCGGTCAGCAGCAGCCGCACGATTCGCTGGCGACTCGCGCCCAGCGCAAGACGAACCGCGAACTCGCGCCGACGCGTGCGCGCGCGCGCCAGCAGCAGGCTTGCGACGTTGACGCACGCGATGACGAGCACGCAGATCGCGGCCGCGAGCAGCAGGAGCACCGATCGCCTGACGTTGGCGTCGACGCGCGCTTCGCCGAGCGGCGTCGCGATCGCGCCCCACGTTGCACCCGGGGCGCCCGGCGGCGCGACGGTATCCGCCAGCCGCGCGGCGCCGGCGTCGAGCTCGGCATTGGCCTGCGAGAGCGGGACGCCCTGTCGGAAACGCGCGACGAGGCTGATGAAGTGCTGCGGCGTGACGAGGTAATCCGCGTAGGTCAGCCGCGGCGCCATCGTCCGCGGAATCCAGATCTCGCCCTTGCCGGTGATCCCCGTAAAGCCCGGTGGAAGCACGCCGACAATCGTCAGCGCGACGTCATTGATGCGCACGGTCTTGCCGAGGATCTCCGGATCCGAGTGGAATCGCTGATGCCAGACGCGGTCGCCGAGAATCGCCAGGTCCGGCGCGCCCGGGACCGCGTCCTCTTCAGCCGAAAATACGCGGCCCATCACCGGCGAAATGCGCAGCGTCCGGAAGTAGTCAGGCGACACCAGCTCGCCCTCGATCTGCTCGGCGGCTCCGTCGCCGCCGGCGATCGTGATGTTGGCGCCCGTGACGGACGCGACGGTCTCGAACGGCGACGATGCGTAGGGCGGGTCCTTCTGGACCCGCGGGTCCTGTGTGGTTTGTAGGGCGGGTCCTTTCGGACCCGCCTGATCGCCTGCCGGGTCCGAAAGGACCCGGCCTACTGCCTGCTGCAACGCCTGGATATTCGGGTACGACCAGCGAAGCTTCGCGAGTCCCTCGCGCGGAGTCGTGCGCGTCTGGCTGACGATGACCAGCCGATCGGGATCGGTGAACGGCGGGGGCCGCAGCAGCTCCGCGTCGACGACGCCGAACATCGTCGTGGTCGCGCCGATGCCGAGCGCGAGCGTCGCGATCGCGACGAGCGCCACCCCGCGCAGGCTGATCAGCGAGCGCGCAGCGTAGCGAAGGTCGAGCCCGAAGGTTTCCATCGTCAATTGAGGACGCCGTTCCCGGGCCGGATGTTAACATCCGCCGATGCACGGACTCCGTTTCACCGCTTCCGCGGCGCTGGCCGTGATGTGCGGCGCCCTCCTGGCCGCCCAGCGGCGGCCTCCGGTCAGCATTCCGCCGACCGTGCGTCCGATTCAGGCGCCGGACAAGCCGCTTCCCTCCGAGGCCGACTCCGCCGGCGTCACGAAGTTTTCGTTTATCGCGTACGGCGACACGCGGAGCGGTTCCGGCCCGCAGGGCGACGGCGCGGTCGTGAATCAGGATCACAGCCGGATCGTGGACCTGATGATCTCGAAAGCGAAATCGCTGGCGGCGTCACCGTTTCCCGTCCGCTTCGTCGTGCAGTCCGGCGACGCCGTGCTGCGCGGTCCGAACGCGGACATGTGGAACGTCAGCTTCACGCCGATCATCAATCGCCTGACAGGCGCGGGCCTGCCGTATTTCTTCACGGTGGGCAATCACGACGTGACGGGCATGCCGATCGGCGACCCGCAGCGCGCGGCCGGGCTCGCGAACACGCTCACCGCCATCTCGAATCTGATTCCCACGGACGAATCTGAGCGGCGGCTGAAGGACTATCCCACCTATGCGTTCGGGTACGGCAACGCGTTCTTCATCCTCTTCGACTCGAACATCGCATCGGACCCGCTGCAGTTCACCTGGGTGCAGAACCAGCTCGTGCATCTCGATCGCGCGCGTTTCCCGCTCGTCGTCGTCGTGTTCCACCATCCGATCTTTTCCTCCGGCCCGCACGGCGGCAAGACGCTCGAGCCGCAGAGCGTCGCGCTGCGGAATCTCTACATGCCGATGTTCCGCCGGTACCACGTGCGGCTGCTCATCGCCGGCCACGATCATTTGTTCGATCACTTCACCGAGCTGTACGACGACAACGGCGCGAGCTATCGCATGGACGAGATCGTCACGGGCGGTGGCGGCGCGCCGATCTACTTCTATGACGGCGAGCCGAGTCTGTCCGCGTATCTCGACGCCGGCAGGGCGCAGAACGTCCGCGTGCAGCACCTGACGAAGCCGGGGAGGACGCCCGAGGACAACCCGCATCATTTCGTCGTCGTGCAGGTGGACGGCGAGAAGCTGTCGGTGGAGGTCGTCGGCGGCGGCCCGTTCACGTACCGGCCGTACAACGGCCGCGCCCGCCTCGATCTGCAATGACATGTAGGCCGGGTCCTTCTGGACCCGGCATGATCACTTCAGTACGTAGGCCGGGTCCTTTTGGACCCGGCATGATCAGGCGGGTCCGAGAGGACCCGCCCTACAGATCTCCGGTACGCAGGCCGGGTCCTTTTGGACCCGGCAGATCATCGAACCGACTCGATCAAATCCGCCATCGTCCACACGTCCGATCCGCTGTGCGGGTAATCGCCCGGACTCACAACCAACCCCGCGCGGACTGGATTTGCCAGGATGTATCGCGCGACCGCCTTGGCGTCCTCATCCGCGCGGAGCACGTGATCGTGAAATCCTTCCTGCCACAACGGCCGTCGCTCCGAGAGTGCGAATGCCGCGCCCGATCGCTGCTTGGCGAGTTTCGCGAACCTCCGCAAGCCCGAGTCGTCGCACAAGCCTTCAACGAGAAGATGCACGTGGTCGGGCATCAAGCAGTACGCAAGAATTGCGAACGCCTCGTCGCGTGCGGTACGCCGGAATTGCACGAGCGTTTGATCAACGATGGCCGCAATTGTGAACGCAGTCTGACGGTTTCCGGTGCAAAACGTCAGGAAATAGCGGTAAGGTCCGATGTAAGAAAAGCCAACGATCCGCGGCGGGCGCGACATAAGCCGAGGGGGATCGCAAGCGGTGTGCCGTTGATTAGGCGGGTCCGGAAGGACCCGCCCTACGAATCGCCGTACGTAGCCGTACGTAGGCCGGGTCCTTTTGGACCCGGCTAATCAGGCGGGTCCGAAAGGACCCGCCCTACGAAGTCACGCATCAGGCGGGTCCGAAGGACCCGCCCTACGAAGTCACGCATCAGGCGGGTCCGAAAGGACCCGCCCTACGAAGTCACGCATCAGGCGGGTCCGAAAGGACCCGCCCTACGAAGGCACGCATCAGGCGGGTCCAAAAGGACCCGCCCTACGAAGGCACGATCAGGCGGGTCCGAAAGGATCCGCCCTGCAGATCAGATCGCAGATAAAATCGTTCTGCTATGCCGGGTCCAAAAGGACCCGGCCTACGTACCGAGGGCCTGCCATGCGAAAGACCGTCTTCCTGATTTCCGCCCTGCTGCTTTCCGCCGCGGTGTTTCATCACACACACGACCTCACGCGCGTGATGGCGCAGGCGGCGTCGAACACCGTCATCAATCCGAATGCGTATCAGGATCTGCGCTGGCGCAACATCGGGCCGACGCGCGGCGGGCGGTCGACGGCCGCGGCCGGCGTGCGCACGCAGCCCAACGTCTTCTACATGGGCGCGACGGGCGGCGGCGTCTGGAAGACGGAGAACTACGGCATCAGCTGGCTGCCGGTCACCGACGGCCAGATTCCGACGGGATCAATTGGCGCGATCGACGTGTCCGACTCGAACCCCAACGTCGTCTACGTCGGCACGGGCAGCGAAGCGATCCGCTCGAACGTGATCCTTGGCCGCGGCGTGTTCAAGTCCACCGACGCGGGACGCACGTGGCAGTACGCGGGCCTGAAGGAAGTCGGACAGATCGGCCAGCTGAAAGTTCACCCGAAGAATCCCGACGTCGCGTACGTCGCGGCGATCGGGAATCCGTTCGGCTGGGGCCCGGACCGCGGCGTCTATCGCACGAAGGACGGCGGCAGGACGTGGCAGAAAGTGCTCTTCATCAACGAGCAGACCGGCGCCGTCTCGATCGCGATCAACTGGCAGAATCCGAACGAGATTTATGCGTGCGCGTGGCGCGGCCAGCGCAGGCCGTGGACCATCATCAGCGGCGGTCCCGCGAGCGAAGGCGGCGTCTACAAGACGACCGACGGCGGCGATCATTGGACGCACCTGACGACCGGCATGCCTGACGATCTCATTGGAAAAGTCTGGGTCGACGTCGCGCAGTCGAATCCGAGAGTCGTCTACGCGCAGGTCGAGGCGAAAGGCGCGACGGGCGGTCTCTATCGCTCGAGCGATGGCGGCGCGACCTGGGCGATCGTGAACAGCAGCCAGACGCTGCGCGCGCGGCCGTTCTACTTCAACAAGGTGTACGTCAACCCGAAAGACGACAACGACGTCTGGGTGACGGAGCTCGGCTTCCACCGCTCGACCGACGGCGGCCGTTCGTTCACCAACGTCACCACGCCGCACGGCGACAACCACGTCGTCTGGTTCAATCCGGACAACCCGAAAATCTTCATCGAGACCAACGACGGCGGCGCCAACATCACGCAGGACGGCGGGCGGAGCTGGTCGAGCATCAACAACCAGCCGACGGCCGAGATGTACATGGTCGATGCGGACGAGCAGTTTCCCTACCTTATCTATGGGCCGCAGCAGGACACCGGGAAGAACCTGACGGTCCCGAGCCTCCCGCCGACGGCGTGGGGCCCGGACGATCCGATTCAGCTCTGGCAGCCGGCGCCGGGATGCGAGAGCGGCCAGGTGCGGCCGGTTCCGTCCGGCAGGATCGTGTACGGCGACTGCAAGGGCGAGTTCGGCCGGATGAACGTCGAGACGGGCCAGGAGCAGAACTACTGGATCAACCCGCAGCAGCGCTACGGCAAGAACCCGAAGGACATGAAGTTCCGCTTCGTGCGGCAGTCGCCGATCGAAGTCGACCCGCACGATCCGAAGATCGTCTATCACGGCTCGCAGTTCGTGCACAAGTCGATCGACGGCGGGATCCACTGGACGAAGTTCAGCCCCGACGTGACGGCGAACGGCCCCGAGGGTCAGGTGACGTCGGGCGAGCCGATCACGCGCGACATGACAGGCGAAGAGGTGTACGCCGCGCTGTACTCGATGCGCGCGTCGCGGCTCGAGCACGGCGTCTTCTGGACGGGATCGAACGACGGCCCGGTGTGGATGACGCGCGACGATGGCAAGACGTGGAAGAACGTCACGCCGCCGATGCCGACGGGCGGCCGCGTGCACACGATCGAGGACTCGCCGCACCGCAAAGGTTCGGCGTACGTCTCGGTCTATCGGATGTACTTCAACGACTTCAAGCCGTACCTCTACATGACGAACGACTACGGCGCGCACTGGACACTGCTGACCAACGGCAGCAACGGCATCCCGTCCGATCAGCCGATGCACGTCGTCCGCGAAGATCCCGAGCAGGAAGGCCTGCTATACGCGGGCACGCTGCAGGGCGCGTTCGTGTCGTTCGATCAGGGCAAGCACTGGCAGACGCTGCAGCAGAATCTGCCGGCGACGCCGGTGACGGATGTCAAGGTCCACCACGGCGACCTCGTCGCGTCGACGATGGGGCGGTCGTTCTGGATCATGGACAACATCGCGCCGCTGCGCCAGCTCGCGGCGAGCGTGACGAAGCCGACGCGCCCGCGCCCAACAGATCAGAACGGCGGGGCGGATCCAAACCGTGGCGTCCGGCTTCAGCCGGACCGGGCCGACGTTGTCCGCGCGTCGATGCAGACACCGGCGCCAGTGAAGAAGGCGGCGCCTGCCGGCGCTCCAGCGGCGGCCGTGAAGCCCGCGATCAAACCGTTCGACGGATCGAACGTGTTTCTCTTCACGCCGGTGCCCGCGTATCGCATGCATTACGGCGCCGCCGTCGGACGGCCGGACATGCCAGAGTATCCGGCCGCCGGCGCGCGGATCGATTACTTCCTCGCGGCGCCGTCAGGTGAAATCACGCTCGACATCGTCGACGCGACCGGCAAGACCGTGCGGAGTTACTCGAGCACGGCGCGCCCTGGCGCACCCGGCGGACGCGGCGGCCGTCGCGGCGGCGGCTTGCCGTCGGCGCTGCCGACCAAGGTCGGCATGAATCGCTTCGTGTGGGATCTGCGGTATCCGGGCGGATCGGCGGGCGGCGGCGACGGCGGCGGCTTCAGCGGCGTGGGGCCGCTCGCGGCGCCGGGCACGTATCGCGCGAAGCTGACGGCGGGCGGTGTGACGAAAACCGAGTCGTTCACGGTAAAGATCGATCCGCGCATCGCGAAGGACGGGACGACGGTGGCGGATCTCGTCGCACAGACGAACTTCGCGCTGAAGGTCCGCGATCAGCTCGCCGAGGCGCGGCAGCTGCAGGCGCGCGTGCGGCAGGCCCTCGATCAGAGGCGCGGCGACGCGGTCAGACTGCAGAGCGTCCTCGATCGTCTAACGACGAAGACCGGGCCGTATGAAGACCAGATGTTCATCGACCAGGTGTCGAACGTGAACCGCGAGATCAACGAAGCCGACCAGAAGCTCGGCGCGAGCACACTCGACCGTTTCGCGGAGTTGACGAAAGAGTTCGCCGGGATCAAGGCGGACGCGGAGGCGGCGCTCAGGTGAGACTCTCTTTCGTGTCGTGGTTGACGGTCATCGTCGGGATTCACGTTGTGGGAGCCTTGCCGGCCGGCGCTCAGTCCATTCGCGTTGAAGCGCCGACGCTCGTCGCCCTGGCCACTCCGCAACATTCTTTATACGAGCCCCAACTGGCGATCGACCCGCGCGAGCCGAACCGTTGGCTCGCCGTCTCGATCGTGCGTGGTTCAGCGCCAGGGTTTCCGGACGTTCTGAAAGATCAAACCTGCGCTTCGTTTCTCTCGACCGACGGCGGAAAGAATTGGCAACGCCATGAATTCCCCGTCACCAACTGCGCCGACCCGTGGGCCGTCATCACGCCTGACGGACAGGCCGTTGTTTCAATGGTGGCGGCTTCGGGAGAGCTTGCCGGCCAGGGATCGAGCGGCCTGGTGATCTTTCACTCGAGCGATGGTGGACGAACCTGGGACGACCATCCCGTGGGGCTCGGGCGCAATCACGATCATCCAGTGATGACGGTCGATCTCGGTCTTTCCTCGCGCAAGGGATGGGTGTATCTCTCATCCCATCGAAGCATTCGTGCCGACGACGGCGTGCGGCGCTATGGTCCGTGGATTGTTCGTTCTCGTGATGGCGGTAAGACGTTCGACGACCCCATGACGGTCGTTCCGAACAACATTCACAATTTCGCCGAAATGCCTGTGGTGCTCGCCGACGGTACGCTCGTCGTCTCGTTCGTCGACGGGTACTATCCGACCGATCGGCCCGAGCGCGACGGCACGTTTGAGCGGCGGCGGGCGTGGATAATTCGATCCACCGACGGCGGATACACATTTTCTGTGCCGCTGTTTGCCAACGACGCGTGTGGCCCTCCGCCGGGGTTCCGCTTGTCGGCGCTTGCTGCGGACAGGTCAGCGGGATCGTTTCGGGATCGTCTCTATTTCGCGTGTCGCGAAAAGGGAGGCGGTCCGATTGTCATCAACTATTCGGCCGATCGTGGCGAACGATGGAGCACGCCGATTGCCCTGCCGTCGCCGGACGGCGACGATTCGGCCGAAGAGCGCATCCCTGGCGTTGCGGTCAACAACGCCGGCGTGCTCGCGGTCGCCTGGATCGATGGACGATCCGCTCCGGATCATCGCTGTGAGGAGAAGGTCTTCATGGCGGCATCGGTCGATGGCGGTCAGACCTTTCTCCCTGCCGTTCGCGTTTCAAGCACTCCGAAGTGCGGCGAATCCACGCCAGTACGGTCGCCGACCGGCGGCGATTATTTCGGCTTGGCGTCAACACCGGATGGATCGTTTCGGCTGCTCTGGTCGGAAATCCGCGATGGAACGAGCCGGCTCGTCTCTGCAACGGTCAGCGTCGAACGCTGACTCGAGACGCACGTAGCTTGCGGGGGAAACTGATCATAACTCGCGTTACTTGAGCAGCGGCGTGACCACGTCCTGCCACGCGCGCGAGGCCGGGTACCAGCGCCCTTCGATGTCGCGCATGATCATGAAGACGTTTGTCCTCCACTGCGGATCGTTTCGGCCTGGGAAATAGACATAGCCGCGGTCGGCCCTCGCGTCGTACTCGTAGTAGATGACGTACGCCATGTCGTGGCCGTCCCGGTCCTGCCGATCGACGAGGAACGTCACCTCGTAGCGCGCGAGCCCCGGGGCCGGATCAACAGGCGTCGTGCCCGCGACGACGAATCCTTCTGTGGCCTTCCACTCGATGCCCTGCACGGTCCCGCCGGTCCCGGGCCCCGTCCAGACGTTGAAGCGGCCAAGAATCGCGGGATCGGTGATGACGATGGGTGATGCGAGCGTGTCGCCGGCGATCGTGATCTTCTTCGTCTCGCTCTTGGCGCCCAGCTCCGGAGCACGCGCGACGAACGCCACAAGCGCGACGCCAACGACGGCGAGCGAGCGCGGCGAGGATCTCATTTGACCTCCCTGACGATGTGAACCGTGTCCGTTCCAAGCCGCGCCGTGATTTCCCAGCACCCGCGACTCGGATAGATCAGAACCGACAGCGCGAGGAGCGTTGCGAGCATTACCAATACTCGCTTACCCAATTACCCACTTACTCACTTACCCAATTCGCTCTTCCACAATCTCCACCAACTCGCGTCCTGCAGGCCCAGCGAGTCCCACCATTGATCGAGCGCGGCCTTGTCGAGCCGCATGACTGCGTCGCGCGAAACTGACGTAGGCATCGGCGCGCGCGCGGCGAGCGCGTCGACGACGGCGCCGCGATCGGAGGGGGCGACGCGCGGGATCAGGTGCCACAGCGTCATCGCGTCGTGGACGCTCGCGTGCTCGAGCACGTACGCGAGCGCCGACGCGTACCCTTCCATGCGCGGGCCCTCGTCGACGAAATCCAGCTCGTCACGAAAGCGCTGGTCGGTCACGTCGTAGCGCGGCGTGCCTGGACCGTGATCTGGATCGGTGCGCGCGGACGCGCCGGCCGGCACGAACGACTCGCGTCCCTTCGATTCGAACGACACCCAGCCCGCCGTCACGCTCAGCAGTCCTGTTCCGTCTTCGTCCACGTGGAGCATGTAGGCGCAACCAAGATCTGTGGCGCGAGACGACGGCGTGTCGACGACGAACTGCCGGGGCGGCGCGACGATGACGGCGTGGAGCGTGCCGCGTTCGAGCGCGAGCCGGAAATGATCCGCGCGCGTGGCGACGAGGCGCACGCGCGAGTTCGTTTCCACGGTCACCGCGCCGAGCGTGCTGATGTCCAGCCGCGCGCGCGACGAGGCGTCGGTCGTCAGCGTCTGGCCGACGGCGAGGCGGCCGATGTCGGCGACGATCGCCGAGCCGATGCGCGGCTGGCCCTCGAGGCTCGCCACGTCCCACCCCGGCGCCAGGTGCAGCGTCCGCATCGATTGCCACGAGGCGGCAATCATCAACACCACCGCGGCAGCGGCGGCGAGCGCCGGGCCGAGAAAGCGAGCCGTGCGCCATCGGAGAACGTCATGGCCCGGCATTCGCCGGACCAGGTCCGCGATGGATGGAGCAGGCGTCGTCGATCGCAGTCGGCCGAGCATCTGCTCCAGCCGTTCGACCTCGGGGTCGGGTGGCGCCGACGGATCCCACAAGTAGTCGTTATCCATTGCCTGACTCATGAACGGTCGTGTCCGGCTTCGCCGGACCGAGCTTCTCTCTCAACAACTTCATCCCACGGTGCAGGTTCACGCGCACCGATCCGGGACTGAGCCCGGTGCGATCGGCAATCTCCTGGCCCGACATCCCTTCGACGAGCCGCATCACCAGAGTCTCGCGGTACGTCTCCGGCAGCTTCCTGACGATCTCGAGCACGGCGAACGTCTCGGCGTCGATGGATTCGCCGCCGGGCATCTCGTCCGGCAACCGTTCCTGCTCGCGCGCCTGGCGCAGGTGATCGGTCGCGCGATTGCGCGCGATGGCCGCGAGCCAGCCGCCGAACGCGTCCGGATTGCGCAGGCCGGCGAGGCGCGTGTACGCCGTGAGGAAGACGTCCTGTACCAGATCGTCCACGTCGCGCCCCGGCACGCGTCCGAGCAGGATCGCGTGCACCATGCGTGAGTAGTCGGCGTAGAGGCGCGTGAACGCGTCCTGGTCACCGGCGGCAACGGCCTGCAGGGTTTCGCCCAGCGAGCGCGCGCCCTGGTCCCGGGACCCGGCAGCCGGAAACCTCAGCACGGGGCGACCGAATTCGAGGACATGCTCCACGCGAAGTTCGCTCTCGAGGCAAGACGGCACACGACGGCACGATGTTAACGCGCACGCGGCACCCAACACCCAGCACCCAACACCCAGCACTCGGCACGGCACCCGGCACCACGCACCCGGCACGCAGCACCGGTCTGCCAACCATTCTCTTCTTGACCTCGTCTTATGGTCTTTAGCAATATGTCGCTATGCGATACATAAAGTCCCGGATGCTGGACCGCGAGTTGAAGAAGGGCAGCGCCGAACTGCTCATCCTCTCGCTGCTCGAAGCCCAGCCGCGCCACGGCTACGACCTGAGCAAGCTGATCGAGGCGCGCTCGGGCGGCGTGCTGACGTTCCGCGTCGCGTCCCTCTATCCGCTGCTCTACCGGCTCGAGAAGCGCGGCTGGATTCAGGGCCGCTGGATCGAGAAGGCGGGGCTCCGGCGCCGGCGCTACTACAAGCTGACGTCTGTGGGCGCGAACGTGCTCGCATCGCAGCGCGACACGTGGAAGGAATTCGCGCAGGCCATTAGTCGGATCGCGGGTCTGGAGAGTGTGTAAAGCCGGGTGCGTGGTGCGTGGTGCGTGGTGCTGTGCTGGGTACGGGGTGCCGTTCCCCAGTCTGAAACCTGAATTCTGCAATCTGAAATCTCATGATCCCCAACTGGAAACGCGCGATTGAGGATCGGCTGGCGGGTGCGCGCATCGATGCGGCGCGGCGCCTCGAGATCGTCGACGAGCTGTCGCAGCATCTGCAGGATCGCTACGACGAACTGCGCGCGGGCGGCGCGCCGGACGACGCCGCGCGGCTGGCGGCGCTGAACGAGCTCGACGAAAAGAATCTCGTGCGCGAGCTCGTGGACGTCGAGCGTCCGCCGCTCGATCCGCTGCCGCTCGGCGGCGGATCGCGCGACGGCGTGTGGTCCGGCATCTGGCAGGACGTCCGCTTCGGCGCGCGGCTGATCGTGAAGGAGCCGGCCACGGCGCTGGTCGTCGTCTTCACGCTGGCGCTCGCGATCGCGGCCAACACGATCGTGTTCGGTTTCACCGATCTCTTGCTACTGCGCCCGCTGCCGCTCGGCAACATCAAGCGCCTCGTCGCGGTCTACACGATCAGCGCGCAGCACGGTCAGGATCGGCAGCCCGTCTCCATTCCCGACTTTCTCGACATGCGCGCGCAGAGCACGTCGCTCGATGGGCTGTCCGCGATGTCGCGCCAGCAGGTGTCGCTGACCGGATCGGGCGATCCCCGCGCGATCAACGTCGCGTACGTGACCGCCAATCATTTTCGCGTCTGGGGCGTGCCGGTGATCAGGGGCCGCGCGTTCCTCGACGGTGAGGACGCTTTCGATCGCGGCCGCGTCGCCGTGCTCAGCGATCATTTCTGGAAGACGCATTTCACCGGCGCCGACTCCGCCATCGATCAGACCCTGACGCTCAACGGACGCAGCTACGCCGTGATCGGCGTGCTGACGCCCGACATCGAGCTCGGCAACATCGGGCAGACCGACGTCTGGCTGCCGCTCGAACTGCGCCCCTCGGCGCGGCGCGACGACCTGTCGCTCATCGTCTTCGGCCTCTTGAAGCCGGAGGCGACGCTCGCGGGCGCGCAGGCCGAGCTGCGCACGATCGACGAGCGGCTCCAGCAGACCTATCCGGTGACCAACGCCGGCCGTCAGTGGCTGGTGCTCTCGGGACGTGATGCGACCGTCGGCACGGCGACGTGGGTGCTGCTCGCGCTGCTGACGACGGTCGTCGGCCTCGTGCTGCTCGTGGCGTGCGCGAACGTCGCCACCGTGATGCTGGCGCGCGCGAGCGCGAGGCGGCGCGAGATCGCCGTCCGCGTCGCGCTGGGCGCGTCGCGCGGGCGGCTCGTGCGTCAGCTCGTCCTCGAAGGCCTGCTGCTCGGTCTCGCGAGCGGCGGTCTCGGCCTCCTGCTCGCATACCTCGGTCTCAGCTCGTTTCGAGCGCTGTCGATCGAACGTTACTTCCAGAATCTCGCAATCAACTTCAACCTTCTGACTTTTGCCTTCTTCCTGTCTTTGCTCGCGCCCGTGTTGTTCGGCGTGATGCCGGCGCTGCAGTCGTCGCGGCCGAACCTCAACGAGGACCTCAAGGACGGCGGACGCGACGCCGCTTCGTCGGTCCGCGGCGGACGCAGCCGCAGTGTCCTCGTCGTGGTCCAGGTGGGATTCGCGTTCGCCGTGCTCATCGTGTCCGGACTCATCGTGCGCACGGTCGTCGCGATGGAGCACGTGCCGGTCGGCGTCACCGCGGACGGTCTGCTGACGCTGCACGTCCGATTCGATCCGCCGAAGTACACCGACGACGAGGCGCGGTTCCGCACGGTCGAATCGATCCTCGATCGCTTTGCCGCCGTGCCCGGTGTGGTCGCCGCCGGAGCGAGCACGGGATTGCCCGTGATCGACAGCGAACCGGCGCGGCGCTTCGCGATCGCCGGAAGGCCCCTGCCGCAGGCGAAAGATCTGCCGTGGATGTCCGAGGCCGCCACGGCGGGCGAATACGCGCAGGCGATCGACGTGCGCGTGCTCGAAGGACGGATGTGGCGCCCCGAGGATCGCGCGTCCGGCTGGAACGTGGCCGTCGTCAATCGTGAAGCGGCGCGACGCTATTGGCCCGGCGAGTCGCCGATCGGCGCGCACGTGACGATGGCCGACCCCGACGGGCGGGTGTCGGGCGACGCGATCGAGATTGTGGGGATCGTGGACAACGTGCTCAGCCCCTCGGTCAACGAGCCGCCGCCGCCGCGGATCTACCGGCCGCTCGCGCGCCGCCCGCTCACGAGCGTCGCGTTCGAAGTGCGCGTGGCGGGCGACGCGTCCGCGGTCACCGTCGCGCCGGCCCTGCGCGACGCGCTCCGAGCGGCCGATCGCGATCTGGCCGTGTCCGACATTCGGACCTTCAGCGACGAGATCAAGGAGGAGCTGCGCTCGCAGGATTTGATCATGGTGCTGTTCGGCAGCTTCGCCGCGATCGGCCTCATCGTCGCGATCACCGGCATCTACGGCGTGACGGCGTTCTCGATCGGCCAGCGCCGCCACGAAATCGGCGTGCGGCTCGCGCTCGGCGCGACCGCGCCCGGAGTCGTCAGGCTGATCATGGGCCGCAGCTTCCGGCTGATCGGGATCGGCGTCGTGCTTGGCCTGCTTGGCGGCTGGGCGATCGGCCTGACGATGCGCAACATTCTGTTCGGCGTGGGCGCGATCGATCCGCTGACCTACCTGGCCGTGCTCGCCGTCGTCGGCGCCGGAGGATTCGTGGCGACGTATCTGCCGGCACATCGCGTCGTGTCCATCGATCCGGCGGTCGTGCTGAAAAGAGACTAACGACGGCGGATGTAGGGCGGGTCCTTTTGGACCCGCCGGACCGCGCCGGGTCCGAAAGGACCCGGCCTACTGCTCTGCGTGCTCAGCGCTCTCTGCGTTCATTGTCTTTCTTCCCGCCGTTATACTGGCTGAATGTCCGACAAGACCGAGCGCCTGCGCGCGCTGCACAAGACCCCACCGATCCTCGTTCTTCCCAACGCGTGGGATGCCGTGTCCGCGCGACTCTTCGAAGCAGAAGGATTCCCGGCCATTGCAACGACGAGCGCCGGCGTCGCCGCGACGCTCGGGTACCCCGACGGCGGCGCCGTCCCGGCGCACGAGATGATCGACGCCGTCGCGCGCATCGCGCGCGCCGTCCGCGTCCCGGTGACCGCGGACATCGAGCACGCCTACGCGACGACGCCCGACGCGGTCGCCGACGTCGTGCTCCGTGTCGCGGCAGCCGGCGCGGTGGGGATCAACCTCGAGGACCTGCTGCCGGGCTCTGCCCAGCTCGAGCCGCTCGGCACTCAGACATCGAAGATCACCGCGGTCGCGAAAGCGACGAGGACGGCCGGCGTGCCGGTCGTCATCAACGCGCGGACCGACGTGTTCCTGCACGAGATCGGCGCGCCGGACACGCGGCTGACCGTCGCCGTCGAGCGAGGCCGGGCCTACCTCGCCGCCGGCGCCGACTGCGTGTTCGTGCCCGGCGTCCGCGATCGCGGGACGATCGCGGCGCTGGTCGATGGCATCGGCGGGCCGATCAACATCCTGGCGACGGCCGGCGCGCCGCCGATCGCCGAGCTCGAAAGCCTCGGCGTCGCGCGCGTCAGCGTGGGATCCGGTCCGCATCGCGCGACGATGGCGCTGGTGCGGGACATCGCGAAGGAACTGAAGACGCGCGGCACGTACGAGACGTTCACGCGGCACGCGATTCCGTACGCGGAAGTGAATGAGCTGATGAAATAGGTGCCGGGTGCTGCGTGCGGAGTGCCTGGTGCCGGTGCGGAGTGCGGGGTGCTGACGATCGGTTTCAAAGTCAAATCCGGATTTGCGGTCGCGATCGTCGTGGCCGGACCGGCGCGGGCGCCCCGTGCCGTCGCCCGGCACATGGTCGCGATGTCTGATCCGAAAGAACCGTGGACGCGGCAGCCGTATCACAGTCGGATGTTCAAAACCGAAACCGACGAGGGCGAGATCGCGCGCCGCGTAAAGATCGTGAAGCGGTGCGCGAAGAAGTCGGTTGAGGATTTGGTGGCTGACGTACGTCGCTCGGCTGAAGGCCTCGCGCTTCAAAGAGCTGCGCTCGTCGTCGGCAGCGTCGTCGATCCCGCGACGATCGGCAGTCCCCACATGCGCGCGCACGCGAACGAAGGTCGTCTGTTTCGAACCGCGCTCGAGGACGCGCTGCTATCGCACGGCATCGCCTGCGACGTCATCGTCGAAAAGACGCTCGCGAAAAGGGCCGCGGCCGACCTCGGCCGATCGGCGGCTCACATAGATAAGGTGATGGCCGGCTTCGGCGAGACGCTCGGCAAACCCTGGCGCGCGGAGGAAAAGGCCGCAGCCACTGCGGCGTGGATCGCGCTCGGCGGAAAGCCTCGCGCTACATCACCGCTCCGGACGTAGGGCAAGCCTTTCAGCCGAGCCGCACTTCAAAACGTGACGCGTCCCGCGATCTGATCGCGACTGTCCGGTTCAGGCGCGTGTCGATCGCCTTATACTCGAAAAGGCGTGACGAACGTCTACTTCGAGCTCACGCGGGAATTCAATCGGCTGGGCCCGGTGGCCGCGCTGTCCTCGGGTCAGGCGGTTGTGTACTACCGGCTCGCGATCATGAGCAAGGATGGCGACTGGATCGTGCGCAACACGCCCGAGGCATGCCGTCGTGTGCTGTCGGTGCTCTCGGAGCGGGGTGCGCACTACCGGCCTGCGGCGCCGCTCGACGTGCGCTGGTTGCGCGGCGGCTGGTCGAGCCATTTCGAGTATCTGGACGAACGCAAACGGCGGATTCGCTGCGACTTCGTCTCGAAGCCCCCGCGCGTATCATCTGACGCGATCGCAGCCCTCTTTCAGCATTCCGCGACGCCGTCGGACTTTCCTGTTGTCGATCGCGAAACGCTCATCCGGCTCAAACAGACCGGGCGCGCGAAGGACTACGCCGTCATCGGCGAGCTGGCGCGTCAGTTGCCGCCTGACGCGGAGATCGAGTGGACGACCGACGTCGATCGGATTCTGGGCCTGGCCGGGAGCGTGGGCCGCGGGTCGCGCCGGCCGAGTGTGCGAGCCGCTGCGAGCGGAGCTGCGCGTGGCTCCGTTGTCGCGGCGCTGGCCCAGGAACTCGACGAGCTTCAGCAAGCGGACCGGAAACGTGTCGGCGCGTATCAACAGGCTGCGGCGCCCTATCTCGCTGAGTTCCGCCGGATGGGGCTCGACCAGCTTCCGTTGCAACGGGCGCACGAGGCGGCCTGCCGGATCGCGGAGACGTTACTCCCGGAACGACCCATCGAGGAATGAACGCCATGCCGATGCTGAGCGACGACGACCTCAATCTGCGGGATCTCACCGACGAGGAGATTGACCGCGCGTGGGATCTGTGGTTCGACCTGGCGCAGGCGACCAACGAGTGGGACCCGGCGTATTCGCACGGAGTGTTTGCCGGCCTGGAGGAAAAAACACCTGATGAACGTTTGCCGATACCCCTTCGTCCAGTCATCAGGGGTTGATGCGTGCTGGAGAATCTGACCGCCGACGTCCGCTACGCGCTTCGCTGGCTCCGCCGCAGCCCCGGCTTCACGCTCGTCGCGATCGCGTCGCTCGCCATCGGCATCGGCTTCAACACCGCGCTCTTCACGCTCGTCGACGCGCTGTTGTTCCGACCGCTGCCGGTCGAACGCGTCGATCGCCTCGTCGACGTCTTCACGACCGGCGGCGACGGCGACATGTACGCGACGAGTTCCTATCCCGACTTCCTCGACTTCAAGGCGCAGAATCAGGTCTTCAGCGACATGCTCGCGTACAGCCCGTCGATGGACGCGATGAAGGTGACCGATCGCGCGCGCCTGGCGATGGGCGAGACGGTGACGGGCAACTACTTCAAGATGCTCGGTCTGAAGGCCGAGGCGGGTCGCACGCTGCTCCCCGAAGACGACGTCGCAGGGGCGCCGAGGGCCGTGGTGATTTCGCATCGGCTATGGACGCGCGAGTTCGGCGCGAGCCCGTCGGCGGTGGGGCAGTCGATCAGGATTCACGGTCAGCCGTACGCGATCGTCGGCGTCATGCCTGCGACGTTCACGGGCATGGTGCCCCTCATCTCGCCGGAAGTCTGGACGCCGATGGCGTACGTGGACGACGTCGAGCCGGGCGGCATCATCAGCAACGTGCCGTCGCCGACCGGCAACACGCGGCTCGAGCGTCGCGGTCAGCGCTGGATGTTCGTCAAGGGCCGCCTGAAGGACGGCGCGACGTACGACGGCACGGCGGCCAACCTCCGGCTGATCGGCCAGCAGCTCAAGACCGCGTACATCCAGACGAACAAGGACCGCGACGTCGCGACGCTGCCGACCAAGGGCGTCCACATCCATCCGGTCGCGGATCGCACGCTGCTGCCCATTGCTCTCGGCCTGATGGTCGTCGTCGGGCTCGTGCTGCTCATCGCGTGCGCCAACGTCGCGAGCATGCTGCTGGCGCGCGCATCGGGCCGGCAGAAGGAAATCGGCATCCGCCTCGCCATCGGCGCGAGCCGCCGCCGGCTGGTGCAGCAGCTGCTGTCGGAGAGCTTCGTGATGGCCGCGCTCGGCGCGCTGGCCGGCACGGCGCTCGCCTGGACGTTGACGCGCTTCGTGACCACGATGTCCCTGCCGATTCCGCTGCCGGTGACGATCGCGCTGCACCTCGACGCGCGCGTGCTGATCTTCACCGCGGGCATGACGATGATCGCGGCGCTCGTCGCGGGTCTCGTACCGGCGCTCAAGTCCACGCGGCCGGACCTCATGGGTGAATTGAAGGGCGACGTCGCCGGCGCGCAGGGCAGCGGCCGGCACTGGTCGCTGCGCGACGGTCTGGTCGCCGCGCAGATCGCGATCACGCTCGTGCTGCTGGTGACGGCCGGGCTGCTCACGCGCAGTTTCATGGCCACCGAGCGCGCGAGCCTCGGGTTTCAGCCTGCCGGCCTCGCCATCATCTCGACCGAGATGAACATGATCGGCTACACGGACGCGCGGGCGAAGGAGTTCTACGACCGCGCGATCGAACGCGTGCGCGCGATCCCCGGCGTCGAATCAGCGGCGATCGCCGAACGGCTGCCGCTGTCCATCAACTACAACCGCAACGTGATCTTCCTGCCCGATCGCCAGGGCCCCAACGACAATGGCACGACGATCGACGTTGCGCGCGTCTCGGCCGAGTACTTCCCCACGCTCGGCGTTTCGATTCTGCAGGGGCGCAACTTCAACGCGGCCGACACTCCGAAGACGCCGAATGTCGTGATCGTGAACGAAGCGTTCGCCCGCAAGTACTGGCCGAACGAGAGCGCGATCGGGAAGCGATTCCGCCAGCGCGAGTTCAACGGGCCCGAATATCAGATCGTCGGCGTGTCGGCCAACTACAAGGTCAGCTCGCTGGGCGAGGCGTCCACGCCGTACATCCACTACGCGGTGGAGCAGCGTTCGAACACGGGCGAAGAGATCGTCGCGCGGACCCACGGCGACGCCGGTCAGCTGCTGATCGCGATGCGGCGGGAGATCCTCGCGCTCGAGCCGAACGCGGTGTTCCTCGACAACGAGACAATGGACGCGTCGGTGCAGACCGTGCTGCTGCCCGCCAAGGCCGGCGCGATGGCCGTCAGCTCCGTCGGGATCATCGCCATGCTGCTCGCGTCGGTCGGGCTCTACGGCGTGATCGCGTACTCGGTGGCGCGGCGGACGCGCGAGATCGGCATCCGCGTGGCGCTCGGCGCGGAACCAGGCGCCGTCGTCGGATTGGTCATGCGCCAGGGTATGGGAATCGCCGGGGTTGGGGTGCTGGCCGGGGTGGTGCTGGCGCTGGGTGTGGCGAAAGCCATCGCGGGTGCGCTTTACGGTGTGAGCTTCGTCGATCCTGTCGCGTGGGCCGCGGCGATCCTGACGCTGTTCGTCGTCGCCGCGCTGGCGAACGTGATCCCTGCCCGCCGGGCGGCCGTCGTCGATCCGTCGACTGCGCTCAGGTCAGAGTAGCGCAGGCCTTTAGAGCGGTTTTCACAACGGCGTAGCGTGCGTAGGCCGGGTCCTTTCGGACCCGGCTCGCAGTCGCCGCCCGGCGGGTCCAAAAGGACCCGCCCTACGTACTACAGCGATCTGCAAACCGCTCTAGGCCTGCTGAGACGCTGGGCAGCCCTGAAGGGCTGCGCCGCCCCAGGTTCCTTCACCTCGAGCAGCATCTCGCCGAGCAGCTCGCGTGCGGGCGCCAGCGGACCGGGAGTGACCGCGTTCTTTTCGGTCGCATCCTCCCGTTCGGCAGCCACACGCATGCCGGCGAGCGCGTCGTCGGTCCGCCCCTCGACCTGCGCGAGCCATGCTGACGCGATGCGCCGCTGAATCTCGACCTGTTCGGCCCAATAGCTCTCGCCGGTCTGCGTCAGCCGTTCGTGAATCTGCAGCAGGGCGTCCATCGTCTGGCGGATCGGCGCGGGCTTCAGCCCTGCGGCGAACGGGTTGCCACCAGAATGCCGAGGAGTGAAGTCCGCACCATCGGCTGCCTCCTTGATTTCTGGGAGGCGATTATATGGCACTGAGCGAAACCTTCTGGCCGCGAGCGTACCGACAATTGCGACGAGCGCGAAGGGTACCACCAGCATCAGAAGGATGCCGCCGCGGAACGCCGAGATCATCTGCCGGCCCTCTTCCGACTGCAGCGCGCGCGCGCACATCGCGCACTGCGCCCATGCGGCGTGCGGCACGAGCGTCAGCAGCGCGGCGGCGAGTGAAGTCTTCCAGCCACCAGCCACCAGCCACCAGCCACTTTTCTTACCGCGGCCCATACGTGCCGGCCATCTCGTGGATGCGCGCGGCGTCCGGCGCAATAAGGACGTAAAGGATCGTCGCCGTCACCAGCAGACCGACCACCACCGTCAGTGCCAGCGTCGCCCGCTCGAAGCGCAGGTGCATGAAGTTGGCGCCGATAATCGACGCCTTGGTCAGCATCGCCGCAAGCATGAAGACGACGAACGCCGATCGCGGCAGCGACGCGGAGTCCGCCCAGAGCATCACGACGGTGAAGACGAGGAGGATGAGCCAGGTGAGCCAATAGGATTTCATATTGCGGATTGAGGAATGCGGATTGCGGATTTGGTCATAGCAGATAGAACAGCGTGAAGATGAAGACCCAGACGAGATCGACGAAGTGCCAGTAGAGCCCGGCCATCTCGACGCCCTCGGCTTGTGTCCGTCCCATTGCGGTGCGAATCGCCGTGGTGGCCAGGATGATGACGCCGGTCAGCACGTGCGTGCCGTGGAAGCCGGTCAGCAGGAAGAAGTACGCGCCGAACGCGGCGTCTCCCCAGGGATTGGCGTTCAGCCGCGCGCCTTCGGCGATCAGGTGCGACCACTCGTACGCCTGCATGCCGAGGAAGATCGCGCCGCCGGCTGCCGTGAGCAGGATGAACCGAAGCGCGGTGCTGCGCGCGCCCTTGCGGGCCGCGTCGACCGCCGTCGCCATCGTCGCGCTGCTCGAGATCAGCACGAAGGTCATCGCCGCGATGTACTTCAGGCTGAACACCTCCGCCTGATCGGGCCAATGGAAGGCGAGGAGGCGTGCGTAGCCGTACGCGGCGAGGAAGCCGGCGAAGAGCAGGCCGTCGGTGACGATGAACCACCACATCATCACCTTGCGCCAGCCCGCGTCGAACGGGCAGGTGCCGCCGGACCAGCGATCGAAGGTGGACGAGGCTGAGTGGGACATAAACCTAAAAGTGAAAAGAGAAAACTTGAAACTGAGTTCTGAACCCTAGTACAGCGACACCAGCGCGAACAGAAAGATCCAGACCCCGCCGAGGTAGTGCCAGAACGTGCGGCACAGATCCATCTGCGCCGCCCATGCGCGCGGATTGCGCGAGCCCTCGCGCGTCATCGCCAGCCCCCACAGGAGCACGATGAGCGCGGCGACGATGTGCACGGCGTGCGCGCCGGTCAGCATGTAGAAGAACGAACTGTGCGGGTTCGACGGCAGGTAGACGCCCATCGCCACCATCTGCCGCCACGCGATCACCTGGCCGCCGAGGAACGCGATACCGAACGCGAGCGCGGCGCCGAACGAGAACGCCGTCGCGGGCCAGCGGCGCCTGAGGCCGAAGCGATTCGCCATCTCGACGGCGACGCTGCTCGCCATCAGCACGAACGTGTTGACCCAGAGAATGGACGGCAGCGCGATGTGATGCCAGTCGGATCCCGAGCGCCGCACGACGTACGCGCTCGTGAAGGCCGCGAAGAGCATCGTGACGGTCGCGAGGAACATCCAGAGGCCGAGACGGAGCTGGTCCTCGCGCAGGCGAATGGGATCCGGCGGGTCCGGAAGGACCCGCCCTACATGTCCTGCATAGCCGTTCATGCCGACACCGGCGCGATCTGCGACGGCACGGTCTGGACCGCGAAGTCGCCGTCAACCGTCTGCACGCCGTACTCGTACGCCCAGCGCTCCACGACCGGCATGTTGCCGAAGTTGCCGTGCGGCGGCGGCGACGGCACCGTCCACTCGAGCGTCGTCGCGCCCCAGGGATTCGCCTCGGCGACGCGTCCCTTGAACAGACTCCACACGAAGTTGATGGCGAAGACGCACTGGCTCGAGACAAGAATCATCGCCGCGATGCTGATGATCAGGTTCTGGCCGCGCGTCTTCTGCAGGTAGTCGTAGGCCGTGAACGCGTAGTAGCGCCGCGGCGCGCCCTGCAGGCCCAGGAAGTGCTGCATGAAGAAGATCGTGAAGAACGGCAGGAACGTCGTCCAGAAGTGCAGCTTGCCGAGGGTCTCGTTCATCATCCGGCCGAACATCTTCGGGAACCAGAAATAGATCGCGCCGAAGGTGGCGAGCAGCGTGACGCCGCCGATCATCATGTGGAAGTGCCCGACGACGAAGTACGTGTCGTGGAGCTGCATGTCGGCCGTCGCGTTGCCGAGGAACAGACCGCCGAAGCCGCCGCTGCCGAACAGCGCGAGGACGCCGAGCGAAAACATCATCGGCACGCGCAGCTGCAGTTTCGCGCCCCAGAGGCTCGCCAGCATGTTGACGCCGAAGATCGTCATCGGCACGGTAATCGTCAGCGTGACGAGCGAGAAGTACTCACCGGTAAACGGGCTCATGCCGCTCACGAACATGTGGTGGCCCCAGACGATCATGCTGAGGCAGCCGACCGCCATGAGACACCAGACCGACATGCGATAGCCGAACACGGGCTTGCGCGTGAACGCCGGGATGATGTCGCACGCGACGCCGAGCGCAGGCAGGATCAGCACGTAAACCTCGGGGTGGCCGAGGAACCAGAACAGGTGCTGCCAGAGCAGCGGCGATCCGCCGGTGTTCGTGAGGTGCGTGTTGCCGATGACCATGCCGGACGGCAGGAAGAAGCTCGTGCCGAAGTGGCGATCCAGCAGCAGCATGACGGCGGCGGCCGTCAGCGGCGGAAATGCGAGCAGGCCGAGGATCGACGCGATGAAGTAGGACCACACCGTCAGCGGCAGCCGCATCATCCACATGCCCGGCGCGCGCACGCTGAAGACCGTCGCGACGATGTTCAGGCCGCTCATCGTGAACGAGGCGATGAAGAGCGCCATGCTCAGGATCCAGATCGTCTGGCCCATCTGCGATCCCGGCACCGCCGACGACACCGCGCTGAGCGGCGGGTATGCGGTCCAGCCCGCGGCCGCGGCGCCGCCCTCGACGAAGAACGACGCCAGCATCACGCCCGCCGCGAGGAACGCGATCCAGTACGACAGCATGTTGAGGAATGGGAACGCCATGTCCCGTGCGCCAACCTGCAGCGGGACGAGGTAGTTGCCGAAGCCGCTGACGAGCACGTACGAGATGAAGAAGAACACCATGATGGTGCCGTGCATCGTCACGACGGCGAGGTAGAACTCGGGCGTCATCACACCGCTCGGCATCCCCTTCGGCAGCAGGCGCGAGAGGAACAGCCACTGATGATCCGGCCAGCCGAGCTGCAGCCGGATCAGCGTCGCGAGCAGTCCGCCGGCGAGGGCCATCAGCAGCCCGGTCAGGATGTACTGGATTCCAATCGTCTTGTGATCGGTGCTGAAGACGTAGCGGCGGACAAACCCGTGTTGTTCGCTCATGCGAGTCCTGATGTCTACTGGGATTCCTGCTGTTTATGCAGCCACGTGTCGAAGTCGGCCGGCGGCACGACGTTGAAGAAGCCGCGCATGCGGTAATGCGCCAGGCCGCACAGCTCCGCGCATGCGATCTCGAAATGGCCGGTCTTCGTCGGGAAGAACACGACCTCCGGCGTCATCCCCGGCACGGCGTCCTGCTTCACGCGGAAGTTCGGCAGGAAGAAACTGTGAATAACGTCCTTCGAGTGCAGCCGGATGCGGACGGCGCGGCCGAACGGCACGGTGATCTCGTTGAGCGTGATGATGTCGTCTTTGCCGGCGGGATCGGTGCGATCCATGCCGATCGGATTCGTCGTGTCGTCGATCAGGCGCGGCTCCGTGCGGCCGAACACGCCGTCCGGGCCGGGATAGCGCACGTTCCACATGAACTGCTGCGCCGTGACGTCGATGACGATCGCGTCGGCCGGCGGCGCCGCGTCGAAGTACTCGGCCCACACCGGCATGCCGATGGCGAGGACGCCGCCCTCGGCGATGATTGCCATGCCCACGCCGAGCGCGATCGACAGCGCGCGCTCGGTTCGCCGGCTCGCGAAGCGCGGCCCGATCGCCGTGCGCCGCCCGCCGCGCCAGATGAAGTAGGCGAGCGCCAGGTAGCTGACGAGGAAGAGGCCGCCGACGCTGACGAGCAGGTACGTCAGCATCGAGTCGATGCCGGCGCCGTGCCGGCTGGCCAGCTCCGGCATCCACGCGCGCGCGCCGTACACGACGCCACCGATCCCGGTGGCGGCGAACATCAGCGCGAGCAGCGTGGCGTGTCGGGCGAAACGCGGGTGGGCGTGACTATCCGGGCTAGGCATCGGCAGCGACTCCGGCCGTGGCCAGGTTGCTGTCGTTGATGTTCAACTGGGCGCGCTTGCGCGTCGCGGTGCCGGCGAGGCGCTCGAGCGACTCGGCGCCGAGGACGGCGGCGAGCGCTTCCTGCGCGCGGCGCCAGACGTCGTGCGCGCCGCACCAGGCGCTGCGACCGCAGCCCGGTCCGCCCGGCATGCACTCGTTCAGGCACAGCGGCCCTTCGAGCGCGGTGACGATCTCGAGCAGCGAAATCTTGTCCGCCGGCCGTCCCAGTTCGAAGCCGCCCTCGTAGCCGCGATGCGACACGACCAGGCGCGCCCCGACGAGGCGCTGGAGGATCTTGCCCGTGAAGGCGACAGACGCGTCGCCGGCCTTGGCAAGCTCGGCGACCGTCATGCGCGTGCCCATGGGCTGCATGGCCAGCTGGGTCATGACGCGGACGCCGTAATCAGTTGTACGAGTGATCTGCATTCAACACCCCCAAGAGGAGGAACAACTTCCGAAATCTCGGCAACGAAGCCATACGTACCGCAACTCGAATGCCAGAGAAAAAGGACTGAATTGTTGGGGTTTCGTAAGGGCGGGGTGTTCACCGCCGATTTACCGGCGGCCTTCTACCAGCCAAGCCGGATTGCCGTCCACAATCCGGCTCCAATCACTACGCCGACGCCGACCAGCGACAGCACGCTCGGCGTGAAGTACGGATAAGCCATGAACGCGAGGCCGGCGACCAGCTGCGGGTAGCGCTCCTGCTTCTTGCCGTAGACGAACAGGACGAAGCCGATGCCGCCGGGGATCAGCGACAGGAAGAGCCAGGTCGGGTCGAGGTTCAGGCCCATCGGTCCTCTGATGATACGCAGCTATAATCCGCCAATGAAACGCGTATTCCTCGTCACCACTTTACTGCTCGCGCTGGCGACCCTCGGCACCCTCGCGCAGACCAAGCCGCCCACTCGGACGAAACGGATGCCGGTGCCCGCCCGCGTCGCCTCCAACAAGCCGTTCACGGTGATCGGGGCGACGATTCCCGAGATGCAGGCGGCGATGGCGCAGCACCGCATCACGTCGCGGCAGATCGTGCAGCACTACTTGATGCGCATCGCGATGTACGAGAACAAGCTGCACGCGGCGATCACCGTCAATCCGAAGGCGCTCGAGCTGGCGGATGAGCGGGATCGCGAGCGATCGCAGGGCAGGATGCGCGGCCCGCTGCACGGCATCCCGATCGCGCTGAAGGACAACGTCCACACGACGTTCATGCGGACGACGGGCGGCGCGCTCGCCTTTGAAAACCTGGTCCCGCCGTACGACGCGACGCTGACGAAGAACCTGATCGACTCGGGCGCGATCATTATCGCCAAGACAGGCATGAGCGAGCTTGCCAACTGGGTGGCCGGTGCGCCGACGCCGATGCCGGCGGACTACAACGCGGTCGGCGGCCAGGGCTACAACCCGTACGATCCGAGAAAGGATCCGCGCGAGGCGACCTTCGACGGCCGGCCCGCGTTGCAGACCGGCGGGTCGAGCTCGGGCATCGGCACGGCGGCGAATTTCTGGGCGGGCAACGTCGGCAGCGAGACGTCGGGATCGATTCTCAGCCCATCGAATCAGAACATGCTCGCCGGGATCAAGCCGACGGTCGGCCGCATCAGCCGGTACGGCGTGATTCCGATCACGGCCGATCAGGACACCGCGGGACCGATGGCGAAGACCGTGGCCGACGTCGCGATCATGTTTGGCGCGATGGAAAGCCCGTCGCCGGATCCGAACGACGCGGCGACGCGGCTGTGCACGCCGGCGCCGGGCCGCGACTATACAAAGTTTCTAAACGCGGGTGGCTTGAAGGGGGCACGCATCGGCATCCCGCGCGCGTCGTTCTACGACGCGTTCACACCGCCTGGTGACGCACCGCCGGCCGCCGAGGCCGGTCGCGGTCGTGGTGGACGCGGAGCCGCCGCCGGCGGTGGGAACGGCGGGTTGAACGCCGAGCAGAAGAAGGCGATGGAGGACGCCATCGCGGTCCTCAAGGCGCAGGGCGCGGTCATCGTCGATCCGGCGAACATCCCGAGCGTCATCGATCCGGATCCGAAGAACAACTTCCTCAAGTGGAGCCAGTGCTCGGGCGTCAACAACGCGAAGGGCAAGGATGAGGATTGTTCGGTCGTGCTGAAGTACGGCATGAAGCGCGATTTCAACAAATGGCTCGCGACGCTCGGACCGGTGGCGCCGCTGAAGTCGCTGACCGAGCTCCGCGAATGGAACAAGGCGCACGAGAAAGCGGGGTCGATCAAATACGGGCAATCGCAGCTCGACATCTCGGACGAAATGGACGTCGAGAAGGATCGCGCGCGCTACGAAGCCGACCGCGCGAAGGACATCAAGCTCGGCGGGACGCACGGCATCGACGAGATCATGAAGGCCGAGCGGCTCGACGCGATTCTGTTCCCCGGCGCGAGCGGCGCCGCGATTGCGGCCAAGCCCGGCTACCCGACGGTCATCGTGCCGTACGCGATGGTGCCGAACAACCCGACGCCGCCGTTTCCCGACGGCTTCAACGCGAAGCCCGGTCCGTTCGGCGTCAGCTTCACCGGCATGGCGTGCAGCGAGCCGAAGCTGATCGAGCTCGCGTACGCGTTCGAGCAGGCGACAAAGAAGAGAGTTCCGCCGCCGGGGCTGCCGTAGGACGTGGCTGGGCTTGCCCCGACGAAGCGGGCGCAGCCCGCGAAGGCGGGTGACTGGTGACTGGTGACTGATGATGAGTAGGCCGGGTCCTTTCGGACCCGGCTACTGTTTTTGCTTTACCAACCATTCCGTCTGCTTGCGCTCGACGGCAAGGTCGTGCGCGAGCGACTGATCGACGAGCGGCTTGAAGCCTGGAGCGGTCATCCCATCCGCGACGCGAGGCAGCGCGGCGTCCGTCCCGCCATCGAGAATCTGTAGCGCGATCGTCACGGCCGCATCCGCGATGGCGTTCATCACGCGGCTGCCGGCCGCCGCCGTCGCGATCGCCGGCGTCCCGAAATACGCGGTCCATCCCTGTCCTCTTGCCGTCAGGACGATCTCGCCCATGTTGCGCGTGATGACCGGCGGCGCTACGCGCTGCGCCGCGGGGACCAGGTCCTGCCGGAGGAACAGCACGCGGCTGTGCTCGTCGGCGTCCGCGTGGACGCTGACGCCTTCCGCCGCGCGCTGCTCGAGCGTGAAGATGTCCTGCGGCACGGCGCCGGCGACGACGTTCAGGCCGCTCAAGTGCGTCATGCGTCCGCCGTAGATCCCGTTGAAGTAGCGCGACGCATCGTCGATCGCCTTGGTGTGCGGCGGCGCGCCGTGCAGGTTGACGACGAAGATCCACTTGAAGCCGGCCTCGCCGAGATCGGTCGCGAGATCCATGTAGACCGCCCGCGATGTCGACATGCGGACCGGATAGCTGACGGGAAACGCAAACTTGCCGCCGAACTCACTGGCGGGCATCGTGCCGAGCGGCAGCGCCGGAAACCGCACAACAGTCCAGCCCGGCCGCGCGACGATCGCTTCCGCCACTTTCCGCACGACGAACTCCGTCTGATAGCCGGCGCTGTACGACGGCAGATACGGTCCATGCTCCTCGAGAATCCCGCCGGGCAGCAGCACTGCCGTGCTCGCGCGATCGAGCGCCTGGATCTGCACGGTGTTCAGCTCGCGCACGTCGAGAATCTGCGCCGCGCACGGAAGGCTGGTGAAAAGAAGAAGCGCAAACGCGCCAGTGACGATCCGCATGCGGCTTCGACCTCCGCTATGAATATACCAGCCACCCGCCTTCGCGGCTGCGCCAGCTTCGGCGGGCAAGCCCAGCCACCAGCCACCTTGTTTTTTTCACGCGACGATGGCATCGTCGTCGTCGTCCCTCGACACGTGCGGGACGAGACTGCCATGTCAGAAGTCGGGTACTGGACGAAGAAGCGCAAGAGGAAGGGGCCTGTTATGTCGCCGGCACAGCCGCTGATGACGGTCGAGGACTATTTCACCAAGACGCCGGAAACCGTCAAGCCGATGGAGCTGATTCACGGCCGGCTCCGCGTGGCCGAGTCTCCGACGGTCCGCCATCAGTCGGCGGTGTTCCAGCTCTCTCTCGCGTTGCACGCGCACGTCACGGAGCGGAAGCTCGGCCGCGTGTGGGTGTCACCCCTCGACGTCGTCCTGAGCGACCGCGATCATCTGATCGTGCAGCCGGACCTGTTCTTCATTTCAAACGACCGCGAATATATCGTGCAGCGGGATCGGATCTGGGGCGCGCCGGACCTGGTAATCGAAGTGTTGTCGCCGAACCCGCGCATCGGCAAGACAGCCGAGCGCGTTCGCTGGTTCGCCGAGTACAACGTCCGCGAATGCTGGCTGGTACACCAGGACGATCGCACGCTCACGGTCCTCCAGTTCGCCGACGGCCGCATCGCCGGGCAGAAGATGTTCGCGCGTGACGCGCCGGTGGTGGCCGGCGTCCTACCGGATCTGTCATTGCGGCTGGACGACGTCCTCCTGGACTGGAAGTAGTTCGTTGGACCTTGGCCCGCCCGAAGCGCGGCACGCGCGAAGGCGGCTGCACGGCGTTGCACTTTCACGACTCTTGCGGCCTGCGTCTTGTCCTTTCGCCGCCGACGATGGCATCGTCGTCCTTCGACTAAACGCTCAGGGCGACCGTGAGCCTTCGACACGCTCGGGGCCACCCCGAGTTGAGTCGAGGGGTGAGCAACGTCGAAGGGTCGTGAGGTTGTGCGGAAGGATTCAGAGCGGATGACCGTCGATGAGTACCTGAGGCGGACGCCGGATGCGGCGGGGCCGATGGAGCTGATCTACGGCATGCTTCGCGTCGCCGAGTCGCCGCCGGCCCGGCATCAGTCGGCCGTCGCGGATCTGTTTCGCGCGATCGACCGGCACGTGCGGGAACGCGGCCTCGGCCAGGTCTGCGCCGCGCCCGTCGACGTCGTCCTCAACGTGGAGCGGGCGCTGGTCCTCCAGCCGGACCTGCTGTTCGTCTCGAACGCGCGCGCGGCGATTCTCAAGGAGCGCGTCCATGGCGCGCCCGATCTCATGATCGACGTCCTCTCGCCCGAGCCGCGAATCGGGCGGACCGAAGAGCGCGTCCAGTGGTGCGCCGAAAGCGGCGTGCGCGAGTGCTGGTTCGTCCATCAGGACCTGCGGTCGATTGCGATCTTCCGGTTCGCGTACCGCCGGATCGGTTCGCGCGTCGTGCACGGGCGCCAGGATCCTATCGCGTCGGCCGTGCTGCCCGACTTGGGCGTCTGTCTCGACGACATCCTGCTGGCCGAGTGAACAGTACGCAGGCCGCGTCCCTCCGCCTTCGCAGAAGCGATGGCGGTTTGGACGCGGCTATCCGTCCAGCAACCTGACCGCCTCCGGGCCGTACTTCGTCAGCAGATCCCGCAGCGTCTTTCCCGGCTCGTCGTCGAACGTCGCGTCGAGCATCGATGAACGGCTGACGCGATCGAGCCGGAAGTTCCTGAAGTCCTCGCGCAACTCGCACCAGGCCGCGAGCGTCCACGTCCGGCCCCAGAAGAAGATGCCGAGCGGACGGACGGTACGCTCCGTGCCATCCCCCTTCGCGTTCTGGTAGGTGAACCGCAGCTTGCGCCGCTTGACGAGCGCTTCGCGCGCGCGCGTGAGGCCGTCAGCCGACGTGCTGCCGCGCAGCGTGGACGGCACGTAGAGGCGCGTCTCCGACAGCAGCGGCGCGAGGTCCTTCGGGATGACCGCCGCCACCTTATTGAGAATCGTCTCGCTGGCCCGGGCGAGCGCGGCGTCGCCGAACTGGCGCACGATGCGCGCGCCGAGAACGAGCGCCTGGATTTCGTCGCGGTCGAACATGAGCGGTGGCAGGTCGTAGCCCGGGCGGATGCGATAGCCGACGCCAGCCTCGCCGTCGATCGGCGTGCCGGCCAGCACGAGATCGCGGATATCGCGATACACGGTGCGTTCCGACACGCCGAGCTGGCCGGCGATGTGCGTCGCCGTAGTGGCGGTTCGCCGCCGCCGGAGCAGCTGGATGATCTGGAACAGACGGTCGGCGCGGCGCATCAGGCGAATTGTGTCACGCCTTGTCTCTGGTGACTGTCACCCACCTGTCACCTACCAGTCACCGTGCCTCGACGAGGCCGACGACGTGGCCCTCCGGATCCTCGAAGACGCCGAGCGTCACGTCGGGCATCTGCGTCCGCGGGACGACGACCTTGCCGCCCAGCTGCTCGGCCTGCGCGAGCGACGCGGCGACGTCCTTGGTCTCCACGTAGAACGTCACCCACGGCCGGGTGCCGGGGTACGTCACGCCGATCCCGCCGGGAATGCCGCGCTTCTCGCCCGTGTCGACGAGACCGTACTGAATCGGGTCGTTCTTGCCATACGACCAGCCGAACATCCCGCTGTAGAACTGCCGCAGCCGCGCCGCGTCCGTCCCGAGCACCTCGAACCACATCACTGGATGAGCCATCTCTCTCTCTCTCCGTTTCTGCTGATCTCGTCAGCAGGGCTACGGTAGCAACCTGCTCCTGACAGCGTCCTGTCAGCAGTGTCGTGGCGCGGGTATAATCGCCGCTCTTTCGATGTCTCCCGTCTCCACGACCAGCTCGCGCGTGATCTATGACGCCCTGAAGGCGTGCGGCATCCGTCTGATGTCCGCGCTGCCGGAAACGTGGCTCGTGCACCTGATTCGCATGGCCGAGGACGATCCCGAGATGATCCTGGTCCGCCTCGCGAAGGAAGAGGAAGGCGTCGGCATCTCCGCCGGCGCGCACCTCGCCGGCGTGAAGTCCGCGATGCTGATGCAGAACCACGGATTGCTGGCGTCGATCAACGGCATCGTTTCGTGCGCGCAGCTGTACCGGATTCCGCTGCTGATGCTCGTCAGCTATCGCGGCGAGCTCGGCGAGCGCGATCCGTGGCAGACCGAAGGCGGCGGCGTGACGGAAGACATTCTCCGCGCGCTGCGGATTCCGTTCGTGATGCTCGAACAACCGGATCACGTCGCGCAGCGGATTGCCGACGCGCAGACGCTGGCGCTGGCATCGAACAAGCCGGTGGCGTTGCTGCTGCGAAGGGGGTTGATGATTGAAGAAGACGGGGCAGGAAGGGCGGGAGGGGCAGGAAGGTGAAACGCATCGACGCGCTGACCGCCGTCTACTCGCGACTGCAGGATCGCATCGTCGTGACGATCATGGGCGCCGTCGCGGCCGAGCTGCAGTCCATCGGGCACCGGCCGAATTTCTTCTACCTGCAGCATGCGATGGGACTCGCTTCATCGATGGGTCTCGGCATCGCGCTGTGCCGGCCCGACCGCCAGGTCATTGTTCTTGACGGTGACGGCTCGCTCCTGATGAACCTCGGCGGCCTGACGACGCTCGCGCGCTACCGGCCGCGGAATCTGGTGCACGTCGTGTTCGACAACGAGAGCCTGCTGTCGGTCGGTGGCTTTCCGACGGCGACTTCGACCGGCAGCGATCTCGCGGCGATCGCGAAAGCCGCGGGCGTGCCAAGGACCGCAACCGCCAGGACGCTCGACGAGTTCACGCGCGCGTTCGACGAGGCGCTCGCCGCCGGCGAGCTGACGACGATCGTGGCGAAAGTCGAGGCGGTCGGGCCGTCCGCGTTCGTCACCGATCTCGGGTTGCTCGAGAATCGGTTCCAGTTTCAGCGGTATCTCGCCCCATGACAGCGATGACCGGGACGCTCGCGCAGCTGGTTGACGATCTGAACGCCGGCCGGCTGCGCATCGTCGATCTGACGCAGCCGCTCGGGCCGTCGACGCCCGTGATCGATCTGCCGCCGATCTTCGCCGCGTCGCCCGGCGTGACCATCGAGACGATCTCGCACTACGACGACAGAGGCCCGGCGTGGTACTGGAACACGCTGCGCTTCGGCGAGCACACGGGCACGCACTTCGACGCGCCGGTGCATTGGATCACGGGCAAGGATCTTCCGGACAACGCCTGCGACACGATTCCCGCACGGCGCTTCGTTGGCCCTGCATGCGTGATCGACGTCACGCGCGACGTCGACGCGAATCCGGATTTCCTGCTGACGCTCGATCGCCTCCAGCAGTGGGAGCAACAGCACGGGCGCATTCCGCGCGGCGCGTGGGTGCTGCTGCGAACGGGATGGAGTCGCCGGACCGATCGCGCGTCGTTCATCAATGCCGACGCCAACGGCCCGCACAGTCCAGGTTTCGACGCGCTCGTGTCGGCGCTGCTCGCGAAGGATCGCGACGTCCTCGGCGTCGGCGTCGAGACGATCGGCACCGACGCCGGTCAGGCCGGCACCTTCGATCCGCCGTTTCCGAATCACACCATCATGCACGGCGCCGGCAAGTTCGGCCTGGCGAGCCTGAGCAATCTCGATCAGTTGCCCGCGACCGGCGCCGTCGTGATCGCGGCGCCCCTGAAGATTGTCCATGGCAGCGGCAGCCCGCTTCGCGTGATCGCGATCACGCCATGACGTCCGGCTGAAGCCGGGCTGCCGAAATGTCTCCGGTGTGCCGAAATGTCTCCGGTGCCTGTCACCTACCTGTCACCTGCCAGGCACCGGAGACATATAATGACCCGACCTGCCTGCCGTCCGGAGTCGAAAGACATGACGCGACGATTCATTCGCTGTGTGCTCGCGGCCGTGTGTCTACTCGCGATCGACGCGGGTGCCGCGCGCGCGCAGGGCGTCGGTTTTCAGGCGGGCGCCGGTCTCGATCCGTCGCAGTGGTACGTCGGCACGCACGCCGACGTCCCGCTCGCCGCCAACATCTTTCTCCGGCCGAGCATCGAAGGTGCAAGCGGCGGCGGCGTGTCGGAGGCGCTGATCGACGTCACCTTTATCTATAGTTTTCCGCTCGGCACGCTTTCACCCTGGTCGATCTATCAGGGCACCGGTCCGGTCATCGTCATCGAGCGCATCGACGACCAGTTGCATCCGCACGGCGGCTTCGCCGGCGTCTTCGGCGTCGAACATCGCAGCGGGTTCTTCTTCGAATTCAAGCTGAGCGGCGGCGGTGGACCGAACCTCCGGTTGGGTGTCGGCTATACACTTCGGCACAAGACCCCGTGAACAAGAGAACGTTCCAGAGGTTCTAAACGGTTCTAAAGACGTCATGAGTTCGCTCCGATTGCACGATCTCTCGAACCCTTCGAACGTCTGGAACCGCCGGGACCCTTCGCGCCTCGCGAACCCTCTATAATTCGATCGTCTTGGTCGAGTCCCTCCTGTCGGATATCCGTTTCGCTCTTCGCTGGCTTCGTAAGAGCCCCGGCTTCACGGTGGTGGCGATCGCCTCGCTCGCCGCAGGCATCGGCTTCAACACGGCGCTCTTCACGGTCGTCGACGCGCTGCTGTTCAAACCGCTGCCGGTGTCGCGTCCCGATCGGCTGGTGGACGTCTTCACGAGCGCGGCGAGCGGTCGGGCCGCGCAGTTCAGCACGACCTCCTATCCCGACTACCTCGATCTCAAATCGCAGAACAACGTCTTCGACGACGTGATCGGCTACACGCCCATGTTCGGCGCGCTCGGCCTGGAGACGGGCTCGCGCCTCGCGATGGGCGAGATCGTCACGGGCAATTATTTCCGCGTGCTCGGCGTCAGCGCCTTGATCGGCCGCACGCTCGGTCCGGAAGACGATGCGCCTGGTGCGCCGCGGGTTGCCGTCGTGTCGTACCGCTACTGGACCCGCGAGCTGGGATCCGCGCCGGACGTCGTCGGGCGCACGATGCGGATTCGCGGCAACCCGCTCACGATTGTCGGCGTCCTGCCGCGGAGGTTCAAAGGGATGGTGCCGGTGTTGTCGCCGGAGCTGTGGATTCCCGTGTCCGCGTCGCTCGACGTCGAGCCCGTCGGCCTGCACGACGTCGTGCCGTCGCCGTCCGGCGCCAACCGGCTCGAGCGCCGCGGCGATCGCTGGATGTTTCTGCGCGGCCGGCTGCGCGACGGCGTCACGATCGATCAGGCGCGCGTAAATCTCAGCCTCGTCATGTCGCGCCTGAGCGCGGCGTACCCGGCGACGGACAGAAACCGTGAGATCACGCTGAAGGCCACGAGCGACGTCCACTTTCATCCCATGGCCGACCCGCAGATCCTGCCCATCGCAGGCCTGCTGATGGGCGTCGTGGGCCTCGTGCTGCTCATCGCGTGCGCCAATGTCGCGAGCATGCTCCTGGCGCGCGCCTCCGGCCGGCAGCGCGAGATCGGTGTCCGCCTTGCGATCGGCGCGAGCCGCGGCCGCCTCGTGCAGCAGCTCATCACGGAATCGCTCGTGCTCTCGCTGCTCGGCGCCGCCGCGGGCGGACTGCTCGCGTGGTGGATCACGACGGTTGTCGCGGCGATTCACCTGCCGACGCCGATTCCGCTCACATTCGACCTGCGCATGGACGGGCGCGTGCTCGCGTTCACGCTGGCGGCGACCGCGCTCGCCGGCCTGGTCGCGGGCCTTGCGCCGGCGCTGCAGGCGACGCGGCCGAACCTCGTGGCCGAACTGCGCGGCGAACAGACGGCCGGGCGGGCCGCGGGCCGCGCGTGGACGCTGCGCGACGGCCTCGTCGCCACACAGATGGCGGTGACGGTCGTCCTGCTCGTGGTGGCGGCGCTGCTCATGCGCAGTCTCCTCGCGGCGCAGCGCGCCAGCCTCGGCTTTCCAGCCAGCCGCCTCGCCCTCGTCTCGTTCGACGCCAGTCAGTTGCGGTACGACCGCGCGCGCACGCAGCTCGTCTTTGATCGCGTCGTCGAGCGCCTGCGCGGGATCGCCGGCGTCGAGAGCGCCGCCGTGACGACGCGGCCACCGTTCTCGATCAATCAGAACCGATGGGACATCTGGTTTCCGGGCCGGCAGCCGTTGGGGCAGCCCGGACCGACAGTCGAGGTGACGAGCGTGTCACCCGGATATTTCGAGACGATGAGTGTCCCGATCGTCGCCGGGCGCGCCTTCACGGACGCCGACGCGGCGGACGGCCCGCGCGTGGCGATCGTGAACGAGACGATGGCGCGGCGGTACTGGCCGGGCGAGAGCGCGGTCGGCCAGACGTTCCGTACGCGCGCCGGGCAGGGTCCGCTGTTCGAGGTCGTCGGCGTCTCCGCGGATCACAAAGTGTCGACGGTCGGCGAGGCGCCCACGCCGTTCCTTCACGTGGCGCGGCGTCAGCAGCCGAATGCGTACGGCGCCGTCATCGCGCGCACGCGCGGCGACGCCGCGACGCTGCTTCGGGACATGCGCCGCGAGATTCACGCGGTCGAGCCGGACCTCGCGTTCGTCGAGAATCAGACGATGGAGTCCGAAGTGTCGACGACGCTGTTTCCGGTGAGAGCGAGCGCGTGGCTCGTCAGCGCCGTGGGCGGAATCGCGATGCTGCTCGCGGCCGTCGGTTTGTACGGTGTCGTCGCGTACTCGGTCGCGCGCCGCACGCGCGAGATCGGCATCCGCGTCGCGCTGGGCGCCGCCCCCGGCAGCGTCGTCGGGCTGGTCATGCGGCAGGGGCTGCTCGTGTGCGCGGTCGGCCTGGCCAGCGGGGGTGTGCTGGCCGCAGTACTCGCGCTGGTCGCGCGGCGGCAACTGGCGTCGCTGTTGTACGGCGTCGGCCTCCTGGACGGTGTGTCGTGGATTGGCGCCGCGGCGACGCTCGTCGCCGTGTCCGCCCTCGCCAATCTCGTCCCCGCCTGGCGGGCGGCGCGGGTCGATCCGTCGGTCGCCCTTCGGATCGAATGAAAGTTAGAACTGAAAACAGAAAACCGAAAACTAAAGATCCGAACCAAGAACCCTGAACCCCCGTCTACGTCCACATGCTTTCCGACCTTCACATCGGCCTTCGGCTACTCTGGAAAGACAAGACGTTCACCGCCGCGGCGGCGACGACGCTCGCCCTGTGTATCGGCGCCAACACCGCGCTGTTCTCGGTTGTGCACAACGTCCTCCTGAAGCCGCTTCCTGTTCCCGAGTCCGATCGCATCGTCCTGATGGGCAACTCGTACCCGAAAGCCGGCGCGTCGGCGGCCGCGGGCGGAAACTCCGGCGTCCCGGACTATTTCGACCGGCTTCGCGAGACCGACGTCTTCGAAGAGCAGGCGCTCTTCAACGGAGGCAACCAGAGCATCGACCAGAACGGCACGCCCGTCCGGATCCGCATGAATCGCGTCACGCCGTCCTTCTTCCGGCTGCTGCGCGTCGCGTCCGCGCTCGGGCGGACGTTCAGCGAACAGGAAGGCGACGTCGGCAACGATAAGAAAATCGTTCTCAGCTACGCGCTCTGGCAGTCGGCGTTCGGCGGCGATCCGTCGGTCGTCGGCAAGGATCTGCGCCTCGACGGCCAGCCGTTCACGGTGATCGGCGTCATGCCGAAGGGATTTTATTTCGTGAACCCGAACGTGCTGCTGTGGCGGCCGCTGGCGTTCACGCTGGAGGAAAAGAGCGACGACCGGCGGCACAGCAACAGTTATGTGAACATCGCGCGGCTCAAGCCCGGCGCCAGCATCAAGCGCGCGCGGCAGGAAATCGACGCGCTCAACGCGCGCAACCTCGAAATATTTCCGGCGTTGAAGCCGCTCCTGATCAGCGCCGGTTTCCACACCACGGTCGACCTCCTTCAAGACACGCTGGTGCGCGACATCAAGCCCACGCTGTACCTGATGTGGGGCGGCGCGCTGTTCGTGTTGCTGATCGGCTGCGTGAACGTCGCGAACCTGGTGCTCGTCCGCTCGCGCGCGCGCCTCCGCGAGCTCGTCACGCGCCTGGCGCTCGGCGCCGGCCGTGCGCGTATCGGGCGGCAGCTTGTCACGGAAAGCGTGCTGCTTACGCTCGTGTCGTCCGCGCTCGGACTGCTCGTCGGCTACGCGGCGCTGCAGGCGCTCGGCGCGCTCAACATTCAGGATCTGCCGCGCGGCGCCGAAATCCGTCTCGACGGCGTCGTCGTCGCCTACACGATCGCCGTCGCCGCGGCGATCGGCGTCATCCTTGGTTTGATTCCTGTCGCGAACGTCCTGCCGGCGAACCTGACGATGGTGCTGCGCGAGGAAGGGCGCGGCGGCACGAGCAGCCGTGGCGCGCGAACGCTGCGGCGTGTGCTCGTCGTCGCGCAGGTCGGTTTTGCGTTCGTCCTGCTCATCGGCGCGGGGCTGCTGTTCGCCAGCTTCCGCCAGGTGCTCGCGATTCAGCCCGGGTTCACTGCCGCCGGCGTCATGACCGCGTCGATCTCGCTGCCACGCTCGCGCTACGCCGACGACAAGGCCCTGATCGGATTCACGCGCGAGGCGCTGACGCGGCTGCGCGCGTTACCCGGCGTCACGAAGGCCGGCGCCACCAACACGATTCCGTTCGGCGGGAACAACAACGACAGCGTGATCTTCGCCGAGGGCTATGTGATGAAGCCCGGCGAGTCCGTGATTTCGCCGAGCCAGGTGGACGTGACGCCGGGCTACTTCGAGACGATGGGCGTCAAGCTCGTGCGCGGGCGTTTCTTCGACGAGCGTGACGTCATGACCGGTCCCGCGATCACCGGTCTCGGCGGCCAGCAGCTGCGGCCGCAGTCGATCATCGTGGACGAGACGCTCGCCAGGCGCTTCTGGCCCGACAAGGATCCGATCGGCCGCCGGATGTACTTTCCGGGCGATCTGAAGGACCTGACGGCTATCACCGACAAGACCGTGTTTCATACGGTCGTCGGCGTCATCGCCGATATGAAGCTGCACGACCTGACCGAAGGCCAGCAGTCGGTGGGCGCGTATTATTTTTCGACGGACCAAGACCCATCGGGTGGGTTGACGTTCGCCGTGAAGACCGCAGGCGATCCGCTGTCGCTGACGAGCGCCGTTCGCGGCGCACTGAACGGCGTCGATCGCGAGCTGCCGGTGTACGACACGCAGACGATGGATCAGCGGATGGAGAAGTCGCTGGTGAGCCGGCGCTCGCCGGTCGTGCTGTCGCTCAGCTTCGGCGCGGTGGCGCTCTTTCTGTCCGCGATCGGCATTTACGGCGTGCTGGCGTACCTGGTGACGCAGCGGCGCAGGGAGATTGGCATTCGCATCGCGCTCGGCAGCAGCACGGGCGCGATCTTCGAGCTGATCCTGCGCGAGGGCCTCTGGCTCGTCGGCGCCGGGTTCGTGCTGGGCGGCGTCGGCGCGTTCGCGCTGCGCAAGAGCCTCGAGAGCCAGTTGTACGGCGTCAGCGCGGCCGACCCTGTCGTGCTGGTTGCGGTGACCGCCACGCTCGCGCTCGTCGCGCTGACGGCGTGCGCGCTGCCCGCGCGCCGCGCGACGCGCATCGATCCCATCGTGGCACTGACGGAGTAGAAAGTCTCAAGGCTCAAGTCTGAAGACGATCTCGTCTTGAGACTTCAGCCTTCACACTTCACACTTATAATCCGCGCGTGCCCACTGTCGACGCCGCGCCAGTCCTCGCGAAAGCGCGCCGCCGGCTGATCCCCTTCCTCTTCCTGCTCTACATCGTCGCCTACCTCGACCGCATCAATGTCGGGTTCGCCGCGCTGCAGATGAACCAGGCGCTGGGGTTCTCGGCGTCGACGTACGGGTTCGGCGCCGGCATCTTCTTTCTCAGCTACGTCCTGTTCGAGATTCCGAGCAACGTGATCCTCGCGCGCGTCGGCGCCCGGCTCTGGATCGCGCGGATCATGATCACGTGGGGGCTCGTCTCGTCGGGAATGATGTTCGTCCGCAGCGTTCCGGGCTTCTACACGCTGCGCTTCCTGCTCGGCCTGGCGGAAGCGGGATTCTTTCCGGGCATCATCTTCTACTTCACGCGCTGGTTTCCGCCGCGCGAGCGCGCGCGCACGATTGCGACGTTCATGACGGCGACGCTGACCGCCGGCGTGATCGGCGCACCAATCTCGGGCGCGCTCCTCTCGATTCAGGGATTCGGGCTGGCCGGCTGGCAGTGGCTGTTCGTCCTCGAAGGGCTGCCCGCGGTCGTCCTCGGCGTCGTCGTACTGTTCGTCCTGCCCGATGGACCGGAGACCGCGCGGTGGCTGAGCGACGATGAGCGCGCCGGCGTACGCGACGTGCTGCACGGGGGGCGGGTCTCCGGTCATGTCGAAAGCGGAGACCCGTCCCCCGCACACACGATCGGCGGCGCGCTGTCGAGCGGCCGCGTCTGGCTGATCTCGGTCAGCCACTTTCTGCTGATTCCCGTCGCGCTCTACGGTATCGGCTTCTGGATGCCGCAGATTCTGAAGACGGCGTCGGGCGCCGGTGATTTCGCGGTCGGTCTGCTGACTGCGATCCCGTACGCGTGCGGCGTTGTCGCAATGGTGATCGCCGGCCGGCATTCGGATCGCACCGGCGAGCGGCGCTGGCATGTCGCGTGCGCCGCGGCCGTCTGTGCGCTCGGACTCGTGCTGAGCACGCTAGGCGCGGGACCGGTGTGGTCGGTCGTCACGCTGTCGCTCGCGATGGTCGGGCTCGCCGGCGTCTTCGGTCCGTTCTGGGCGCTGGCCTCGGTATCGATTCGCGGCGCCGGCGCCGCGGCCGCGATCGCGCTGATCAACTCCGTCGGGAACACGGGCGGCTTCGTCGGCCCGTACCTGCTCGGCGCGATCAACGACGCGACGCACAGCTTCGCGATGGGCCTTTACGCGATTGCCGCGATGCTCGTGCTGGGCGGCGCGCTGATCCTCGGCGTCCGCGACCAGTCGTAGGGGCCGACCTTGGTCGGCCCTTTTTGGGCGGAGCAAGCTCCCTCCGCCCCTACGAATGTCGCGGCTCATCCGTCGCCGCCGGTCTGCTCAGACCGGCCGTTCGCCAGCCTATTTCCACCGTTCGCCGACATTATTCACCCGCCTCAAGGGCGAGCCCTACAATCAACGCGTTATCCATGCTGACCATCAATCATCTGCGGAAGTCATTTGGATCGCTCGTCGCCGTTGACGACGTGTCGTTCTCAGTTGAGCGCGGGCAGCTCATCGGCCTGCTCGGCCCGAACGGCGCCGGCAAGACGACGACGGTGTCGATGGTCGCGGGCCTCCTCACCGCGGACAAAGGCGAGGTCCTCGTCGGCGGCGCCGCGCTGCAGGGTGACACCGATCCGAAGAAACGGAAGATCGGCCTCGTGCCGCAGGATCTCGCGCTGTACGACGAGCTCTCGGCCCGCGCCAACCTGCGATTCTTCGGCGCGCTGTACGATCTCTCCGGCGCCGCGCTCGACAAGGCGATGGCGGCCGCGCTGCAGCTGGTCGGCTTGGCCGACCGCGAGCGCGATCTCGTGAAGACGTTCAGCGGCGGCATGAAACGCCGGCTGAACCTCGCGGCCGGCCTGCTGCACGATCCGGACATCCTGCTGCTCGACGAACCGACGGTCGGCGTCGATCCGCAGAGCCGCAACGCGATCTTCGACAACCTTGAAGAGCTGAAGCGCCGCGGCAAGGCGCTGCTCTACACCACGCATTACATGGAAGAAGTCGAGCGTCTCGCCGATCGCATCATCGTTATCGATCACGGCAAGGTCATCGCGGATGACACACTGTCCGGCTTGCAGGCACGCACGCCAGGCCTCGGCGGCGAGCGCGTGACGCTCGAATCCGTGTTCCTCACGCTGACGGGAAGGAGCTTGCGCGATTGATGCCTGTCATTCCGCTTCTCGCGATGATCCGCAAGGATCTGCTGCTGTTCTTCAGCGATCGGCGATCCGTGATCGTGAGCTTCGTCGTGCCGATCGCGATCGGGGCGTTCTTCGGCTCGATCTTTTCCGGACCTGGCAGCAACGCCGAGCCCGCGAAGATTGCAATCGCGGTGATCGATCAGGACGCGAGTCTGATTTCAAAGGCGATCGTGGCAGGCCTGCAGAGCGACCGGAACCTGAAGGTGGCGACGCCCACCGAGGCGGAGGCGCGCGACGCGGTCAAGCGCGGCCGCACGGCCGTCGGCGTCATCATCCCGAAAGACTTCGGCGACGCGGCCGGCAAGGCGTTCTTCGGCGACGGCGCGAAGCCGGACGTCAACCTCGTCTACGACCCGTCGCGCAACACCGAGCTCGCGATGGTGCGCGGCATCATGACGCAGCACATCATGGAAGCCGTCAGCCGGGAGATGTTCGGCGGCGCGATGGGGAAGCAGTACGTCGAGAAGTCGCTGCCCGGCATCAAGGCATCGAAAACGATCCCTGACGCGCAGAAGCAGGTGCTCGTCCAGATGCTGCGGTCGATCCAGACGGTGTACAACCAGCCGGCCGCCTCCGGAGCCTCGCCGCGGCCGCAGGGCCTGACGATGCCCTATCACGTGCACGAAGAGGCGATGACCGCGGGATCGAACATCGCCTACAACGGCTACGCGCACTCGTTCGCCGGCATGGGCATTCAGTTCCTGCTGTTTGCGATGGCGAATCTCGGCATCGAGATGCTGCTCGAGCGGCAGCGCGGGCTCTGGAAACGGCTGCGCAGCGCGCCGGTGTCGCGCTTCACGCTGCTGACGGGCAAGGCGGCGAGCGGATCGATCCTCTCGTTCCTGATCCTCGCGGTCTGCTTTGCGTTCGCGATGGTCGTCTTCAAGGTGCGCATTCAAGGCAGCGTCGTCGGATTCCTCGGTGTGTGCGTCGCGTGCTCGATGATGGCATCCAGCTTCGGCCTGCTCGTCGCGGCGCTGGGCAACTCGCCCGCCACCGCGCGCGGCGTGACGACGCTCGCGGTCCTGATGATGGTGATGCTGGGCGGCGCCTGGGTGCCGACGTTCATCTTCCCGGCGTGGCTGCAGCAGTTCACGCTTATCGTGCCCGTGCGCTGGGCCGTGGACGGTCTCGACGCGACGACGTGGCGCGGCGTCGGGCTCACGGGCGCGCTCGCGCCGATCGGCGTGCTGCTCGGCTTCGCCGCCGCCTTCGGCGCGCTCGCCGCGAACCGATTCAAGTGGGAAGAGGCCTGATGGAAACTGAGAACTAAGAACTGAGAACTGGGAACTGGGAACTGAGAAGTCGGAAGTAAAATGTGCGCATGAAACTCTTCATGTGCGCCGCCCCCGCCGTTCTCGTCGTTGCTGCGTCCACACTCGTCGTCGCGCAGTCGCAGGATGCGCCGGTGTCGGCCCGCGCGAAGGCGCTGCACGACCGCGCGATCGTCGTCGACACGCACGCCGACACGACGCAGCGGCTGATCTTCGATCCACGCTTCAACATCGCCGAACGACACTCCGACGGCAACATCGACGTCCCGCGCATGCGGGACGGCGGGATGGACGCGTTGTTCTTCTCGATCTGGGTGCCCAGCGACGTGACCGGTCCACCGGCGGTCAAGCGCGCGTTCGACCAGATCGACGCCGTCCGCGAGGCGGTGCGCCTGCATCCGAATGACCTCGTGCTTGCGACCACAGCGGCCGAGGTTCGGAAGGCCGCGGCGGACCACAGGATCGCGGCGCTGATGGGCGTCGAGGGCGGCCACATGATCGACGACGATCTGCGGCTGCTGCGCGACTACGCGGCGCTCGGCGTTCGATACATGACCCTGACGCATTTCAAGAACAACAACTGGGCGGACTCGTCGACCGACACGCCCGCGCACAACGGCCTGACGGCGTTCGGCAAAGACGTCGTCCGCGAGATGAACCGGCTGGGGATGATGATCGACATCTCGCACGTCGCGGACAAGACGTTCTTCGACGTTCTCGCGCTGACGGCCGCGCCCGTCGTCGCGTCGCACTCGTCCAGCAGGGCCATCACGAATCATCCGCGCAACATGACCGACGACATGATGCGCGCGCTCGCCAGCAACGGCGGCGTCATCATGATCAACTACCACGCCGGGTTCCTGAGCGAGGAGTTCCGGGTCGCCAGCGAGAAGCGCAGCGGTGACATCGTCGCCCAGATGGCCGCGATGTCGAAGAAGTGCGGCGGCAACGAGGCCTGCACGACGATGGAGGACGACCGCCTGGACCACGAGGCCATGATGAGCGGCCAGCTGCCGAAGGTCGGTTGGGAGAAGATCGTTGACCACATCGATCACGCGGTGAAAGTGGCCGGAGCCGATCACGTCGGCCTCGGATCGGACTTCGACGGCGCCACGATGCCGATTGGCATGGAGGATGTGTCGAAGCTGCCGAAGATCACCGACGCGCTGCTGAAGAAGGGCTATTCAGAGACGGACATCGAGAAGATTCTCGGAGGGAACATCCTGAGGGTCATGGAACAGGTGGAACGAGCCGCTTCGAGATGAGCCCGAGGTAGCTCGATGCGCCTGCTTGTTTGTACTTCTTCCTCTTCTTCGTGTTTTCGTGTCTTCGTGGCCAACCGTCAGTCCTTCAGTCAATGAAACGTACGGCTGAAGTCGTCATTGTCGGCGGCGGGTGCATGGGCGCGAGCGTCGCCTATCACCTGACGCGGCGCGGTGTGACCGACGTCGTCCTGCTCGAGCGCGAGAAGTTGCTCGCGACGGGATCGACTGGCCGTAATGCTGGTGGCGTTCGCCATCAGTTTTCAAACGCCGCCAACATCACACTGTCGATCGAATCGATCGGCCTCCTCGAGCGGTTCGCGGACGAGGTCGGCCAGGCGATCGACTTTCACCAGGACGGCTACCTCTTCCTCCTCTCCACCGACGCCAGCGTGGACACGTTCCGCCGCAACGTCGCGCTGCAGCGCAGTCTCGGCGTCGAAGTGGATTGGCTCGATGCGGCGGGCGCGGCGAAAGTCGCACCGGGCCTGCGGACCGACGGCATCCTCGGCGCGACATTCTGCCGGCGCGACGGCGTCGCCGATCCGAACGGCGTCACCATGGGATTCGCGAAAGCGGCGCAAGCCGCCGGCGCGACGATCGAACGCGACGTCGAGGTCACGGGCATCCGCGTCAGCGGCGGCCGCGTGGCCGGCGTCGAGACCTCAAAAGGCGCGATTGACGCGCCCATCGTCGTGAACGCGGCCGGGCCGTACGCGAAGCAGATCGGACGAATGGCCGGCGTGGACGTGCCGGTCGATCCGTACCGCCGGCACATCTTCATCGCGCAAGCGTCCCAGGCATCGACATCCGCGGCGTCGACCTGGAGTGACTGGAATGTTCCCTCGTCGCGCGTCCTAGTCATCGACTTCGAGACCACGTTCTACTTTCACCGCGAAGGCGCTGGACTGCTGTTCGGGATGGGCGGCAAGAACGAGACGCCGACCTTCGACACGACCGTGCAGTGGGACTTTCTGCCGCAGGTGATTGACGTTGCCGTCGCGCGACTGCCGGCGCTCGCGGACGCGTCGATCTCGCACGCGTGGGCGGGGCTCTACGAAGTCACGCCCGACGCGAACCCGATCATCGGCGCGGCGGCCGGTGTGGACGGATTCTTCCTGATCAACGGTTTCAGCGGCCACGGCTTCCAGCATTCGCCGGCGGCGGGACGGATTCTCGCGGACGTGATCGCCGGTCGCGATCCGAAGTGTGATCTAACGCCGTTCGCCCATGCGCGCTTCGCGACGGATGGAGCAGCGACGGGCGAGAAGTACATGGTGTAATGCGCGGGTGGAAGAAGGGGCGTCCTCGAAGAATTTCTCGGCGGCGGCGCGACCGGCCCCCCGGAGGCGGAAGCGCATCTGGAAATACCGCAGACACGCCTCGGCCTCCTCGGCCATCAGGCGATTCAGGTCCTCCACGACGTCGGTGCGATTTTGAGGCACGGCGTAGCGGCTAGATAGCGCGTTTCAATTCGTCCATCACGCAGTGTCCCTTGCACAGATCGCACCTGCGGCTCTGGGGACACTCGCCGCGAGAACGGCGAAACCGTCGCACCAAATCCCTGGCCGACACGTCGCCTGACGTCAGAAACCGGAGAAACTGCGCGAGCCGTTGTCCGGTCGACTGGCTGATGAGGTGCTCGATCTTGCAGCTGTCGATCTCCGCCTCCGACTCGGAGATGCCCAGCACGTCGGAGAGGAAGGCCTTGAGGACCACTCGTTTCGCCATCACCGAACGCACGGCCTTCGCGCCCTTCGGCGTGAGCTTGACCAGGTGGTGGGCATCCGTCTGGACCCACCCGCGTTTCTTGAGCGCGCGAAGGTTAATTGACACGCTGCCGCGCGTGATGTTGAGCTGGCGGGCGATATCCGAGACGCGCGCCCAGCCGCCATACGCCGCTCCCACCTGGTCCACGGCGAGGAGATGATGGGCCGCACTGTGGGTCAGCTCGTTGGCTTCAAACTCTTTCCACGTGTCCATGAGTTTTATATACACATCATGTGATTGATATGTCAATCAATTTCGTGCTAGGCTGCTTCTTCGATGGAGTCGCCCTCTCGAAGGAGTGCCGTATGCGTCGCCTGCTCTGGTTCGCCGTTCTCTGTTTCCTCCACCTGTTCGCCGGCGTGGCGCCGGCGCTCGCGCAGGAGGGACCGTACTTCGTCACGTACACGCATTATCTCGAAGAGCCGGGCAACCTCGAGATCGGGCTCGCGAATACGACCGGCGTTCCGAAGAACGACCACGCCGTCTACAGCGCGCCGTGGCTGGAGCTCGAGTACGGCCTCACCGGCTGGTGGACGACAGAGCTGTACGTGGAGGGCGTGACCACGCGCGGCGATGGAAACGGCTTCACCGGCTGGCGCTGGGAAAACCGGTTCAGGCCCCTTCGCGGTGAGCATCGCGTGAACCCCGTGCTCTACGTCGAATACGAGAGCATCAACGAGGCGAGCCGCATGCAGAAGGAGATCGTCGGCAGCGGCGGAATCGCCTACGAGCCGATCGCCGACTTACGGGGCAATCATGCGAACGAACTCGAGGCGAAACTCATCCTCTCCAGCGTCGCCGGCGCATGGAACGTGTCCGAAAACATCACCTTCGAGAAGAATCTTTCCGAGGCCGAGGGCGTGGAGTTCGGGTACAGCGTGGGGGTCTCGCGCCCGGTCGGATTGCTGGCGACTGGTGCGAACTGTCACTTCTGCGCCGAGAATTTCGTCGTTGGCGTCGAGGCTTACGGCGGTCTGGGATCGACCCTGGAGTTCGCCAGCGGCGAACAGCGCCATTACGTCGCTCCGGTCCTCGGCTGGCACGTGACCGATCGGTCGACGATCAGGGCGTCCGTTGGCGTGGGACTCACCGAGGCGAGCGACCGATTTCTCGTCAGAGTCGGTTACTCCTACGAACTGCCGATCCGAGGCAGGAAATGAACACGCTGCACGCGCGGCTGCTCTTCATGGTGCTGACCTCGCTGACGTGCCTCGCGCAGCTGGCCGCGCAGGCGGATCGCGTGCCCGTTCACGATCCTCCCTGGACGGCGCCGGCGCGAGAGGCAGCGAGATCCAACCCGCTCGCCAACCAGTCAGGCGCAGCCGCGGGCGGACAGAAGGTGTTTCTGCAGCGCTGCAGCACGTGTCATGGCGACGACGGCTGTGGAACGACCCGCGGCCCGAATCTCGCGGCGGCGGACGTTCAGCGTCAACCTGATGGCGCGCTGTTCTGGAAGGTGAGCAGCGGCAATACACATGGCGGGATGCCTGCCTTCAGCTTTCTGCCTCCGGCCCAGCGCTGGCAATTGGTCCTGCACCTCCGTACGCTGGCCGGCGCGCCCGGAAAACCGTGATGCCGGGACATGTCAGGTGCAACCTATGCGCTTGACGCTCCACGCCTGCGACGTCCGCTCCTGGCGCGCGACCGACGTCGAGTCGCTCGCCCGGCACGCCAACAACTACAACATCTGGATCAACCTGCGCGACGCGTTCCCGCATCCGTACACCAAACGCGACGCCCGGACGTTCATCAAGGGCGCGCTCGGCCGCACGCCGGAAACAATGTTCGCGATCGCGGTCGACGATGAAGCGGTGGGTGGTATCGGATTCGTCATGCATCCGGACGTGGAGCGCGTGTCGGCCGAGATCGGGTACTGGCTGGCGGAACCGTTCTGGAAGCGCGGCATTGTCAGCGAGGCGCTGGCGGCCGTGACGAAGCACGCGATCGCCACGCATCATCTGACGCGCATCTACGCGCTGCCGTTTGCGTGGAACGCCCCGTCATGCCGCGTGCTGGAGAAGGCGGGCTACGTGCTCGAAGCGCGGCTGCGACGCAGCGCGATCAAGAACGGGCAGATCATCGATCAGATGCAGTATGCCTATGTTGCTGACTAGGTGGCTGGTGGCTGGTGGCTGGTGACTGGAAGTCATGTAGGGCGGGTCCTTTTGGACCCGCCACGGCAGCCGGGTCCGAAAGGACCCGGCCTACTGATCACTGATCACTTCCGATCGGCGGCGACGCGGAATCCGAGACTCGGTCCCTTGTCCTGCGGCGCGTGCGTGTAGCGCAGCGCGCAGCGCGCGCTGTTGGCGTCGAACATGAAACTGCCGCCGCGGATGACGCGCGTGTCGCCTGACACGCTGCCGGTCGCGTCGATGTTGACGGCGGCGCTCTCCGAATACGGCCCGTACCAGTCCGCCGTCCACTCCCACACGTTGCCGTGCATGTCGGCGAGGCCCCACGGGCTCAGCGCAAACGATCCGACGGGCACCGTCTTGCCCCGTGACTCGCCGGCGGGGAACGACGCGTACGGAAACTTCCCGTTGTAATTCGCCTCCGCCGTCGTCAGGTTCTCTCCCGTCGAAAACGGCCCCGTGGTCCGCGCGCGGCACGCGTACTCCCACTGCGCTTCCGTCGGCAGCCGGTACCGCAGCGTCGCCGACGGATTCGCGTTCAGCTTCGCGAGGAATTGCTGGACGTCGAAGAACGACACGTTCTCGACCGGACACCGCGCGCAGTTGCCGTTCTGGCTCGGCGATGCGCCCATCACCGCGCGCCATTCCTGCTGCGTCACCTCGAACTGGCCCAGCAGAAACGGCCGGGTGACCTCGACGTCGTGCAGCGTTTCGTCCGCGTTGCGCCCGGCTTCGCCGGACGCGCTGCCCATCGTGAACCGTCCCGCGGGCAGCTCGACGAATGTCAGGCTGCTGGCGGTGTCAACGAATGTCGGCGCCGGCGTGTGGATATCTTCACCCGCGCTGACGGCGAACCGGCGGAAGCGTCCGTAGCGCGCGACCGTCGTGACCTTGTAGCCGTTGGCGAGCGTGTAGAGTTCGCGCATTTCGATCGGAACGGCAATCGCCGATTTGTCGTCGACGCGGAACGTCGTGGTGACCACGGCGCGCACCGACGGCTGCTCGACCGCGAACTCGGTCTTGAGCACCGTCCCGGTCAGCGCGTCGATCCAGAGCCGGCCGTGCGCGAAGAGATCGCGTCCCGCCTCGCCCTGAACCATCGCGGGCGATTCGACTTCCTTGTACTCCACGATCCAGACGCCGGCGCCGGCGCTCTTGTCATCCTTGCCGAGCGTGAAGCGGAACCGCGATTGATAGCTGCGCTGCAGCACGGACAGGCCGAGCACCGGGTTGCCGATCGTGGTGCGCAGGTTGCCGAGGTTGTAGCGCGCGCTCTCCTCGCGGATCTGCGCGGCCTGCGCCATCGCGTCCTTGTTGCCGTTGAGGAACAGCCGCGCGAGCCGCTCCTGCCGATCGCGGACCGGAATACCGTCGACGACGAGTACGTCGCGGAACGGGATCAGCGCCGACGTGTCGGGCGATTTCACGAGCAGGAAGTCGGATCGCAGATCGCGGTGCCGCGTCCGGCCCATCTCCGTCGGCACGATCGGCGTCGGCGCACCGCCGCGTCCACCCCCGACGGCGATGAACGTCGGCAGCGAGGCGTTCGAGTCCTGCGCGTAGTTCTCTTCGGCGACGACGTTTTCGAATTCGTCGATGAAATAGTCCAGGTACCAGGCCGCGCGGTTGAGCAGGGGCTCGAGCCTTACGCGCTCTGGCTGGGCCGCCACGGCTAGGCCGGCGCTCGCGCCCAGGGCCAGTAAAGCGAAGCGAAAGCGATGGGTGCCTGTCACCTACCTGTCACCTACCTGTCACCAGAGACGTTCTACTATACTGCCCTCCAACAGGAGCCTCTATGAAACGTGCACTGCTTGCGGCCGTTGGCCTCGTCGCCGTCGTTCTTGTCGCTGGACAACGGGGACGGGTCTCGGCGGTCGCCCAGCGACCCGCGCCGCCCGCGGCGCGGCCGCAGACCGTCGCGTCGTATTTCCCCGATCGCTTCGACTGGCAGCACAAGAAGCCGGAAGAAGTCGGGATGGATTCCGCGCTCGTGAATCAGGCGGTGCAGGCCGCGATTGCCGCCGATACGCCCGGCACGCACGACATGACGCTGTTCTTGAAGAACAGCTTCGGCAAGGAACCGTTCGACACGATCATCGGCCCGGTGAAGGATCGCGGCCCCGCCAGCGGCCTGATCATGCGCCACGGCTACATCGTCGCCGAGTGGGGCGATCCGTCGCGCGTGGACATCACGAACAGCGTGACGAAGACGTTTCTGACGACGGTCGTCGGCCTCGCGTGGCAGAAGGGGCTGATCCACGACGTCAACGATTACGTGCGCGACTATATGCCGCCGCACGTCGATCTGTTCGACGCGCCGCACAACCGCAACATCAAGTGGGATCACCTGCTGCGGCAAACGAGCGACTGGTCGGGCACGCTGTGGAACAAGCCGGACTGGGCGGACCGTCCGGTCGGCAAGGGACCGGAGGACTGGGAGACGCGGCCAATGTACGAACCCGGCACGCACTTCAAGTACAACGACGTGCGCGTGAACGTGATGGCGCTCGCGGCGCTGCAGGTGTGGCGCAAGCCGCTGCCGGAAGTCCTGCGCGAGGAGATCATGGAACCGATCGGCGCCTCGTCCACGTGGCGCTGGTACGGCTACGAGAACTCGTGGGTCGAAGTGGACGGACACAAGGTGCAGTCGGTCAGCGGCGGCGGCCACTGGGGCGGCGGCATGTTCATCAACTCGTACGACATGGCGCGCTTCGGGTATCTCTTCCTGCGCAACGGCAAGTGGAAGGACAAGCCGCTCGTCGCGGAGAAGTGGATCGAGATGGCGCGGACCAACGGCCCGGCGAGCAACAACAACAACTACGGCTTCGCGAACTGGTACCTGAATCTCGACAAGAAGCCGCTGCCGAGCGCGCCGGCCACCGCCGTCCGCTTCGTCGGCAACGGATCGAACATCATCTACATCGACTGGGAGAACGACATCGTCGCGGTCGTGCGCTGGATCCGCGGCGACAAGGCGCTCGACGAGGTCGTCGGAAAAACGATCGCGTCGCTGAAGATGACGTCCACCGCGGCGGGGCAAGCTGCGCGGTAGAACTTGAATCTGTAGGGCGGGTCCTTCTGGACCCGCCTGATCAGCCGGTCCGAAAGGATCCGGCCTACTTCTCAAGTGCCCGTCAGCGTTTCCTTCCTCGAATTCGTCCTCGACCAACTCGAATCGTGCGGTCCGATCACGGCCAAGCGAATGTTCGGCGGCGTCGGGCTGTACGCGGGCAATCGCTTCTTCGCGATCATGATGGACGACACGATCTACCTGAAGGTCGACGACGCGACGCGGCCGTCGTACGAAGCGGCGGGCTCGCGCGCGTTCAATCCGTTTCCTGAGCGCGGCGGCGGGTCGATGCAGTACTACGAAGTCCCGCTCGCCGTGCTCGAGGACGCGGACGAGCTGGCGCGGTGGGCGAAGCGATCGATCGCGGTCGCCGCGCCACGTCGCGCTACGCCCGCGCGGTCGCGCACGCCGTCGGGACCGGCCGCATCGCGTGGCATGCGATCGCCACGTCCGCGAACCCGGCGTCGGTGATCGACAGGTCGTTACTCCAAGGGCCGGGTGATTCGGAACGCGCCGAATCCGCTGCCCGCTGATCAGCCGATCGGCTACACTCCGGCCCCATGTGGGATGCGCTTTGGGTCGACGTCCGACATTCGCTGCGAGGGCTTCGTCGGTCGCCTGGCTTCACGCTCGTCGTCATCCTCACGGTCGCGCTGGCGGTTGGCGCGACCACCACCATTTACAGCCTGCTGAGCGCCATCGTGTTGAGGACGGTCGCCGTCACGGATCCCGACCGGCTCGTCTCCATTTCGGCGAGCGACATCCGAACCACACAGACTGGATACCTTTATGCCGACACATTCGTGGCGTACCGCACCGTGCAGCACTCTCTCTCGACGATGTCGATGTATTCGGGCGGAGGACTGCTGCGTGTCGAAGCGCGCAGTGCGACGGCCGACGGCAATGTGGAAGGTGTCACGCCGGAGTACTTGGATTTACTTGGCGCGAAAGTGGCAGCGGGCCGATTCTTTACTGACGCCGACGACGCAGTCACCCCGGTTGGGGTGATTAGCGATCGATTTCGCCGGAGGATCTTCGGCGACGACGCGACCGTGATCGGCGAGACGGTGAAGCTGAATGGAAAGCCGGTGACGATCGTGGGAGTGACGGCGCCCGGATTCGCGGGGCTGGAATTCGATGGGGGCGCCGACCTTTTTCTTCCGATCGCCGTGCTGCGGCACGTTGCCGGCGGCCCCACTCGGCCGCTGCGCTCGTTCAACATCGTCGGACGACTCGCGCCAGGCGTGACGGTCACCCAGGCGCGCGCGGAATTGCGTGCCCAGTGGCCCGGCATACAGGGAGCGACCGTGCCGCCGTCGTTGTCCGCCGGCGAACAGCAGGCGTTGCGCTCGCAAAGGATCGAGATCGAGTCGCTCGCGTCGGGATTCTCGGGGCTTCGGCGGCTATATGGAACTTCTCTCATTGTGCTGATCGCGCTCGCTGTAGTGCTGCTGGCGATCGCATGCGTTAACCTCGCCGGCTTGCTGTTGGCGCGCTCGCTGGCACGACGCCATCAAATCGCGGTGAGGCTGGCGCTCGGCGCAGGGCACGGTCGTATCTTCCAGCAGGTGATGGTTGACGGCGTTCTCCTGGCGCTCGTGGGACTCGTCGCTTCGTTGCCATTCGCGTGGTGGGCGACCCGAGTCCTCACGGCCCAATTGACGGTCGCGCGGGGCACGCCGCTGCTCCAGAGCCTGGCTCCGGATGCGCGTGTGCTCGCCGTGGCGACGCTCGTCACGCTCCTGATCGGACTCGGCATTGGCGCCCTTCCGGCATGGCGGGCTGTGAGCGGTTGGATGGCCGACGGCCTGCGGCCGGGCCGTGCGATCACAGGAACGCTTGGACGGTCAGGACGGCTTCTGCTGATTGCGCAAGTGGCCCTTTCGATGGTCCTGCTTGTCGGCGCGGGTTTGTTCGCCGGCACGCTGTCGCGGTTGCGCGCCAACGACGCCTCGCTCCATGCGCGCCGCATCGTCTGGACGCGACTTGCGCGCACGCCGGGAGATCGCGAACCGATCAATCGCGCCTATCTGCAGGCGTTGCTCCAGCAGTTGGCGGGGATTCAAGGCGCTGACGCGGCGGCGCTATCCGTGTACTACCCGGCGTTTCTTGGATTTCCAGGCATGCTTCCTCCGGACCACTATTCGCGTCCTGAGTCTGTCACGTCGGCCGGAGCAGAGGCGCTGACAGAATTCGTGTCGCCGGGTTTCTTTAACACGTTCGGCATCCCGCGTCTTCGGGGGCGCGACTTTACATGGGCCGACGACGCAAGTGCGCCGCCGGTCGCACTGGTCAGCGAGAGCCTTGCGCGCAGGCTCTTCCCCGACAACGAGGCGATCGGCCGCCGGCTTCGGGCGTCATCTGGTTCTGCCACGAAGGAATTCGAAATCATCGGCGTGGTCTCAGATGTTGCTATCGGCAAAATTCGCGAGCCGCATCAACCCGTGGTGTTCAGGCCGATCGTGCAGGAACCGGCGCAGGCGCAGTTTCCGCTGGCGCACGTCCGTGTCACCGGCGACGTGAAGACCGTGCGGGATGGCTACGTGCGCGTGGTCGAATCACAGGGACGGCATTTCGTGCGGGTCCTCTTCACGCTTAACGAGTGGGTTGACTATGCACTCCTGCGGGAACGGTTGACCGCCGGGCTGGCGACGTTCGCCGGCGTGCTGACGGTCGTGCTCGCCTGCATCGGCGTCTACGGTCTGCTGGCGTATGCCGTGACCTCGCGTCTCCGAGAAATCGGTGTTCGGCTGGCGCTGGGCGCGACACGCACGGAAGTCGTGCGGATGATTGTTTTCGACGGGTTGATGATCGCGGTGCCGGGCGTCGCCATCGGCGTTCCGTGCGCGTTGGCCAGTGCGAGGCTCGTGCGCGCGCAACTGTACGGTATTGGTCCGAGCGATCCTTCGACGATTATCGGTGCTTCCACCATCTTTGTCCTGACCGGCGTGGTCGCGTCCCTTGTGCCGGCGTGGCAAGCGTCGAAGATCGATCCGATGGAAGCGTTGCGGCAGGAATGAGCTGCAGCGCTCGGTAAGCGCCGTCGCGAACCGGCGCCAGGCTGCAGGGAATCGCAGAGTTGAGAGGACGCGTATACTACCCGCATGGCCTCCGATACGAACAGGACGTGCGCCTCTTCGGATCAGAAGCACGCGGTGAGGCCACGCCAGAATCCGATCTCGACGTGCTGATCGTCGTCCAGCCGGACACAGCACGCGTCGCCCTCGAAGATCGCGTCATTGATATCGCCTTCGACGTGAATCTCGAGTTCGGTGTCTACATCTCGCCTCGCGTCGTGACCAATGAAATCCTCAACCATCCAGTCTGGGGGGCAACTCCCTTTGTCAAGAAGGTCGCGCGCGAGAGCATTGCGTTGTGAATCCATCCGACGCGCTGGCGAAGCATCGAATCGCGCGCGCACACGCTGCGCTTACAGAGGCCGACCTTCTCATCGAGCGCCAACTCTTCAGCGGCGCGCTGAACCGCGCGTACTACGCGGCGTTTTACGCAGCCCGCGCTGTACTGGCGACGCGGAACCTCGATTCCTCTCGACACAGCGGTGCGATCGCGATGTTTCAGGAGCATTTCGTTCGCACCGGCGTCATTTCAACGGATGCGGCGTGCGCCCTCCCACGTGCCTTTGAGAAACGCCAGACCAGTGACTATGGCGACTTCAGCGAACCCTCGAGTGAGGAAGTCGTGTCGTTACGTGAGCAGGTGGCGACGTTCGCGCGAGAGAGCCGTCGGAGAGAGCGAGCCCTAGAAATCTTGAAGATGCCGGGTCCAAAAGGACCCGGCCTACGTACTTACGTACGATCTTCTAATCTGCTCGCGGCGTCGCGCGCGGCGGCGCGCAGCTCTTCGCTGGCGGCGAGCGCGGCCAGCATCTGCTCCGACGCGTGGAGCGTTCCCGCCATCCGCTCCGCAATCGCAATCCGCTCGTCGACGCTGACCTCGCTGTCCAGCAGCGGCAGCAGCAGCTCGCGCATGCGCGGCGGCAGCGCGTGCTCGAGGTACTCGACGGCGTTGGCGCGGATGTCGGGCGCGCTCGACTGCAGCCCTTCGTACGCGCTGTGCAGATCCGGACCGGGCAGCAGCAGCTTCATGAAGCGGAAGATGCGCTCGACCTCCTGCCCCATCGTCTCGCGCAGGCGGACGCGGGCGGCCTCGTCCGACGCGCCGGCTGGATCGAACGTGCTGAGGATCTGATACGACCGGTAGTGCCCGAGAATTTCCGCGGCCAGGACGGTCTCGACGAGATCGCTCTCGAGCCGGCGATCCGGATTTGTCTGCCGCAGCTTGTTGAGCGCCGAGACGACGCGCAGGCGGACGGCGGGGTCGGCGTCGAGCATGACCTCGACCAGTGCGTGCTCGGCGGCGACGCTCGCGATGCGCAGCAGGACGTCCGGTGCGTGGAGGCGCAGCGCCGCGGGCGCGTGCGCGTCGTGAAGGACGCGCCCGAGCTCGGGCACGGCTGCATCACCGCACGCGGCAAGCGCGATCGTGGCCTCCGCGGTCAGCTCCGGCTCGCCGAGACGCGCGACGATGACCGGAATCATCGAGGCGTTCCGGGTCACTCCGGCCGCGCGAATGGCCTGGCGCGCGACGGCCGGCGCGCGATCGTAGAGCAGCGCGCGCAGTTGATCGTCGAAGCCCCTTGAAGGAAACGCCAGCGTCGCGAGCAACCGCGCCGCCTCGACGCGCGCGAGCTCGCCCTCGGCGCCTTCCCGCATGTGGGCGCCGTCGATCAGCAGCCGCACGGTCTCCAGGTTCTGCGTCGGTCCGGGCCGCGCGAGAAAGATCGCCATCGCCGACGAAATCGACGCGCCGCCGACGTCGTCGAGGCGTTCGAGCCGCGTGAGCGGGTCGGCCCCGGTCATCCGCGCGAGATAGAGCAGCGCCTCAGCCCGCACCGATGGATCGCGGTCCGCTTCAAGAAGGCGCTCCACCTCGCGCACGACCGTTCCGTCGCCGGCCGACGCGAGCACGGCGATGGTTTCGCGCCGGACGTCGGCGGACGCGTGCCCGAGCAGCGGGTGAATCCTCGTGTGCGGCGCCTCTCGATCCTTGAGGAGATTCAGCGCGTACAAAATGTCGGACGAGTTGTTCGAGTTGAGGGCGTCCGCCAGCACTTCCGAGGTGGATCGATCGATCACCTGCGACAGGCGCTCGGCGTCCACACGATGCTCGAAGAGGCTCGTCCGCAGGCTGTTGACGTACTGACGGCGCGCCGTCGCGGCGGCAGCGATCCAGCCGCCGAGCAGCACGATCGTCACGACGCTGATCTGCGCCGCGGAGAGTCCCAGCAGCACGACGCCCACCAGCACGCAGATGGCGCCGAGGCAGTCGCCGATGCGCCAGACGACGGTGTCGATGAACGCCTTGGCGTGCCGCGTCTGATCTTCAGGGACGGGCAAGTAGAGGAGCTCGACCGTCGATCGATCGATTGAATAGCGCAACACTTGATCGCTGCCTTTCAGCAGCACGGCCGATCCGATGCTCGCCCACAGCAACACCGCGAACGATCCCGCCGTCAGCGCGAGCGGGACGACGAGGAGCGCCACGCCCAGACCGAAGCGGCGCAGGAAGCGCGAAGTCAGGAACAACTGCGTCGCGAGCGACAGCAGGCCCGCGTACACGTTGAACGTTCCGAAGAACGCGGCGAGCGCGTCGGTTTCGGGAATGACGGACTTGGCGATCGCGCGAAACTGCCACGCGGCGACCGTCGTCACGAGTGACGACAGGCAGATGACGCCCGCGATCGCGCGCAGGTGCGGCGAACGCCACACGACTGCGAAGCTCTGGCGTAGCCCGCCTGGCGCCAGCGGGCGCCGCGGCCGTCCTGCAACGCGATCGACGCGACGCTCTTCCGCCCCGCTCTCGCGCCAGATGAACGTCACGAGGAGCGGACAGATCGCCAGCGCGCCCCCCGTCATCAGCAGCAGGTTCGCCGTGCCGGCCCGCGCGGCGACGGCCTTGGTCATCATGCCGCCGACGATCCAGCCCAGGATCGCGCCGCTGCCGATGATCCCGTACAGCCGTTTGGCCTCGCGCGTCGTCAGGACGTGATTCGCGAGCATCCACACCTGCGCCGGCAGCAGCACGCCGTAGACGCTCGCCCAGACATAGAGAACGGGCAGCATCCAAAACGGCTCGTCCGATCGGCTGAGGCCCCAGAACATGAAGCTCGTGAGCGAGAACACGGCAAGCGAGCCGACCATCAGCGTCCGCAGGCCGGCGCGTCGGCCGAGCCGCAGGTACGCCGCCATGACGGCGCCGACGCTCAGAGACGAAGCGATGTCGGCGTAGGGAAGGCTGGCGGCGCTGTAGTGCTCGAGGAAGAGCGCGTCACGCGTGGATTTGGTCACCACGTAACTGGTGACGACCAGAAACAGATACGCGAACAGCAGGAGGGCGCGCGCGGACTCGCCCTGTCGAATCTGAAGCAGCCGGCTGAGCATTACTTTTCGAAGAGGACGTCCTTGCGGTCTGTGTAGATCGCCGTGAACACGCCGTTCTGGATTTCGAGCGCCGAAGCGCGTCCCGTCGGCACGTAGGCCGGCTGCATCCCGGTGTCGATCCCAATCACTTTGCCGCCGAACCGGATGATCACGCGCCCGTCCTGCCTGGTCGTGTGCGCGACGACGATGGCCTTCGCGTGCTGCGCGGCGAGAATCTTGTCGACCTCCGTCGCGAATGTGTCCTCTGGCTGCTGCGCGAGGCCGCGGTACCACAGCGGACCGTCTTCACGCGCCGTCAGCGTCGCCTGCGGGTTCGCGCGCGTCCGTTCGATGTCCGACGTCAGCTCCTTCCGCACGCCGTCGTTGATCGCGTCGCACGACCGCGACGCGATCGCCGGACTGACGCCGCCGTGCATGAACGCGACGCCGTCGATCTTCACCATAGCGTCCAGCGTGCGCATCCACTTGCCGTACTCGCCGTCGCGTCCGTACGCCATGCGCATTTCGATCAGGCCGAGGGGCGACTTCATGATCTCGTCGCGCACATCGGCCGGGCTCGACCGGAACAGACGTTGTTTGAGCTCGGCGGAGTCGGGCGTCACGAAGGCCTGGTATTCCCCAGGCACGGTGTACCGCACGTCGCCGAGCATGCGCATGGCTTCGTGATTGCCCAGGAGTGGGTGCACGGCGCCGCCGGCGCGCGGCGCTTCGTCCTGCAGGCGGCGGAGCAGGTCCAGCACCTTTCGAGAATCGGGACCGCGATCGACGACGTCGCCGAGCTGGACCAGATGCGTGCGTCCGCCGGACCAACGCTGGCGGCTGTCGATGACGTCGGCGACCGCCAGGATTTCGACGAGGCGGTCGTACGCGCCGTGCACGTCGCCGACGGCGACCACGCGCTCGATGCCCGTGAGGTTGCAGGACGACGACGAGGCCGCGAGAGTGACCGGCGTCCAGCGAGCCGCCGCCGCCGCCAGCAGGGCGGCGACTGTAACGGCCGGAATGAGCGCGCGACGGAACGTGCACATCAGCGTGGAGTGTATCAAATGAGAATCTGAGGATGTGAGGAAGTAAGGATTTGAGGAGTTGAAGACGGCGTGATGTCCTCAGGTTGTCACATCCTCACATCCACACATCCTCACATCCACACATCCACACATCCACACATCCTCACATCTGACCTCTGCCACCTGTCGCGTCGCGTGCGGCGCGGTTCGCAGGAATCGCCGCGGCGCCCACCGATACCAGCGTCAGGATGACGGCAACGGCCGCGAGCGTCAGCGGATCGAAGGCGCTGACGCCAAAAAGCAGCCCGCCGGCGAGACGCAGCGCCAGCGGTGCGCAGACGACGCCGATCGCGACGCCGATCGCCGCGAGGCGAAGCGCGTGACCCACGATGAGACGCATGACGTCGGTCCTGACGGCGCCGAGCGCGATCCGGATGCGGATCTCGTGCACGCGCGCGGTCGCGAGATACGCCATCATGCCGTAGACGCCGACGGCGGACAGGACGAGCGCGAGCACGGCGAACGCGCCGATCAGCCAGGCCACCTCGTGCGGCCGCACGAAGGGCTCCGCCATCACCTCGTCGAGCGTCTTCTCGTCCGACACCGGCGTCTCCGGATCGGCGCGGCGGACGGCGTCGCGGATCGCGGCGGCGGCCGTCGCCGCCGGTGCGCCTGCGGTTCGCGCGATCACCGTCAGCTGAACGGTCGGTGCCTGGGCGTACGGCAGATACAACTGCGGCTGGCCCGCGCCGAGCGTGCCGTCCTCCCGCACGTCGCGCACCACGCCGACGATCGTGACAAAGCGGTTGTCAGCACGCGGGATCCAGAACGCGCGGCTCGACGGAATACCGGTGCGCACCTGCCTGCCAACGACGTCGGTGGTTTTCCAAAAGCGCTGCGCGAAGCGTTCGCTCACAATCGCGACGCCGCCATGCGAACCGTCGTCGCCGGCGGTCGTGAAGTCGCGGCCGGTGAGCACCGGGATCCCGACCGCGCGGAAGTAGCCCGGCGCGACGATGAAGTAGTGCGCGATCCAGGGCTGGCCCGGCGCCGGCGGTGGAACGCCGTCGACGACGACGGGGAAGCTGGTCCCGATCATCGAAACGGGCGCGTAGTTGACGAGCGCGGCGGCGGCGACGCCGGGCGCCGTGCGCAGGCGATCGGTGATCGCGCGCGCGGTCCGCACGAGCTGATCGCGGTCCTCGTAGCGCGGATCGTTCAGCGAGATCTGGGCGGTCATCACGCCGGCGGCGTCGACGCCGCGCGCGAGGCCGTGCAGCGCGAGCGCGCTGCGGGCGAGGGTGAGCGCGGACGCGAGAAGCACAATCGACAGCGCGAGCTCGCCGACGATCAGCGCGTGCCGCAGCCGCCGGCGCGACACCCCCGCGGTCACGCCGTGCGTCGAATCCTTGAGCGCGTCGACGACGTCGGCGTCCGTCTCGCGCCGCGCCGATAGGAGTCCGAACGTGAGCGTGACGGCCAGCGCAAGAACCGTCGTGAACGCGACGACCCAGACGTCCACGCGAAACGGGTCGAACCGGTTGACGTCCTGGAAGCTGACGACCGCGTTCAGCAGCACGACGATCCAGATGGCGAGAAGAATGCCGAGCGTCGTCCCGGCCCCGGCGATGAGCAGCGTTTCGCCCGACAGCTCGCGCGCAATCCGCCACCGGCTCGCGCCCAGCGCCTGACGGACCGCGAGCTCCTTCCGCCGGCCGGCTGCGACCGCCAGCAGCAGGTTGGCGACGTTCGCGCAGGCGATGAGCAGCACGACCGCCGCCGCCCACTCGAGCACGATCAACGTCGCCCGCGATTGCGCGGCGAAGCGGGTCGAGAGCAACGAGACGTTCGCGGTCCACGCATGATCGGGAATCGGCAGCGACGCGTAGACGGCCGCCAGTTGCGCGCGCGCGGCGTCGACCGTCACGTCGCGCCGGAGCTTCGCGTACAGGTTGACCGACTGCTCGCGATCGGTCGTGTCGAGCACGAACGGCCGGTACAGATCGACCTCGTGATTCAGCACGTGGAACATCTTGAAGCTGGGCGGCAGGACGCCGACGACCACGCACGGCGTTCCGTCGACGTCGATCGCGCGGCCGACGAGTGACGGATCGCCGCCGAACTGCCGGTGCCAGAAGCCGTTGCTGAGCAGCACGACATCGTCGCGGCCTTTCTGCGCGTCGGCGTCGCCGAAGCCGCGGCCGAACGCGGGCTCGACGCCAAGCAGCGGAAAGAACGCGGGCGCGATCCGGAAGGCTTCGACCGCCACGGCACTCGTCGCGGTCGACACGTTGAAGCGCTCGCGGCGCCACCAGGCCGTCACTTCGAACGCGTCGACGCGATCGCGCCAGGCGACGTAGTTGACGGGCGCCACCGGCGCGAACATCACGCCGCGCGGCGGGCTGGCTTCGTTCACCATCACGAGACGGTCGGCATCGCGGTAGGGAAGCGGGCGGAGGAGGACGGCGCGCGTCAGCGAGAAGATCGCCGCGTTGACGCCCAGGCCCAGCGCCAGCGTGGAAATCGCCACGATAGAGAATCCTGGTCGGGCGAGAAGAGATCGCAGCGCTTTAGTCATCAGTCGCCAGTCGTTAGTCTTCAGTCACCAGCCACCAGCCACCAGCCACCAGCCACCAGTCACCAGCCACCCGATCTCCCGTCAACAAACGGCTTCAGCACCGTCGCGATGAAGCCGTGAATCGGCGTCGCCACGCCGACCTGTTTGCCGATTCGCACGACGGCGCCGCTCAGCCACGGCAGCTCGAGCCGCCGGCCGCGCTCGAGGTCTTCGGCCATGGACGCGCGCGCTTGCGGTGGCAGCGCCGAGTACGCGCGCGCCACGTCCTCGGCAATGTCGGCGGGCACCGCAATGCCTTTTGCGTGCGCGACGTCGCGCGCCTCGATGACCGCAGCCTTGAGCATCGCCATCAGATCGGGATCGTTGACGATGACGCCGACGGAACTGCGCGTGACGGCTGTCATGCCGCTGAGGACGGACAGGCGCGTGAACTTCGTCCAGATGTCGACGGTGATGTCCGCGCTCAGCGTTGACTGAAAGCTCGCGGGCCGGCATGCGTCGAGAAACCGCTCGAGCCGCGGCGATCGCGAGCCGTCAATCTCGCCGAAGACCAGATGATCCATCGCCGTGTGCTTGATCACTCCCGGCTTGGCGATGACCGCCGAGACGTAGCATGTGCCGCCCGCGGTGTGCGCCGGTCCGATCGCGCGCGTCAACACGTCGACGCTGTCCACGCCGTTCTGCAACGGAATGACGGCCGTGTCCGGCCCGAGGAGCGGCGGCAACGCGGCCAGCGCGCCTTCGGTGTCGTAGAGCTTCACGGCGAAGAGGACGATGTCGGCCGGGCCGATCACGCGGGGATCGTCGGTCGCGGTGACGCGGGGAAGATGGAGGTCGCCCTTGGGGCTGCGGAGGCGCAGGCCGCGGGTCCGCAGCGCCTCGAGATGCGCGCCGCGGGCGAGAAACCTCACATCGGCGCCGGCCTCGGCCAGCCGACCGCCAAAATACCCGCCGACGCCGCCGGAGCCGAGGATGGCTATGCGCATGAGGAATGCAAGAATGCAGAAATGCAAGAATGCAAGAATGCAAGAATGCAAGAGGTGCAGGAAGAGACGCCTGCATTCTTGCGTTCGTGCATTCTTGCATTCGGTACAATTTGACCGCAAGCGGCGGATAGCGGCGTGCGGGCGGCGCGCGCGATACTCGCCCGCATGAACACCATGCCCGTTGCTCAGCCACACGAAATGCTCAACGACGCCGCGCGATGGACGGCGGTCCTGGCGCGCGATCGAGAGGCCGACCGCCTCTTCGTCTACGCCGTCCGCTCGACCGGCGTCTACTGCCGGCCGTCGTGTCCAAGCCGGCGTCCGCGCCGCGATCGCGTCGCGTTCTTCGACGATCCGGCCGGCGCGCGCGACGCCGGATTCCGCGCCTGCAAGCGCTGCCGGCCCGACGTCGCGCTGGCCGCAGATCCGTGGGTCGACAAGATCCGCCGCGCGTGCGTCTATCTCGCGAATGTCGACGGTCACCCGTCGCTCGCGACGCTGGCGGCGCGGTTCGGCGGCAGCCCCTACCACCTCCAGCGCAATTTCAAGCGGCTTGTCGGCGTCACGCCGCGCGAGTACGCCGACGCGTGCCGGCTGCGGAGCGTGAAGCGGCGGCTGCGCCAGGGCGGCGACGTCACGGGCGCGATGGTCGACGCCGGGTATGGCTCGAGCAGCCGGTTCTACGAGCGCGCGGCGCCGAAGCTCGGGATGCCGCCGTCGGTGTACCGGCGCGGTGGCGGGGGAATGCGCATCGAGTACGCCATCGTTGATTCACCCAACCCCGCCCTCGGTCGCCTGCTGGTCGCGGCCACGGCCCGCGGCGTGTGCGCGGTGGCGCTGGGATCCTCGGACGCCGAGCTGACGCGCGGCATTGAACGCGAGTATTCGGCGGCGACGATCGTGAAGGACGCCGGCGCGCTGTCGCGCTGGACGAGCGCGATCGTGAAGCATCTCGCGGGCAGGCAGCCGCGGCTCGACCTGCCGCTCGACGTGCAGGCGACCGCGTTTCAATGGCAGGTGTGGCAGACGCTGGCCGCCATTCCGTACGGCGAGACGAGGACGTACGCCGAGGTCGCCGCCGCACTCGGCCGCCCGCGCGCGGTCCGCGCCGTCGCGCGCGCCATTGCGACCAATCCCGTCGCCCTCGCGATCCCCTGCCACCGCGTCGTCCCCGCTGCCGGCGGCACCGGCGGCTACCGCTGGGGCTCTGCGCGCAAGACGTCACTTCTCAAGCAAGAGCAACAGACGAGACAGATGAGACAGATGAAGAAGAAGTAGCCACAGAGCCACCGAGGCACAGAGGCGCGCATGAGGATTCGGTGGGTCGGCCTGCGGAGCAGGCCGACCTAGACGGCCGCAGTCGGGCCGAGACGCGAACCCATAACTGCACTTCTGGTTCGTGTCTCGGCCCGACTGTGGCCGTGTTGCCGCCGCTACGCGGCGCCCGCCGAATCCTGATCTGCGCGCTGTGCAGTCTTTGCGATCCCTGCGTTCAACCGTCGTTCTTCTCGGTGCCTCCGTGTCTCCGTGGCTCGTCCATCTTTCTCTTCTCTTCTTCGTGTGCTCTGCATCTTCGTGGCCCACCGGCGCCTCGCGTCAGCGTGTTGCCCTCCCCTGAGGTTAGAATCTATGCCCGCATGACCCACTACGGGCGCTCGCCCTGGCTCGATCAATTTCCGGCTTCACGCACGCCGTCCTACCCGCGCCACCGCGGATCGATGACCGTCGACGCGGTCGTCGTCGGCGGCGGGCTGACCGGGTGCGCGACCGCCTACGCGCTGGCGGCGGCAGGCATGCGCGTCGTGCTCCTCGAGGCGGCACGCGTCGGACACGGCGCCACGGCCTTCTCGTCGGGCTGGATTGCGGACGATCCCGGCGTCGCCTTCGGTGAGCTCGAATCCGCCATCGGCGTGCGGGCCGCGCGTCACGCGTGGCAATCGTGGCGGCGCGCGGCGCTGGACTTCGTCGCGCTCCTCAAGCGGCTCGACGTCAAGTGTCACCTCGAGACCCATCCGGCCGTGACCCTGGCCCGCACGCTCGATCAGGCGGCGGCGCTCGCGAAGGACCAGAAGGCGCGGCGCAAGGCCGGGCTCGACGCGTCGATGCTGAACGCGCGCGCCATCCGCGGCGAGGTCGCCATCGACGCGGCCGCCGGCCTGCGGAACAGGGACGGCGCGACGATCGATCCATACCGCGCCTGTCTCGGCCTTGCCGCGGCCGCCGCCGACCGCGGGGCGCTGCTCTTCGAGCGATCGGCCGCGCGGCGCATCGGTTTCAGCCGCAAGTTCGCCGACGTGTTCACGGCCGGCGGATCGATTCGCACGGCGCACGTCGTCATCGCGACCGGCGTGCCGACGCCGCTCTTCAAGGCGCTCCAGCGGCACTTCTGGTTCCGCACGAGCTACCTGGTTCTGAGCGAGCGGGTCCCGGCCAGGACGCGCGCGCTTCTGGGCGGCCGCGCCACGATCGTTCGCGACACGGCGACGCCGCCGCATGTTGTCCGCTGGGTCCGGTGGCTGGGTGACGAACACGTGCTCGTGAGCGGCGCGGACAGCGAAGAAGCGCCGCCGCGGCGACGCGACAAGATCATCGTGCAGCGGACCGGCCAGCTCATGTACGAGTTGTCCACGCTGTATCCGGATGTCTCCGGTCTGCAACCCGCGTACGGGTGGGCCGCCGACTACGCGCGCACCGTGGACGGCTTGCCCTACATCGGCCCGCACCGCAACTACCCGCACCACCTGTTCGCATTCGGCGACGCCAGCCACAGTGTGACCGGCGCCTACCTCGCAAGCCGCATCCTCCTGCGGCACTGCTCCGAGGATTTGGATTCCGCCGACGAAGCGTTCGGTTTCAACCGCTAAAACGCCGTTCAGGAGGCACGGTTCGGGGTCCAAGGTTCTATACTTTGGAGTTCCTGACTATCAATTAAGGAGTCTTCCCATATGTTGCGTGCTCTCTCTTCCGCGGTCCTGTCGCTGCTGCTGCTGGCCGCGCCGGCGTTCGCGCAGTCCCAGGCCGCCAACGGCGCCATCGAAGGCATCGTGTCCGACAGTTCCGGCGGCGTGCTGCCCGGTGTGACGGTCACCGTGACCAACGTGGACACCGGTCTCGCGCGCACGGTCGTGAGCAACGAGAAGGGCCTCTACCGCGCGCCGCTGCTGCCGCTTGGCACGTACCGCGTGGCCGCCGAGCTCCAGGGATTCAAGACCTATTCGCAGACCGGCATCACGGTGTCGGTCGGCGCGACCGCCGTCGTGAACGTGTCGATGGCCGTCGGCGCCGTCAGCGAGACGATCACGGTCAACGCCGACAGCCCGCTTGTCGATACGTCGCGGATCGACATCGGCCACACGATGAGCGACCTCGAGGTCCACAATCTGCCGCTCGTGGCGCGCAACCCGTACAACTTCGCGCTCGTGCAGCCCGGCGTCACCGGCTACGAGAACGTCGAATTCGGCGTGCCGCGCCTCGCCGCCAACGGCGCCGCGATGCGCATCAACTACCAGATCGACGGCAACACGAACACGGAGAAGGACCGCGCGGGTCTGCGGCTCCTCCCGATTTCTGAAACCGCGATCGCGGAAGTGAAAGTCGTGACCACGGGGTTCGCGCCCGAGTTCGGCCAGACGATGGGCATGGTCTACAACGCAATCACGCCGTCGGGCACGAACAAGTTCAAGGGCGAGGGGAGCTACCTCTTCCGGCGCGATCCGTTCAGCGCGTTCCCGTTCTTCTTCGGCTGCGGCAGCACGACGGCGGCCGCGAGCTGCCCGCCGGTCGCGTCGACGGCGGTTCTGCCGGCGACGAAGGTCGACACGGGCACGGCGGCCTTCGGCGGCCCGATCGTGCCGAACAAGCTGTTCTTCTACGGCGGCTGGGAGCAGACGCGCCGCGACCTGTCGTCGGGCAGCCTCATCACCGTCGATCCCGCGATCGTCGCGCAGGTCGGCCTCAAAGCGCAGCCTGACGCCGCGCCGAACGTGCAGACCGGCAAGTTCGCCATCGGCAAGGCCGACTATCAGATCAACAACGATCACAGGCTGACGGCGCGCTGGATGCGGTTCCACAACGACGCGCCGTACAACAGCGGCGGCGGCACGTTGACCCTCGAGCGCGCGACGGACTTCCTCGACGCGATGGACTCGACGGCGGGCCAGCTCGTGTCGACATTCGGGGCCAGCCGGCTGAACGAACTGCGTTTCCAGTACGCACACCGGCACCAGAGCTCGAACGCCAACTCGGACTCGGGCACGGGCCCGGCGATTTCGGTCGCGTCGCCGTCGATCGCGTTCGGCGGACCGTGGGCCGGCACCGGCCAGGGCAATGCCGGCTTCGACTTCAAGCAGAACATCACGCAGCTGATCGACAACTTCACCTACATCCGGGCGGCGCACAGCTACAAGTTCGGCTTCGACTGGCAGCACATCTACGACGATCGGACGAATGCGCCGCAGTTCTCGTACACGTTCCCGACCGTCGCCGTGTATCTCGCGGCCAAGGCCGGCACGGCGCCGCGCGGCTACACGACGATGTCGCAGATCACGGGCGACCCGACGTTCAACATGACCACGAACACCTTCAGCGGGTTCGTGCAGGACGACTGGGCGATCGCGCCGAAGGTGAAGATTCTCTACGGCGTCCGCTACGACCTCTACCTGTACCCGGACGGACTCGCCAACGCGCCGCTCGCGTCGTCGCAGTCGTTCAACATCGACAAGAACAACTTCGGTCCGCGCGTGGGCGTGGCGTGGTCCGTGGACTCGCAGACGGTGCTGCGGGCCAGCACCGGGATCATGTACGACCAGCCGATTCTCGGCGGCTACGAGCAGGCGCTGCAGTTGAGCGGGTCGCCGAAAGCACCCGTCTACTCGTTCAGCGGCACATCGGCGGGCGCGCCGGCGTTCCCCAACGGCGTGTCGACGGGCACGCTGGCCGTGCAGTCGCCGTGGACGATCGATCCGGCGTTCGTCGTCGCGCACACGTGGCAGAACAACGTGCAGGTGGAGCGCGCGTTCGCGCGCGACATATCGGCGTCGGTCGGCTTCATGTACGCGCGCGGCTCGGATCTGCCGGTCGTGACGAACATCAATCCGATCAATCCCATCGGCACGCTCGCCGACGGCCGGCCGATTTACAGCACGACGGCCGGCGCGGCGACGCGCCTCGACCCGCGCTTCAACCTCATTCAGCAGGTGGGGTCGATCGGTGAATCCACGTTCAAGTCGATGACCGTGAGCGTGAACAAGCGCTTCGCGCAGGGCGTCTCCTTCAACCTGCAGTACGTGCTGGGCAAGGGTGAGGACAACACGCCGCTGCTGACGCAGTTGACCGTGCAGTCGGAAGCCGGGCGGTCGGACCCGAGCAATATCGATCGCGATCTGGGCCCGAATCCCTTGGACATGCGCCACAGCTTCAACGGCAACATCGTGTACACGTCGATCAATCACTCGTCGAACGCCGTCGTCAGACAGCTGCTGAGCGGCAACGAGCTCGGCGTCCTGATTCAGCTCAACAGCGGCCTGCCCGTGAACATTCCGTCGAACCGCGATCTGAACGGCGACGGCGTGAGCAGCGATCGGCCGCTTTTCGTCGCTCGCAACTCCATGTACATGCCGGTGCGCAAGAACGTGGACATGCGCTACACGCGGTGGCTGCCGATTCGCGGCTCCGTGCGCGGCGAGATCATCCTGGAGCTGAAGAACGCCTTCAACATCCAGCAGCTCCAGGGGATCAACACGACCACGGCGGTGGACACGCTGGGGAATCCGGTCACCGCGATCCCGGCCGATCCGTACCAGTTCGTGAACCCATCGGGCTTCGAGCAGCGCAAGTTCCAGTTGGGCTTCAAGGTGCGCTTCTAGCAGTAGTGTGTAGGGCGGGTCCTCTGGACCCGCCTGATCAAGCCGGGTCCGAAAGGACCCGGCCTACTTTACTTTTCCGCCCTTCCTGCCACTCCCGCCCCTCCGGCCCTGTAAGATCAAACTCATGAAGCGCGTTCTTCTCGCAGCCGCCTGTCTTTCCACGGCTCTCTCGATCTTCCCCTCTGCCCAGATGCGCGTCGTGCCCCTCGACGAGGAGCAGGGGCACGTGGCCCTCGGGCTGGCGCTTCGACATTTGTCGAACACCGGCATCCTGTTGCACACGACCGCGCATCCCGACGATGAGAACAACGGGCTGCTCGTGATGCTGAACCGCGGGCAGGGCTACCGGACCGCGCTCGCGACGGCGACGCGCGGCAACGGCGGCCAGAACGAAATCGGTCCGGAGATCTTCGAAGCGCTCGGCGTCCTGCGCACGCAGGAGCTCGCGGCGCTGCACCGCTTCGACGGCGCCGAACAGTATTTCACGCGCGCGGTCGACTTCGGGTTCTCGTTCAGCCTCGAAGAGACGTTCGAGAAGTGGGGACGCGACGAAATCACGTCGGACTACGTCCGGCTGATTCGGATGATCCGCCCCGACGTCGTCGTCGGGCTGCCCCCCGCCGGCGAAGGCGGCGGCCAGCATCATCAGGCGTCATCGATCATCACGCGCGACGCGGTGAAGATCGCAGGCGACAAGACGAAGTACTCCGATCAGATCGACGCCGGGCTGCGGCCGTGGCAGCCGAAGAAGTTCTACTACCTCGCCGCGTTCGGATTCCCCGGCGAGCCGCCGGTCCAGGGACGCTCGCTGCGCATCAACCTCTCGGGCTACGACACGCTGCTCGGTAAGACGTACCAGGAGATCGGCACCGAGGCGCGCAGCATGCACAAGTGCCAGGGGATGGCGCAGCTGCTGTCGCTGCCGGGCCCGGCGACGACGATCTACAAACTCGCGGAGACGGCGATTCCGGGCCAGATGGACCGCGACGAAACGTCGCTCTTCGACGGTATCGACACGACGATCGCGGGGCTCGCGAAGTTCGCGGGCGTCCGGCCGCCGAAGGAGCTCGTGGACGGACTTGCGCAGGTCGTGACGCAGGTCCAGGCGGCGCAGAAGCGGTTCGACACGGAATCGGATCAAGCCGCGCTGGCGCCGCTCCTCGCCGGTCTCCACGCGACGCGCGTGATGCGCGCCCAGCTCCGGACGCTGACGCTCGACGATCAGGCCCGTGCCGAAATCGGCTTCAGACTGATTCAGAAGGAGCGCGAGTTCCAGCAGGCGGCGCTCCTCGCCAACGGCGTCCGCGTCGAGGCGCTCGCCGACGATGGCCTCGTCGTGCCGGGACAGACGGCGAAGGTCAACGTGATCATCGCGAACCGCGGCGCCGCGGAGGTCAGCGTCAAGCAGGTCAAGTTCGAGGGCTTTGATGGCAGCGCGGCCTGCACGCTGACGCCGTTCACCGCGACGTTCTCGTTCCCGGGTGCGCCCCGTCCGCCGGCGGCGCCGGCCGGGCCCCCGGGGACTATGTTGACGTCGGTGAAGAAGGATCAGGTCGCGCACTGCGACCCGACGGTCGTGATTCCGCAGAACGCGCGCGTGACCGAGCCGTACTGGCACCGCGCGGGCGAAGCCGGGCGGTACACGTTTGACGCGGACGCGCCGTTCGGCCGGCCGTTCCGCCCGACGGACTTCTACGTGCAGGCGACGCTCGCGTTCGCGATCCCCGGCGGCAACGAAGAAGTGATTGACGGCCTGCCCGTGGAACACCGCTACGAGGGCAACATCTTCAGCGGTGAGAAGCGGACGGAGCTGATTGTCGTGCCGCCGTTCTCCGTCCGCGTGTCGCCGGAAGTCGCGATTGTGCCAGCGGCGTCGATTCGGTCGACACCGCCGCCCGCGCCGGCTGGTCGTGGTCGAGGTGCTGCCCCAGCCACCACGGGACGTGGCGGCCGTGGCCCTTCGACGAGCTCAGGGCCGGTGCCATCGGCAGACAGACCGCCGTCCGCGGATCGCGAGATCCGCGTAACCGTCGTCAACGACACGCCGGCCGCCGCCGACAGCGTCGTCAGGCTCGAGGTGCCGCCAGGCTGGACCGCGACGCCGGCCGAGCTGCCGGTGAAGTTCACGCGGTCCGATGAATCGCAGACCGTCCGGTTCCAGGTGAAGCCCGCGCCGACCGCGACGGTCGGCGAGTACCACGTCAAGGCGATCGTGTCGTCCGGCGGCCAGACGTTCGATCGCGGCTTTCAGGTGATCGAGTATCCACACATCCGCCGCGCGCACATCTACGACGCGGCCGAGACGAAGCTGAAGGTGATAGACGTCCGGACGCCGGCGAACATGACGATCGGCTACGTGATGGGCACGGGCGATCAGGTGCCGCCCGCAATCGCGCAGCTCGGGATGAAAGTCGAAATGATCGGCGCCGACGATCTCGCGTGGGGCAATCTCTCCCGCTTCGACGCCATCGTGACGGGTGTCCGCGCCTATGAGCGGCGCGACGACCTGCGCGCGAACAACAGCCGCCTGCTCGAGTACGTCTTCAACGGCGGCACGGCGATCGTGCAGTACAACAAGTTCGAGTTCAACGACGCGCAGTTCGGCCCGTACCCGGCAAAAGTCAGCATGAATCGCGTCACCGACGAAACCGCGCCCGTGCGGGTGCTCGAGACGCGTGATCCGGTGTTCACGACGCCGAACGAAGTGGGCGAGGCCGCGTGGAAGAACTGGGTGCAGGAGCGCGGGCTGTATTTCCTCGGCGAAAAGGACTCGCGCTACCGCGACCTCGTCGCGATCGAAGATTCGTTCCCATACAACAAAGGCGAGAAGACCGGCGCGCTCGTCGAGGCGATTTACGGGAGAGGGCGCTGGGTGTACGTCGGGCTCAACCTGTGGCGTCAGCTGCCGGTGGGGACGGACGGGGCTTACCAGCTGCTCGCCAATCTCCTCTCGCTGGGAAAAGCGACGGCGAGATGAGATTTCAGATTTGAGAGTTCAGATTTCAGATTAGAATTCCCGCACTCTGAAATCTTCAATCAATCTGAATTCTGAATTCTGAAATCTGAATTCTCATGGAAGTCCCTCTCACCCCCCTCGAGTTCGCGCGCCGCACCCGCTGCCTGTACCCCGAGCGCGAGGCGCTCGTCGACGGCGCGCTGCGCCTGACCTACGCGCAGTTCTTCGAGCGATGCGATCGGTGGTCCGCTGCGCTGCAGACACTCGACGTCAAACCCGGCGACCGCGTCGCCTACATCGCGCCGAACACGCACGCGCAGCTCGAGTCGTTCTACGGCGTGCCGCAGATGGGCGCGGTGCTGGTCCCGATCAACTACCGCCTGAACCACGACGAGATCGCGTACATCATCTCGCACTCGGGATCGACGGTCGTCTGCGCGCACGAGGACTACCTCGACACAGTCCATCGCGTGCGCGATCAGATCCCCGGCGTCCGGCACTTCGTCGCGCTCGAGGGCGGGCCGGCTCGCCTCGCCGAAGCTCGCGCGCCTGGAAATCGAGCGGAGGCGGGTTGGCTCGACTACGAAGCGCTGCTCGCCGGCGCTTCGCCGGACTTCGCGCGGCCGCCGATCGAAGAGGCCGATCTCCTCACCATCAACTACACGTCCGGCACGACGTCGCGGCCCAAGGGCGTGATGATCACGCACCGCAACGCGTACATGAACACCGTCGGGACGCTGCTGCACGTACCGATGGGCCTCGCCGATCGGTACCTGTGGACGCTGCCGATGTTTCACGCCAACGGCTGGACGTTCACGTGGACCGTGACCGCCGTCGGCGCCGCCCACGTCTGTCTGCGAAAAGTCGATCCCGTGAAAGTGTTCGAGCTGATCAAGGCCGAGCGCGTTTCGCTACTGTGCGCCGCGCCGACGGTGCTCATCGGCGTCGCCAACGCGCCTGCTGACGCGCGCGCCGGTGCGCCGAAAGGCGTTCGCGTGGTGACGGCCGGAGCGCCGCCCGCTGCGGCGACGATCGAGCGGATCGAGGGCGAGCTCGGCTGGACGATCACGCACGTCTACGGGCTGACGGAAACCGCGCCGTTCATCACCGTCAGCGAACCGCGGCCGGAACATGACGCGCTCACGCCGGCCGAGCGCGCGGTCATTAAGGCGCGGCAGGGCGTCGAGCTGATCACGTCGGGCGATCTGCGGGTCGTCGACGAGGAGATGAACGATGTGCCTCGCGACGGCGCCACCGTCGGCGAGATCGTCGTCCGCGGCAACGTCGTCATGAAGGGCTACTACAACGATCCGGACGCGACGGCGCAGGCGCTGCGCGGCGGGTACTTCCACAGCGGCGACGCCGCCGTCGTGCATCCGGACGGCTACGTCGACATCCGCGATCGCCTGAAGGACGTCATCATCAGCGGCGGCGAGAACATCTCGTCGGTCGAGGTGGAAGGCGTGCTGCTGCGGCATCCGGCCGTGCAGGAATCCGCGGTCGTCGGCCTGCCGGACGCGAAGTGGGGCGAAGCGCCGCACGCGTTCGTCGTCCTGAGGCCGAATGCAACGGCGACGCCGGATGAACTGCGCGTGTTCGTCCGCGAACGCCTCGCGCACTTCAAGTGTCCGCACGCGTTCAACTTCGTGACGGAGTTGCCGAAGACCGCGACGGGAAAGATTCAGAAGTTCGTGCTCCGCGGCCGCCGTTCGGCGATCGCCACCCAGTAGAGTCCGGCTTCAGCCGGACTCACGTGTCGTGGCGCGAGGCTTCGGCCGAGCGATCTTCGCGACAGCGGTGTCGCTCGCTCGCCTCCGATTCGCGCGCCGGGAAGTCGGTCTCCGCTCGGTACCCTTCCGCACGCGCGGCGACTAGCAGCTAGCTTCAGATGCGTGTGTCCGCGGATCCAACGCCAGTGGTTTTCTGAACGCCACGGATCGCGCGTCACGAAGTCGCCGCGGAAGCCTCGCTGCGCCCGACTTCCGGCAACGGTTCCAGTCGGCGCGCTCAGACGTCGGCGAGCGATCGACACCGCTGCCGCGTTAGTACCGCTCGCGACCCAAATACAGCTCGCCCCGTTCATGCGAGCGGAGGCTGTTGCGAATCAGCAGCGCCGTGCGGCCGTCACGCTTGCGGACGCGTTTCCCGGCCTCGATCGCGCACGCGAGAGCCGTTCTCACCTTGTCGTAGCGGCAATGGCGCGTGCCTAACCCGCCTTGCCGAATTCGGCCGGAAGGAGCTCGTGCGCGACTTGCCGCACTGACGCATGGTCCACGCCGAGAACTGGCTGCTGCGAGTCGCCACGGATGTGAGATTGTCCCATCGAATTCTGACGTGACAACTCGGCATAGATATCGTCAAGCTCAGGGTCGACGTGCGCACCGCCGTCCTTGTTCGCGACGGCTAAGATCAACCGGCATCGGCTAATCTCGCGTCGCTTCAGATCCGCCAGGATCACGCGATTCCACCATCGGTCGAACGACACTAACTGCGTAGGCCAGGTGTTCAGACTTGGGACATATCGCGGCGGGCCGGGCTCCATTCGTATGCCAACCAGGCCGGCGTAGCTGCTCACGATTCCAACTGGACGGTCGGCAGCGCTGTCGAGGAATCGACGATCTTTCATTTCCAGCTGCAAGAGAAGCGACTTGCAGTTCTTGGTGTCGTGCACCAACGTGCGTATCTGAGTTGCTAACCTCTTCGCCTCAGCGAAGACGCCGGCGTCATAACGACACGCCGAGGTTTGAAGAAAGCCGACCTGGTCATCGAGATGTTGCAGAAGGTCGGCTCTCGATTGCTTCGCCATCCGTATCTCGACTCTAGCAGCCTAACGTCTGCGCGTCACCAGCGGCGCGTGACGTGCTTTCCATACGCGCGCCGTCTGATGCATGCGCTGTCACAGCTCACGATGACTTGCGTTTTCACAGCGCTTCCTTGAGCCCTAACTCTTTGTAAGTACACCGAGAGCGAGACTCGCAGCCCACCTGGCTCGTTCCAGCCGTGTATTCACTCGAAGTTCTTGAATCACAGGATGCTAACACTTCTAAGCATTCGGGAGCTCAGTTGTGATTGGCAAGCGCGAGACTGCAGCCGAGCGAATGCACCGACGCCGCAGGCGCGGCCTCGCAGTCAGTCTGTCATGAGCGGTACCAACGCGACAGCGGTGTCGATCGATCGCCGACGTCTGAGCGCGCCGACTGGAACCGCTGAGCGAATTGCGGAGCGCGGGTTGCGGAGTGCGGATTTGCAGTGACTCTCTACTTCCGCAATCCGCAGTCCTCAATCCGCAATGTGATCAGCGCTCAGCTGGTACGCGACCCTTTACTGCGTTCGCCCGGGCACCATAGGTGATACGGCCGGTGGCATCTGCCGGAAGGCGCGTGCGCATCCGCGCTTTGAGGCGCGCGAGATCCTCGGACGCCATCGCTGCGAGCGTTGGGCGAACGCTCGCTCCCCCGAGGATGGTCGTCCAGTAGTCGTCGAAATCGGCGAACGTCCGTTGTACGGCGATCTCCCGCGTTTCGACGGCATCCAGACGCGCACCAGTCCACAAATCCCGCATGGCGTCTATTCGAGACGCGCCAGGGCTCGGCGGTACCGGAACTGCAACGCCCATCCCACGCATTTCATCCTGCAAGGCCGCGTAAGGAAAACCACCGCCAAACATGTCCCACGCGTAGGCCGTGACGATGCCACCCGGGCAGATCACTCGTGCCATCTCAGCAATGCCCTTACCCGGGTCGGGAACGAAGAAGATCACCAGCGGCATGACAGCCGCGTCGAATATGTCGTCGGGGAAAGGCAGTGCCATGGCATCGCCCTGACGAAACTGTGCGATACGCGATGCGGGTCGTGTGCGAGCAAAGGCAAGCTGCGCCTCAGACGGGTCTATCCCCTGTACTGAGGCCGGGGCACACCGCTCGACGAGCATGTCGGTAAAGGCGCCGTTGCCGCAGCCAACGTCGAGCCATCGCAAACCTGATCTTGCAGCAAGCCAGTCGAGGAACGTTTCGCCGGCAAGCTGGCTCCACTTCCCCATGTATCGTTCGTAGGCCGCCCCGTCGTCGAAGCGGATTTGGTTGGTCACGAGCAATTCTCAATTCTGAATTCTTAATTCTGAATTTCTTTCGGTGGCCGGCCCAGCCACCGAAGGAATCCGAACACCATCACGCCTGGCACGAGCAGGCCCCACCAACCCGACAGGCCGAAGCGCTCGGCGGTCGCGGGACCGATGTAGGCGACGACGAGCATGATCGATCCCGCCCACAGGAACGCGCCGAGCAGATCGAGTCCGCTGAATTTGAGCGCCGGCACTTTGGCATAGGCGCACGCGGCGGGAATCATGATCCGCAGGCCCGGCATGAAGCGGCACGCCAGCGCCATCGCGCTCGAGTGCTTGCGCACGCGATCGACGACGGTCTGGTGGTATTTGGCGACGCGGGCGGATTTGTCGAGCCAGCGATCGACGCGGCCCTTCAAACCGTAGAAAACGATCTGATCCCCGGTGAACCCGCCGAGCGCGCCGCAGACGAGCACGCCAATCGCGTCGAGCTTGCCCAGGCTCACGAGGACGCTCGCGGTGATGAAGACGACTTCGCCTTCGAGGACGGCCGCGACGAAGACGGCGACGTAGGCCAGTCCGCCAGGCCAGTCGGCAGGATTCACGGGGGTGACGACGCCGCGGCCGCCGCCTCCGCGAGGACGTCGCGCACCGTCGTCGCGACGCGCTCGAGCTGGTCACGCCGGAGCCCGCAGTACGCTGGAATCTGCAGCGCCTGCGCGCAGCGGCGCGCGCCCGCCGCCTCGGCCCTGACCGTGCCGAACAACTCCATGTCTGGCGGCACGTCGACGTGCAGCGTCTCGATGTCGATGCCGCGACGCACGCATCGTACGACGAGCTCGTCGCGCTTCGGTCCCTCGGGGCCGATCACGCAGTACTGGTAGTAGACGTGCGTGCGATCGAGCGGCACCATCGGCACCTGGATGCCTGGAATGCCGCGCAGGGTGTCCGTGACGTACTGGGCGTTGGCCTGCGCCTGCGCCGTCCATGTGTCGAAGTGCGCGAGCGCTTCGAGGCCGATGATCGCCTGCGCGTTCGGAAACCGCTCGGTGTACTGATCGGGCAGCGGATGAAGCGACCGGATTTTCTCCCACAGGAACACGTCGGGGTTCGCGTCGATCAGCGCCGAGATCCACAGGACCGGGAACAGCGAGATCGAAAACACCCACGGCTTGACGAAGATCCGCTGCAGCCGTCCCATCAGCAGCCGATCGCGGACGCGTTTCTCGCTTGGCCACGGCAGCGCGTCGATCAACTGACGCACCTTCCGTGCGAGCGCGGGATCGCGGACGAGCGCGAGCCCGCCGCCGTAGCAGTTGAGCGGTTTCAGCGTCTGAAAGCTGAAGAGCGCGCCGGTTCCGAACGTGCCGACGGGCCTGCCCTTGTAGAGCGCGCCGAGCGCGTGGGCGCAGTCCTCGAGGACGATCAGATTGTGGCGGCCGGCGATCGCGAGCAGCCGGTCCATATCGCACGGCAGCCCGTACAGGTGCGTGGGGACGATCGCGCGCGTCTTGCCGTTGATCAGCCGCTCGACCGAGTCCGGATCGATCGTGAACGTCTTCGGGTCGACGTCAGCGAAGACAACCGTGAGTCCGGCGACGCGCGCCAGCTCCGGGACGACCCAGAACGTCAGGGATGGAAAGATGATTTCCGATCCGGGAGGCAGGTCGAGCGCCTTCAGAATGTAGTAGAAGGCCATGCGGCCGTACGACGCCGTGATCGCGCACGACGGATCGACGCCGTGCCGCCTGGCGAACGCCGCTTCGAACTCCGCGATCTGGGGACCCTGGATGAACTCGCCGCGGGCCTTGCACCCCGCGACGAGCTGCTCGGTGTTGGGAAGGACTCGCGCACCGTAGCGCGAGATAGCCGACCGCATGATCTAAAGATATGAGGATTTGAGGATCTGAGGATCTGGCGATCTCATACGGCCGGCCACATCCTCACATCCTGACATCCTCACATCCTCACATTCAGCACGCCACCGGACGTGAAATATCCGCGATCTCTTCGCGCGAATGCCTGTCGTTCACGCGCCGGTCCATCCGGCTGACCCACTGGCGGATCGCCGTGTTCTGGATCTTCAGGAAGTTCGCGAGATACGACGGCCGCATGTAGAAGCGCTTGTAGGCGGCGCCCAGCAGGAAGCGCAGCTCGCGCTCGGTCAGGTTCGGGTGCCGGAACGTGACGCTGTAGCCGTCGAACTTCTCCCAGTCCATCTCGGTCAGCAGCGGCTCGATCTGCTTGAACATCGGCGTGCCCGGGTACGGCGTCAGCATCTTGAACTGCGCGAACGTCGATCCGAGGTCGGTGGCGTAGTCGATCGTCGCCGCGATGGAGTTCCAGTCGTCCTGCAGGAAGCCAAGGACGTAGAACGCCGCCGTGACGATGCCCTTCCTGCGGCAGTGGTCGAGGATCTCGCGCTGGTGCGCCTGCGGAATCGGCCGGCGGCCCGACTTCTTGAGCGTCGCCGGATCGAGCGACTCCACGCCGAAGCTCATCGCGCGGAACCCGGCGTCGTACAGGCGGTCCAGCAGCTCGACGTCCAGCCGGTCCAGCCGCGTCTCCGCCTCGAACGTCAGCGTCAGGCCGCGCGCCTTGATCTCGTCGCACAGCTCGATGCAGCGGTCGCGCTGCTCGCTGAACAGCGGATCCCGGAAGATGACGTACGGGCGCGGATGCAGATCGCACAGGCGCTCGAGCTCGTCCGCGATGTTTGCGATGGACCGCGCCCGATACCCGGCGAGGATGCGGTGCGGGCAATACGTGCAGAACTCGGGGCAGCCGCGGCTCGCGAGCAGCGGGTAGCCGCCGCCGAACGGCCGCGTGAACAGCTTGAGCCCGAGGTGGCGCCGATCCTCGGTCACCAGATCCCAGCGCGGGAACGGCAGCGAATCGAGGTCGTCGATCTGCTCGCTGATCGTCATCCCGCTCGGGACGATCCCCTGCGCCAGGCGCATGACGCCGGCTTCAGGCTCGCCGTTGAGGATGAAGTCGCAGTGATCCCGGAAGAGCTCCGGCATCTTCGACGCCGTGATGCCGATGAACCCGACCTTCACGCCGCGCGCGCGCATCTGGTCGGCCCACGCCGTCTCCGCCTTGTGATCGACGATGGACGACAGCACGAGCGCGACGTCGCCGTCCACCATCTCGCCGCGCGTCCATTTCACGTCGTGGCCGGCGCGGGCGAGAATCGCCGCGATGTAGGCCATGTGCACGCTGGGCACGTCGTGGAACTGGCCCTTGAGATACGAGATGATGCGGGTCACGCGCGTGAACGCCTCCATGCGCGACCCGTAGCCGCCGACCACCGTATCCTTGCTGACGAACCCGCGGGAAGATTTCAAGTCTGCGAGAACAACTCGCATCGGTCACCTCAAGTTATGACGACACCGTAAACAGCCGTGAGCGTGTCAGGCCGATGCCGGTGGTCCGCGAGGAGACCGGGGAGACGATTCGTGGGTGTGCGGCTGGCGGTCGATGCCGGCGACGAGCTCGCCCAGCGGGCGGAGCGAGGGAACCGGGCGGTGATCGGCGTCAATGCGCGCGGCGGGCGCGCTCGGAATCGCCGCGAACCGGTCGCCCAGCGCAACGCGCGTCCCGCGACGCATCCGGGCCGTGATATCGGTCAGGCCGTAGAGGGAGCGCGCGGGCGGCACCGCCACGGGCCCGCCGAACGATTTCGTGTGCCGCGGCAGCCGTCGCAGCGTCGTTGTCTGCGGATCGCAGGCCGGTCCCGCCGCGGTACGGCCGGGCGCGGGCGCCGCCTGGGCGGCCGACGCCGACAGCAGCCACAACAGCGCGATGCTGCCCGCCTTCATGAAAATCCGGCCGATGGAGAACACGGTCTTGTTGCGCATGTAACGGGATGTGACGCCGAGGCGGACACCAATATCCCATAGCAACGCCAGGGACGCAACCAAGGAAGCCATGGAACGGCCGATATAATGACCACTTTCGCGCAGAATTGGCCGGATCTCTCGATGTTTGCCGCACGATCGCCGCTTCTTCGCCCGCCGAGCCCATCGTTTATCGTGGGCGCCTGCAATCGGCCACGTGCTGTTCCACTTGTCAGCCGTCCCCGCGCGCCGTACGACCCGCAACGGGGGCTCGTCGATCGGCGGCGCGATCGTGGCATCGTGGCGGGCGAGTCGAACTGATCGCATTTCCCGCCATTCCTCCTCCGGCCGGCGGACCGCTGCGCCAGCCGGGCCGCGGCCGGGCGCTGCTGGCAGGCGACGCCGGCGGGTTCGTGAACGGCGTCACGGCCGAAAGCATTTGCTACGCGAAGGTGCGGGCGATCTCGCGGCGCGGAGCGCGTCGAGCGCGCGCCGATCGCCACGCTGGCGCGCCGGTACCGCCGCGCGTGCGATTACGAAATCGGCGCGGAGCCGCGAGATTCCGTACTGCGGCAGCAATATCCCTCTGCCGATCGCCGCAGAACCGGCCGTATCATCGCTGGCGCGCATCGTGAAACGACCGTGACCCGATGGATCCTGGACTTACGTCACGGGCCGGCAGTCGTAATGCGTGGTGCGGCGGCGTCTGCTCGCGCGCTCGCCACTCCTGATCGGACGGATGATCCGGGAGTGGTGCGCGCACAGCAAAGCATTGCGATCGGCCGGAGCGACGACTACCATCTGACCGCGAGGGAGCCACGGATGGCACGGAGATCGAATCGCCAGATCGAACACCTGCTGCGCCGGGCCGGCTTCGGCGCCCGTCCGGACGAACTCGACTTCTACGGCGATCTATCCATCCCCGACGCCGTCGACACGCTCGTCAACTTCGACCAGATCAACACCGACATCGACAGCCTGATCGGCCAGCCCGGCTACGTCGGCTACACCACCAACGGCACGTTCTCGCCGCGGACGGTCATCGCCGACGCCCGCCAGCGCTGGCTGTTCCGCATGGTGCACAGCGATCGTCCGCTTCAGGAAAAGATGACGCTGTTCTGGCACAACCATTTCGCGACGGGCTACACCAAGCTGGCCGGCGCGCTGGGTTCGGCCGAAGGCGCGCGGTACCTGGCAGCGAAGGCGTCGGAAGATCCCGGCGGCGTGCGCGGGCAGATCGAGATGCTGCGCGACAACGCGCTCGGCAACTTCCGCGACATCCTGACCAACATCGCCAGGGACACGGCGATGCTGTTCTGGCTCGACGGCGTGACCAACACCAAGACGAAGCCGCAGGAGAACTTCGGCCGGGAAATCATGGAGCTGTTCACGATGGGCGTCGGCCATTACACCGAGCCCGACGTGTACGCCGCCGCGCGCGTCTTCAGCGGCTGGAACGTTCAACGGACCGGCGCCGGCGACGCCCTGCACTACGAGTTCATCTACAACGCGGGCCAACACGAGACGACGGCCAAGACGTTCAGCTTCCCGATTTACGCGGACGGGAATCCGACGATCCCCGCGCGCGCGGCGGCCGGCGGCATGCAGGACAGCCTCGATCTCATCAACGCGCTGGCCGGCAACCCGAACACGGCGCGGTACCTGGCGACGAAGCTCTACCGCTTCTTCGTCAGCGAATTCGGCGCGCCGGATCCGTCGTTCGTCAACGCCATCGCGTCGGTCTACCTGCAGAGCGGCTACGACATGAAAGTCGTGATGCGCGAGGTGCTGCTGTCGCCGCAGTTCTGGGATCCGAACAACTATTTCGCGCGCTACTCGTGGCCCGTCGAGTTCGTCGTCCGCGCGCTGAAGGACGTCGGCTGGACCGGCTTCTCGGTCGCCACGGCGCTGACGCCGCTCTCGAACATGGGCCAGACGCTGTACGAGCCGCCCGACGTCAGCGGCTGGCGGCTGGGCAAGGCGTGGTTCTCGACGAGCGCGATGCTGTCGCGGATGAATTTCGCGGCGCAGCTCGCGACGAACCAGAAATTCAACATCGCCGCGCGGGCGAAGGCTGCGGCGGCGGGGCAGTCCCCGGACACGCTGCTCACGTTCTTCCAGCGTGAGCTCGTCACGGCGCCGTTCGACCCGGGGGTGGTCGCGGAGCTGTCGACGTACCTGCGTTCCACCGGCGCGTGGACCGGCAGCGACGCCCAGTTGCAGGCGAAGGGATCGGGGCTCGTGCACCTGCTCTCGGGTTCCTCGGAGTACCAGTTCGTATGAAGGTCACCAGGCGGCAGTTCGTCAAGTTCACCGGCGGCGGCATCGGGGCATTCACGATGACGTTCGCCGCGCCCGAGTTCCTCTCGGATCTCGCGCGGGCACAGGGCGCGCACGTCCGCAACCTCGTCGTGCTGTATCTCAGCGGCGGCAACGACTCGCTGAGCATGCTGATCCCGTACAACGATCCGTTCTACTACAGCCGGCGGCCGACGCTCGCCGTCCCGGCGGGGCAAGTGCTGCAGGTGGGCACGGACTCGTCGCGCGTCGCGCTCGGCCTGCATCCGCGGCTCACCGGGCTCAGGCAGATTTTCGATCAGGGCCGCCTCGCGCTGATTCAGCGCACCGGCTATCTGAACCAGAGCCGCTCCCATTTCACGGGTAACGATATCTGGTCGACCGCCGATCCGAACAACGCCGCCGGCCTGGGCTGGGTCGGCCGGTATCTCGATTCGCTGCCGTCGCCGGTGGACGCGCTGGCCGGCTGGAACACGACCGCGAGCATGCCGCACGTCCTGCAGTCGGCGCAGACCGCGGTGCCTGCGATTGCGAGCCCCGCGAACTACGCGTTCCAGAGTCCGAACTCGGGCACCGAGGCCACCGCCGAGCGCACGAGCGTCGTCCGGATCGCATCGCACGTCCCGATCGATCGCCCCGAGCTGGCGTTCGTGTACGGCAGCACGCAGGGCGCGCTCGCGACGCTGAATAAAGTCGCGACGGTCGCGACCTACAACGGATCGCTGGCCGGCGCGGCGAACTATCCGGCGAACAACGGCTTCGCCCAGGCGCTCAAGGCCGTGGCCGGCGCCATGGTGCGCGGCATCGGCACGCGCGTGTTCTACGTCACGACCGGCGGCTTCGACACGCACTCGGGCCAGAACGTCGTCCAGACCAACGGCGCGTACTACAACCTGATGGCCACGCTCAACGACGGCCTGCTGGCGTTCTACAACGATCTGCGGAACCAGGCGCTGCTCGACGACACGCTGGTACTGAGCTTCTCGGAGTTCGGCCGCCGCATCAGCGAGAACGGCAGCAGCGGCACGGACCACGGCGCCGCGTCGGTGATGATGGCGATGGGCGGGCGGGTGAACGGCGGGCTCTACGGCACCGCGCCGAACCTCAATACCGACCCGAAGAATCCCACGCTCGAGAACGCGGCCGGCGACGTGACGTTCGAGACGGACTTCCGCTCCGTCTACGCGCGCGTGGCGGACAACTGGCTGGGGACGGATTCGGTCAGCCTGCTGGGCGGAAATTTCAAAAAGCCGGTGCTGACGTTCGTGTGAGAAATTCAGATTTCAGAGTTCAGATTTCAGATTGATTGTGGCATTTCAGATTGGGGGGAGTCTTCGCCTACAATCTAAAATCTGATTTCTGAAATCTGAAATGTCGTCCTCCACCGTCAAGCTGTCATCGATTCTTTCCGGCCTTTCGTACGCCCTCGACCTCACCGAAGGCCACCCGCGCGGGCATGCGGCGCGCAGCTGTCTCATCGGCATGCGCCTGGGCCGCGCGCTCGGGCTGTCGGCGGACGAGCAGTCGCATCTGTTCTACGCGCTGCTGCTGAAGGATGCCGGTTGCTCGAGCAATTCCGCGCGCGTCTTCCAGTTGTTCGGCGGCGACGATCAGGCCGCCAAGCGCGGCGTGTGGTTTCGCGACTGGCGCAAGCTTCGCGAGCAGATCGCGTACGTGCTCGACTACGCGGAGCCGGACGGCCGCGTCTTCGAGCGCGTGCGCCGGTTCGCCGTCCTCGCGGCGAAGGGCCCGGCCAGCCGCCGCGCGCTCTTCGAGGTGCGGTGCGATCGCGGCGCCCAGATCGCGCGCACGCTCGGCTTCTCCGCAGCGACGGCCGAGGCGATCCGCTGCATGGACGAGCACTGGGACGGCGGCGGGTATCCGGACGGGATGAAGCGCGCCGAGATTCCGCTGCTCGCGCGGATCGTCGGTCTGGCGCAGGTGGCGGAGATCTTCGCGAGCGAGCAAGGACCGGCGCGGGCCGCGGCCGTCGTGCGCCAGCGGACGGGCAGCTGGTTCGATCCGGAGCTCGCCGGCGTCTTCCGGAGCGTCGCCGGTGACCACGCGCTGTGGGACGCGTGCGCTTCGCCCGTGCTCGACGACACCGTCGCGGCCGTCGAGCCCGAAGGCCGCGAGATCGCCGCCGACGAGAAGCGGCTCGACGACATCGCCGTCGCGTTCGCGTGGGTGATCGACGCGAAATCGCCGTTCACGTATCATCACTCGGAGCGCGTCGCGGACTTCGCCGTCGCGATCGCGCGCGCGCTCGGTCTCGGTGAGCGCGAGACGATCCGCCTGCGCCGCGCGGCGCTGCTGCACGACATCGGCAAGCTCAGCGTGCCCAACCGCATCCTCGACAAGCCGGGCAAGCTCACGCCGCGCGAGTGGGAAATCGTCAAGCTGCACCCGTACTACACGTACCAGATCCTCGAGCGCGTGCCCGTGTTCGGCGAGCTCGCCTTCGACGCCAGCGCGCACCACGAACGGCTCGACGGTCGCGGCTACTTCCGGAATCTGCCGGCCGCGGGCCTGTCGTCCTCCGCGCGCATCCTCTGCGTCGCCGACCAGCTCGACGCGCTGTCCGCCGACCGGCCGTACCGGGGAAAGATGCCCGCCGAGCGCGTGCTGTCCATCCTTCGAGAAGAGCGCGGCACGGGGCTTTGGCCTGACGCGGTGGACGCGGCGGAGCGACTGGTGAATTGATTCTCGATGCCTCCCATCAAACGCACCAAGTTCAAGCTCTCCCCCGAGCAGCTGCTCGAGATGTTCTATTGGCTGAAGCTCATCCGTGCGTTCGACGAGCGGCTGAGCGTGCTGGTCAAGCAGGGCAAGGTCCGCAGCGGCGTCTACAGCGGCATCGGCCAGGAAGCGATCATCGTCGGGACCTGCTTCGGGCTGCGGAAAGAGGACTACATCTGCCCGCTGCACCGCGACCTCGGGTCGTTCCTCATGAAGGGCGTCGAGGCGCGCGTGATGATGGCGCAGATGTTCGCGAAGAACACCGGGCTCTCGAAGGGGCGCGACTCGGCGCTGCACAGCGGCGTGTCCGAGCTCGGCATCTTCGGCAACACGAGCATGCTCGGCGCGAATCTGCCGGTCGCCGCCGGCCTGGCGCTCACGTTCAAGATGGACAAGGTGGATAACGTGGTCGTTGCGTACTTCGGCGAGGGCGCGAGCAACACGGGTGACTTCCACGAGGCGATGAATTTCGCCGGAGTGCAGCAGCTGCCGATCGTCTTCATCTGCGAGAACAACCAGTACGCGTATTCCGTGCCGATCGAGAAGAGCATGGCGATCGACGATGTGGCGGATCGCGCGCGCGGGTACGGGTTCGACGGCGTCGCGATCAACGGCAACGACGTCCTCGCGGTCTACCAGGCCACGCTCGGCGCGCTGAAGCGCGCGCGCGGAGGCGACGGCCCGACGCTCATCGAGTGCAAGACGTACCGCTGGCGCGGCCACTCGGAACACGACAAGGCGTTCTACCGGACGGACGAGGAACTCGCGATGTGGAAGAGCCGCGATCCGATTCCGACGTTCACGACCTACCTGCGCGCGCGGCACGTCCTCGACGACAAGGCGCTGAAGGACATCGAGGCGCGCATCGCGGCGACGATCGACGACGCCGTCGAATTCGCGATGAATTCGCCGGATCCTGTTCCCCAGGATGCGATCGGCGATCTCTATGCGTAGGTCTGTTTGCCACGAAGGCACGAAGTACACGAAGAAGAACGGGATGTGTCCTTTACCAAGAATTCTTCTTCGTGCGTCTTCGTGCGCTTCGTGTCTTCGTGGCCCGCAGGCGCCGAGATGACCAAGGACCTCACGTACCTGGATGCGATCCGCGAGGCGCTCGCCGAAGAGATGCGCCGCGATCCGAAGGTCTTCGTCCTTGGCGAGGACGTCGGCGCGTACGGCGGCGCCTTCGGCGTCACGCAGGGCCTTCACGAAGAATTCGGCGACATGCGCGTCGTCGACACGCCTATCTCGGAGTCGGCGATCGTCGGCGTCAGCATCGGCGCCGCGCTCCGCGGGTACCGGCCCGTCGCCGAAATGCAGTTCGCCGATTTCATCTCGTGCGGCTTCGATCAGATCGTCAATCAGGCCGCGACGCTGCGGTATCGCTACGGCGGCCGCGCGTCGGTGCCGATCGTCGTGCGCGCGCCGAGCGGCGGCAACGTCGGCGGCGGTCTGTATCACTCGCAGAACCCCGAGGCGTGGTTCATCCACCGGCCCGGACTGAAGGTCGTCGCGCCGTCCACGGCGTACGATGCGAAGGGACTGCTCAAGGCCGCGATTCGCGACGACAACCCGGTCGTCTACTTCGAGCACAAGTACCTCTACCGCCGCGCGAAGGGGCCGGTGCCGGAGGGCGACGAGATCGTGCCGATTGGCATCGCGGCGACGCGGCGCACCGGCGACGATGTCACGCTGCTCACGTACGGTGCGATGGTGACGCCGTCGCTCGAGGCCGCGGATCGTCTGGCAAAGGAAGGCGTCGAGGTCGAAGTGATCGACCTGCGGACGCTGCTGCCGTTCGACAAGGATGCGATCTTCCGCTCGCTTGACAAGACCAGCCGCGTGCTCGTGGTGCACGAAGACGTGAAGACGCTCGGCCTCGGCGCCGAGCTGTCCGCGGTGATCATGGAGGAGAAGTTCGATCGGCTCGACGCGCCGGTCATGCGCGTCACGTATCCCGACACGCACGCGCCGTTCTCGCACGTGCTCGAAGCGTTCAACCTGCCGAACGTCGAGACGATCGCCAAGGCGCTGCGGAGGCTCGCCGCGTACTGACGGCAACATCGCGCACGCGTAGCGCGAGGCTTTCAGTACGTAGGGCGGGTCCTTCCGGACCCGGCGGAGAGTACGCAGGGCGGGTCCTTTTGGACCCGCCGGAGAGTACGTAGGGCGGGTCCTTTTGGACCCGCCGGAGAGCCGTCCAAAATGGCCTACGCTTGCAGGACCATCCGGTCCATGCCGCTGATGCGCTCGAAGTCGCGATCGAAGGTCAGCAGCGTGCCGCCACAATCGATCGTGGCGGCCGCGATCCAGATGTCGTTGGTGGGCAGCGGCGTGCCCGCGCGCTTCAGCGTCGAAAACACGCGGCCATAGTGCCGCGCCACCGAGGGCGTGGCGTCGAGCACGTCGACGAACGGTTCGGCAATGAAGTCGTCCAGCACGCGGCGATTGTCGCGGGCGCGGCCGCGGGGCGTGCTCCGCCCTAAGAGAAGATCGCCTGAAGCGCGTCTTTCAGATTCACGTACTTGAACTGAAAGCCGAGGCGCGTCGCCTTCGCGGGCACGGCACGCTGGCCGGACAGCAGCAGCCCGTCGGCCATTTCTCCGAGCAGCAGCCGCAGCGCGAATCCCGGTGCGGGCATGAACGCCGGGCGGTGCATCGCGCGGCCGAGCGCGCGCGCGAAGTCCGCGTTGGTCACCGGCGTCGGCGCCGTCGCGTTAATCGGACCGCTGACCGCGGGCGTCTTGATCGCCCAGCGCGCGAGCGCGATCCAGTCGTCGCGATGGATCCACGGCCAGTACTGACGACCTGATCCCACGGGTCCGCCCGCGCCGAACTTGAACGGCGGCAGCATCTGCGGCAGCGCGCCGCCGTCTTTCTCAAGGACGAGGCCGGTGCGGACGCAGACGACGCGCGTGCGATCGCTCGCGGCGAGTAGGGCCTCGCGCTCCCACTGCACGCAGACCTGGGCGAGAAAATCTGATCCGGCCGGCGCCTCTTCAGTCACCGCGGCGTCACCGAGCGGCCCGTAGTAGCCGACGGCCGATCCGCTGATGAAGACCGGCGGGGGAGCGGCGGCGCCCTGAATCGCCGTGACCAGGCTGCGTGTCGCCTGCACGCGGCTGTCGAGGATGCGCTGCTTCTGCGCCGCGGTCCAGCGCCTGCCGGCGATCGACTCGCCGGCGAGATTGACGACGGCGCTCGCGCCGTCGATGTCGGAGGCCGCAACCCCGCTCCGGCCGCGGACGGCGACGTCGTGGCCCTCGGCGGCCAGCGCGGCGGCCAGCGGACGGCCGAGGAAGCCCGTGCCGCCGGCGATCAGGATCTTCATGGGAGTCTCCAAGACACGGTTACTCTTGACACCTTACCGCATAACGAGTTAACTAACCAGTTAGTTTTTATGGCCCGTCCCGCCCGCGTCTCGCCCGACCGGATTCTGGCGGCGGCCGCGCTCGAATTCGCCGAGCGCGGCTTCGCCGGCGCCCGCGTCGACCGTATTGCCCGCCGCGCCCGGGTCAACAAGGCGATGCTCTACTACCACTTCAAGAGCAAGGACGGCCTCTACCGCACGCTGCTGCGCCGCATGTTCACCCTCGCCGCCGGGCGGCTGCGCGCGATAGCGGACGCTTCGGCGCCGCACGCCGACAAGGTGGACCGCGTGATCGCCACCATGGCCGCCTTCGTCGACGAGCACGCGTTTTTTCCCGCCATCATGCTGCGCGAAGTCGCCGACGGCGGCGCCCATCTCGACCGCGAAACCCTGACCGCCCTCGCCGCGCTGCCCGCCGCCGTCGGCGGCATCGTGCAGCAGGGCGTGCGGGCGCGCGCGTTCCGCGACACGCCGCCGATGTTCGCCTACTTCAGCATGCTGGCGCCGGTCATCTTCTATCTGGCCGGCGCGCGCATCCGCAAGGAGATCGCGCACCTCAAGGTCGTCGACATGCGCGAATCCTCGACCGACGACTTCATTCGTCACATGCAGCATGCCACGCGCCGATCGCTCGCGCGCGCGCGCCACGCGAGGACATCATGACGCCGCACTATCAAACCCCTGGACGCGCCGGAATATTACTGGCGATCGCCGGACTCGCCGTCGCTGCCGGCGGCTGCGCGCAGGCGCCGCCGGCGGATCGCATCCGCGTCTCCGGACAGATCGAGGTGACCGACGTGCAGGTCGCCGCGCAGGTGGGCGGACGGCTCCTCGAGCGCCGCGTCGCCGAGGGCGACCGCGTCACGCCCGGCGACATCATCGCGCGCCTCGACACGGCGGACGCCGAACTGGCGCTCGCGCGCGCGAAAGCCGAACGCGATCAGGCCGACGCGCAGGTCCGCCTCCTGCTCGCCGGCGCGCGCGCGGAAGACATCCGTCAGGCCGACGACCAGATTGCCGCGGCCGCGGCCGAGGTCCGCGGCGTGGACGTGGAGATCGCCGCGGCGCAGGCCGACGTGGATCGATTCGAAGGGCTGCTCGCGTCCAACTCCGGATCGCGCAAGCAGCGCGACGATGCGGTGACCCGGCGCGACGTGGCTCGAGAGCGCGCGCAGGGCGCGCGCGATCGCGTGCGCGCCGCGCGTGAGAACGCCGCCCGGCTCCGCGCCGGCGCCCGTCGCGAGGACGTCGAGGCCGCGCGCGCGCGGGTCGCGGCGGCGACCGCGCAGATCGCCATCTGGCAGAAAGCGATCGCCGACGCCACGGTCGTCGCGCCGGCCGGCGGCCTCGTCACCGAAACGCTCGCCGACACCGGCGAGCTCCTGTCGCCGCGCGCGCCGATCGTCGTGGTCAGCGATCTCGATCACGTCTGGGCGAACGTGTACGTCGGCGAGCCGGCCGTCCCGCGGTTGCGCGTCGGCCAGGCCGTGACCGTCTTCACCGACGCCGGCGGCGCGGGCCTGCCGGGGACGATCAGCGCCGTGTCGTCGAAAGCCGAGTTCACGCCGCGCAACGTGCAGACGGCCGAGGATCGATCGAAGCTCGTGTACCGCATCAAAATCGCGATCGACAACTCGGGCGGCGTCCTCAAGGCCGGCATGCCGGTCGAGGCGGATCTTCCGTTCACCTCGCCAGCGTCTTCCACGGGCGCGAAGTAGACGTATGCCGCCGCTCGTCTCGTTCGATCGCGTCACGAAGCGCTACGGCGCGACGCGGGCGCTGCGCGACCTGTCGTTGTCGATCGAGCCGGGTGAAATGTTCGGCCTTATCGGTCCGGACGGCGCCGGCAAGACGACGACCATCCGCCTCATCTGCGGACTGATTCGCGCCGACGCGGGCGCGGTGCGGGTGATGAATCTCGATCCGGTGCGGCAGCATCGCCGCCTGACCGCGTCGGTCGGGTACTTCTCGCAGCGGTTCAGTCTCTACGGCGATCTCAGCATCGACGAGAACATCGCGTTCTTCGCCGAAATCCACGGCGTGCGCGACTACCGCGCGCGGCGCGATCGCCTGCTCGCTATCACGCAGCTCACGCCGTTCCGCGCGCGGCTGGCCGATCAGCTGTCCGGCGGCATGAAGCAGAAGCTGGCGCTGGCGTGCACGCTCGTGCACGAGCCGACGCTCATCGTGCTCGACGAGCCGACGACCGGCGTCGATCCCGTGTCGCGCCGCGAGTTCTGGAAGCTGCTCTCGGAGTTCCTGTCGCAGGGGATCACGATCGTCATGGCCACGCCGTACCTCGACGAGGCAGAGCGCTGTTCGCGCGTCGCGCTCCTGCATGAGGGCGGGCTGCTGGCGCTCGATCGGCCCGGCGCGCTGCGCGCGGCGCTGCCCGGCGCGCTCTTCGAAGTGATTGTGTCCGACCACCGCCGGGCGCCTGACGTGCTGGCGCGGCTGCCGGGCGTCCGCGACGTCCGGATGTTCGGCGAGCGCGCGCACGTGCGGTTCGGACGCGGCGAATCCGGTGACGCCGGTGATGCGGCTGCGCGACTGTCGGCGGACGCGAGCCGCGCGGGTCTCGCGGTTGCCAGCGTCCGGCCGATCGCGACGTCGCTCGAGGACGTCTTCATTGCCCGGCTTCACGATTCTGACGGGGCGAACCCATGACACGCATGTTGACCGTAGTGATGCTTGTCGGACTCATTCCCTGTGGCGTCCGCCTTCAGGCGGACCCGAGGCCTGGGCCGACCAAGGTCGGCCCCTACGTCGAACTCGAGGCCCAGACAGCCGAACCTATGCGACTGACGCTCGACGACGCGATCCGGCGCGGGCTCGACGCCAGCCATCGCCTCGCCGAGGCCGTCGCGCGCGGTGACGCCGCCGACGCCGCGATCGGCGAGCGTCACGCGGTCACGCTGCCGCAGCTCGCCGCGCAGGCCGGCTACACGCGGACGAATCACGTCGACGAGTTCGGACTCGTGACGCCGGCCGGCCAGCTCAAGCTCATCTATCCCGACATCCCGGACAACTACCGCACGCGTGTCGATCTGCAATGGCCGATTTACACCGGCGGCCGGCTGGACGCGCTCGAGCGCGCCGCGCGGATCGACGCGACGGCATCAACCGACGACCTCGCGGCCGCGCGCGCCGATCTCACGCTCGAGATCACGCGCGCCTACTGGGCGCTGGTGACGGCCACCGAATCGGTACGCGTCGTCCAGGAGAGCCGCGCCCGCGTGGACGCGCACGTGCGCGACGTGCGCAACCAGCTGACGGCGGGGCTCGTGCCGCCCAATGACGTGCTGAGCGCCGAGGCGCAGGCGTCGCGCCAGCGCATGCTGGCCGCGCAGGCCCGCTCGCAGCGCGAGGTCTCGGAAGCCGAGCTCGCGCGGCTGGTCGGCGCCGCCGCCGGGACGCCCATTGACGCGGCGCCTGCGATGGACGTCGGTCCCGCCGCTGCGGCGCCGCTGGACCAGCTGATCGCCGCCGCCAAAGCGCAGCGTCCCGAGCGGGCGTCGCTCGTCAAGCGTCTCGCGGCGGCCGGCGAGCGCGGGACCGCGGCGACAGCGGGCACCAAACCGACCGTCGCTGTCGCCGGCGGCGTCGACTACGCGCAACCCAATCCGCGCATCTTTCCAAGAGAAGCCGCGTGGCGATCGTCCTGGGACGCCAGCATCAACGTGAGCTGGCCGCTCTTCGACGGCGGCCGCACGCGCAGCGAAATCGCCGGCGCGACCGCGGCGTCGCGCGTGATTCAGGAACGCCTGGCCGAATTCGATTCCCTCGTCGCGATGGAAATCCGCCAGCGGCTCAGCGAAGCCGAGTCGAGCCGCGCCGCGATCGAGGCCGCCGGCGACGCCGTGCGCGCCGCAATGGAAGCGCGCCGGGTCGTCAGCGAACGCTTCGCCGCCGGCGTGGCGACGAGCACGGACGTGCTGGACGCGCAGGGGCTATTGCTGCAAGCGGAGCTCGATCGCACGCAGGCGATCGCAAGCGCACGACTGGCGGATGCGCGACTCGCAAGAGCGGTGGGACGGTGACCGCCTGCCGCCAGCCACCCGTGACGCACGCCATCACCGTCTCCGACCTCACGCGGCGCTTCGGCGGCTTCACGGCCGTCGATCGGCTGACCTTCGATGTCGCGCGCGGCGAAATCTTCGGCTTCCTCGGCGCGAACGGCGCCGGGAAGTCGACGACGATTCGTATGCTCTGCGGGCTGCTGAAGCCGACCTCCGGCTCGGCGACAGTCGGCGGCATCGACGTCAGCCGCGATCCCGAGGGCGTCAAGCAGCGCATCGGCTACATGTCGCAGCGCTTCTCGCTCTACGAGCGCCTGACCGTCGATCAGAACATCCGGTTCTTCGGCGGCATCTACGGTCTCGGCCGCGCCCGCCTCGACGAGCGGCGGCGCTTCGTCCTCGAGATGGCCGGACTGCGGGGACGCGAGCGGACGCGGGCCGCGGATCTCGCCGGCGGCTGGCGCCAGCGTCTCGCGCTCGGCTGCGCGATCATGCACGAGCCGCCGATCGTGTTTCTCGACGAGCCGACGGGCGGCGTCGATCCCGTATCGCGCCGCGAATTCTGGCGGCTGATCGATCAGCTGTCCGCGTCCGGCGTGACCGTGCTCGTCACGACGCACTACCTCGACGAAGCCGAGCACTGCCATCGCCTCGCGATCATCCACGCAGGACGGCTGGCCGCGCTGGGGACGACGGGCGAGCTGAAGAGCGTCTTCGCCGATCGCACGATCCTTGAAGTGCACGCGGACCAGCCGGTCGAAGCGATGCGGGCGCTGGACGGCATGACGGAAGTGGAGAAGACCAGCGTCTTCGGGACGTCGGTGCACGCGGTCCTGAAGCGCGACGCCGACGGAGTCCCTGGCGCCCCTGGCGCCCCTGGCACCGACGTCGCCGGCCGAATCGTACCTGCTCTCCGGCGGCGGCTCGAAGCCTCGGGCGTTGCGGTGAGCGCGATGACGAGCGTGCCGCCCTCGCTCGAGGACGTCTTCCTCGACGTCGTCGAGCGCGCGGGGGCGGCATGACGAAGATGCTCGCGGTGGCGCGCAAGGAGTTCCGGCAGATCGTGCGGGACCGGCGCACGCTGCTGACGCTGCTGTTCGTGCCGGTGTTCTTTCTCCTCTTGTACGGCTACGCGCTCAACTTCGACATTCGTCACGTTCGCCTTGCGGTCGAGGATCGTGATCACACGCCCGCGAGCCGATCGCTCGTCGCCGCGTTCGTGAATTCGGGCTACTTCGATCTTGTGGCCAGTGTCGAAGCCGGGTCCGAAAGGACCCGGCCTACGTACGTAGGGCGAGTGGGTAAGTACGTAGGGCGGGTCCTTTCGGACCCGCCGATGTGGGGCGAGTTTGTAGGGCGGGTCCTTTCGGACCCGCCGACGTGGGGCGAGTTTGTAGGGCGGGTCCTTTCGGACCCGCCGATGTGGGGCGAGTTTGTAGGGCGGGTCCTTTCGGACCCGCCGACCATCACACGACTGATGGATCGCAACGAGGTGCGCGCTGTCCTGGTCATTCCTGAAGGCCTGAGCCGCGCGGTGCGGACGGGAAAACCGGCCACCGTCCAGGTGCTCCTGAACGGCGACAACGCCAACACGGCGACGACCGTGATGGGCTATGTGACGACCATCGTACGCAGCGAGGGGGCGCGCTACGCGCCGGCTGGGACGATGGCACGGCCGCTCGTCTCCGTCGAGCCGCGCGTCTGGTACAACCCGGAACTGCGGAGCACGCTGTTTCTCGTGCCTGGCCTCATCGCGTACATCGCGATGCTGACGGCCGTGGTGTCGACCGCGATGTCGATCGTCCGGGAGAAGGAACGCGGCACGATAGAGCAGGTCCGCATGGCGCCGCTCGGCGCGGCGGCGTTCGTCGTCGGCAAGACCGTGCCGTACTTCGTCATCTCGCTGATGTCGGCGATCGGCGTCATCGCGGCGTCGATGACGCTGTTCGGCATGCCGATGCACGGGTCGTGGTGGCTGCTGCTGACGGCGGTGTCGCTGTTCCTCGTCGGCGCGCTCGGTCTCGGCCTGATGGTGTCGAGCATCGCCGAGACGCAGCAGGTGGCGTTCCAGATCGCGCTGCTGGTGTCGTTCCTGCCGACGCTGATGCTCTCGGGTTTCATCTTTCCGATCTCGAGCATGCCGCGCTTCCTGCAGATCGTCACGTATGCCGTGCCGGCGCGATATTTCCTGATCGCGCTGCGCGGGATCATGCTCAAGGGCGGCGGCGCGGACGCGTTCGCCGTCCACCTCGGCGCGCTGGTCGTCTTCGCGGTCGCCGTCCTGGGACTCGCATCGGCGCGCCTGCACCGGCAGTGGAGCTGATATGCAGCGCGTGCGATACCTGATCTGGAAAGAACTGCTCGAGCTGAAGGACGATCCGCGCCTCTTCGTCATCGTCGTCCTCGCGCCGATCATCCAGCTCTTCCTGCTCGGCTACGCCGCGACGACGGACGTCCGCGAAGTTCCGGTGCTCGTCGTGGACGCGGATCGATCGACCGCCAGCCGCGATCTCATCGCGCGGTTCACGGCATCGCCGCATTTCAGCGTCGTCGGTCTGGTCGGCAGCACGGACGCGGTGGACGGGTACTTCGAGCGCAGCCGCGCGTGGATGGCGTTGACGATTCCGGCGGGCTACGGCGAGGCGATCGGGCGCGGACGGCCGCAGAGCGTGCAGGTGCTCGCCGACGGCAGCGACGCCAACTCGACCGGCGTCGGGATGGGCTACGCGGCCGCGCTGCTGGCCGGGTACGCGGAGGAGCTGGCCGTGGCGCGCATTCCGGCGGGCGTCGTCCGTCCCCCAGGCGGCATGCCAATTGAGGCCCGCGTGCGCGTCTGGTTCAACCCGCGGCTCGAGAGCCGCAATTTCATGCTGCCGGGCGTGCTCGCGCTGCTGCTGCTCGCGGTGACGACCATCCTGGCGGCGATGGGCATCGTGCGCGAGCGCGAGCGCGGCACGCTCGAACAGCTCAACGTGTCTCCGCTGCGCCGATGGGAGCTCATCGTCGGCAAGCTTCTGCCGTACGCGATCGTCGGGATGATCGACGTGTGCCTCGTGATCAGCGTGACCGTGCTGTGGTTTCAGGTGCCGCTGCGGGGCAGCGTCGTCCTGTTGTTCGCGATGGCGGCCGTGTACCTGCTGACCACGCTCGGCCTCGGCCTGTTCATCTCGACGATCTCGGCGACGGAACAGCAGGCCGAGATGACGGCGGCGTTCTTCTTCCTGATCCCGATGGTGTTCCTGTCTGGGTTCGTGTTTCCCATCGAGAACATGCCGGACGTCATTCAGCGCTTCACGTATCTGATTCCGCTGCGGTACTTCCTCGTCATCCTGCGATCGATCTTCCTGAAGGGCGTCGGCCTGGAGACGTTCTGGCCCGAAGCGCTCGCGCTCCTGGCGTGGGGCCTGACGGTGCTGTCGCTCGCCGTCCTGCGATCGACGAAACGAACGGCGTGAGCCCGCGTCGACCTGGCCGTCGCTCGTCGGCGGCACGAAACCGTAGCCTCATAACGGACGTCCTCGGGTCGCGCCCTCTTCGATTGCTCCTATACTGAGCGCGACGATCATGGAGCCGTCCGCGTTCGATGAACCTGCCTTCTTCCGCGCTGTGGCCGAGAGCGGCGCTCGCGCGTTGCTCACGGTGGACGGGACTCGGGTGGAGTTCGACCTGCTGTGGGATCGAAAAACGTCGCTCGATCTTGGCGCGGGTGTGCGTGTGCATGTGCCGGCGATCAGCGACCTGATCCTGACGAAACAAGTGGCATCCCGACCGAAGGACGTCGAGGATATCCGATTGCTGATCCTGTGTCGACGTCCGAGCGGGGGGATGTGGCGGCGCTTGTCCGCTGGTTCACCACTCGGTATCCCACGCCGCTCCAACGACTCGCGTATGTGCGTCGGGCGTACGCACGCTGGCAGGCTGTTCGCGCGCAGAGGGTCGAACTGCGCTGACACGGCCCCCCAGTCTGCGAACAACGAGGCGGACAGCGTAAGATGCCGCCGATGCGCCGTCTCGCCTGGCTCGCCATCGTCGCCGGTGTTCTCGTTCGCGGCGCGTTCGGCCGCTGGACTCCGCGGGCGGTCCAGGCCGCCACGCAGGTCACCGCGACGCGCCTGCCGCAGAATCCGCTGATCACCCTTCGTTCGTCCGCCTCGCTCGGCGACAACATCAATGGCCCGACGATCATTCGCGTCCCGCCGTGGATCGCGAAGCCGCTCGGCCGCTACTACATGTACTTCGCGCACCACATGGGCGCATTTATCCGGCTCGCGTACGCCGATGCGATCGCGGGCCCGTGGAAGATCTACGAGCCCGGCGTGCTGCCTGTGGGCGAGACCGCGTTCTTCCGGCCGCCGCCCGATCCTCCGGAGAATCTCGAAAACTTCTACACGCACGTGGCGTCGCCGGAGATCCTCGTGGACGATGTCAACAGGCGGCTCGTGATGTGGTTTCACGGCTGGTGGACCGACGGCGCGATGTGGCCGGTGGGCGAGCCCGCGGCGCGCGTGTGGGCGCGGCAGCACGGCTACGCGCAGTTCACGCAGTCGGCCGATTCTGGCGACGGACTGCACTTCACCGTGCATCCATCGATCACGAAGTCCAGCTACCTGCGCGTGTTCCAGCGCGACGGGTACTTCTACAGCATGTCGCGGCTGGGACTGCTGCTGCGATCGCGCGATCCGTTCGCGAGCTTCGAGGTCGGAAGCAATCCATTCCGCGAGGGACCGTACGCCAATCGCGTCCGGCATGTGGCGCTGCTGCAGCGCGTTCGCACGCTCTACGTGTTCTTCACCGGCATCGGCGACGCGCCCGAGCGCGTGATGATGTCGACGATCGATCCGACGCTGGACTGGAAGGACTGGAAGGCGTCGCCGCCCATCGAACTGCTGCGGCCCGAAGCGCCGTACGAATGCCCGACGCTGCCGAACGTTCCGTCAGAGGCCGGCGACATCAAAGGCCCGGCCAAGCAGCTGCGCGACCCCGGAATCTTCGAAGAGAACGGCCGGACGTATCTCTTCTATTCGATCTGCGGCGAACAAGGGCTCGCGGCCGCGACGCTCACGTTTCAGTAAGTCTGCCGCGCGACCCATTCGCGGAACAGCGAGTCGACGACGACGTGGCGGTCACCGTCGCGCGTGACGACATCGTCGCGCACGAGCGCGCCCAGCGCCGCCTGCACCGTGGACGCGCCGCCGAGGCGATGGCGGGTCCGCACATCAGCCGAATGCAGGCCCTGGCCCTCTTCCAGCACGACGGCTCTCAAGGCCGAGCGCTGCGTCAGCGTGAGCCGCTGCCACACGGCTTCGAACATCATCTGGTGCTCGGCCAGCAGGCGCTTGAGGGCGTGATGCAGATCGTCGAGCGTCGCGCGTTTCCGGCCGCGGCCCCGCACCTCGTCCCACGTTTCGTGCGCGAGCCGCTGCACGTCGTACGGCAGATTGCCCGCGAGATCGACGATCGCCGCGCCGAGTCCCTGCTCGGGCTTCATCCCCGACCGCGCGAACCGCGCGTCGATGGCCGTGGCGAATTCGTCCGCCGGAATCTTCTCCAGACGCATGACCGGCCCAGCCTTGTAGAACGGCCGCTTGGGGCCGAGCATGCGTTCCATCAGCGACGGCTCGGATCCCGCGAAGACGTAGCCGACGTCGCGCTGGTGCTGCACCGCCGCGCGCAGCGCGTGCTCCACCGATCCGCCGTTAAAGCCGCCGATCGCCTGGAACTCGTCGAGCGCGACGATGACCTTCCGGCGCCGCGCCTGGGCGAGACGCGCGGGCAGCGCGAACACCTCGAGCGCCAGGCGGGACACGTCGCGATCGGTGCGCACGCCCGGGAACGAGACCGTCACCGCACCGAGCGCCGACGCTCCTGGCGTGTAGCGCACCTCCGCGCGCGCGGATCGGATCGTCTCTCGCAGCCACGTGCGCGCGCGGTCCCACTTCGTTTCCGCCGTCATCAGCGCCCGCGCGTAGCCTTCGAGGAACGCGACGTACGAGCTGAAGCTGCTGACGGTGACGTCGACGGTCAACGCACCCCGCCGCGCCATGGCGGCCAGCGCCTGCCGGATCAGCGACGACTTGCCGTAGCGCCGCGGCGATATCAGGAACACCTTCTGCGCCGCGGCCAGATCGCGCACGAGCCGATCCAGCTCGGCGACGCGGTTCACGAAGGCGGCCGTCGGCACGACCTCGCCATAGACGAAGGGGTTGTCGGTTACGTTAAACACAGTAGTGACTACGGATAATAACGTAGTTAGATGTGAGGATGTGAGGATGTGAGGATGTGAGGATGTGAGGATGTGAGGATGTGAGGATGTGAGGATGTGAGGATGTGAAAAACCGCTCCGAACCAGCGCGGAGGCTCTTACTTCCTCAGATCCTTACATCCTCACATCCTCATATCCTCACATCCTCACATTCAGCGTCAGTAGTACCGCTTCGGCAGATCCAGCGCGATCCGCCGGCGCGCCAGGTCCGCGAGCGGGCCGGCCGCGACCCGGGTGGGCAGGGCGTCGATCACCGACCGCTCGACCGTGATCTCGTCCGGCAGGTACTGACGGCAGGCCCCGTATTCCTGCTCGTAGTCGTCCGACGGAAACCGCAGCCGCAGCCGCGCGCGGCCGCCGTCACCGTCCTCGATGGCGTAGAGCGGGTTGATCCGGAACTCGCCGAGCGCCGGTGCGAGCGGCGGCAGGGCGTGCGGCGCGAAGACGCCGGGGTGGCGCGTCGCGATGATGGTCAGCGCGGGATCGCGATCGAGCACGTCCGCGCCGTCACGGCGCGAGAGGTCCAGCCGCCCGCCGCCAATGACGTCAGCGAACAGCCCGGCCTCGGCGAACAGCCGCGGCTCGATCGTCTCGAACAGATCGGCGTAAGCCGCGGGCGTCAGCGGATTCCCGTGCGACGGGCTCCACACGCGCTCGTTGTGCGCGTGGCCGATGAGGAGGGCGCCCGGGATCTGCTGTCCGTCGATCAGGCGCGCCATCTCGCCGACGAACTGGCGTTTCGTCCAGATAAACATGAACGCGTCGGTACACATCGCGAGCCCGAACGCGCCCCGGGCGAACGGTAGCGGCGCATTACCATCGACGCAGACCGGCTCGCAGCCAGGCGCGGTGAACCGCCGCGCCAGCCATACCTTCGCGAAATACAAATCGGCGAGCACGGGCGGCGGCGACGACAGGCCCAGCAGCGACCGCGTGACGTGCCCGGATCCACCGCACAGATCGATCGCGCGCCGCGTGCCGCCAAGGACCGCCGCCGCCGTCGCCCGGACGACCGCCTGCGCGACGATGTAGGTCGGATCGGAGAAGCGGTAGAGAAAATAACCGCCCTCGAACGCCGGCCCAAGCGCGTCGACGATGTCGCGATACGTCGATACCGGCGACGCCGCGACGGCTTCGAACGCGTCGCTGAGCCGGTCATCGTCGAGTCCGAACATGGCCCGTCGCGCCAGTTCCGGCCGGCCGGCCTGGACGTGATCGCGCGCGGCCGTCGCCGCGGTCTGCAGATGCAGAACGGGGATGCCGTCGACGACGGGGAAGATGCAGCAGTGGCAGCCGAGGATGCCGTCGTGAATCTCATCGCCGCTCGCGCGATGAAACAGCGAGTCCACGAGCGACAGGCGCCCGCCGCAGTAGGGGCAACGGAGAAAGTCTAAGGAGTCGACACGCATAGGCAAATCTGAGGATATGAGGATGTGAGAATCTGAGGATTTGAGAGCCGCCGCGCCAGTCCCCGCGTTCTTAACATCCTCACATCCTCACATCCTCACATCCTCACATCCTCAGATTTTATCGGGTCCGCCAGCTCCTCCAGCACGGACCCGTTCGCGGTCTCGATCGGCGCCCGGCGGAACAGTTCGACGCCGAGCCAGCGCCGCGCCTCATCTTCGTTGATCCACGCGATCGGGTTGTTCGGACCCATCTGCGTGCGGTGGCAGCGCAGGGCGGCCAGCTTGCGCGGCGCCCAGTCCCGCACGTCGATGACAAAGCCCGGCGGCTTCGCCTTCGCGCCGAACGCATCGGGTGCGATGCCCCAGAAACTGGAATCGGGCGGCGCGCCGCCTTTCGCGTGCGCGGCCTCCACGAGCCCGCGCATGACGCCGGGCGGAATCGTCACGTAGTAGAGCGGCGGCGCGTCCGCGCCGAGCGACCGCACGGCGGTGAACGTGCGCTCGTGCACGCCGATGTGATCGAGATGCCAGTAGAGCCCGTCCTCGGCGAACGTGATAACGGCGTCGGGCTTGTACTGCTGAATCGCCGCGACGATCTGCGCGTGCAGCTCCGAAACGCGATCCCAGCGCAGGTCGCCGTCGGGATGGTCGAACACCAGGACCTCGGCGACGCCGAGCACGGCGGCCGCGTCGCGGAGCTCGCGCGTGCGCACGCCGCCGAGGTCGCCGTCGGGGACGAGCGCCGGATCGCTCATCGATCCGGCTTCGCCGCGCGAGGCGCACAGCAGGATGACGCGCGCGCCCGCGTCGGCCAGCCGGGCCAGCGTCCCGCCGCAGGCGAGCGACTCGTCGTCAGGGTGCGCGAAGATTGCCAGCACGGTCCGGCCGGCGAGGCTACGTTTCGGTTCGGGCACGGCGCGCCTCCACGACCCGCGTGTAGACCTTCACGTACTCGTCCACCATGCGATCCGCGCCGAAGCGGGCGACCGCGCGGTCGCGGACCCGCCGGCGATCCAGGTCCATCACGCGGGGCAGGTCGGTCACCATCTGCTCGAGGTCCTCGAAAATGACGCCGGTTACGCCGTCGTCCACGACCTCGCGGACGGCGCCGCGATCGAGCGCGGCCACGGGCGTGCCGCACGCCATCGCCTCCGCCAGCACGAGCCCGAACGGCTCGCGCGCCTGAATCGGATAGAGCAGCGCGCGTGCGCCGCCGAACAGCCGGACCTTCGTCGGGTTGTCGGCCTCGCCGTTGTAGATGATGCGCTGGCCGTCGACGTGCGGCGCGATGTGCTCGCGGTAGTACTCGTTCTCGGCGGCCGCGAGGATCAGCCGCAGGCCGACACGCTTGGCAATCTCGATCGCCTGCAGGACGCCCTTGCCCTCGTTGAAGCGGCCCAGGAACAGCAGGTAGTCGTCGGGTTTGTCGCGGAAGACGAAGTTGGCGGTGTCGATGCCGTGCAGCACCGTCCCGACGACGTTCAGGCCCTGAAGCAGGCGGGCCTGCTCGTTGGAGATGGCGACGAACGGCGCTTCGGGATAGCGCGACCACAACCGGACCTCGGCGGTCGTCGGCGAGTGGTGCAGCGTCTGCACGATCGGCGTCTTCGAAAGCCGCGTGAACGCGAGCGACATCGGGTAGTACGCGGCTTCGTAGTGGATGATGTCGAACTCGGCGCCGCGCTCCGCCGCCGCCGCGAGATTGAGCATCTCGTACAGCTCCCACGGCCACATGTTCGGGTCGTGCCAGTAGCCGCTCTTGTACAGCGCTGTGAGTGTGGCGCTCGTCTTCGAATCGGCGGTGGCGAACAGCGTGACGTCGTGACCGCGCGCGACGAGCCCCTCGGTGAGGAGCGACGTCATCGTCTCGACGGATCCGGACTTGCGCGGCGGGACCGACGTGGCGACCGGAGCGATGTGGGCGATCCTCATTAGCAATCGGGTGCCGGGTGCGTGGTGCGTGGTGCCGGGTGCGTGGTGCGGCGTGCGGACCCGGCACCCGTCATACGGAGGCCTCTTCCAGCAGTTTTGTCAAGACTCTTTCGGCGTCGAAATGCTCTCGCGCGATCTCGCGCGCGCGCCGCGCGTGACGTTCGTAGTTGCTGTTGATGCGATCGATGCCGGCCAGCGCTTCGTCCACAGTCGAGAACGCGAGCAGGCCCTCGCCGGCCGGGATATGCGCCGTCCACCCGGTATCCTGCACGAGCGCCGGCCGTCCAGCCGCGAGGTAGCACTCGGTCCGGTCGCTGAACCAGCCCGTGCGGTTCGCGACGTAGGTGTGCTTCGCGACGCCGAACTCGGCCTTCGAGCCGTGGATGAACTCGCGGTAGCCGTCCGGTGTGCGCGAGACGGCCATCGCGTCCACCGTGTCCCAGCCGTACTGCCGCAGCAGCGACTGCGGTCCGTTGATCGCGAGCTCGAACCGCTGCGCCGTCTTCGACGGCAGCTCGATGAATTTCACGAACTCCTGATCCTTGTTGCCGCCCACGTCGGCGAAGCTTTCGATCTGCCAGGTCATGACCGTGGTGAAGCGATCGCGCGGCGCCCCGGCCGTCCGCCAGTCGTCCATCGTGACGGGCTGCCACGTCTTGAGCCAGGTGAACTCGCCGGTCGGAATCGCCGACGCCGGCGTGCCGATGTTCGCGCCGAACGTGAAGAGGCGATCGAACCGCCTGAAGAACTCGACGTACCAGGGCTCGGCTTTTGCGATGGCGAGCTGCGTGAACGCCGGGTCGGAGTCCACGAACACCTTACGCGGAATGCGCGCGTACTCGTCGCGCCAGAACCAGGATCCACCCGACAGGTTGATGAACAGATCGGCCCCGGCCGCGAAGCGCCGGACGTCCTCGACCGTGCGGCCGTGATAGACGCCGTCGTAGTTGACGAACGCCCAGCGGTCGCCGAGGCCGTACGGCGCCAGCGCGTTGTGAATGTAGGTCGTGCCGTACGACGGATCGGTGGCGCGCGTGTTGAGCTCCGGGTCGTAGACACACTCGCCCGTATCCTCGATGTAGAAGACGTCGTGGCCGAGGGCCCGGAGGCCGAGCAGGTACATGAGGGAACACCACGTGACGCCGCCGAACGGGTAGCGGGCGATGATACCGGCAAAGAGAATCTTCATTTCAGATTTCAGAGTTCAGAATTCAGATTGACTTCAGATTCTCGCGCCTGCGGTCCCGATGTTTCCCCGTCAATCTGAAATCTGATTTCTGAAATCTGAAATCTCATTGTCTTGTCGCCTGAATCAGCTCATCGACGGTCTCCGGTTCATCCAGCGACTTGCCGACCGAGAGCCGCGCGCACATCCGCCGGTACAGCTGCGAGGTCTTGAGCAACTCCTCGTGCCGGCCCTGCGCCGCGATCTTCCCGCCGTCGAGGACGAGAATCCGGTCGGCGTCCCGCACGGTGGACAGGCGGTGCGCGATGACGATCGTCGTGCGGCCGGCCCGCAGACGCCGCAGCGCGGCGAAAACGATTTCTTCGGAGATCGCGTCGAGCGACGAGGTCGGCTCGTCGAGGATCAGGATCGGCGCATTCTTGAGAATGGCGCGCGCCACGCTCAGACGCTGGCGCTCGCCGCCCGACAGCCCGCCGCCGGCTTCGGCGATCTCGGTCTCATACGCCTTGGGCAGGCGCGAGATGAACTCGTGCGCGTGCGCTGCTCGCGCCGCCGCCTCGATTTCGGCCGGCGTCGCATCGAGCCGGCCGTACCGCAGGTTTTCGGCGATCGTGCCCGAGAACAGGACCGGATCCTGCAGCACGATCGCGATCTTCTCGCGCAGTGATCGCACGCGGTACTGTTTCACGTCCACGCCGTCGATCAGCACGCGGCCGGCCGTCGCGTCGAAGAAGCGCGGGATCAGGCTCACGAGCGTCGTCTTGCCGGCCCCGGTCAGGCCGACCAGCGCCACCACCTGGCCAGGCGTAGCGCTGAACGCGATATCGTGCAGCACCTGCGCGCCGGACGGATACGTGAACCCGACATCCTCGAACCGGATGTCGCCCTTCACGTCGGTCGCGTCCACCGAGTCGGGACCGTCCACGGTCTCCGGCAGAATCGCGAACACCGAGCGGACGCGCTTCGATCCCGCGAGCGCGCCCTGCAGCTGCCCGGTCGTGTGCGCGATTGCCGACAGCGGTCCGTACACCGCGCCCAGATACGCGATCACGATCGTCATATCGCCGATCGTCATCTGTCCGCGCATGACGTGCATGCCGCCGACGACGATCACCAGCGCGGTGCCGAGGATGGTGATCGAGGTCACCACGACCGAAAAGAGGGACTGCTGCCACGTCAGCGCGATGCGGGCGCTCATGGTGCGATCGCCTGACTGCGAATAGCGATCGAGCTCGTACGGCTCGCGCGCGAAGCTCTTGACCAGCCGCATCGACGAGAACGTCTCGTACAGCCGCTCGATCAGCTTGGATTCGAGCTCCTTCACGTGCTCTTCCCGATCGACCATCGTCGACGTGTAGTAGCGCAGGCACATGTAGAGGAACGGCACGACCGTGAGCGAGAGCAGCGCAACCGTCCGGTCGAGCTTCAGCAGCACGAAGAACATCACGGCCAGCGTGGTGACCGACGTTGCGAGCGGAAACAGGCCGCTCATCACCAGGTTTTCGATCGCGTAGGCGTCCACGTCCACGCGGTAGACCGCATCGCCCGTGCTCGTCGCGATGTGATGGTGCAGGCCGAGCGCCTGCAGATGCTGGAACAGTCGGTAGCGCAGGTCGTAGACCATGCGCTGGCCCGTGTCCACCTGGACCTGCGTGCCGTAGGCCGACACGAATTGATTCGCGACCTGCACGATCACGCCGGCGATGACGAGCAGGATCAGCAGCACCGCCGGGTTGCCGCCGTGAATCGCGGAGAGCCAGCCGGCGAAGGGCTCGGGCAGCGGAAGCGCCGGACGCTCGAGGACGTAATCGATGACCACCTTCAGCGGCCACGGCTGCAGCGCGCCCAGCCCGACTTCCGACAACAGCAGCACCGACAGCAGCACCGCCTGCTTCCAGTACGGGCGCAGGAAGCCCAGCGTCCAGAGGAGCAGCGGTTGTTCGCGATCGGGTGTCACGGGATCGGCCATGCCGTCATCCGCCCACACGGCGCGCCGGCGCGATCGGCCGCGGCGGCACCAGCTTCGGCGCAATCTTCGGAATGATCAGCGGCACGACCTTGTCCTCGCTCGAATCGGTGACGTAGAGCCAGCCGCGATGCGGCCCGGTCTGGGCGTACGCGACGCGCGTCGGCGCGCCGAACGCCTGACGGCCTTCGTCGCTCACGTCGCGAATGATGCCGTCGGGGCCGACCGCGCGCACGTGACCGTTGTAGAAGTCCGCGATGAAGATGGTGACCTTGCCGCCGGGCTCCGGCACGACCGCGATGCCGGCCGGGCCGGCCAGCTGCGCCCTGATCGCCGGACCATCGTCGCCGCTGTCGCCCCAGGCGCCGCTGCCCGCGACGGTCGTGATGATCTGCGTCTTCGCGTCCACCTTCCGAATCCGGTTGTGATGCATGTCGGCGATGTAGATGTCGCCGGTGCGCTGGTCGACCTCGACGTCGCTCGGCATGTTGAGGTGCGCCGCGGTCGCGGGCCCGCCGTCGCCGACGTTCTCGCCTTCGCCGGGCGTGCCGTCACCGGCGATCGTGTGGATCAGGCCGGTCTTCGCGTCCACCAACCGGACGCGATAGTTCAGGGTGTCCGCGATATAGATGTTGCCGTTGCGCTGATCGACCGCGACGGCGCTCGGCGTGTTGAGGGCGGCCGCCACCGCGGGTTTTTCATCGCCGTCGTAGCCGTTCTCGCCCGAGCCGGCCACGGTCGTGATGATGCCGGTCGGGCGGTCGACGCGCCGGATGCGATCGTTATGCGAGTCGGCGACGATCACGTCGCCGTCGGGCGCGATGTCCACGCCGTCCGGCGTGTCGAGCTGCGCGCTGATGGCGGGGCCGTTGTCGCCGGAGAAACCGCTGCCGAGATCGTGATTGCCCGCGTACGGATACATGCGGTTGTCGCGCGCGTCCGCGCGGCGGATCACGTCGTTGTTCGAATCGGCGATGAAGACGTCGCCGTTGGGCGCGACGGCGATGCCGCCGGGCGCGTCGAGCCACGCTTCCATGGCGAGCCCGTAGTCGCCGGCGAATCCCTTGCGGCCGCCGATCACCGGCCCGGTGGCCGCTTCGCGCAGCATGAACGTGCCGGCGCCGAGCGAGAGAATCATCACCACGAAGATGATCGCGCTGCGCACGCCGTACACCCAGAGGCCCGCCGGCGCGAGCAGCGGCACGTGCGCCGGGCCGGATCGCATCGCGATCATCCCGCTGCCGACCGTCACTCGTCTGATGCCGCGCCGGGCAATCGCCGTCGTCTGCGCCGTGCGCCAGGCGACCGCGACGACCAGGCCGAGCGTGAAGACGGCGATGATCCTCCCGGCCAGCGGGACGGTCAGCGCCAGACCGGCCGCGGCGCCGACAAACAGTGCCAGGCCGAGGCCGAGCGCCGTGACGATGCCGAACGTCGTCGGCCGCAGGTGCATGCCGATGCGGACGAGCGACTTGCCGGCTCCGTGATCCTCGACCATCGCGCGGATGTCTAGCCACGCCCAGCGCCCGATGAAGACGCTGACGTCACGATCGTCGGACCAGCCTTCGTCCACGTCGATCGTGCGCACGGCGCGCGATCCGCGGAGCCACTCGGTGAGTTGCACGAGCACGCGATCGGCGGACGTCCACGTTTCGCTCCAGAAACGATCTTCAGTGACGCTGCCGGAGATCAGCAGCAGCGCGCGCCACGCTTCGCCCAGCGACGGCCGCGGACCGCGGCTCGTCTGCGGCTCGCCGGCGGGCTGCGCGACTTCGGGCGGCGACAGCAACCCGCGAATCCGTCCCCGGACCCGCGCCAGCGGCTGGATGAAATGCAGGTGCGCGACGAGCGCACGGTACCACAGGCGCGCCCAGGCGCGGCGCAGCGGATGGCGACGCGCCTCGGCGCCGACGCCCGGCAGCGACGCGACGTCCGAGCGCCACGCATACGTGAGGTTCTTCACGACCGTCGCCGCGACGCCGATGGCGCCCGTCGTCAGAAGAATCGCGGCGGCCCACTGATGACCGCCGTATGCCGCGACGCCGGCGCCCGCGAGGGCGAGGACGAACGAGAGCACCTGCCAGCGGATCGAGTGGGGCAGGAAGGCGAACGGATGCACGTCGGTGCGGTACACCGACGGAAACGCCGCCGTACCCCAGACGCCCGCGTTGATGCGCGTGCCCCAGAGCGATCGCACGAAGGGCAGCGGGCTGTAGATGCGGCCCCGCCACAGCATGCGGCCGTCGAGAAACTTCTCGCGGTGGTGGACCATCAGCCAGGTCTCGCCCTCGCCGTAGCCGACCTGCTGGCGCCAGTACGCGCCGATCGACGATCGATGGTGATGCCACACCAGGGCAGACGAGGCGAAGCCGATCTTCCAGTGCCGCGCCTGCAGCCGCCAGCACACGTCCACATCGTCGCCGGCGCGGAGGTAGATGGGATTGAAGCCGCCGATCTCGAGCAGCGCGTCGCGGCGGAACGCCATGTTGCAGCCGGGCACGTGCTCGGCGATGCGATCGTCGAGCAGCACGTGCGTCGGGCTGCCCGGCGCGCGCGCGATGCACTGCGCGATTGGCGGATCGTCGGCGGGCACGACGTTCGGTCCGCCCGAGCCGACCACGTCCGACGTCAGGAACGGCTGGACGAGGAACGCGAGCCAGTCGCGATCGGCGCGCGTGTCGCCGTCGGTGTACGCCACGATCTCGCCCGTCGCCTCGGCGAGGCCGACGTTGCGGGCCGCGCTGAGCCCCGCATTCGGCGTGTCGATGACGCGTACGCGGTTGTGCCTGCGCCCGATCTCGCTCGTGCGATCCTTCGAGCCGTCGTTGACGAGAATGATCTCGTAGTCCGGGTACGTCTGGCGCTCGAGCGCCGTCAGGCAGTCCTCCAGCGTGTCCGCCGCGTTGTACGCGCACACGACGACCGACACGCGCGGCCACGACGCCTGCTGCGCGCGCGAGAACGGTGCGTCGGCGAACGCGGAGGCGACGGCGCGCGCGGCCGGCTTGGGCCGGCGCTCGCGATCGACCAGCCCGAAGTTCCAGTCCTCGACCGCGTGCCCGCCGCGCCACCACTCGTCGGTCCACGCGAAGGCAATCGCGCCCGCCGCGCCTTCCTCGAACGCCGCGCGGATGTGCATGGACGTGATGGCGGCCTGGCCGTCCTCGCCTTCGCGCGTGCTGTCGGCGCCCGCTTCGGCGAGCAGCAGCGGCTTGTAGCCGGCGATGTTCTGCAGACGAGCGAGATACGCGCGCAGCTCGGACTCGCGGTGCAGATAGACGTTGAACGCGCAGATGTCGAAGAAGGAGAGATCGAGGAATTCCGTCGGCGGAAAGTTGACGTACGTGAAGAGGCTCTCCGGCGACGCGGCCTTGGCCTCCTCGTACAGCGTCCGCAGGAAATGTTCGACGCCGAAGCGGCCGTGCCACCGGACGACCCCCGCCGGGATCTCGTTGCCCAGCGCGAAGCTGAGGACGGCCGGGTGATCGGCGAGCGCCGCGACATTCGCGCTCAACTCCTGGCGGATCGCGCGCTTCAGACGGCGATCGTCCAGGAACGCAACGTGCTGGGACCACGGCAGGCCGACCATGACACGCAGGCCTTCGCGCGCCGCGGCGTCCAGCAGATCGCGGCGCGGCGGCGTGTACGTGCGGACCGTATTGATCCCGAGGCTCGCCATCTGGCGGAAGTCGTCGGCGACCTGCCGGCAGGACGGAAACTGGTAGCCGTCGGCATCGGGCGCGAACGTGCCGTAGGTGACGCCCTTGACGAGAAAGCGATCTCCCGCGGCCGCTTGTGTCGCCGAAGCCGCGCGCGGCGAAGGCGCAACGCGCAGGAATTTCCCGTCGGTGGCGATCCGCGCGTCCGTGGCGGATCCCGTTCCGGCACGGACCTCGGGGTCGGCCTGAACTTCTGTGGTCACAGGAATTAGGAGAGCCGGCCCCGCGGGGGGCCGTATCTCCAATTGTATCAGTGCGGGGCAGGTGAGGCGGGCCGTGCAGGCAGGGCGGGTGAGGCCCTACTTATCAATCTTCACGCTGCCGCTGAAGGTCTTGAAACTCAGTTGACCGGCGTTGTCGCCGCCGTTGCCCAGATCGGCATGCAGCGACTTGCGGTTGCCACTGCGCAGCACCAGCGGGCGCCCGGAGTCGAGGTGGCCGCTGAACGATTTGAACCACACCGATCCCCTCGCGTTCTCCGGGACGTGCAGGTCCACATTGCCGCTGAACGTATCGACGTCGATCGTCTGATTCGGCTGCCACGTCTTCGCGCGAATCGAGATCGGTCCGCTGAAGGTGTGCGCCTCGATCGGGCCGATCACATCCTGAAACTCCAGACGCGACGAGAAGCCGTGCGCCTTGAACCTGCCCTCGACGCCGTCCACGCTCACGGGAGCGCTGAACACCGACACATCCAGGTTCGTCCGGCGCGGCACTTTGATGTCGAAGTCCGTCTTCACGACGTTGTCGTGGCCCGAGAATTCAAACCACGTATGGCGATCGCGATGGTTGGCGTCCACGACCACCGTGTTCGAGCCGTCCGCATGGATGTCGAGGGCGATCCGGCTGAGACGCTCGCGCGTGCCGTAGCGCACCGCGTCGATGACCACCTCCGGACGGTCGGTCACCGTGATGTGGATCGGCCCCGAGAAGCTCTTCAGGCGGAGCGTCCCGCCGGGGTCGAGTTTCAGCGTCCGGGTCACGTGTTCGGTGGTTTCCTGCGCGCCGGCGAGCGCGGGCATCGTCGAGAAGACCACGGCGGCGAGGGCGAGGATGATCTTGCGCATGGGGACTTGGACGAGGCCGTTCGCCAAAACGTTCGCCGTTTTTCCGCCCTCAGCCCTTTGCCCTCAGCCCTTTCCGGGCGCCTTCGGATCCAGCGCTCCGGTGTAGATCGCCATGCCGACGACCGAGTCGACGCCAAGCGCATCGAGGTCGTCGATTTCCTTTTGCGTGGAGATGCCCCCCGCGGCGGTTACGCGGCGCGTCGTCGCGGCGCGGACGGCGCGGATCGCGTCAAAGTTTGTCCCGCCCATCAACCCCTCGGTATCGACGTGCGTGTAGAGGAACTCGTCGCAGAACGGCTCGAGCGCGTTGACCGCCTCGACGGCCGTCAGCGGCAGGACCGTCTTCCAGCCGTGGATGACGACGCGTCCGCCGCGGCTGTCCACCGCGGCGATCACGCGGTCGCGGCCGACGGCGTCGGACAACGTCTTCGCGAACGCGAGATCGGGCACGCCGTTCTTGAACAGCGACGAGCCCGCGATGATCTGCCGCGCGCCGGCGGCAAGCACGTCCTGCGCGCGCTCGACGGTGCGGATGCCGCCGCCAACGCGACAGGCCAGCGCGCCCGCAATCCGCCGGACCAGCCCGAGGTTGTCGCCCGAGCCCATGGTGGCGTCGAGGTCGATGACCTGCACCTTGGGGAACGTCTCGAACCGCCGCACCCAGGCGAACACGTCATCATCTTTGATAGCGAGGCGTTCGCCCTGGACGAGCTGGACGACGGCGCCGCCTTTGAGATCGATTGATGGGATCAGCATCTGGCGTAGTTTGAGAGGCCTGCGGGCCACGAAGGCACGACGAGCTCATCTTCCTTTCTTCTTCGTGTTTTCGTGACTTCGTGGCCTACAGGCGTACCGGTATACCCCGTTGCTTCAAGTATTGCTTGAGCGCTTTCACGCCGGTTTCCGAGTAATGAAAGATTGACGCGGCGAGCGCGGCGTCGGCGCGGCCCGACGTGAAGACGTCGACGAAATGGTCGAGCCCGCCGGCGCCGCCGGACGCGATCACCGGAATGGACACCGCCGACGAGACGGCGGCCGTCATCGCGCAGTCGAAGCCGGCCTTCGTGCCGTCGCGGTCGATCGACGTCAGCAGGATTTCGCCGGCGCCGCGCGACTCGGCCTCGCGCGCCCATTCGACGGCGCCGCGGTTCGCCGCGGTCGATCCGCTGCGTGAGTAAACCGCGAACCGGTCGCCATCCTTCTTCGCGTCAATCGCGACGACCACCGCCTGGCTGCCGTAGCGTTCGGCGATGCACGTGATGAGCGACGGCGTCGCGAGCGCCGCCGTGTTAAGGCTGACCTTGTCCGCCCCCGCCTCGACCGCGGCCGTGGCGTCGTCTTCGGTCCGGATGCCGCCGCCGACCGCGAGCGGGATGAACAGCTCGCGCGCGACGGCGCGGATCGTCTCGGCCAGGGCGCGCCGAGTCTCGAGCGTCGCGGTGATGTCGAGGATCACCAGCTCGTCGATGCCCTCGGCGTTGTAGCGCCGCGCGAGCTCCGCCGGATCGCCGGCCGAGCGCAGGCCCTCGAAGTTCACGCCCTTGACGACCCGGCCGCTCCGGACGTCGAGGCAGGCGATGATGCGTTTAGAGAGCAAGAGAAAGATCTCCACCACGGAGGACACGGAGGACACGGAGAATGTGAGCGTGTGATCTAGACTTCTTTCCTCCGTGCGCTCCGTGTCCTCTGTGGTTCCTATTCATCGGACGAGATCCAGAAAGTTCTTCAGCACACGCAGCCCGACGTCCCCCGACTTCTCCGGATGAAACTGCACGCCGGCGATCTGCCCGTGCTGCACGATCGCGGCGAACGGCTCACCGTGCTCCGTGACGGCGACGCTGTCATCGGTCACGGGCGCCACGTAGCTGTGCGTGAAGTACACCTGCGCGCCCTGCGGCACGCCCTCGACGATCGATGTCTCGCGCCTGATGTTCAGGCTGTTCCACCCGACGTGCGGAACCTTGATAAGTAGGGCGGGTGCTTTCGGGCCCGCCAGTCCGTTTTCCGTACGTAGGGCGGGTCCTTTTGGACCCGCCTGACCTAGCTTGTAGCACCGCCCGCCCAGCAACCCGAGCCCTGGAAGATCCGCCGCCTCAGCGCTGCCTTCGAACAGCCACTGCATGCCGAGGCAGATGCCGAGGAGGGGACGTCCTTCGCCGATGCGACTGAGGATCGCCGCGGTCCACGCCGCGTCGAGGGCGCGCGTCGCGCCGAAATGGCCGACGCCCGGCACGATGATGCCCTGCGCGTCGGCGAGCTCGCCCGGCGTCGCCGGCACGAACACGTCCGCGGCGATCGTCGCCAGCGCTTTTTTCACCGACGTCAGATTGCCAGCCTTGTAATCGATTAGCGCGATGCCAGTGTTCACGTTTGCTCTAGCTTTCAGCTGTCGGCTCTCGGCTGTCAGCCCTCTGCCCTCTGCTCTTTGCCCTACAACAGTCCTTTAGTACTCGGCAGCATCCTGGCGAGCCGGCGATCCTTCGCGCAGGCGACGCGCAGCGCGCGCGCGAACGCCTTGAACACGGCTTCGATTTTGTGATGGCTCGAGCGCCCGTACAGCACCTTGACGTGGACGTTCGCCCGCGCGCCGATCGCGAAGCCTTCGAAGAAGTCGTAGACGAGCTCGGTCTGCAGGTCACCGACCCGCGCGGCGTTCACGCCGAGCGAAACGACGGTGTGGGGGCGACCGCCGAGATCGACCGCGGCGACGGCGAGCGTTTCGTCCATCGGCATGACGAAATAGCCCGCGCGATTGATCCCGCGGCGGTTGCCGAGCGCCTGAGAGACCGCTTCGCCGAGCGCGATGCCGAGATCCTCGACGGTGTGATGCTGATCGACGTCGAGGTCGCCCTTCGCGTCGATGCGGATATCGAACGCGCCGTGGCGCGCAAACAGCTCGAGCATGTGATCGAGAAACCGGATCCCGGTGTGCACGGCGTACTTGCCCTTGCCGTCGAGCGCGAACCGCAGCGCGATCTGCGTCTCCGTCGTCTTGCGATGGATTACCGCGCGGCGCATAACACCTCTTCCATGACAGCAATGAATTGCCGCGTGTGCGTCACCAGCCCGGTGCCGACGCGCGCGCAGCCGGCGCAGCCGGGCTCGGTCGAGCGGTCGCGAATGTAGATGCCGCGCGCCAAGGCGCCCTCGACGAGCGCGTCCAGCCGCTCGCCCGCCGAAACGAGCACGAAGTTGGACCGGCTCTGCCAGTACTTCAGTCCGAGTCGATCGCACGCGGCGTAGAGCAGCGCCTTCGATTCGTCCACCTCCCGAAGATAGTCGCGCAGGTAGTCGAGATCGGTGAGCGCGGCCTGGATTGCGGCCACGGCGGCGATGTTGACGCTGTAGACCGGTATCGCCTGCCGCACGGCATCCATGCGATCGGGCGCGCCGACGAGACACCCGATGCGCAGGCCGGCGAGACCGAACGCCTTCGAGAACGTGCGGCCGACGATGACGTTGGGGAAGGCCGCCAGATCCGGGATGAACGACTCGCGCGCGAATTCGGCGTAAGCCTCGTCCACGAAAACAATTGCTTCAGGGGGCGCCTCGCGTGCGACGGTGCGAATCGCCTCGAGCGGCATCGACACGCCCGTCGGATTGTTGGGGTTCGTGAGAAAGACGATGCGCGTGTTGGACGTGATCGCGGCAAGAATCTCGTCGAGCGGGACCGAGAAATCCGGCCGCGGCATCACCTGCACGAGCCGTCCACCCGCAACGGAGGTGTCGAAGCGAAAGATCTCGAACGCCGGCTCGGGGACGATCGATTCGAACACCGGACCGCCGACCGACGGGCGGAGATACGCGATGGCGAGGGCCATCAGGCCTTCGTCGAGGCCGTTGGTCAGCGTGACGCGATCGGCGGCGACGCCGAGATACGTCGCGACCGCCGCGGTCGCGGCCGCGTACGGCGGATAGAAGCCGATCTGATCCGGACGCAGCTTCGCGAGCGCTTCCAGCACGCGCGGCGAGCAGCCGCCGGTGTTCTCGTTCTGGTGGAGGCGAAGGCCGTCGTAGAGCTCTGGTGGTTTCTGGTAGTGACTCATGGCCGGTGGCTGGTGGCTGGCCGCCGTCGCGCCTTCGGCGCTCTGGCGAGCCTCGCCGTAGCTCGCGTAACGAGTGCGCGAGCGGAGGCGGGTGACTGGTGGCTGGATCGCCAGAGCCGGACTTCGATTGATTCGGCGTGCGCTTCGAGACCTTCGGCGCGAGCCAGCGCGACGATCGTCGGCGCGAGTCCCGCGAGGCCGGCGCGCGTCATGCGCTGCACCGACATCACGCGGACGAAATCGGCGGCGCTCAGTCCGCCGCGGAAACGCGCGGCGCCGGCGGTCGGCAGCACGTGATTCGATCCGGTGGCGTAATCGCCGGCCGCCTGCGCGGTGTAGGCGCCGACGAACACCGCGCCGGCGGTCACCGGCCGCTTGATGAGCGCTTCGCGATCGACGACGAGGTGCTCGGGCGCGAAGCGATTCGCGAGCGCCATCGCTTCGTCCGGCGTCTTCGTCACGATGATGGCGCCGTGCGCGCGAAGCGAGCGTGCGACGATCGCCCGGCCGGCGCCTCGCCTGGCGACGGCCTTCGCGACGCGGACGGCGAGCGACCGGCGCCACGTGATGAAGACGGAGCGGGCATCGGGATCGTGCTCGGCCTGCGCGATGAGATCGGCGGCGATCCACTCGGGACGTCCGCCTCCGGCGCCGCCGGCGACGATCACGATCTCGGTCGGTCCGGCATAGAAGTCGATGGCGCACCGGCCCGCGACGATGGCTTTCGCGGCGGCGACGAAGCGATTGCCCGGACCGACAATCTTGTCCACGCGCGGAATCGTCTTCGTGCCGTACGCGAGCGCCGCGACGGCGTGCGCGCCGCCGATGCGGAACAGTTTCGTGACACCGGCTTCGAGGGCCGCCGCCATCACCGCGGGCTCGGGACGTGGACAGACGGCGATAACCTCGCGGACGCCGGCGACGCGCGCGGGCACGGCGGTCATTAACAAGGACGAGGGCAGCGGGAATCGTCCGCCGGGCACGTAGCAGCCGACGCGCGCAATCGGCTCGACGCGCTGCTCGATCACCACGCCTGGCGTGACTTCGAGGTCCCAGTGCTTCGGGATCTGCCGGAACGCGACGCGCGCGATGTTGGCGGCGGCGCGCCGAATCGCGCGCGTCACGGCGGGATCGACCCGCGCCGCGCCGTCGCGCATCTCGTCGGCCGAAACTTCCATCGGCGCGGCGAGGCCGTCGAACCTACGCGCGAAGCGCAGCAGCGCGCGATCGCCCTCGGCCTTCACGCCGTGGACGATGCGCTGCACCTGGCGCGTGAACGCACGGTCTTCCCGCGCCGCCGGCGTCAGCAGGCGATTCACCGCGCGCGCGTCGCTCACGTCGACGATCCGTATACCCAGGCCCGTTTGCCTCACCCCGGCCACCTCCACCAACCCTTCCAGCCCCTCCCGCCCTACAACACGATCTTGTTCAACGGATACTCCACAATCCCCTGGGCTCGGGCGGCCTTCAGCTTCGGAATCAGGTCGCGCACGGTGCGCTCTTCGATGATCGTGTTCACGGCGACCCACTCCTCGTCGCTCAGGCTGGAAATCGTCGGCCGCTGCAGCGCGGGCAGCAGCCCGAGGACGGCGGCAAGATCGGCGCGACGCACGTTGAGCATCAGCCCGACGCGTCCCTGCGCTTCGATCGCGGCTTTGAGCAGCAGCGCGACGTTCTCGAGCTTCGTCCGCTTCCACGCGTCGGCCAGCGCCGTCTTGTTGGCGATGAGCTGGGTGTTCGACTCCATCACGACGTCGAGGATGCGCAGGCGGTTCGCGCGGAGCGACGACCCGGTTTCGGTCACTTCGACGATGGCGTCGGCGAGCATCGGGGGCTTCACTTCGGTGGCGCCCCAGGAGAATTCGACCTTGACGCTGACGCGCTGCCGCTCGAAGTACGCCTTCGTCGCGCGGACGAGCTCGGTCGCGATCGTCTTGCCTTCAAGATCCTTGGCCGACTTGATCGGCGAATCCTCCGGCGCGGCGAGCACCCACTTCACCTTGCCGAAGCTCTGCTTGGCGTAGATCAGATCGGCGACGCTTTCGAGCATGCCGGTCCGGCCGTCTCCGGCCTCGTGCTCCGCGATCCAGTCCTGACCCGTGAGGCCGGCGTCGAGCACGCCGTCCGAGACGTAGCGCGCCATCTCCTGCGCGCGGATCAGCATGCACTCGATCTCGGGATCGTCGATCGCCGGGAAGTACGACCGCGAGCTGACGTAGATGTTGAAGCCGGCGCGCGCGAAGAGCTGGATCGTCGCGTCCTGGAGAGAGCCTTTCGGTATTCCGAGCTTGAGTTTCATAAGAATGTAACCACGGAGGACACGGAGGTCACGGAGGAAAGGTTGGCTCGGAGATCCATGGTTTCTACCTCCGTGTCCTCTGTGTCCTCCGTGGTTCCTAGTCTTCGTTCTTCAACGTCCGGTAGAAGCACGTGCGCTCGCCGGTGTGGCACACGTTGCCGTCGCCGAGGCGCCGTACTTTCAGCAGCACGGTGTCGTCGTCGCAGTCCACGAGGATTTCCTTGACCTCGAGCTTGTTGCCCGACGTCTCGCCCTTCATCCACAGTGTGTTGCGCGTGCGGCTGAAGAATGTCGCGAAGCCCGACCGCCGCGTTTCGGCGAGCGCGACCTCGTTCATGAAACCGACCATCAGCACTTCAGAAGTCTCCGCGTCCTGGATGACCGCGGGAATCAAGCCGTCGAGTTTTGTGTAGTCCATAAGCCGGAACTCCGTCCGAAAATAAAAAACCCCGCCGGGTGGGGCGGGGCAGCTTCAGTCGTCAGTCTCCAGTCTTCAGTCGCCTGTCGATGCTCCGGAAACTAGATCACGCCGCCTCCGCCGGCCCGTCGCCGTGGTGAAAATGTCGCGCGTGATGGTGGCCGGTGAACATGTGAGGGGCCAGCGTAGCCGATTGCTTCGCGACGTGTCAACGACGGCGGCGCGGGCGCTGCGGCCGGTGCGCAGCGGCGTGCAGCGGCGTGTCCGCCTCGCGCGCCACCATCACCTCCGTCGCCTTCACGATGGCGAGGGCATCGTCGCCGCGGCGCAGGTTCAGTTCCTCGACCGCGTCGCGCGTGATGACGGCCGTCAGCGTCTGATCGCCGATGCGCAGCCGCACCTGTGCGAGGAGGCCCTCGACGCGAATCTCGTCCACGTAGCCGCGCAGCTGATTCCGGCCGCTGATGGACACGATGGCGCCCGTGCGCCGGCGCGCGGCTGTGTTCGCCGATGCCGTCGTGGACGGCGCGAGCAGGCGGTCGACCTCGGCGTCCGCGATCCGGTGGTGGCCGCCGCTCGTGACGCTCGTGCGGACGCGCCCCTCATAGATCCAGTGCTTGAGCGTGGAGTAGCCCACGCCCAGCCGCTCGGCGGCTTGCCTGACCGTCAGCAGCGACATGACTGATACCGTTGCATAAGTCAGCTTAAATCAGATTAAACTGTTCGGCAATCGTGAACCCGAAACGATTCGCGCCGGCGTGGCTGTGCCTGCTCTCGACGATCGTGCTGGCGGCGGCCGGGTGCCGGCCCGGCTCGACGCCCTCGCGCCCGCGGATCCGCATCGCCGCGGCGGCGGACCTGAACGTCGCGCTCGGCGCGCTGGTCGACCGGTTCCGCGCGTCGCACGACGTCGAGGTCACCGTGTCGTACGGATCGTCGGGGACGTTCTACGCGCAACTCCTCAACCAGGCGCCGTTCGACATGTTCTTCTCCGCGGATCTCGAGTATCCGCGCCAGCTCGCGGCGCGCGGGCTGACACTCGCGCAGGGCGAGTTCAGCTATGCGGTCGGCCGGCTCGTCGTCTGGACGCCGGCGGCGTCGCCGCTCGACGTCGAGCATCAGGGCCTGCAGGCTTTGACCGATCCCGCGGTCGCGCACGTCGCGATTGCGAATCCCGATCACGCGCCGTACGGGCGCGCCGCCGTGGCCGCGCTGCGCTCGGCCGGTTTGTATGACCGGCTCCAACCGAAGCTCGTCTACGGCGAAAACGTCGCGCAGGCGCTGCAGTTCGCCGGAAGCGGCGCGGCCGACGCCGGCATCGTCGCGCTGTCCCTCGCGTTGACCCCGAGCCTGAAGGACCGCGCGCGCTGGATGGAAATACCGATCGATATGTACCCGAGAATGGTTCAGGGCGGAACGATCCTCAAGTGGGCCGTGGACGCCGACGCTGCGCGATCGCTGCGTGCGTTCGTCATGGGCGCCGACGGCCGCGCCATTCTCAAGCAGTACGGCTTCTTTCCGCCGGACGCCTAGCCATGGACTGGTCCGCCCTCTGGCTCAGCGTGCGGCTTGCGGCCACCACGACCGTGGTGTTGCTCGCGATCGGCATTCCGATCGCGTACTGGATCGTCTTTTCGTCGTGGCGCGGGAAGTTTCTCGTCGAAGCGATCGTCGCGCTGCCGCTCGTCCTGCCGCCGACGGTGCTCGGGTTCTACGTGCTCGTCGCGATCGGACCGCTGAGTCCGCTCGGCCGGGTGTACGCCAGCGTGGCCGGCCACGGTCTGCCGTTCACATTCGAGGGTCTCGTCATCGCGTCGGTGCTGTACTCGATGCCGTTTGCCGTGCAGCCGTTCAGCGCGGAGTTCGCGGCGGTGGATCGCCGTCTCCTCGAAGCGTCGTGGTCACTCGGCGTCTCGCGGCTCGAGACGTTTCGCCGCGTCGTCCTGCCGCTGTCGATTCGCGGACTGGTGACGGGCATCGTGCTGAGCTTCGCGCACACGCTGGGCGAATTCGGCGTCGTCCTGATGGTGGGCGGCAACCTGCCCGGCGTGACGCGCACGGTGTCGATTTCCATTTACGACGCCGTGCAGTCGCTCGACTACGCGTCGGCGTCGCGCACGTCGCTGCTGCTGCTCATCGTATCGTTCGTGATCCTTGCGACGACGTACTCGTTGCAGCGCTCGGTATGGATAAAGCCGCGTCACTGAAGGCGGGTCCAAACCGCCTCCGCCAAGGCTACGGCGGTCCGCCGGAGCCTTCCGCGACGGCGGAAGGACCCGGCCTACCGCCCCAGGCGAGTCCGAAAGGACTCGCCGTACACGTCAACGTCGCGCGGCGGTTCGCGAGCGGGTTCCAGCTGTCCGCCGTGATGGACGTCGCGCTGGCGCCGGGGTCGATCTGCGTGCTGTTCGGTCCGTCGGGCGCCGGCAAGACGACGATCCTGCGCCAGATGGCGGGACTCGAGCGGCCCGACGCGGGCACGATCCGGCTCGACGACGACGTGTGGTGCGACGTGGCTGCGGCCGTCTGGCGTCCGCCGCAAGCGCGTCGCATCGGCCTCGTCTTCCAGGAGCCAACGCTCTTTCCGCATCTTACCGTCCGGGACAACATCCGCTTCGGGGTCGGACCGGGGTCGGACCCTATTGAAGAAATTGCCGCGCTGCTTGGCCTTCGGGATCTCGAACACCGCCATCCGCGCGAGTTGTCGGGCGGGGAAGCGCAGCGGGTCGCGCTGGCGCGCGCGCTCGCGCCTGGACCGCGGCTGCTGCTGCTCGACGAGCCGTTTGCCGCCCTCGACATGCCGACGCGGGCGCGCCTGCGCCGTGACGTCCGCGCCCTGCTGCATCGCACGGGGACGCCGGCGATCCTCATCACACACGATCGCACGGAGGCGCTGGCCATAGGCGACACCGCCGTCGTCGTGATCGGCGGTCGGGTCCGCCAAATCGGCCCGGTTCGCGACGTGTTCAGTCACCCGGCCGACGTCGACGTCGCCGCGTCGCTCGGCGTCGAAGCCGTCCTGCCCGCGCGCGTGCTGACGGCCTCGGGCGGATTGCTGGACGTGGTCGTCGGTGCGACAGGCGGCCGTGATGTCGTGCTGCAAGTGGCCGAGCGCGATGCGCTGGCGCCGGGCACCGAGGTCTACGCGTGCATCCGCGCGGAAGACGTGACCCTCGGCATGCAGCTCTCGACGCACGCGAGCGCCCGCAATCATCTCGAGGCGCGGGTCGTCAGCATCAACGCGGAAGGGCCTGTCGATCGTGTGTCGCTCGACTGCGGGTTTCCGCTGGACGCGCTGATCACGCGCCGGTCGCGCGAGGAATTGAACCTGACCGCGGGATCGCAGGTGACGGCCGCGATCAAGGCGACGAACGTGCATCTCGTTGCTCGATCGTAGGTGGCTGGTGACTGGTGGCTGGAGAAAGACCAGGCCTACGTCGGCAGCGACTGACCGCGCGTTTCTTCACCGAAGGGCAGCAGCAGCAATCCGACGATGAAGGCGACTGACGTGATCGCCACCGGCGTGCCGATCGTGTGGAAGTACGAGACGCCTGCCCCGACGAGGAAGGTAATGCCGGCGCCGATGAACCGGCCGACCGACGTGGCGAACGCGAACGCGCTCGCGCGGCATTCGGTCGAGTACTGCTCGGGCAGCCAGAGCGTGTACATCGCGAAGTTCGCGCCGCCCAGGCCGAGGAAGAACAGCACGACGAAGAACCACGCCAGCGCGTTCGACGACAGATAGAACACGTAGCCGAATCCGACCGACACCGAGAAGAACATCACGATGAAGTACAGCGCGAGCGTCAGCCGGCGGCCCAGCCGGTCGGCGATGGTGGGCAACACGAGGCACCCGAGGATCGTTCCGATCGACAGGACCATCGTGCCGTAGGACGCGAGTTTCGCGGCGTTGGCGCCGTAACCCTCTCTCACGGCGATCTCGCGCACCGACGTCGGCACGTAGACCGACCCGGCCCACAACCCGATGATCGACACGAGCAGGTACACCGAGTTGAGCACCGTCCGCCGCGCGTACGTGGACGAGAAGATCCTCGCAAAGGCTTCGGTTAACGCAGGGCGACGGCGCTCGCCAATCCGTTCGCGCCACGCGGCTGACTCATGGACGCCGTAGCGAATGAACGTGACGAGCAGCGCCGGCGTGCCGCCGACCACGAACATCCAGCGCCAGCCGTAACGGGCTCCGACGATGTAGTTCGCCAGCGCCGCGAGAAAGAAGCCGAAGTAGTAGCCGGTGTGCATGTAGCCGGCGCCGGCCTTCCGCCGATCCTCCGGCCACTCTTCGGCGACGAACGTCGCGCCGATGAACCACTCGCCGCCGATGCCAATGCCGGCGAGAAGCCGGCACGCGGCCAGCTGCCAGAGATTGGTCGTGAGGCCGCACAGGAACGTGAAGAGCGAGTAGCAGAGGATCGTGAGCGTGAGCGTCCGCACGCGGCCGAAGCGATCCGCGATCGGCCCCCACGTCATCGACAGGCCCCAGCCGATGAGGAACAGCGCGAACAGGACGCTGCCGTAGAAGCCGACGTTGCCCGCCGTGGCGGCGATCCCCGAGCGCGGCAGCAGCTCGGCCAGCGCCGGCGCGAGCACCAGCGAGTAGATGAACGAATCCATGCCGTCGAGGGCCCAGCCGCCCCAGGCGGCCCAGAAGCCGCGGATCTGATTGGTCGTGAGTGGCGTCAGCGAAGCGGTCATGATGACCGCGTGAGTATACTTGCGCGCTCGCGGTCCGCCTAAAGGCGGACACCACTCATCAGTGAAGATCCTCCTCGCGCCTCACGGCACGCGCGGCGACGTCCAACCGGCGATCGCGCTGGCCGTCGCGTTGCGCGCGCGCGGTCACGAGGCGAAGTTCGTCGCGCCGACGAATTCGGTCGCGTCGATCCGCCGCCACGGCTTCCAGGCCGAACCGAACGGCGTCGATCTCGAGGCCATCATGCGATCGAACGGCGCCGATCCGCATTCGGTCCGCTGGCTCACGCGCCAGTTGATCGACACGCTCGCGCCGCTGTTCGACGCGGTCGCCGGAGCGAGCGCGACCGCCGACGTGATCGTCGGCGCCGGGGCGCAGATCCCGGCGGCCTCCGTCGCCGAATGGCGCGACGTTCCGTACGTGACGGCCGTCTTCTGCCCGTGCGCCATCCCGAGCAGCGAGATACCGCCGCCGGCCTTCCGGACGCAGACGCTGCCGCGGTGGGTAAACCGCTTGCTCTGGCAAGCCGGCGGTCCGGCCGCCGACCTGCTGCTGAGGTCCGCCATGAATCGCGGCCGCGCGCGGCTCGGCCTGCGCCCGATTCACGATCCGCTGAGTCAGTTGATAAACGGTCCGGTGATCGTCGCCGCCGATCCGGACCTGGCGCCGCTGCCGGACGATCGGCCTAAGGCCGCCATCGGCACCGACGCATGGATTCTCGACGGCGGCGACGATATCGATCCGCACGTGGACGCCTTTCTCACGCTCGACCCGCCGCCGGTGTACATCGGGTTCGGCAGCATGATTCCGACGCGCGGGACCGCGCTGGCAGAGCTCACACTTGCCGCGGTGCGGGCGGTCGGGCGCGGCGCGATTCTCGCGGGTGGCTGGGCGGCGTTCGATCGGCATGTCGCGGAGGGTGATGACGTGCTCGCCGTCGAGAGCGTTCCGCATCATCTCGTCCTGCCGCGCGTCGCCGCCGCGATTCACCACGGCGGCGCCGGCACGACGACGGCCGTCGCGCGGGCGGGCGTGCCGCAGGTGATCCTGCCGCATCTCCTCGATCAGTACTACTGGGGCCATCGCGTCGCCGCGCTCGGACTTGGCCCTCGGCCGATGCCGGTCGAGCTCGTGACGGCGGACATCGTGGCCGATCGCCTCGACACCGCGCTCAACGATCCGCGCGTGCGCGGCCGCGCGGCGGGCCTCGGGCCGGCGATTGCGGCGCGCAACGGCGTGAGCGCCGCAGTGGATTACATCGAGTCGCTCGCCTAGACTTTCGGTATGACCTCACGCGTGCCGATCGTCATCGTCGCCTTGCTCGCCGCGGTGATCGCCGTCTCGGTGGCCGCCCAACCAGCCCCGAAGCTGCCCGCGGAGACGCTGCTCGATCGCGCGGTCTTGACGGCGCTCGATCAGGAATTGTCCGGCGTCGCGGCGAAGGACCACGTCTCCCGCCTGACGCAGCTCCATCGCGTGCCGGCGTCTCCGGGATTTCACGACGCGATCGCGTACGTGCAGGGCCGGGCGACGGCCTTCGGGCTGAGTGATGTGCACGTGGAGACGTTCCCCGGCGACGGCACGGCGTATTTCGGGACGCTGCACGGCAATCGCGGCTGGCGCGTGGACGGCGGGTCCCTGGACGAAGTGACGCCGCAGCCTCGCCGGATTATTTCCTATGACGACGTCCGGCTCGCGGTCGCCGACAACAGCGAGAGCGCCGACGTGACGGCGGAGCTGGTGGACGCCGGCAGCGGCGCGCAGGCCCGCGACTATGACGGGAAGGACGTGCGCGGCAAGCTCGTGCTGTGCGACGCGGCGCCGTCGGCCTGTCACCGCGAGGCGGTCGAGCAGCGCGGCGCCCTCGGACTCGTCAGCTACAACGCAAATCAGGTGAGCGCGTGGTGGCGCGACGATCAGGATCTGATCCGCTGGGGCCACCTCGACGCGCGCGGCCGGCGCAACACGTTCGCGATCATGATCTCGCTGCGCGATGCCCGCGCCCTGCAGCAGCGCCTCGGCCGCGGCGAAACGATCACGCTCCACGCCCTCGTCCGCGCCCGCAACGACGACGCGCTGCCGTACGAGACGCTCGTCGCCACGATTCCCGGCACCGACGCGTCCACCGGAGACATCGTCTTCAGCTGCCACCTGGATCACGAGAAGCCCGGCGCGAACGACAACGCGAGCGGTTGCGCGGCGACGCTCGAGATCGCCAGGACGCTCAAGACCCTCGTCGACGCGAAGCGCATTCCGCCGCCCGTCCGGACGATCCGGTTCGTCTGGCCGTCCGAGATGACCGGCACGATCGCGTATCTCGCGAAGTACCCGGACCTCGCGGCGAGGATTCGCGCCGCAGTGCACCTCGACATGGTCGGCGCGGATCCGTTCATCACCAAGTCGATCCTCCACGTCACGCGGTCGCCGTGGTCAATCGCGACGGTCACCGACGACGTGGAAGAGACGTTCGGCCGCTACGTCATCGACGGCGCGTTCCGCGCGGCCGCCGAGGGCGACATGTCGCACGCCGTTCGATCGCAGGGCGGGTCGAAGGACGCGTTCTGGGCCGACATCACGCCGTACGAAAGCGGCAGCGATCACTGGATCTACCAGGAAGGCGGGTTCGGCATCCCGTCGATTTACCTGCGCGATCACCCGGACATCTACATCCACACGACCGGCGATCTGCCGGACAACATCGAGCCGACCAAGATCAAGCGGTCGGCCTTCATCGCGGCGGCGAGCGGCTACTACCTGGCGACGATGCCGGATCGCGGCGAGTCGCTCGTCGCGCTGAGCTACGCGAACGCGCACGCGCGACTGGCCGAAGACGGCCGGCGGGCGATTGCGATGGCGGCGGATCGCGCACGAGGGACGGAGGCGGCGATTCTGGTCTCGCAGGCGGTCCTGCGGGAGCAGCGGCGCCTCCGGTCGGTCTCGCGCTTTCTGCGCGTGGACGCGTCCCCGCATCTCGATCGGCTGAGCGCGGGGCTGGCCGACGCCGGCCGGGCGCTGCTGATGACGTTCATGGCGCCGGATGACGCGGCGGCGCTTGCCCGCGCCGGATTCCGTCAGCCGGCCGCCGACGCCCGCGTGCCGGTGCGCACGGCGTCGGTCAAGGGTCCGCTGGATCCGCGCGGCGACTGGCTCGTCGAGAAGGCGGGATCGGCCGCGCCGATGCTCGCGATTGCGCGGGTGCCACGGAGCGACGACGTCACGTACGAGATCGTGAATTTCATCGACGGCGCGCGCAGCGTCAGCGAGATCCGCGACGCAGTCAGCGCGGAGTTCGCGCCGGTCGATCTCAAGGCCGTGGCCGAGTATCTCGATCTGCTGGCCAAAGCCGGCGCGATCAGCTTCAAGCGATGATGGCGTGGCCGTCGCGCGCGCTGGTGGTTCCGGTGGCAGCGGCCGCGGTGGCCGCGCTCGCGCAGGCCCCGGCGACGGGCCTCTCGCCGGACGTGCGCGACGTACTCACGCGCCAACTGCGGTTCTCGAACGCCGAGCTCGCCGATCTCCAGCGCGGCCGCATCGTGAAGCACGGCATCGAGACGTCCGTGCCGGGCGAGATCGCCGTCGTCGGGGCGGTGCGGGTCAATGCGCCGAAGGCGTTATTCCTCGAGCGCGTCCGTGACATCGTCCGGTTCAAGCGCGATCCCAACGTCCTGCAGATCGGGCGCTTCAGTGCGACGCCGTCGCTTGAGGACATCGCCGCGCTGACCATCAGCGACGACGACTTCGACGTCCGCGAGTGCCGGGTCGGCGATTGTTCGGTGCGGCTGTCCGCCGATTTGATCCGCCGTTTGGAGCATGAGATCGACACGCACGCGCCGGACGCCCAGGCGCGTGGCGCGGCCTGGTTCAAGCAGGTGCTTCTCGACGACGTGACCGCGTACCTGTCGGGCGGCGAGGGGCGGATCCTGCAGTATGACGACGGGCCGCGGCCGATTCGCCCGGTGGACGAGTTCGAAGGCATTCTCCGGAACGCGCCGTCGATCGGCGCGTTGATCCCCAATCTCCCGGATCACCTGAAGAACTACCCGTCGAATCATGTCGCAGACCCGGAGGAGGATTTTCTCTACTGGTCGAAGGAGAAGTTTGGCGCGTCGCCGTTCATCACCGTGACGCACGTGACGATTGCGTGCGCGTCGCCGGAGACGTGCGTGATGACCACGAAGGACGTCTACTCGAGCCGGTATCTGGACGCGTCGCTCGGGCTGTCGATCGCGACGGACGTCGCCGGCGCGCCGAATGCGTTCTACCTGGTGTACGGCAACCGGTTTCGCGCGAACGCGCTGAAAGGCGGATGGAGCGCGCTGCGGCGTTCGATCGTCGAACGCCGCGCGCGCGGGGGACTGGAAGAGAGCCTGAAAACGATCAAGAACCAACTGGAAACACGCCGGTAAAACCGCTATTCTCCGATCCCTTTCCGTTCACGACGACTCTGGAAGGCGGTCCGTTTGGGGGAATCGACGGTCGGGCCGTAACACATCCTCGCCAAGCTCGGGGCTGGTGGCATGGGCGAGGTGTTGCTCGGCCACGATCCGCGCCTGCAGCGCCAGGTCGCGCTGAAGTGCCTGACCGCCGTCGAGGCGCAGCCCGGCGACGTGCGCGCGCGCGTCCTGCGTGAGGCGCGCGCCGCGGCCCGCCTGAATCATCCCAACATCGCCGGCGTCTACGACGTGCTCGAAGAGCACGGCCGCACCTTCATCGTGATGGAGTACGTCGAAGGCGAGACGCTCTCGGCGCGGCTCGCGCGCGGGCGGATGCCGATCGACGACGTGCGGCGCGTGGGACGGCAGCTCGCGTCGGCGCTCGCGGCCGCGCACGCGCAGGGCGTCATTCACCGCGATCTCAAGCCGTCCAACATCCAGGTCGCGCGCGACGGCTCGATCAAAGTCCTCGATTTCGGCGTCGCCAAGCTGTCGTCATCGCGCTCCGCCAGCCCGGAGGCGCCGACCGAGCACGCCGCGGGCGAGCCGACCCTCGCCGGGAATCCCGGCACGCTCGTCTACATGTCCCCCGAGCAGCTGCTGAAGCAGGACGTCGACGGGCGATCCGACATCTATTGCGCCGGCGTGGTTCTCTTCCTGATGGCGACCGGGCGGCGTCCGTTTCAGTCCGATGATGCGGTCGCGTACGCGGTGGCGGTGTCCACGGGCACCGCGCCGGCCGCCGCGTCGCTGAATCCGGACGTGCCGGCGGATCTCAGTGCGACGATCGCCCGCGCGCTCGAGCGCGATCCGCGCAATCGCTTTCAGTCCGCGCGCGAGCTCGAGGACGCGCTCGCGGGTACCACGGTCGATGTCGCCGGTCTCGCGGCGCGTCCGCGCCGCCCGTGGGCGCTCGCGGCGGCGGTGGCGGCCGGCGTGTTGCTGCTCGCGTGGGCGGGCGTCGCGATCCGGCAGCGGGCGGCGCCAGCGCCGATCGCGGCGACGTCGACGCGCCGCGCGGTCGCGGTTCTGCCGCTCCAGAACCTCAGCGGCGATGCGTCGAAGGGTTATCTGGCGACCGGCGTGGCCGACACGCTGACGATGGCGCTGTCGAAGATGCCGGCGCTGACGGTGTTGTCGCACGGCGAAGTGAAGGACGCCGTTGGGCCCGAGCCCGACGTCCGGAAAGTGGCGCGCGATCTGGACGTGTCCTTCGTCGTCGACGGCAGCGTGCAGCAGGCGGGCGAGCGCCTGCGGATCACGCTGCGCGTGATCCGCCCGGACGGGACGGTGGCGTGGAGCGACGCGTACGAAGACAACGCGTCGGCGGTCTTCACGCTGCAGCGGACGATGGCCGAAGCCCTGGTGCATCAGATCGAAGGCGGGGCGGCGGCGGACCTTACCCTGCCGGCGACGGCCAGCGTCGACGCGCTGACCGCGTACTGGCAGGGCCGGGCGCTGCTGGACGGCGCGGTGTCCGATGCCGATTTCAGCGCGACGCTTGCGAGTTTCCGCCAGGCGGTCGCGCGCGATCCGAATTTCGCGCTCGGCTACGCGGGGCTTGCCGACACGCTCTGGCAGCGGTATCAGGTGACGCATGACGGAACGCTGCCGCGGCAGGCGCTCGATGCGGGCCTGACGGCCCTGAGGCTCGACCCGAATCAGCCGGCGACCAGAGTGGCGGTCGCGACCGTGTACCAGGGTCTCGGCCAGAACGACGCCGCGGTCGATCAACTGCGCCGCGCGCTGGAGCTGCAACCGTCGAACGACGACGCGCATCGCGTCCTCGGACGCGTGCTGGCGGCGCAAGGCAAGGGCGAGGAGGCGATCGGCGAGCTGCAGCGCGCAGTCGAGATCCGGCCGCGACGCTGGACCAACTACAACACGCTCGGAGAAATATACTTCCGGCTCCGCAAGCTGCCGGACGCGGCCGCGACGCTCCAGCGCGCGCTCGAGATGGCGCCGAACGATGCGCGCACGTTCGCGAGTCTGGGCGCGGTCTACGCGGAGATGGGCGAGTTCACGCGCGCCATCGACGTGCTCAATCGGTCGATCGCGATCACGCCGACCGGGCTCGCGCTGTCGAATCTTGGGACGGCGTACTACCGGTTGGGACGATTCCCCGATGCGGTCACCGCGTACGAGGGCGCGTTGCGCCTTGACGCGAGGTCGGCGCTGCTGCACGGCAATCTGGGCGACGCGTACCTGCGTGTCGACAGAAAAGCAGATGCCGCTCGCGAGTTCGGCCTTGCGCGCGATGGCGCTGTCGCGGCGCTGCGCGTGAACAACACGGACAGCAGAGCGATGTCGCGCGCCGCCGTGTTCGAAGCCAAACTCAGCATGGCCAAAGCCGCGACCGATCATGCGGAGCAGGCCGTATCGCTCGCTCCGCGCGATCCCGAAGTGCAATACAAGCGGGCCGTCGTCGCGGCGCTCATCGGTGATCGTCCCGCCGCCTTGAGCGCGCTGAATACCGCCCTGACGCTCGGGTTCAAGGCGGAGGAAGCGAAGAATGACTACGATCTGGCCGCGATCAAGGACTCGTCCGAGTTTGCCGGGTTACTTAATCGTCACCGCTGAGGAGGTCAGATGAAGCGTTCTGCCGTCATTCTTGTCACAGTCGGCGCCGTCGTCGTCGTGGTGGTGGGGGGGTTCGTTACCTTGCGTCGGACCCTTGGGATCTTTGGCGGCGGCGGAAAAGACCAGGTCTCGGTGCAGTTGACGATGCAAGGCGACGTTTGCAGCGTCCGAGGCCCCGTGGATGATCTGGGTGGCGCGTGGAAGAACAAGGTGCAGTGGAACATCGACAACACTTGCGACGCGCCGCAGTACGTCTCGTTCCTCGAATACAGGGAAGACTTCGGCGGCGGTAACTACGGGTCGATCGAGCCGCGAGGTTCGGTCGTCGATCCGGATCCCGCCAACTCACCCCAGGTGTTGCGAGGTATCCCCGCCTCGGTCGTCGGCAAGATCGCCAAGCTCCATCTCAGCCACTTCGGCGACAGGCGGTTCAAGTACAAGATCTGCGTCGGTCCGAACCAGAACCCGGCGACGAATTGCCTCGATCCTGACGTCGACGTCTGGCCGGGTTTCTAGACGCCGCGTCTCGTTACCTGTTTCCAGCCGTCGTCGGCTTCGATGACGGCTGGAGCAAGTACTGATCGAACCACTCGAGGTTGTGGTCCATCGTCGCGCGCTGGCTCTTGGGCTTCGAAGGACCGTGCCCGATGCCTCCGAATCCCTGGTAGACGATCAGCTTCGCGGGCACCTTGTTGTCCAGCAACCCCTGATACAACTCGTACGCGTTGGGCAGCGGCACGCGCTGATCCGTGGCGCCGTGCTGGATGAGCGTCGGGGTCTTCGCCTGCTTGATGTACGTGATCGGCGACGTCTTCGCGTAGATCCCGGGATCCTCCCACGGCGTCGCCTTCAGGTACTGGCGCGTGAACGGATGGATGTCCGTGTTCACGTAGTACGTCATCCAGTCCGAGATGCCGGCGCCGACCGAGATCGCCTTGAAGCGCGCGGAGTCGTGCGTCGTCAGAAACGCCGAGATATAGCCGCCCTGGCTCCAGCCCATCGCGCCGACGCGATCCGGATCGACGATGCCTCTGGAGATCAGCGCGTCCACGCCGGACAGCACGTCCCACGCGTCGCCGATGCCGAGATTGCGCACGTTGAGCGCGCGGAACTTCTCGCCGTAGCCCGCGCTGCCGCGATAGTTCGGCTCGAGGACGAGCACGCCGCGCGGCACCCAGACGTCGACCGGGTACGTCGTGTTCGCGAACGGCACGGCACGGGAGATGCCCGTCGGCCCGCCGTGAATCACGACGAGCAGCGGGTACTTGCGCGACGCGTCGAAGTTCGCCGGCTTGTGCAGAACGCCTTCGATGGTCGCGCCGTCCTGGCTCGTCCACGAGACGACCTCGAGCGTGCCCATGGACCAGCTGCGCGTCTGGCTGTTCGCGTCGCTGAGTTTCTTCGGCGACGCCAGCGAGCCGGCGGACGTTGTCGACAGGGCGGCCACGTCGACGTCGGCGATGGACGTCGCGTCCGCGCTCAGGAACGCGACTTTCGATCCGTCGCTCGACAGACTGAAGCTCGTGTTGACCGACGTGTCGCTCGGCGCGAGGCGCGCGATCGCGCCTGACGTCACCTCCAGTCGGAACAGTGACGCATACGTGCGCTGCGACGCGGAGAAGAACAGGCCGTTCGGCTTCCACGCGACGATCGACGGATCCTCGTCGAACGCGGCCGTGAGGACGGACGGCGCGCCGCCGCCGGCGGGCACGGCGGCGATTCTTCGATTCACGTAGTAGAAGTGCGGGCTCGCCATGGACGTTTCGAACGCGATGCGCGCCCCGTCCGGCGACCAGACCGGATGCGCGTCGGGACCGTCCTGCGTGACGAGCGGACGCACGGCGCCGTCGGCGACCGTGACAATCGAAATATCCGACGAGCCCGAGCTTGCCGGGCTGGCGTTCACCTGGTGATCGAAGGCGATGCGCGTCCCGTCCGGCGACCACGAGAAGGCGCCGACCGTGAACGCGCCGCTCGTCAGCGCCCGCGTCGCGCGCGTTGCGACGTCGAGCACGAACAGGTGCGTCATGCGGTAGTCCTGCTCGACGATCTGGAACTCGCCGTACTTCTTGTCGCGATCCTTGACGGCGGCAGACCTGGGCTCGGTGGCGGTGTACGCGATGCGCGTGCCGTCCGGCGACCACGCGAAGCTGCCGACGCCGTCTTCGAGCGTCGTCAGCGCGTCGGCTTCGCCGCCCGCGGGATTGATCACATAGAGCTGGCGCTTGTCGGTGCGATCGGAAATGAACGCGATCCGCGCGCCGTCGGGCGACCAGGCCGGCGACTGACTCGACTTCTTGCCGTTGGTCAGCTGCCGGGTCGCGCCCGTTGCGGTGTCGGCGAGCCAGATTTCCGTCTCGTACGCGTTCTCGTCCCAGTTCGTCGCGCGCACCGTGTAGGCGACGTAGCGTCCGTCGGGTGACAGCTCGGGCGACCCGGCGCGCTTGAGCGAGAGAATCTGATCGACCGACGGCGCGCTTTTCGGCAGCGCCAGGGGTGCCGTCTGCGCCGCGAGCGTCGCGACGCCGCCGAGCACGGCTCCGGCGAAAATCAATGTGTTCTTCATCGATCAGCCCCCAATCCCAGACCCGAGCCCCGTGCCTTCAGGCCTCAAAGTATGGTAGGTTTCGAGAGGTTTTTCAAAAGGAGTGCGTCATGCGCAAGATACCCGCCGCTCTGACCGTCGCCGCGTTCATCGTCGCGCTCGGTGCGCCCGCCTTCGCCAAGACCGAGACCGTGAAGGGCCAGATCGTCGATCAGTCGTGCTACATGAAGGACAAGGAAAACAACAAGGGCGTCGACCACAAGATGCCGGCCGACACCAAGGACTGCGCGATCGCGTGCGCCAAGATGGGACGGCCGATGGCGGTCCTGACCGCCGACGGCAAGGTCTACGAGATCGCCGGCGGCCTCGCGGCCGACAAGAACGCGAAGATCATCCCGCACATCAGCCATACGGTTGAAATCACCGGCGACGTCATGGACACGAACGGCAAGATGATGATCACGGCTGACAGCCTGAAGATGATCAGCCGCTAGCCGCGTCGGCAGCGCGCCACCGAGGCGCTGCGACACGAGTGGGGGCGGAGCTTGCTCCGCCCTGATCTGGGCCGACCAAGGTCGTACCCCTGCGTCCGGTCCCCTACCTCGCCCCAGCCGTCGTCGGCGCGGGCCGCTTCACGACCGTCACCGTCACCTGCGACGGATACAGCCTCGAATGATGTACGGCGTTGTGCGCAACGACGCCCTTCGACTCATCGTAGTTGCGGCCGCCCGTGTTCAGATTCCGATCGAAGCGCGGGAAGTTGCTGCTCGACACCTCGATGCGCAGGCGATGGCCGGCGGCGAAGTAGTTGCTGGTCGTGAGCGGCTGCAGCGTGACCTTGTACACCTTGCCGTTGTCCATCCACGCGACCGGCTTGTCGTAGCCGTCGCGATACCGCATCCGCTGAATCGATTCATCCAGGTTGTACGCGCGGCCGTCGGGGTAGACGTCCAGGACCTTGACCGTGAAGTCCGTGTCCTTCGCGTCGGACGAGACGTAGAGCGTCGGCGTGATTGGGCCGCTGACCTCGGTCCCTTCCCTGAAAGGTTCCGACGTATAGATCAGGATGTCCTCCCGGGCTTCCATGCGGCGCTGATCGAAGGCGCCGGCCTGCACCGCCGTTCCCGTGCAGCAGACGTTGCCGCCGTACGAGAGCACGGGGTTCATCGGATCGTACGTGAACGCGTCGGGCTTGTCGGCGTCGGGTGCGGTCGTCGCGAGCGCGCCGTCACCGGCGATCGAATTCGCTCTGCCGCCTGAGGCCAGGAAGAACGTCATCGGCTGCGCGCCGGCCGGCGGCCAGGTGTCCGAGGTCTGCCACTTGTTCATGCCCATCGTGTAGTAGGTGACCTTCGGCATGCGGTCGACCCGCGTGTTCGTCTCGCCCTTGAGGAGCTTGTCGAAGAAGCCGTAGACGATTTCGTTGTAGTCGAGCCGCGCGTCGCCCATGCTGCGCTCGCCGACGATGGTGTCCGCGGTCGCGCGCGTGTACGAGCAATGCGCGACGGGCGCGATGACCGCCCACTGCTGATTCGCGACGTCTGGCGTGGCCGTCTTCCGCACGTGGTTGTAGAGCGCGAGGTTGGGGCCGACCGAGACGTCGTACCACGACATGAACCAGAGGCCGGGCACGTTCAGCTTCATGTCGTCGTGGTACAGGCCGCCCTGGTACCACGCCGGATCGTTCGGCGCCCGCTGGATCATCTTGCCGCCGGTCTCGACCGGCATCGCCGTTTCGAAAATCCCGCGCGGGCCGTCGACGTTCTTGATGATGTCCTGCACCGGCAGATCCCACAGCGCCTTCGACCAGTCGACCGGCGGAAGATGCTGCGCGAGGTCGAACGACTTCGACGCGCGGATGAGATCCTCGCGCGACGTGTTCGGCGGGAACATCGGTCGCACCTGGTTCTGCTCGCCGTACAGCCACGCGATGAAGAGCATCTGCACGGCGCCGCCGCGGTACCAGTTCCCCTGCTCGTAGTACGGGCCCACGCGGCCGACGCCGGCGCCGAAGCCCTGCACGTTCATCGCCGTGAAGCCGGGATGACCCATCGCCGCGACGCCCATCTGGTACTCGGCGGTCGACGAACAACCCGTCGTCCCGATCTTGCCGTTCGACCACGACTGCTTCGTCAGCCAGTCGACGGTGTTGTAGCCGTCGGTCTTCGACCCGAGGATGTCGTAGTTGCCTTCGGAGAAGAAGTGCCCGCGCTCGTTCTGGACGACGTACGCGTAGCCGCGCTTGATGGCGGTCAGCTGGGCGCTCATGTCCGCGGGCACGCCGTTCTGGATGTCCCAGAAGTTGAAGTTGTAGGGTGTGCGCACCCAGATCGTGGGGACCTTGCCGGTCGCGGTCTTCGGACGATAGATATCCGTCGCGAGCCGCACGCCGTCCGGCATCGGCATCATCACCTTGCGCTCGACGACGGCGAGCGATTGCAGCTCGTTCTCGACATCCCAGCGGCGAGCTTTCTCCGCAGCCGTGAGGCCTTGCTGCGCGCTGACGACGCCAGCGGCTCCTGAAAACGCGATAAGCGTTGCGACGACCAGGTGACGAAGCGCGTTGTTCTTCATAGGGCGATGATACTTGTTGTCAACAAGCGTTGTAGAATTACCGTTGAGGACTGACCCGGACCACAGTCCGGTGTAGGTTTTCCCTCAGGGCCCTCCGCAAGGGGGGCTCTTTTCATTTTGCTGCGAGTCCACAAATCCGCAGGCGCGCTCACGAAACTCGGTAGGCCAAGTCTAATTCGAACTGACAACCTGTCGACTCTGCGTGCATCAGCGTCGCACGACTACCGCGTAGCTGGCTAACAACGGCCCCACCCATAGGAGAAACGTGCGGCCATACTTCCTTGAGCGATTGTCGAACCCGCTGAGCTAGTTCCTCGTGAGAATGTCGTCTCGATCCAACTCGACACACTATGATCGAATGTTTTCTTAGAAGCGGCGCAACTCCTTCCCAAGAGTCGACCAAGAATCGCCAGTAATTCAGCTCACTGCGGTGACGGTCGTCCCGCGAGCAGGTTCCAGCAGTCGGCTGAGGCGGCCCCCCGAGGAACCAAAGCCGAAGCCACTGATCCTCTTCGAACGATGTCACGTCGAGATACGGCGGCGAAGTGATTACTGCGGAAACTCGCCGGGACTCATTCCGAAGCCGACGCGAAAGATCTCGTGCGTCCGAACATACAACTCGGGCGTCACCTAATGGCCTTCCCTGCGCCAGACGAAACGCCGCCCGGTCTCGCAGAATCGCAAACACGTCTCGCCGCGGCGGACGTAACCGCCGTTCCCGCCAGTACCGAACTGAATATACGGGCTTGGTGCTAATCGTGTGAGGCATCTGATTGCTAAAGAAGTTCGGTGAATGATCAGCTTCCCCATGAAGATGGCCGAGCATCAGAGCGGCAACGAACCGGTCGATACCTCGGCATTTCCAGCGTAGCCGCTTGCGCATGAATATGATCTGATCGAGTGTGTCTGGATGGAATGCCCAATGGAAGAACTTGGGCAACCCCGGAACCCTGCGCCCTTCACGCTTGGCTCTGAGGTGAGCCATTTCCAACGTGTCGATGCGCGCGAGAATCCGGCCGAGGCTAGGAGGATGAGCCTTGGCAGACGAAATGCAGAAAGCGACAGGATTGATGTCCGACGCAATCGCCCTGCGGCCCAGCAATACCGCCTCCAACAGGGTCGTACCTCGTCCCGAAAAGGGATCGAGCACGAGATCTCCGGGCTTCGTATGTCTAAGGATGGCCTCGCGCGCGAATTCAGGCGGAAACATCGCGAAGTACGGACACAATGCATGCATCCGATGCTGTTGCACGCCTAGCCTCTGTTCCTTCTGTCGCGCTCCCGCTCTGTAAGCGAGAATCTCACGGCTTTGTCGTGATTCAAGTAGGTCTCCGCTGCCCGAATCTCTTCATCGCCATGTGTCACGACTGCCTCCGTGACCTCTTCGGGAATACTGGCCAGTTCGAATTCGTGCTGGTAGCAGTCAAGAACAACATCTCTACAGTAACGTTCCTTCGCTGTCGACTTCTCCTCAGCGGTCGCACATGTGGCCATCAGTTCACGCAACCGCGCGTTACCGGCGTTGATCTCGACGCGCAACACTGATTCTCCATGGCGGTTGCTGCCATCACCTGTGTACGTTGCTGAATCACTTGGCAATCTGAGGGCTTCCGCCTTTTTTTCAAGATCCGGTCCCATCTTCGAGACGTGATCTTCGGCAAACAGATGTCTCAGTTCGTCTGTCTCAGCCGGATTGCTCGTCGAGAAGTGTAGCTCGACGCGCACGTCTGGCTGTCGATGTCGAGTACTTTCCGGTGGCTTTGGCTCGACACGAACGGGCAGCGCAGCGTGAAGCGTTCGACCGGACGCAGACTGGAGCGTCAAATGCAGTTCACCCACGTCAATCGATTCCTTCACTGGATCATTGTCGTCTGCGACGCATGTGACCGAAACCGATCCGTAGCCCTTCTGGTTGATATCCGACTTTCCAGTTACCGACACTCGATTGTGTAAGGCGCCGACCGTACGAAGTTCAGCGAATAGACGGGAGTTGTCGCCGTAGAACGAGTACTTCGGCGCCCTGGCGTCACTTCGGAACTTGGCTAGTTTGGTCGATCCCTCGGGGACGGACAGGGGTGTTGAGTACAGGAATTCGATCAGCGCTGGCGGATCTGCGGGCATTACCTCGGGAAGAGGCACAGGCCGAGGCCCGGGCCTCGGTTCTTTCCGCCGTGGGCCTGGCGCCTGACCGCCGGCTGACGTGCCTGGCCGACCTTGGGCGTCAGACAGTATCGCCGACAGAAACGCGGAGAGGCGTTTGCTCATGTCGGTACTTGCCTCCTGCGCCTTTTTCTCTTGCCTCGCGAGTTCGAGGTCCTTCAGGACGTCGTCGTCCTCAAGCAGGGCCTGCAGCCTGCTTTCGAGCTCACGTGTGAACTCAGTTCGCTTGAAGGCCTCGCGCGAATTGTTGATGATGTTACTCTGCGCCTCCACGTCAAGCGCGTCGAGCCTCACTTCGATGATCATGCTCGTCGACAACTCGGGAAGCCCAACCTTGCTGATCAGCGTCCGTGTCATCTCGCCGTGGTTCTGCCCATTTAGCGTTCCGATTATCGGATGGTTTGGATCGACGTAATCTCGTACGTTTGAACCCTCTTTGAGCACGAAAACAAAAACATGGAACTCTCCGAACTTCGTGTTCCCAAGAAAGATGGACTGTGATCGCTCGCCGGAACTGTATTCAACAGATTCGCTCTCGATTAATCTGAAAAAGGCACCCTTGAGCAAGCGCTGGCCGGACGATGAGTCAGTCCGGGCGAGTCTTCCGCGTACGGAGAATGGAAGTGGATACGAGAAGAAGAGACGACCTAGCCGACCCCAAGGGTTCGTCTGCTCGGGTCCTGCGATCGGTTTGATCCAGCCGCCGCGCGAGTACCCAAAGTGCCAGATCGCCGTTCCCGGCAGAAAGCTCGCCAGACTTGGGAAGTCAGTCAGGCTCTCGCGAAACGGCAAGCCATCAGGTTCACAGAACCAATGCCGAACAAGCTCTTGCTTGGAATCTCCTTTCGCGCGCTCGGGCACCACAAGAGTCCAGCAGAATTCATCACTACCTGCTGGAGGGAGTCGAGGTTGTGACACGATGAGCACGGACTCGCAGAAAGCTAGAGAGCTGCTCCCGCCGTGTCCGAACTGCCCGATGGCTTCAAAGGCCTGAAGTTTGGAATCACTGTTGAGATCAAGAATCGTCGATGGCATCAAGTCGCGCGCGATGCCAATTCCGAAATCACTGACTAACGAGGCCCTGCCTCAGACCGTCGAGCATGTCGCGCGCTGTTCGGAGAGAGGGGCACAGTCTGAGGCAGGGCCTCGTTAGAAAAAAGCGGAGCCCCGGGAGCAGGCAGGGGTTGTACCCTGCGCCTACGTAATAGACC
>JACPZW010000021.1 GCA_016195265.1 Acidobacteriota bacterium | reverse complement strand
CCGGGTCCAAGACGTGTAGGCCGGGTCCAAGACGTGTAGGCCGGGTCCAAGACGTGTAGGCCGGGTCCAAGACGTGTAGGCCGGGTCCAAGACGTGTAGGCCGGGTCCTTTTGGACCCGGCTGATCAGGCGGGTCCAAAAGGACCCGCCCTACAGAACCACCGCAACGCCGACGAGCACGAGACCCGCAATCAGCAGCCACAGCGCGACGTCGAGGCCGGCGATTCCCTTCCGTCTCGTCATGTCGTTGGTGGTCGCGAGCACTTCGAGGGGATCGCTGAGCGTCGTGTGCACGAGGAGCGCCGACGCGAACGAGGCGAGTTCGAGCAGCGTGCCGCTGCCGAACAGCACGCGCACGGCGAGACTGTCGCTGTTCATCCAGACGCCGGCGACGATCGTGCCGATCCAGCTGACAAGCGCACCGCCGGCGAGCAGGCGCAGCCGGCTCGCTTCGCGGTCCGCGGCGCGGCTCAGCAGTTCCACACGCAGCGCCCGCTCCGCACGCTGCCGGTCGGCCTCCGCCTTCTCGCGGAGCATCTGCATCTTGCGCGCGTCTCGCTCGAGGACTTCTCGCAGCACCGACGCGACGACGCTCGCGAGCCGCGCATCATGAGATCCTGACGCATCGTCGTTGTCGTCCGATCCCGCGTCGGCGTCTGCCGTACGCGCAAGCGCGCTCCGGCTCTGCGCCAGGTTCGTGAGTCCGAGCGCGATGTCGAGAAGGCGGAGCCAGGGAATGGGCATCGGCTGATTATCCGCCGGGAATCCGGCACTGGCGATGGCGCCGCTCCGGCGCCACGTGAAAAACCTCCGGGATTCCACGTGGTGCGGGGTTTGCGGAGGTGTTCAGGGCATGGTCACTGCAATAACGGTGCGAACCTGGAGACGAACACATGCTGCTGCGCGATGAAGACATTTTCGAATACCACGAGAAGCCGCGGCCGGGAAAACTCGAAGTCGTCACGACGAAGCCGTGTCTGACGCAGCGCGATCTGTCGATGGCCTACTCGCCGGGCGTGGCGAGGCCGTGCCTCGCGATCGAGCAGCATCCCGAAGCCGCGTTTCGATTCACCGGCAAAGGCAATCTCGTCGCGGTGATCTCGAACGGCACCGCGGTCCTCGGTCTTGGCAACATCGGCCCGCTCGCGGCGAAGCCGGTGATGGAAGGCAAGGCGACGCTCTTCAAGCGCTTCGCCGACATCGACGTGTTCGATCTCGAGCTGAACGCCAGCGATCCCGACGAAGTGATCCGCGTCGTCCAGGCGCTCGAGCCGACGTTCGGCGGCATCAACCTCGAGGACATCCGCGCGCCTGAATGCTTCCACATCGAGGAGCGGCTGCGGAAGTCCATGTCGATTCCGGTCTTCCACGACGATCAGCACGGCACGGCGATCATTTCGTCGGCCGCGCTGCTCAACGCGCTGGAGATCGTCGGCAAGCGGCTCGAGGACGTGCGCGTCGTCTTCAGCGGCGCCGGCGCGGCGGGCATCGCGTGCGCCGACATGTACGTCTCGATGGGCGTGAAACGCGAGCACGTGCTGTTCGTGGACACCGCCGGCGTCATCTATCGCGGCCGTACGGAGAAGATGAACGAGTACAAGGCGCGATTCGCCGCCGACACCGATCGCCGCACGCTCGCGGATGCGATGCGCGGCGCCGACGTCTTCGTCGGCGTCTCGGCCGCGGACATCGTGTCGGCCGGCATGCTCACGTCGATGGCGGCGCGGCCGATCGTCTTCGCGATGGCGAACCCCGATCCGGAGATCTCCTACGAGCTCGCGAAGGCGACGCGGCCGGACGTCATCATGGCCACGGGCCGCGCCGACTACCCGAACATGGTGAACAACGTGCTCGGTTTCCCGTTCATCTTCCGCGGCGCGCTCGACGTCCGCGCGCGGACGATCAACGACGCGATGAAGCTGGCGGCGGCGAAAGCGCTGGCGGCGCTGACGAAAGAAGACGTGCCGGAGTCCGTGCTGAAGGCGTACGGCCTGCACGCGCTGCGCTTCGGCCCCGAGTACCTGATTCCGAAACCGTTCGACCCCCGCGTCCTGCTCTGGCTCGCGCCGGCCGTCGCGAAAGCCGCCATGGACACCGGCGTCGCGCGCCAGCCGATCGCCGATCTCGAAAAATATCGCGACTCGCTCGAGCGCATCAGCGGACGGTCGCGCGAGATCGTGCGGCTGGTCGTGCACAAGGCGCAGACGGCCGTGCGGCACAAGATCGTCTATCCCGAGGGCGAGCACGAGCTCATCCTGCGCGCCGCGCGCAGCGTCTGCGACCAGCACATCGCGCGGCCGGTGCTCGTCGGGCGGCCCGGCGTCATCGCCCAGAAGGCGGATGCGCTCGGCATCGACCTGCGGGACTTCGAAATGCTCGACATCACGGCGCCGCCGAACGCCGAGAAGTACGCCGCCTCGCTGCATCGGCTGCGCGAGCGCAAGGGCATGAAGCCGAGCCTCGCGCTCAGCCTGATGCGGGATCCGACGCACTACGCGCTGATGATGCTGCGGGAGGGTGACGCCGCCGGCTTCGTCGGAGGCTTCGAGCGCGCGTATCCGGAAACGATCCGGCCGGCGCTGCAGATCGTCGGCCTGCGCGATGGCGTGTCGCGCGTGTCGGCCGCGCAGCTGCTCGTCATGAAGGATCGGCTGTTCTTCTTCGCCGACACGATGGTGAACATCGAGCCGACCGCCGAAGAGTTGGCCGAGATCGCGTGCCTGACGGCCGACACCGCGACCTTCTTCGACGTGAAGCCGCGCGTCGCGATGCTCGCGTTCTCGAGCTTCGGGTCCGTCCGGCATCCGCTCAGCGCGAAGGTCGCGCGGGCGGTCGAGCTGGTGCGCCGGACGCGGCCGGATCTCGTGATCGACGGCGAGATGCATCTCGATCCCGCGGTCGTGCAGGAGATCGCCGTGGAGAACTATCCGCTCTCGCGCATTCAGGGCGACGCGAACGTCCTCATCTTCCCGGACCTGGCGTCGGGCAACATCGGCTACAAGCTCGTGCAGCGGCTCGCGCGCGCGGAGAGCATCGGGCCGATTCTGATGGGCATGCGGCAGCCGGTGAACGTGCTGCCGGACGGCGTGACGGTCGCGGAGATCGTCGCGGCGACGGCAATCACGGCCGTCGCGGCCGACCGCATGGAAGCCGCTACTGCCGCGACTTCAGCCAGCGATCACGGAACGCGCGCTGCGCGGGGCTGAGCGAACCGGCCTCGACGACATCAACGTGCGGATCTTCGCCGAGCGTGATCGTCTTCGTCTGCGCGACACCGGTGCGGTCGGCGAAGACGATCGGAATCGTGTCGCCCGGCTTGTGCCGCTGCAGCACCGTCGCGACGTCCGCGTCGCCGCCGATTCTCGTCCCATCCAGCTGCTGCAGCACATCGTCTTGATCGACGCCTGCCGCGTACACCGGCCACGTCGGCGCGACCAGCGTCGCCACGCGCGTGCCGTTGCGCGATTCGAGACGCATGTCGCCGAGCCACGCGCGGCCCGCGTTTCGCTTGCGCACGGTGAAGCCGGCGCGCGAGAGGAGCCTGGCGTAGTCGGCGACGTCGTGGCCCTGAATGTAGCGCGAGAAGAACTCGTGCGCGAACGCGCGGTCGCCGCTGACCTCGGCGAGCGCCGCCTCGGCGTCCGCCATCGTGTATGGACGATCGACGTAGCCTTCGCGCACGCCGCCGGGCTTGCCGAACTTCGTCCACATCGCGCGCATGAAGTCGTCGAGCGACAGGCGGCTGTCGGACCTGTCATTCAGCGACAGGTCCATCGCGAGCGCGATCGCGCCGCCGAACGGATAGTACGAGATCACCGTCGTCGACCAGTTCGTCCGATCGCTGGTGCGGCCGCCGTCGATGAACGGCGCCATCCGGCTCATCTCTTCCGCCGATCGCACCAGATGCCCTGGACCTGACACGCTTTCAATCAAGCCTCCGATCGTGCGTAGCGTCGACGTGAGGTCCACGAGATTTGTCCGCTGCAGGGCGAGCGGACCGTAGTACTGCGTAAACCCTTCCGCCAGCCACAACTCCCCGGACAGATTCGCGCGATCGAAGTCGAACGGCTCGAGCCCTTTCGGGCGAATGCGCTCGACGTTCCAGCAGTGAAAGAACTCGTGCGCGACCGTGTCGAGCAGGCGTCCGCGCCCCGTCGCGATCGATGCGGCGGCGCTGATGACCGTGCTGTTGCGGTGCTCCATGCCGTCGCCGCTCGCGTACGGCAGATAGTCGGCGATGAAGGTGTAGTAGCCCGGCTCGTAATTCGGGTACTCGCCGTAGATCGCGCCTTCCTCACGGACGATCTTCTCGACGTCCTTCGCGTAGTCCGTCAGCTCGGCATCGGTGCCGGTGTGGTGCAGCGCGAAGCGGAAGTTCTTCTGTCCGACGGAAAAACGGCGGATGCCGATGATGCCGAAGTCCGCCGGGCTGTCCATCAAATACTGGAGGTTCGGCGCCGTGAACGTGTAGCTCGGAGGAATCGGGACGTTGTTCAGGATCGGAAAGCCCTCGCCGTGGAGCTGCGTCGCGACGAGCCAGCGGCCTCCCATGCCCGCGGGTTGATCGAACGTGACCGTAATCGGCCGCTCGTCGAGGCCGTGCGCCCACATGATCGCCGCCGGCATGTTGATGTGCGCGTGCGTCGTGTCCACGGCCAGGTACGTGCCGTCTACGCGATCGCCGTACACCTTGTACTTCACCGTTGCGCTGCCGCCGTGACCGCTCGCGTTCCATCCGTATGGATCCGGCCGCGTCGTCTCGATCTCACGCCCGTTCGCGCCCGTCACGTGCACGTCGTACACGTTCTTCGCGAAATCGTGCAGCGAGTAGCGGCCCGGCGACGACCGGCTCATCCGCAGCACGAGCGTGCCCAATCCGACGTCGGGGAACGTCGCCTCGACCTGCATCCAGTGATGCTGGGGTTCGGGAAAGGAGAGGCGATACGTGATCGGCCGAAGAGGCTGGAGGCTGGACCACCAGCCACCAGCCACCGGTCCGAGCGAGCTGACAACTAACGCGAGTGCGGAAAAAAGAAGTGTGCGTCTCACGCGGAAATCATACCGCCATCGCGCACAGCAGCTCGAACAGGAGATTCGCGGCGAGGACCGACGTGATCTGGCCGGGACCGTCGTAGAGCGGCGAGACTTCGACGACATCCGCGCCGACGAGCTTCAGGCCGCCAAGACCGCGCACAAGGCGCTGTGCTTCGTGGCTGGTCAGCCCGCCGACCTCTGGCGTGCCGGTCCCCGGAGCAAACGCCGGATCGACGGCGTCGATGTCGAATGTCACATACGCCGGTCCGGCCGCGACGCGGCGGATGTCCTCGACGAGGGCGGCGATGCCGCGATCCTTCACCTGATCGACGTCGATCATCGTGATGCCGTGCTCGCGATGGAAATCGAAATCGCTCTCGCCGTACATCGGTCCGCGGATGCCGACCTGAATGAATCGTTTCCCGTCGACGATGCCCTCTTCGATCGCGCGGCGGAAGGGCGTGCCGTGAAAATACTTGCCGCCGAAGTACTCGTCCCACGTGTCGATGTGCGCGTCGAACTGGACGACGGCGAGCGGACCGTGCCGTCGCGCCAGCGCGCGCAGAACCGGCAGGGAGATCGAGTGATCGCCTCCGACGACGAGCGGCCGCGCGCCGGCGCCGGCGATCGCGCCGATGCCCGCCTCGACCGCGTCGTAGCACTTCTCGATGCTGACCGGCGGCGCGTCGATGTCGCCGACGTCGGCGACGTTCAGTCGATCGAACGGCGCGACTTTCTGAAAGTGGTTGTAGCTGCGGATTAAGGACGACTGCGCGCGAATCTCGCGCGGGCCCATTCGCGCGCCGGGCCGGTACGACGTGCCGCCGTCGAACGGCACGCCGACGATCGCGACGTCGAGGCCGTGCGGGTCGGTGACGTGCGGCAGGCGCATGAACGTCGCGGGCTGGGCGAACCGCGGCGACTTGAAGGACTCACGCGGCTGATGGGTCATCGCCGCGATTGTAAGGGCTGAGGGCACAGGGCTGAGGGCTGATATAGTTCGGCGCCGATGGCGTCGAACAAGCCCGCGCTCCACCATGGCCTGAGCACGATCGAGTACTTCACCTTCGGCTTCGGCACGATGATCGGCGTCGGCTGGCTCGTCCTGATGGACGACTGGCTGTCGCGCGGCGGGCCGGCCGGCGGCATGCTCGGCTTTTTGATCGGCGGCCTGCTGCTCTTTCCGATCGCGCACACGTACGGCCGGCTCGTCACGACAATTCAGGACGCGGGCGCCGAGATCGCGTACACCGAAGGCGTCTTCCCGCCGTTCATCAGCTTCGCCGCCGGCTGGACGATGATCCTGTCCTACGCGATCGTGTGCCCGTGGGAGGCCGTGGCGACCGGCAATCTGCTCGCGCGCGTCTTTCCGTCGCTGAACAGCGCCCAGCTCTACACGATCGGCGGCAGCCCGATCTACGCGCCGCGACTCGCCGTCGGGCTCGCGCTGACGATCCTGATCGCGGCCGTCAACTATCGCGGCATCCGGCTGAGCGGCATCTTCCAGGACGTCATGACGTTCGGGCTGCTCGCCATCTTCGCCGCGTTCACGCTGCTCGGCTTCACGCGCGGATCGGCCGCCAACATGCAGCCGCTGTTCGCGGCCGCGAACGGCCCGTTTCTCTCTATCTTTCTTGTCCTGCAGATCGTGCCCTACTTCATGACGGGCTTCGAGTCGGTCGCGAAAGGATCGGAAGAGGCGAAGGCCGGCTTCGACACGACGCGCTTCACGACGGCGATCTACGCCGCGCTCATCGCCGGCTTCACGTTCTACGTCCTCATCATCGGTGTCGTGACGTACGTGTACCCGTGGCGGGAGATTGTGTCCGGCCACGTGCGCACGGAAGTCGCGTTCGAGCGGACGTTCGGCTCGCACGCCATCGCGCAGTGGATTCTCTTCGCGGCGTTCCTGTCGCTGCTGAAGATCTTCAACGGCAACTTCGTCGCGTCGACGCGGATGCTGTTCGCCATCGGCCGGCGCAGCCTCGTACACCCGTCGCTCGGCCGCGTGCACGCGGCCTTCGGCACGCCGACGGTGGCGATTGGATTGATGTCGGTCCTGACGATCGCCGCCGCAATGTTCGGCGACGCGATTCTCGTGCCGATCACCGAAGTCGGATCGCTGGCGGTCGGCGTCGGCTGGCTGTCGGCGTGTCTCGCCTATCTCGCGCGACGGAAACGCGACCCCCACGCGCGCGAATCGGCGCTCATGGCGTGGGCCGGCGCGGCCGTGAGCGTGGCCATCATTTTGATGAAAATCGTGCCGGGCGTGCCAGGCAGCTTCACGCGCAACGAGTGGATCTCGTTCGCCGGCTGGAGCGTGCTTGGAGTGGCGTTCTGGGTGATGCGGCGGACCAATTAACAAGTGAGAATTTACAATTTACAAGGGGCCGACGAGCGGCAGGAAATGCGTACTCGAATGCCTTCCATCCTGAATTCCTGACAATCTCGCTCGGCAACAGTCTTGCTCTGGTGTCCCGACCATGGCGGCACCAAGTTATCCACAGTACGGACAGAATCTGCGGGATCGCGCGTTCGTGTTCGCGTGCGACGTCGTGCACTATTGCGACAAGTTGATGAACGCGGGCGGCGTCGGCCGCATTCTCGCGCCGCAAATCCTGAGATGTGGAACCTCGATCGGCGCGAACCTGGAAGAAGCGCGGGGCGGAGAGAGCCGTCGCGACTTCATTTCGAAGTGTTCAATCGCACTCAAGGAAGCACGCGAATCGCTGTTTCGATTGCGCGTCGCCGAGACGTGCCGTCTTGGTCCAACCGGCAGAGCTGCAACGCTTGCAAAAGAGGAGGGCGAACTCGCGGCCATCCTCGGAGCAGTCGTCAGAAACGCCCGCCGCAATCTCTGACTTTGTAAAGTGTCACTTCCCACTTGTCAATTGCAGCGCCTGTTCGATGAACGGTCCCTCCGGCAGCGCGCCCATGATTTCAACCTGATCGTTCACGACGGTCTTCGGCACGCCGCTCACCTGATACTTCCGCGCGAGGTCGGGATACTCAGTCGCCTCGACCGCGTAGGCTGTGATCTGTGGGCTGGCGAAGGCCATTTCATGCGCGAGGCTGACCGCCCGCGGACAGTGCGGTCACGTCGGGGTGGTGAAGACCTGCATGGTGACGGGCTTGTCGACGGAGGCAAGCCGCGCGCGGCCAGCCGGCGACAACATCGACTCGCCGCCGCCCGCGAGGATGACGGCCCGTACGAGGGAGACGAACTCGTAGCCCGACGGCGCGCCGAGGAATCGGATGCGGGAGTCGCGCCTCTCGCCCGCATCTTCGTACTCGACCGCGATCGCCGGCACGCGGTCCACGCCGTACTTTGCGGCCTGGTCGGGCTCGAGGACAAAATTCACTTCGTCGATCGCGATCTTGTCCGAGAGCAGCGGCAGCTCGTCGAGGATCCCGCGCGTCTGCACGCACGTCTCGCAGCCGAGCGCCTGCGTGAAGAACAGCAAGTGGACGGGGCGCGTCATCTCGGAGAACGCGTCGCGAAGTTTCTGTTGGTCGGCGGGGGCGATGAGGGACATTTGTGGCTGGTGGCTGGTGGCTGAAGAGGTTACTTGAAAAGATCGTCAAACGCACGGCGCGCGCTGTTGGACGCGCTCGATCCGCCGGCGCCGCTCGCGCTCCCGCCGCCGCTCCCGCCCGACGGCGATCCGGTCTGCCGCTCGACGGTCGTCCGCGGCGCGAACATCGCGCAGCTGTTGCGCTCGTCCTTCGGCGCGACGCGCGCCTGCAGCTGCGCGCTCTGTGTGCATTCCCACCGTTCGCTCGTGTCGAACGAGATGCACTGGATGCAGCTGTGCAGATCGACGCCGCACTTCGCGCAGCTGTCCAGCCTCCCCACCGACAGGGACAACAGGTTGCCGCAGCGCGCGCAGCGGAACACTTCGTGCGCCGCCATCAGATTCGGCGTCTTCGGACCGCGCTCGTCCTGCAGCACGCGCCCCGGCGCGTGTTCCTTGGGCGGCGCGGGCTTCTTCTCGCCCTTCGGACGCCGATCGCGGTCGTCGTCCTGATAGCCGCGCTGTCGATATTTGCGGTCTGACATGTGCCGTCTCGGAGGCTAGAGGCTGGGGGCTGGGGATTGGAGGCTGGTTTTCCCGCTCACCAGCCTCTAGCCTCCAGTCTCCAGCCCCCTGAGGAATTCTTCAAGGTATTTTCCCCAGACCAGCGGCAGCGAGTGCGTGCCGTGGCCGCGCGTCCGGTCGCTCGTCGGAATCAGGATGTACTTACCGTGCTTCACGCGCGGCATGAACTTCTCCATCAGCCCCAGCTCCGGAGGATTCACCACATCGTCGGCCGAGTTGATCGCCAGCAGGCGCGCCGTGATCGTCTCCAGGTTCGGCGACGGGTCGTACTCGCGCGATGCGTTGAATTGGTACAGCATGTCGTTTGCGTCGGTCGCGGCGACGCGCGACTTGACCTGATCCTCGTACCACGTGTCCGCCGCGTCACGCGTCGGGCCGGACTTGTGCCACGCAATGGGACTGCTCGTCATCATCATCAGAAGATTGACGGCGCCCACCAGACCCGCGTGCGGCTGCTCCTTGTACTCGCCGTTCATCCACGCCGGATCTTTCGTAATGCTGTCCATGATCATGGTGCGCATGACGCGATTGCGTCCGGCGATCTGCGTAGGCACGCTGGCGAGCGGCACGAGGCCGTCGGCGAAGTCCGGATACATCTCGCCCCATACCCAGCAGTGCATCGCGCCCATCGACGTGCCCATGACGAGCCGCAGGTGATTCACTTTCAAGCCGTCGGTCAGCATCGCGTGCTGCGCGCGGACCATGTCGTCGTAGGTGTACTTCGGGAAGCGCGCGTGCAGGCCGTCGCTCGGCTTCGACGACTTTCCGTGGCCGATGCCGTCGGGCAGGATGATGAAGTAGCGCGTCGCGTCCAGGATCTGGCCGGCGCCGAACAACTCGCCGCCGTAGGTGCGCGACAGGAAGCCTTCGCCGGTCCCGCCGGTGCCGTGCAGGATCATCACGGCGTTGCGAACCCTACCGGACGCGTCGCGGCGCGGGGTACCGATCGTGCGGTAGTGCAGCGTCAGCGACGGCAGCGTCTCACCCGTGCCGAACGTGAAGTCGCGGATGACGAAATCGCCCGGCGTCGGCGCCGGAAAGTCGCCCCTCGACTGTGCTCGGGGCGATGCTGAGTTCATCGAAGCATCAGCCGCGCCGGACGGCACGGCCAGCCCGAGCGCCATCGTGGCCGCGGCAGCCGTCACGAGAGTCCTCAACGTCATTCCGGCGCCTCCATCTGAAGAACGATACAGGGTAATATCGTGCCCAATTCCCCGGAATTGCAAGCAGAACAAGATTTTAGAAATCGGCGCGTCCTGACGCACAACCACTTCGAAGAGACGGGCGCCGCGCTGTCGTCCGACGGCGCGCAGGTCCTGTTTCTGGCAAGAGGCGAACGACGAGCTCGAGCCGTACGCGAACGGCAATCCTTTTCCCGTGCCTGCGGTCGGCGGCGGCCTTCCGCGTCCGGCCGCGCCCGACTTCGCGCACGCCATCGACGCGGATCGCTGATTCCTTAGTGTTTTGACAATTACGTGAAATGTTTCACATAATGAGGGTCCGGGTTCACCGAAAGGAAAGGGGCTAAGCTCTCCGCTTTGCCGCCCTCCGCCCGGCCGTTGTCTGAGATCGCCCGTACGACTCGATGTCACAGATATTCCATCGCAGCACGAACACGATTGCTCGGGTGAGCATCTTCGGCGCGGTGTTTTTTGTCGCGGGCCTGCTCGGCCTGCTGGCGTCCATCAACCGGTCGCCGTGGGTGACGACGGCGCGTGACGCGAAGGCACAGCCGATCCAGTTCAGCCACGAGCGGCACGTCGCCGGCAACGGGATCGACTGCCGCTACTGCCACACATCGGTCGAGGACTCGGCGTTCGCCGGCATTCCGCCGACGAAGACCTGCATGAACTGCCACTCGCAGATCTTCGCCAGCAGCCCGTTCCTCGAGCCCCTGCGCGCGAGCTTCCGCTCCGGCCGGTCGATCGAGTGGACGCGCGTGCACGACCTGCCGGACTTCGTCTACTTCAACCACAGCATTCACGTGCGCAAGGGCGTCGGCTGCACCACGTGCCACGGCCAGGTCGATCGGATGCCGCTGATGTGGCAGGAGCAGTCGCTGCAGATGGAGTGGTGCCTCGATTGCCATCGCAATCCCGAGCAGTACGTCCGTCCGCGCAGCGCCGTGTTCCGCGTGGATTACGAGCCGCCATCGAACCAACTCGAACAGGGCCGGCGACTCGTCGCCGAGTACCAGATTCAGAAACTGACGAGCTGTTCCACGTGTCATCGATAAAGGTGGCTGGAGGCCGGGCTCGCCCCGCCGAAGCGGCGACGAACGGCGGTCGCCGCGAAGGCCGGGGGCTGGGGGCTGGGGAAGAACAATCCCGGAGATTCTGGCGGACTCTCGACGAGCAGGCAGACGATCCGCAGTTCGTCGAGCAGCTCTACAACGAGTTCCCGTCCGAGATCGAAGCGATCACCGATCCCGTCGCGCGGCGGACGTTCCTGAAGTTGATGGGCGCGTCGCTCGCGCTCGCGGGCGTCACGGCGTGCACACGTCAGCCGGCGGAAAAGATCGTCCCCTACGTTCGACAGCCCGAAGAACTGATCCCCGGCAAGCCGCTCTTCTACGCGACCTCGATGCCGCTCGGCGGCGTCGCGACCGGACTGCTGGTCGAGAGCCATGAAGGACGGCCGACTAAGATCGAAGGCAATCCGCTGCACCCGGGCAGCCTCGGCGCGACGGACGTCTTCGCGCAGGCCGCGATTCTCGGCCTCTACGATCCCGATCGCTCGCAGACGCTGACGAACCTCGGCGACATTCGCCCGTGGTCCGCGTTTCTCGGCGCGGTTCGCGCCGCGCTGACGGCGCAGCAGCCGCTGAAAGGCGCGGGCCTGCGGATCCTGACCGAATCCGTCAGCTCGCCGACGCTCGCCGCGCAGATCCGCGACGTGCTGGCGCGCTATCCGTCGGCGAAGTGGCATCAGTGGGATCCCGCCAGCCGCGACACGGCACGCCAGGGCGCGAAGGCCGCGTTTGGTGAGTACGTCGACGCGCAGTACCGCTTCGAGCAGGCCGACGTCATTCTCTCGCTGGACGCGGACTTCCTTGGCAGCGGACCAGGCGGCCTGCGCTACGCGCGCGACTTCGCCGCGCGACGCCGCCCCGATCAGGCCGACCGCATGAACCGGCTCTACGCGATCGAGTCGATGCCGACGTCCACCGGCGCGCGCGCGGATCATCGCCTTCCGGCCAAGCCCAGCGACGTGGAACGCATCGCGCGGGCTATCGCGAACGCGGTCATGCCGGGTCCAAAAGGACCCGGCCTACAAGACCCGGCACACGCGAAGTGGGCCGACGCGGTGGCGAAGGATCTTCAGGCGCACCGCGGCCGGAGCCTCGTGATCGCGGGCGACGGCCAGCCGCCCAGCGTCCACGCGCTCGCGCATGCGATGAATGCCGCGCTTGGAAACGCGGGGAAGATCGTGGTGTATACGCAAGCGGTCGAAGCGAAACCCATTGCTCAGCTCGACTCGCTGCGCGATCTCGTCGCCGACATGACGGCCGGCACAGTGGATCTGCTCGTCATCGTCGGCGGCAATCCGGTCTACACGGCGCCCGCGGATCTGAAGTTCTCCGACGCGCTGGACAAGGTTCAGCTCAAAGTCCATCTGAGTCTCTACGACGATGAGACGTCGGAGCGGTGCCAGTGGCAGATTCCGGAAGCGCATTTCCTGGAATCGTGGAGCGACGCGCGCGCGTACGACGGCACCGCGTCGATCGTGCAGCCGCTGATCGCGCCGCTCTACGGCGGCAAATCCGCGCACGAGCTGCTGGCGGCGATGAGCGATCGCCCGGAGCGACCGGCATACGACATCGTGCGGGAGTTCTGGTCAGCCAACCGGGGGTCCGGCTTAAACCGGACGCCACAGGAGTTCGAAGTGTCGTGGCGCCGCTGGCTGCACGACGGCGTGATCCCGAACACGGAGTACGCGCCGAAGACGGTCACGCTTCAGTCGGGAGTCGGGAGTCGGCAGTCGGGAGTCGACAGTCGGCAGACTCCAGACACCAGTCACCAGTCACCAGCCACCGGCGGCATCGAGATCTCTTTCCGGAACGATCCCTGCATTCTCGACGGCCGCTTCGCGAACAACGGCTGGCTGCAGGAACTGCCGAAGCCGATCACGCGGCTGACCTGGGACAACGCGATCCTCGTCAGCCCGGCGACCGCCGCGAAGCTGCGCGCCGAAGGCGCGCCGGCGTTCGAGGGCGGCGAGCACGGACAGATCCTCAGTCATATCGTCGAACTGAAGTATCGCGGCCGCTCCGTGCGCGGCGCGATCTTTCCGGTCGTCGGCCATCCGGACGACTGCGCGACGGTGCACCTGGGCTACGGCCGCGTGCGCGCCGGTCACGTCGGCACGGGCGCCGGCTTCAACGCCAACAGCATCCGCACCTCCGACGCGCTCGCGTTCGGCGCGGGCGCGGAAATGGTCGCGACGAGCGACAACGCGTCGCTCGCCTGCACGCAGTACCACCATTTGATGGAAGGCCGTGGGATGGTGCGCGCGGTCACGCGCGACGAATTCGTCCGCGATCCGAAGTCCGTGCACGAGGAGTCGGGCGGCGGCGGCGCGAAGGACGAGACCCCGCCGAAGATCATCACGCTGTACCCGGCCGTCGAGTACACGGGCTACAAGTGGGGCATGGCGATCGACGTCAACGCCTGCATCGGCTGCAACGCGTGCGTCGTCGGCTGCCAGGCGGAGAACAACATTCCGGTCATCGGCAAGGATCAGGTCCTGCGCGGACGCGAGATGCACTGGCTGCGCGTCGACACGTACTATCGCGGGCCCGCCGAAAATCCCGAGACGTACTTCCAGCCCGTGCCGTGCATGCACTGCGAGAACGCGCCCTGCGAGGTGGTCTGCCCCGTCGGCGCGACCGTGCACAGCAGCGAAGGCCTCAACGACATGGTGTACAACCGCTGTGTCGGCACGCGCTACTGCTCGAACAACTGCCCGTACAAGGTCCGCCGCTTCAACTTCCTGCTCTACCAGGACTGGGACACGCCGAGCCTGAAGCTCGCGCGCAATCCTGACGTCAGCATCCGCAGCCGCGGCGTCATGGAGAAGTGCACGTACTGCGTGCAGCGGATCAACGCGGCGAAGATCGATTCGGAGAAGGAGGACCGCGCCGTGCGCGACGGCGAGATCAAGACCGCGTGCCAGCAGGTCTGCCCCGCCGACGCGATCGTCTTCGGCAACCTGAACGATCCGAAGAGCCGCGTGGCGCAGTTGCAGGCCGAGACGCGGAACTACTCGCTGCTCGGCGAGCTGAACACGCGTCCGCGGACGACGTACCTCGCGGCCGTGCGGAACGTGAATCCGGAGCTGGGGGAGTAGCGTGGCCAGCTCACATAGTTCACAGGGAACACCGCCCGTCATCGCGCCCGGCCACACATTCGGGACGGTCACCGACAAGATCAGCGCGATCGTCCTCGCGCGCAAGACCCCGATCGGCTGGTACGCCGGTTTCGCCGCGGCGTTCGCGCTGACGCTGCTGCTGCTCGTGTCGCTGACGTACCTGGTGCTGAAGGGCATCGGCATCTGGGGCAACAACGAGCCGGTCGGCTGGGCGTTCGACATCACGAACTTCGTGTGGTGGATCGGCATCGGCCACGCCGGGACACTGATCTCGGCGATCCTGCTGCTGCTCCGCCAGAGCTGGCGCACGTCGATCAACCGCTTCGCGGAGGCGATGACGCTCTTCGCGGTCGCGTCCGCCGGCATCTTCCCGCTCTTCCACACCGGGCGTCCGTGGCTCGCGTATTGGCTGCTGCCGTATCCGAACACGATGAACGTGTGGCCGCAGTTCAGAAGCCCGCTGGTCTGGGACGTGTTCGCGGTCTCGACGTACGCGACGGTGTCGCTGCTCTTCTGGTTCGTCGGTCTCATTCCCGATCTCGCGACGCTGCGCGACCGGTCGCAGTCGAAAGCCGGCCGCATCATCTACGGCATGCTGGCGATGGGCTGGCGCGGCTCGTCGCGCCACTGGCATCGCTACGAGACGGCGTACCTGCTGCTTGCCGGCCTCGCGACGCCGCTCGTCGTCTCGGTGCACACGGTCGTCAGCTTCGACTTCGCCGTGTCGATCATGCCGGGCTGGCACACGACGATCTTCCCGCCGTATTTCGTCGCGGGCGCGATCTACTCCGGCTTCGCGATGGTGCTGACGCTCGCGATCCCGATTCGCGCCGTCTACAAGCTCGAAGACTTCATCACGATGCGCCACCTGCAGAACATGGCGAAGGTGATGCTCGTGACCGGGCTGATCGTCGCCTACGGCTACATGACCGAGGCGTTCATCGCCTGGTACAGCGCGGATAAGTACGAAGGCTTCGTGCCCCTCAACCGGCTCACCGGACCGTATTTTCTCGCCTACTGGTCGCTGATTCTCTGCAACGTGGCGATCCCGCAGTTGCTGTGGCTCAAGCGCGTGCGGACGAACGTGCCGATCCTCTTCATCATCTCGATCATCGTGAACGTCGGCATGTGGCTCGAGCGGTTCGTGATCATCGTGACGAGCCTCCACCGCGACTTCCTGCCCTCGTCGTGGGGCATGTACTCGGCGACGTTCTGGGACTGGTCGACCTACGTCGGCACGATCGGCCTGTTCCTGTCGCTGCTATTTCTGTTCCTGCGCTTCCTGCCGATGATTTCGATCTTCGAGATGCGGACGATGCTGCCGGAAGCGAGAGTCGATGAAGAAGCAATTTGAGGATTTGAGAATCTGAGGATGTGAGGAAGTGAAGACGTCACCGGCCGTTTTCGGGCTGATTGCCGAGTTCGAGGATCCGACCTCGCTCGTGTCCGCCGCGCATCAGGCCCACGACGCCGGCTATCGCCGCATGGACGCGTACTCGCCGTTCCCCATCGAAGAGCTGCACGAGGCGATCGGCGCGCGACACACGCGCCTGCCGCTCATCGTGCTGATCGGCGGCGTGTGCGGCTGCATCGGCGGCTTCGCGCTGCAGTACTGGGCGTCGACGATCGTGTATCCGATCAACGTCGCCGGCAAGCCGCTGAACAGCTGGCCGGCGTTCATCCCGGTCACGTTCGAGTGCACGATTCTGGTCGCCGCGCTGTCGGCGGTGCTCGGCATGCTGGCGCTGAACGGCTTGCCGATGCCGTACCACCCGGTGTTCAACGTGCCGCGCTTCGCGCTGGCGAGCCGCAACCGGTTCTTCCTCTGCATCGAGGCGAAGGATCCGCAGTTCGATCTCGAGAGCACGCGGAGATTTCTGGAGACGCTGAATCCGCGAGAAGTGACGACCGTTGCGGACTGAAGGACTGACGAAGAGGAATAGCCACAGAGCTCACAGAGACACAGAGAAAAGAGACATGCGCGAGAGGCTCGACGCGGGCGGCCTGCACGGCAGGCCGCTCATCAGGCGCACGACGGAGCGAAACGAACAACGCACGACCGCCATGCCGCGTCGTTCGTTTCGCTCCGTCGTGTGCCTGGATCGCCGCTTCGCGGCGCCGCGCCGAGCCGGACGCTCGCTCACATCCCTCTGTGCCTCAGTGACTCTGTGGCCCATTTCCCTCCGTGCCTCTGTGTCTCTGTGGCCACTTTCCCTCTGTGTCCTCTGTGTCCTCTGTGTCTCCGGTTGCCGGCAGGATATGCACGATCAACCGAAGTACATCCCGCTGCGCGAGTCGGCGTTCTTCGGCGACGCGCGGTCGGCACGGCCCGTCGTGCCGGGGACGGTCGCCCGCGGGCAACTGCACGAGGACGCGCTGCTCTACACGGGCAAGGCGAACGGCGCCGACGCGACCGTGTTTCCGTTCCGCGTGGACGCGCCGGTCCTCGCGCGCGGCCGCGAGCGCTTCGACATCTACTGCGCGCCGTGCCACGGACGCACCGGCCAGGGCGACGGCATGATCGTCCGCCGCGGCTACCGCCGGCCGCCGTCGTTTCACCAGGACCGGCTCCGCGACGTGGCGGCCGGTCACTTCTTCGACGTCATCACCAACGGCTTCGGCGCGATGCCCGACTACGCCGCGCAGATCACGGCCGAGGACCGCTGGGCGATCGTCGCCTACGTGCGCGCGCTGCAGCTGAGCGAGCACGCGACGCTCGCCGACGTGCCGGCGGCCGAGCGCGGAAAGATCCAGTAATGGTGCTGACCAACACCGCCGACGTCGCCATTCCCGAGCTGGCCGGGTACCAGCGTCGGCTCCTGATCGGCGGCGCGGTGGGCATGATCGCCTCGCTCGCCGGCCTCTTCATGGAGCCGACGCAGTTCCTGCAGTCGTACCTGATGGCCTACATGCTGTGGCTGGGCGTGACGCTCGGCTGCCTCGCGCTCGGCATGGTCCACCAGCTCTCCGGTGGCGGCTGGGGGGTCGTCATCCGCCGGCCGATCGGCGCCGCGACGCGCGTGCTGCCGGTGATGACGGGCCTCTTCCTGCCGATTGCGTTCGGCATGTTCCGTCTCTACAGCTGGACGAATCTGGATCTCGTCGCGCACGACGAAGCGTTGCGGCACAAGCATCTGTACCTGAACGCGCCGTTTTTCCTCGCACGCGCGGCGTTCTATTTCCTCGTCTGGAACACGCTCACGTACTTCCTGAACGCGTGGTCGCTCGAGCAGGACACGACCGCCGAGCCGGGCCTCGCGCGCCGGATGCAGAAGCTGAGCGCGGCCGGCCTGCTCGGCTACGGCCTGACGATCACGTTCGCGTCGTTCGACTGGCTGATGTCACTCGAGCCGCACTGGTTCTCGACGATCTACGGCGTGCTGATCATGGGCGGGCAGGCGCTCTCGGCGCTCGCCGTGCTTATCGTGGTGCTGGTCTGGCTGAGCCGCCGCGCACCGCTCGACAAGATCGTTGTCGCCGCGCACTTCCACGACCTCGGCAACCTGATGCTCGCGTTCATCATGCTGTGGGCGTACTTCTCCTTCTCGCAGTACCTGATCATCTGGTCGGGCAATCTGCCGACCGAGATCGCGTGGTACCTCCATCGCCTGCAGACCGGCTGGCGCGCCGTCGGCGTCACGCTGATCCTGTTTCATTTCGTCGTCCCGTTCCTTCTGCTGCTGTCGCGCGCCATGAAGCGCGAGCCGCGCACGATCGTCGTGGTCGCCGGCGGAATTCTGGTTGCGCGGCTCGTGGATCTGTTCTGGCTGATCGCGCCCGAGTTCCATCACGCCGGCATCAGCGTGAGCTGGCTCGACGTCGTGCTGCCGGTCTCGCTCGGCGCAATCTGGCTCGGCTGCTTCATCGGGCAGTTGCGCGGACGCGCCATTCTGCCGCTGCACGACCCGGGTTTCGACGAAGCGCTCGGCAGGATTCTGGAAAAAGCCAAAGCGGAGCGATCCGCCGCGGCGCACTGAAGAACTCATGACCGTGCATCACGAGACGAGCGACGTCAATTTCCGCGGCATCGTGGGCTTCGGCCTCGCGCTGGTCGTCGGCGGCGTCGTCGTCCACCTCGTCATCTGGGCGGTGTTCTCGTTCTTCGACGCCCGCGAAGCCCGCCATGTCGAGCCGGAGTACCCGCTCGCGGCGACGCAGGCCGCCAAGACGCCGCCCGAGCCGAGGCTGCAAACCAACCCGCGCCAGGATCTGCGCGACCTCCGCGATCAGGAGGAGCAGATCCTCGGATCGTACGGCTTGGTGGACAAGAACGCCGGCACGGTACGCATTCCCATCGATGAGGCAATCAGGCTGACGTTGGAACGTGGACTGCCCGCGCGTTCGCAAAGCGAGCAGACGCGATGAAGAAGATGGAACCACGGAGGACACGGGGGACACGGAGGAAGAATCTGATCGGGTACCTACTGGTTTCTCGCTCCGTGCCCTCGGTGTCCTCCGTGGTTTCGCTCTTCGTGGCGGTCTTCTTCGTGGCGGCGCCGGCCTTCGCACAGATGACCGGCGCGCCGAACGCCGGCTACCGGCAGGCGCCCGGCACGCCCGCGTCGACGATGCCGGCGGCCTTGCGTGAGATTGGTTTCGATCAGAATCTCGACCAGCTGATCCCCCTCGACGTGCCGTTCCGCGACGAGTCCGGGCGCACGGTGAAGATCGGCGACTACTTCGGCGGGAAGCCCGTCGTCCTGGTTTTCGCGTACTACGACTGCCCGATGCTGTGCACGCTGGTCATCAACGGCCTGTCGGGCGCGCTGAACGTGCTGTCGATGGATCCCGGGAAGGATTTCGAGATCGTCACCGTCAGCTTCGATCCGCGCGACACGCCCGCGACGGCGGCGGCGAAGAAAGCGTTCTACCTCGAGCGCTACCGGCGCGCAGGGGCGTCCGAGAGCTGGCACTTCCTCAGCGGCGATCAGCCGTCCATCGAGCGGCTGACGAAGGCCGCCGGGTTCCGCTACGTGTGGGACAAGGAATCGAAGCAGTTCGCGCACCCGACCGGCGTCATCGTGCTGACGCCCGAGGGCCGGCTCGCGCGCTACCTCTTCGGCATCGAGTACGGCCCGCGCGATCTGCGGTACGCGCTCATTGAGGCCTCGAACGGCCGCGTCGGCACGATGGTCGATCAGATTCTTCTGTATTGCTATCACTACGATCCGATGACCGGGCGCTACGGTCTCGTGATCATGCGCGCCCTGCGCGTGGCCGGCGTAGTCACGGTCCTGCTCATCGGCACCTTCATCATTGTCATGGTGCGTCGCGAGCGACGCGGTGGCTGGAGGCTGGTGGCTGGTGGCTCGAAGGCATTTCCAGTCACCAGTCACCAGGCACCAGGCACCAAGAACTAGCCTATGTGGTCCGGCACCCCGCTCTTTCCCGAACAAGCCTCGACCATGGCCGGTCGAGTGGACGCGCTGTACTTCTTTCTCGTCGCGATTTCGGTCTTCTTCTCGGTCCTGATCGCCGGCCTGATCGTGTACTTCGCCGCGAAGTACCGCCGGCGCGATCCGGCCGGCGTCGGCGCCGCCGGACACAGCGGCATGGCGCTCGAAATCACGTGGACCGTCATCCCGTTCATCATCGCGATGGTGATCTTCGTCTGGAGCTCGAGCGTCTACATGGCCATCTCGCGGCCGCCCGACGAAACGATCAACGTCTACGTCGTCGGCAAGCAGTGGATGTGGAAGTTCCAGCACCTCGACGGCCAGCGCGAGATCAACGAGCTGCACGTGCCCGTCGGCCGGCCGGTGAAGCTGATCATGACGTCCGAGGACGTCATCCACGACGTCTTCGTCCCGGCGTTCCGCGTGAAGGCCGACGTCATTCCAGGCCGCTACACGAATCTCTGGTTCCAGCCGACCAAGCCGGGCCGTTATCGCCTCTTCTGCGCCGAGTACTGCGGCACGCGCCACTCGGG